>NZ_JBNAGJ010000009.1:2500-134323 GCF_049803795.1 Youngimonas ophiurae (nom. illeg.)
TGCCTTGTTCGCAAGGCCGGTGTTGCAAACCCGCTTTCCTTGGAGGTTTGCAGCATATCGCTTCGAAAACGACGGTGTTGTCCAAGTCAAGTACACTAACCAAGTGCACTTTCGAAAGAAAGTGTCACTATTGTCTGAACAGACCGACATCTGTTCAGGCGGGAAAGTATGCTTTTGACCGGATTGAGAGCTGCCAGTCGAACCAGCCTGGCGGCAATGAGATTTGGCTCTGCCCTGCGCTCAAGTAGCGAAGCGGTAGCGCAGTGTTACCAACGCGCTCAAGTAGCGAAGCGGTAGCGCATCCAACAAGTCTTGCTCTTTCTGGATCAAATCAAGCGCGAGAAGGGCGTTTGGTGAATGCCTTGGCAGTAAGAGGCGATGAAAGACGTGATACTCTGCGATAAGCCATGGGGAGCTGAGAATAAGCTTTGATCCATGGATCTCTGAATGGGGCAACCCACCTGAAAGTTTGTTATTGTTACTTCGGTAATCAATAACATTCTTAACCAGGTACTTAAAACCTGAATACATAGGGTTTTAAGAGCAAACCCGGGGAACTGAAACATCTAAGTACCCGGAGGAAAGGAAATCAATTGATACTCCCCTAGTAGCGGCGAGCGAACGGGGACCAGCCGAGCCATGATTGTGATTAGAACACGTTGGAATACGTGACCAAAGTGGGTGACAGTCCCGTATAAGAAGCATGATTGGACGTATTAAGTAGGGCGGAACACGTGAAATTCTGTCTGAAGATCGGAGGACCACCTTCGAAGGCTAAGTACTCCTTACTGACCGATAGCGAACCAGTACCGTGAGGGAAAGGTGAAAAGCACCCCGACGAGGGGAGTGAAACAGTACCTGAAACCGAACGCCTACAATCAGTTGGAGGGCCCTTGCGGCCTGACAGCGTACCTTTTGTATAATGGGTCATCGACTTGGTCTCACGTGCAAGCTTAAGCCGATAGGTGTAGGCGCAGCGAAAGCGAGTCTTAATAGGGCGTCGAGTTCGTGGGATCAGACCCGAAACCGAGTGATCTAGGCATGACCAGGCTGAAGGTAAGGTAACACTTACTGGAGGGCCGAACCCACACCTGTTGAAAAAGGTCGGGATGAGTTGTGCCTAGGGGTGAAAGGCCAATCAAACTCGGAGATAGCTGGTTCTCCGCGAAATCTATTTAGGTAGAGCGTCATCCGAATACCCCGGGGGGTAGAGCACTGGATGGGTAATGGGGCCCCACAGGCTTACTGATCCTAACCAAACTCCGAATACCCGGGAGTACTAGATGGCAGACACACCACGGATGCTAACGTCCGTGGTGGAGAGGGAAACAACCCTGACCTCCAGCTAAGGCCCCTAATTCATGGCTAAGTGGGAAAGCAGGTGAGACGACCAAAACAACCAGGAGGTTGGCTTAGAAGCAGCCATCCTTTAAAGATAGCGTAACAGCTCACTGGTCTAAATAAGTTGTCTTGCGGCGAAGATGTAACGGGGCTCAAGCCATGAGCCGAAGCTGAGGATGCACATAGTGCATGGTAGCGGAGCGTAGTGTGACATAGCACTGATCTTTATTATCGCCAAAGGTCTTGGCGCAGGTAACTGTGCTCAAGTAGCCGAAGGCGGTAGCACAAGATCAAGTGCTTTCTGTGAAGCCGGGCTGTAAGGCATCCGGTGGAGAGATCACTAGTGAGAATGATGACATGAGTAGCGACAAACAGTGTGAGAGACACTGTCGCCGAAAGTCCAAGGGTTCCTGCTTAAAGCTAATCTGAGCAGGGTAAGCCGGCCCCTAAGGCGAGGCAGAAATGCGTAGTCGATGGGAATCAGGTTAATATTCCTGAGCCGTGGAGTGGTGACGGATCGTGAAGGTAGTTCAATCTTATCGGATTGATTGGGCTGCTGATCGGTTCCTGGAAATAGCCCTCCTATAAGACCGTACCCTAAACCGACACAGGTGGACTGGTAGAGAATACCAAGGCGCTTGAGAGAACTATGTTGAAGGAACTCGGCAAAATACCTCCGTAAGTTCGCGAGAAGGAGGCCCGGTTTCTACGCAAGTATTGACTGGGGGCACAAACCAGGGGGTGGCGACTGTTTACTAAAAACACAGGGCTCTGCGAAGTCGCAAGACGACGTATAGGGTCTGACGCCTGCCCGGTGCTTGAAGGTTAAAAGGAGAGGTGAGAGCCTTGAATTGAAGCCCAAGTAAACGGCGGCCGTAACTATGACGGTCCTAAGGTAGCGAAATTCCTTGTCGGGTAAGTTCCGACCTGCACGAATGGCGTAACGACTTCCCCGCTGTCTCCAACATAGACTCAGCGAAATTGAATTGCCTGTCAAGATGCAGGCTTCCCGCGGTTAGACGGAAAGACCCCGTGCACCTTTACTACAGCTTCACACTGGCATCAGGCCAAGCATGTGCAGGATAGGTGGTGGGCTTTGAAACCAGGACGCCAGTCCTGGTGGAGCCTCCCTTGAGATACCACCCTTGCTTTGCTTGATGTCTAACCGCGGTCCGTTATCCGGATCCGGGACCCTGTGTGGCGGGTAGTTTGACTGGGGCGGTCGCCTCCTAAAGAGTAACGGAGGCGCGCGAAGGTTGGCTCAGAGCGGTCGGAAATCGCTCGTTGAGTGCAATGGCAGAAGCCAGCCTGACTGCAAGACTGACAAGTCGAGCAGAGTCGAAAGACGGCCATAGTGATCCGGTGGTCCCGTGTGGAAGGGCCATCGCTCAACGGATAAAAGGTACGCCGGGGATAACAGGCTGATACTGCCCAAGAGTCCATATCGACGGCAGTGTTTGGCACCTCGATGTCGGCTCATCTCATCCTGGGGCTGGAGCAGGTCCCAAGGGTACGGCTGTTCGCCGTTTAAAGAGGTACGTGAGCTGGGTTTAGAACGTCGTGAGACAGTTCGGTCCCTATCTGCCGTGGGTGTAGGATACTTGAGAGGAGTTGCCCCTAGTACGAGAGGACCGGGGTGAACGTTCCACTGGTGGACCAGTTATCGTGCCAACGGTAGTGCTGGGTAGCTATGAACGGACAGGATAACCGCTGAAGGCATCTAAGCGGGAAGCCCCCCTCAAAACAAGGTATCCCTGAGGACCGTGGTAGACCACCACGTCGATAGGCCGGAGATGTAAGTGCAGCAATGCATTCAGTTGACCGGTACTAATGGTCCGATAGGCTTGATTTGATCCAGTAACAGCAAGACTAGTTACTCAATCATATCAAAAGCATACACAACACAATGTACAGCGTACTGACTTGGACACTTGGTTATTACTCGGTTTGGTGGTCATAGCAGAAGCAAAACACCCGATCCCTTCCCGAACTCGGAAGTTAAGTGCTCTAACGCCAATGGTACTGCATCTTAAGGTGTGGGAGAGTAGGTAACCGCCAAACCTAGTAATAACCAAACTATGATCCCTCTAAATAGATGAAAAGAATGGCGCGGGATGGAGCAGCCCGGTAGCTCGTCAGGCTCATAACCTGAAGGTCGCAGGTTCAAATCCTGCTCCCGCAACCAAAATTCTGAACGCCTCTCGGGTTTCCCGCGGGGCGTTTTGATTTTGTGTTGTCGCCAGCGGCTGATAACACCCTCATGTGAGCAATAACCCCAATATCGCGACTGCATGGGCTATGGTGGATCAGCCAGAGGTTATTTCAGTGGGATGCTGACACGTAATTGAACGGTTTCCAGGCCTGGATTCACCGTTTCGATGTCCGCATTGGAACGATGATCGTAGGACAGGCCGATCCGAACGCCTTTGCGGGTTTCATATCCGATTTCTGCGCCGGAACGGAACTCTAGCGGAGACCCCAGATCCGGGCCATCCCCCTGTGCATAAAGGCCGGGCATCAAATGCAATTGCACATAGCCTCGGTTCCGGGCGAAATAGCCCGTCCAGGTTGCGCCAAACCCGATCCAGGCGTCGCCATCACTGGTGGCGGACAGGCCAAAAGCCGGCTGAAACGGCCCATAGGCGCGTCCGAAATCGTAGCGGACATAGACTTCTTCGGCGATGCTGTCTTTCTGAAACTGCACATCCCCCGCGGATAAGGCAATGCGCGCCGGGGTGTCGCGTTCGGTCAGGCAGCCCGAGACCGGACAGTGACTGGCTTTCATGTCGGCCAGGCCGGCAATCAGAAAAAGAACCGCAAAGGTACCGTCCATGTCATCCTCCGAACGCTGTTAGGGCTTGGGTACACCACGGGGCTGAAAATGTCACCGATGAACTGATCACGACATCGCGTCCGGGTGTTCTAAGGCAGAGCCCACCGCGATGAAAAACGGCTGACGCGCCCCAATAGCTGTGGCATTTCCGGGGGCTCCGCAGCATATTGCCGCGCGAAGTGCGCCGCGAATGCAGGCAGGCTGGTGTCCTGCTAGTAAGGGAATCACCTTGCATGCCTATATTGGCTGGTATACTATCGCATACAGCAAGCTTGTCCCGGCTCGCCAGACGCTTCTGCGGCCCTGTGGGCAAGCGTAACAGAACTTAAGCGCCGGGAATGTCATGAGCTTGTACACAGACTACCTTACTGAGATTGAAACTCGCAAAGAGCAGGGCCTGAACCCCAAACCCATCGACGATGGTGCTCTGGTCGAAGAGCTGATCGCACAGATCAAGGACACCGGGAACGCGCATCGCGAAGACTCGTTGAAGTTCTTCATCTACAACACGCTGCCCGGCACCACGAGCGCCGCTGGCGTGAAAGCGGCCTTTTTGAAAGACATCATTCTGGGTGCGGTTGAAGTGGCTGAAATCACTTCGGAATTCGCATTTGAACTGCTGTCGCACATGAAGGGCGGCCCCTCGATTGCGGTGCTGCTGGACATCGCCCTGGGCGCGGACGCGGGGCTGGCTGCTCAGGCGGCCGAGGTGCTGAAAACCCAGGTCTTCCTTTATGAGGCAGACATGGATCGCCTGGCCGAGGCACATGCCGCAGGCAACGCTGTCGCCACCGACATTCTGGAAAGCTATGCCAAGGCCGAGTTCTTCACCGAACTGCCCGAAGTTGAAGAAGAGATCAAAGTCGTCACCTATATCGCCGCCGAGGGCGACATCTCGACCGACCTGCTGTCGCCCGGCAACCAGGCGCACAGCCGCGCAGACCGCGAGCTGCACGGCAAATGTATGATCACCCCCGAAGCTCAGGCCGAAATTCAGGCGTTGCAGGCAGCCAACCCCGGCGCGCGCGTCATGCTGATCGCGGAAAAGGGCACCATGGGTGTGGGCTCGTCGCGGATGTCGGGTGTGAACAATGTGGCGCTGTGGACCGGCAAACAGGCCAGCCCCTACGTACCCTTCGTGAACATCGCCCCCGTTGTGGCTGGCACCAACGGCATTTCGCCGATCTTCCTGACCACCGTGGGCGTGACCGGCGGTATCGGTCTGGACCTGAAAAACTGGGTCAAGAAAGTGGACGCCGACGGCAACACTGTCATGGATGACAACGGCGATCCGGTGCTGGAGCAGGTTTACTCGGTTGAGACGGGTAAGGTGCTGACGATCAACACCAAGGATAAGAAACTATACGATGCGGACGGCACCGAGCTGGTGGACATCTCGGGCGCGCTGACCCCGCAGAAGGTGGAATTCATCAAGGCGGGCGGTTCCTATGCCGTGGTCTTCGGTAAGAAGCTGCAAACATTCGCAGCCGAAGCCCTGGGCCAAGAGCTGAAATCGGCCTACGCGCCCTCGAAAGAGGTGGCAATCGACGGTCAGGGCCTGACCGCGGTCGAGAAGATCTTTAACCGCAACGCCCGCGGTGTTGCGCCGGGCACCGTCCTGCACGCTGGCTCGGATGTGCGCGTGAAGGTGAACGTCGTCGGCAGTCAGGATACCACCGGCCCGATGACCGCCCAGGAACTGGAGGCCATGGCCGCCACCGTGATCTCGCCCTCGCTGGACGCGGGCTATCAGTCGGGCTGTCACACGGCTTCGGTCTGGGATCTGAAGGCGCAGGCCAACATCCCCAAGCTGATGGCGTTCATGAACAAATTCGGCCTGATCACCGCGCGTGACCCGCAGGGCGAGTATCACGCGATGACCGACGTGATCCACAAGGTGCTGAACGACATCACCGTGGACGATTGGGACATCATCATCGGCGGCGACAGCCACACCCGTATGTCCAAGGGCGTTGCGTTCGGCGCGGACTCGGGCACTGTTGCTCTGGCGCTGGCCACCGGCGAAGCCACCATGCCGATCCCGGAATCGGTTAAGGTGACGTTCAAAGGCACCATGAAAGACCACATGGATTTCCGTGACGTGGTGCACGCCACCCAGGCGCAGATGCTGAAACAGCATGGCGATAACGTCTTCCAGGGCCGCATCATCGAGGTGCACATCGGCACTCTGCTGGCCGACCAGGCCTTCACCTTCACCGACTGGACCGCCGAGATGAAGGCCAAGGCCTCGATCTGTATCTCGAATGACGACACGCTGATCGGCTCGCTGGAGCTGGCCAAGTCGCGCATCCAGATCATGATTGATAAGGGCATGGACAACGCGGCGCAGACCCTGCAAGGCCTGATCGACAAAGCCGACAAACGCATCGCCGAGATCAAGTCTGGCGAAAAACCGGCCCTGTCGCCCGATGACAGCGCCAAATACTTTGCCGAGGTTGTCGTCGATCTGGACGAAATCAACGAGCCGATGATCGCTGACCCGGACGTGAACAACATCGACGTGTCCAAGCGCTATACCCACGACACCATCCGCCCGATCTCGTTCTACAAGGCCGAGAAGAAAGTGGATCTGGGCTTTGTGGGTTCGTGCATGGTGCACAAGGGGGACATGAAAATCGTCGCTCAGATGCTGAAGAACCTGGAGAAGGTCCAGGGCGAGGTGAAGTTCAACGCGCCTCTGGTTGTGGCTGCCCCCACCTATAACATCATCGACGAGATGAAGGCCGAGGGCGATTGGGAAATCCTGCAAAAATACTCGGGCTTCGAGTTCGATGACATGGCCCCCAAAAGCACCGCCCGCACCGAGTACGAAAACATCCTGTATCTGGAACGTCCGGGCTGTAACCTGTGCATGGGCAACCAGGAAAAAGCTGAAAAAGGCGACACCGTTCTGGCTACCTCGACCCGTCTGTTCCAGGGCCGCGTCGTGGAAGATTCGTCCGAGAAAAAGGGTGAATCGCTGCTGGCCTCGACCCCGGTTGTGGTGCTGTCGGCCATCCTGGGCCGCACCCCGACCATCGAGGAATACAAGGCCGCCGTCGAAGGTATCGACCTGACTAAGTTCGCACCGCCGAAGGACATCCCCGGCGCCTCGCGTTCGGTTCATTTCTAAGCCGGCATTCAGTCTGAAACCTAAGAGGGGCGCCCGGTGCGCCCCTTTTTTATTGGCAAACGCACGACAAAAACGCCGTGACATACCGATGCCGGGCGGGGCGATTGCAGAAATATGATCGGGAAAAGTGGTACTCCGTAGGGGAATCGAACCCCTCTTTCCAGGTTGAAAACCTGGCGTCCTAACCGATAGACGAACGGAGCAGCCTTGGCGTGAGCCGGTGTTTAGAAAAACATTGTGCCGGGTTCAAGCGCCAAATGCCTCTTTGGTGGAATTTTCTATCGGTGCGCGGCCAGGTATCTTTCTGCCAGCGGCAGGGCCGTGTCCACCGCAACCCGTGACCGCGCGGCGCCGCCGGGTTCCTGACGTCTGGGGATGATCCAGCCGGGGTAGGTCAGCGCGCGGATCATGATGAAAAACTCCAGGCTTTCCAACGAGATGACCCGCCGCACGGCATAGCCCTTCAGCACGGCATCGCGCAGGTCTTCGTAATCGGGCGCAGCAAGGAAACGCATCAGAAAGGTGGCGATCTCAAAATCGCGGAACCCCCAGCCACCGTCGTCAAAATCAATCAACGAAAGCGCGCCAGCCTGGGCTAGAACATTCTCGGTCAGGATGTCCGCGTGGATCAGACCATAGTCCAGATCGCTCTGCTGGGCGGCCAGCTGCGAATAGGCCAGGCGCCGAACCTGGCGCAGGGTGTCGGCCTGGGCCGGTGTCAGATCCGGGTTGTCCCAAAACGGCCCCCACAAGGGCGCATCCCCCAGCAGCCCGTGCAGATCCCAGTGTGGCCGGATGAAATCGGCCGGCTTTGCCCAGGCATCGGACAGATCGTGCAGCCGTGCCATTGTGCGCCCCAGATCCTGAGCAAAGCGCAGGCGGTCTGGAACGTCCAGATCGCCGAGTTTGCCGGCCTGGGTACCGGGCATCCAGCTGAGAACACTGACCGGCGTGTCTCCGATCAGCTCGATCAGGTGGCCATCGGTGGACGGATGGGGCAGGGGAACATTCAGCCCGCCCTGGGCCAGGGCTTCCATCCACTGCATTTCCGAACGCAGCTGGGCCTGACTGCGATAACCGGGGCGATGCAGACGCAGGGCGCGCGGCCCATCCGGTGTATCCGCGCGATAGACTGCATTTTCGCGCCGCGCCGCCAGGCTAAGCGTCTCAGGGGCAATGCCCCACCGCATAGCGGCCTTGTGGGCGGTTTCGTGGCTCATGGCCCGACCGGAGTTTCCGCCAGCACCGCGTCCAGCGTTTGCACCAGCTGATCCACATGCGCGCGGGAAAACACCATCGGCGGGCGCATTTTCAGGACGTTCTTGTACCGCCCGAGGAAGTTCAGCAGCACCCCTCGCCTGCGCATTTCATTGGCGATGCGCAGGGTATACTCGGGGGCGGGGGTTTTCTGATCGCGGTCCAGAACCAGCTCGATTCCAAAAAACAGCCCCGCGCCGCGCACGTCCCCGATCTGAGGGTGACGCGAGGCCAGCTCTTGCAGGCTGGTTTTGGCATAGGCACCGACATCGCGGGCATTTTCCTGCAAGCCTTCGGTCTGAAGAACGTCCAGCGTGGCCAGACATGCGGCCATCGACACCGGGTTCCCGCCGAAGGTGTTGAAATAGCCAAAGGCATTGCGGAACGCGCCCATCGGGCCGGCCCCGGCGATCACTGCGCCGACGGGGTGGCCATTGGCCATGGGTTTGCCGATGGTGATGATCTCGGGGGTAAAACCGATGCGTTCGTGCCCCCAGAAATGACTGCCCAGACGGCCAAAACCGGGCTGGACCTCATCTGCGATGACGATGCCTCCGGCGCGTCGGACGGCCTCGATTGCGGGGGTCAGCCAGCCGTGGGGCAGGTCTGGAAAGCCTTCGTTTGCGAAGAACGGACAGACCACCAGCGCCGAAACGCCATGCCCCTTTGCCTGCAATTCCTGGATCTGCGTCTTAACCGCGGCGGCAAAGGCCCGTGCGTGTTCCATGCCTGGCTGCCCGCCCAAGGGGCGGTAGCTGTCAGGCGCGGGGACAAAGGCGATATTATCCTGGTACCCCCCAATCGGAGGCTTCGTCCGGCTGAGCTGCGAGACCGCCGCCGTGTTCCCATGATAGGTGTAATCCGTTGCAATAACGCCAGAATTCCCGGTCCAGGCCTGCGCCATCCGCAGCGCGACGTCATTGGCCTCGGAGCCGGTGCAGGTCATCAGGATCGTGTCCAGGCCGGTGTCCAGCGTGTTCAGCAGGCGCTCGGCGTAATTCAGGATTCCGTCATGCAGATAGCGCGAATGCGTGTTCAGCGTGCCCGCCTGCTGACAGATTGCCTGCACCACCTTCGGATGGCAGTGGCCGACATGCGGGACGTTGTTATAGCAATCCAGATATTGCCGCCCGTCCGCGTCCCACAGATGCACCCCCGCGCCGCGCACCAGGTGCACGGGCTCTTGGTAGAATGTGGGTAAATTGGGGCCCAGCAGGCGCGTGCGCTTTTGCAGCAGGGTTTCCGTCATGATGCCGGTCCGGTCTGGTGTCTGTTGAGGCGACTATTGACCGGACCGGACGGATTGTCATGGGGTTTCCTGGGGCAATCTGCGGTTTAAGCCCGGTTTTGTTGACGGGCTGAGCAATATCAGGATTTCCACTTGGCCGCTTTGGCGCGGGCGGCCTGTGCAAACATGTTGACGTCCAGCCCGACGGCCAGGAATTGCGCGCCCCAATCGCGGTATTCGGCGGCAACCTCGTCCACGGGGGACAGAATGCCGGCGGCCTTGTCCGAGGCAGCGATGCGTTCCAGGCAGTGCTTGATCACAGAGCGGACATCCTCGTGTGCGGCGTTGCCCGGATGGCCCAGATCGGCGGCCAGATCGGCCGGGCCGATAAAAACCCCGTCGATACCGTCGATGTTCAGGATGTCCTCTAGCGCGTCTACGCCTTTTTGGCTTTCGACCTGGACCAGCAGGCAGATTTCCTGGTTCGCGGTCTGCACATAATCGGTAATCGCCCCGAACCGGGACGCCCGCGCCATCGAGGCACCAACCCCGCGGATGCCCTCGGGCGGGTAGCGCATGGCGCGGGTCAGCTGTGCGGCTTGCTGCGCGCTTTCGACCATGGGAACCAGAACGGTCTGCGCGCCCACATCCAGCGCCTGTTTGATCACCCAATCCTCACCCACCGGGACACGGACCACGGGGTGCGAGGCCGAGCCCTGAAGCGCCTGAAGCTGCGCCATGATCGAGCGCACGTCATTGGCCGCGTGCTCTCCGTCGATGACGATCCAGTCGAAACCGGCGGTGCCCAGCACCTCGATCGCAAAAGGGTCGGCGAAACCGGACCAGCAGCCATATTGCATGTCGCCACGGGCCAGAGCAGATTTGAACGGGTTCTTGATAGCCGGCATGTCAGAGATCCTTCTGTTTGGCAGCGATTTCGGTGATCACGGTATAGGCGGTGTCGATATCCGCCTGGGTACAGTCAAACTGCCCCGCCTGGAACCGGATCACCAGCTTATCCTGCGTGCGGGTCTGGGTCAGGTAGATGCGCCCGTCGTCATTGATGGCGTTGATCAGATCCAGGATGGCCTGATCGGGGTCACGGCCCGCAGGCGCATAACGGAAGGTAAACAGCGACAGCACCGGCTCGGTCACGATTTCAATATCCGGGGCGGCACGCAGTTTTTCCGCCAGGGCCTGAGACCAGTTAACATGATTGCGGATCATCTGGCGCAGCCCGTCCATGCCATAGGCGCGGATCAGGAACCACAGTTTCAGCGCGCGGAACCGCCGCCCCAGAGGCACGCTCCATTCCGAATAGTTGATGATCCCGTCCGCGCCGTGGGTCTTCAGATATTCAGGCTGAATGGCCAGCGTTTGGGTCAGAGCCTGAGGGGATTTGACGAAATGGGCGGACAGGTCGAACTGCGTGCCCAGCCATTTGTGGGGGTTAAAGACGACAGAATCGGCCTGGTCCACGCCCTTCCACAGATCGCGGTATTCCGGGCAGATCATGGCCGAGCCCGCCCAGGCCGCATCCACATGGGTATAGAGAGTATATTTCTGCGCCAGCGAACATGTAGCGGCGATGTCATCGCAGGCGCCCGTGCCGGTGCCGCCCACGCAGGCGACGATTCCGGCGGGCAGGTATCCGGTGTCCAGATCGGCCCGGATCTGCGCCTCTAGCGCGGCAATGTCCATCGAACGCAGGGGGCCTTGGGTGGGGATGCGCACCAGATTGGCCTGACCGATCCCCGCCACCCAGATGGCGCGATCCACCGATGTGTGCACCTCGTCCGAGCAATAGATCCGCAGCGTTTTTTGCCCCGGCAGACCGTTTGCATTGCCATCCCAGTTCAGCGCGCGCTCGCGCATCACCAGCACCGCCGCCAGCGTCGCCGAGGACGCCGAATCCTGAATAACCCCCGCAAACTCCGGGGGCAGGCCCAGCCCCTGACGCAGCCAGTCCATCATGCGGGTTTCCATTTCCGTTGCGGCGGGCGAGGTCTGCCACAGCATACATTGCGGTGCCATTGCGGTGACCAGATTGTCGGCCAGTACCGCCGCAGGCGAGGCATTCGACGGGAAATAGGCAAAGAAACGCGGGTGCTGCCAATGGGTGATGCCGGGGACGACGATGTTTTCGAAATCGGCAATCACGTCTTCGATCGGCTGCGCGCTGTCTGGGGGGCTGGCGGGCAGGGCGGCCAGAATATCCCCCGGTTTCGTCTGCGCGCGCACGGGTTTGTCCTTTAGGCCTGCGTGATAATTTGCGGCCCAATCGGCGGCCCATTTGCCCCATTTGGGAAAATCGTTCCAGCGCATCTTACCCTCCCGGTTTTCGCTTAACATGTTAAGTAGCAGAAAGCACGGCACCCCGGCAAGGGCAGAGCATCACCGGGGCGGTAAAAGGTCAAGACGGCAGAGGAATCACGTGTCTCGGGCGGTCTGCATCGCGGCGCTCAGGATGGCGCGATCCCCCACATGATTGGCCAGAATCAGCACCAGACGGGCATTCAGCGCATGGCTGTCTGCGTCGCTCAGCCCGTCATGGGTGGCGATCAACTCGGCATAGAAATCATCCACGCCGTCGATATTCGGGGTCAGGATCAGATCGGACATTGGGGTTACTCCTTGCCGATGGCGCGGCGCAGGGCGGCGCGGATTTTGGAGTCGTCATAGCTCTGAAAGCGGGCGGCGACATGCTGGTCGGGGCGGATCAGGTAAACGGCCGATTCGGCCGCGCCCAGATAGCGCTGGGCCAGGGCGCCGGTGGTGTCGTCGCTGGCCGATAAGGCCAGGCGTTTGATGGTAACGCCGCTTTCGTCCAGGGTATCGGGCGCCTCTGCGTCGATGGTCAGCAGGATGAATTCATTGCCCAATTCGGACAGCAGGTAGCCCTCGCCCAAGGGCGCATCCGGGCAAGGCGCGCCGGGACGGGTACGAGCAGGGCCGTCCAGCCCGTCGGGCGTGTTCAGCGGCGAGCCATCATAGATACATGGCACGGACAAACGCCCCGAGTTCACCATCGGCCGGGCAAAGGCGTGTTGTTCCGACAGGTCCAGCACCGCGTCGCGCAGCAGTTTGGACATGCCCGATTTTGGCGTGATGAAATCGGTCGAACGGGTGGAGTTCAGGATGTTTTCATCCGCGCCGTGGATACGCTCGTTATTGTAGCTGTCCAGCAGGCGATCGGGGGCTTGCCCCTTGATCACCATCCCCAGTTTCCAGCCCAGATTATCCACGTCCTGCACGCCAGAATTCGCCCCGCGCGCCCCAAAGGGCGAGACCTGATGCGCGGCATCCCCGGCAAAGAACACGCGACCATGGCGGAAGCTGTCCATCCGTTTGCACTGAAACGTATAGATCGAGGACCAGACCAGATCGTAGTCCACCCCTTGCAGAAAAGCATCCAGACGGCGGCGTATGTTTTCCTCTTTCATCTCTTCTTTGCGGTCCACGTCCCAGCCGATCTGGAAATCCACGCGCCAGACGTCATCGGGCTGTTTGTGCAGCAGCATCGAGGCCCCCTCTCCGTGGCTGGGGTCAAACCAGAACCAGCGCTCGGTGGGAAAGGACACGTCGCCTTTCATCTTGATGTCGGCGATCAGGAAGCTGTCCTGAAAGACCTTGCCGGTGAAATCATAGCCCAGCATTTCCCGCAGGGGGGAATTGGCACCGTCAGCGCCGATCAGCCAGTCCGCCATTAGCGTATAGGGGCCATCCGGGGTTGTGATTTCGACGGTCAGGTGATCGTCTTGGACCGTGACATTATCGACCCGGTTCTTCCCGCGGATCTCAATCGGCGCACCCTGGGCCTGGAGCGCGCGCAGACGTTCGATCTGGAAGCTTTCGAAATAGGGTTGCTGCATGTTGATGAAGGCCGGGAACTTGTGGCCCTCTTCCGGCAGCAGGTTGAATTCAAAGACTTTATCGTCTTTATGGAACACTTTGCCCAGGTTCCAGACGACGCCCTTGTCCAGCATCGGCTCGCCGCAGCCATAGCGGTCGGCGATCTCCAGACAGCGTTTGGCGAAACAGATCGCGCGGCTGCCCATACCGACGCCTTCGTGATCGTCCAGCACCAGAACGGGGATGCCTTGCAGGCCCAGGTCCAGCGCGGTGGCAATCCCGACGGGACCGCCCCCCATCACCACGACAGGATGGCGCACAGGTGTTTTCAGATCCTGATCGGCAGATTTTTCGTAAGGGTACAGCCGGTAGGCCAGCGTGTATCTGTCGTCAAACATGGGTGTCTCCTCCGGATTTTGGGACGCACGAAACCATGGCCATGCCTGCACATGACGCCCGATAGCATGAATGCGTTGGGGCCCGCGCCCGGCCTGGGCGCGGGGGATGCGTTAGCCTTGCAGGGCCTCCCACATGTCCAGATCGCGCTGGGCGGTCCAGATGCGGGGGGTGTCGATGCCGCGAGCCTCGTCATAGGCGCGGGCGACATTGAAGGGCAGGCAGTGTTCGTAAATGGCGTAATCGGCGAATTTGGGGTCACATTCTGCGCGCACCGCGTCCCAGGCCTCTTTCAAGGTGCCGTTGCGCGCGGCGACCTTGGCGGCGGGGCGATAGGTACTGGTGACGAAATCGCGGGTGTTTTCAATCGCCGCATTGACCATTTCCTTACCCACCAAGGCATCGCCACGGCCGGGCGCGATGGCATCCACGTCATAGGCTTTGATCTTGTCCAGAGTGGTGCCCCAATCGCCGAAATGCCCATCGCCGCAGTAACAGGCCGAGTGATATTCGACGATGTCGCCGGTGAACATCACGTTCTGATCGGGCACGTGGATGATGGAATCGCCCGCCGTGTGCGCGCGGCCAATCTGGCGGATGTCGACGCGGCGATTCCCCAGATAAACGGTCATTGAATCGCTGAAGGTGGTGGTCGGAAAGGTCAGGCCGGGGATGGATTCGTGGCCTTCAAACAGGCGGGGGAAGCGTTGAAATTCGCTGTCCCAATCCTCTTGGCCGCGTTCGACGACCATGGCGCGAGCAGCGTCCGACATGATGATCTGCTGCGCGCCAAAGGCGCTGGCACCCAGGACGCGCACAGCGTGATAGTGGGTCAGCACCACATGGGTGATCGGCTTGTCGGTGACGCTGCGCACGCATTCGATCACCTTGTTGGCCAGGCGCGGGGTGGCCTGTGCCTCGACGATCATCACGCTGTCATCGCCGATGATCACGCCGCTGTTCGGATCGCCCTCGGCGGTGAAGGCATACAGCCCCTCGCCCACTTCGGTGAAGCTGATGGTTTTTTCGGTCATGTCCCCTTGGGACGCGAATGCTTTGGCCATTTTGGGGCTCCTTTAGCGTTGATAGGGGTCATCCAGCGCGGGCAGAACAGTGCCCGAACACGCGCCGAACCCGACGGTATAGCCATCGCCCCTGGCCGCGCCGTGCAGGGTCAGCGTATCGCCATCCTCAAGGAAGCAGCGCTGCTCACCCGTGTCCAGCGTCAGGGGCTCTTTGCCGCCCCAGCTCAGCTCCAACAAAGAGCCCCGCTCCGGTTTCGTCGGCCCCGAAATCGTGCCCGAGCCCAGCAGATCGCCCACATTCATCGGGCAGCCGCTGGTGGTGTGATGCGCCAACTGCTGCGCGGCCGAATAATACATCTGGCGATAGTTGGTCCGGGTCAGGGTGGTGGCGCCTTTCCCCGCAGGGGCCAAAGTAACCGACAGATCAATGTCATACAGCATCGGCCCGCAGTCCCGCAGATGCGGTAGCAGCTCTTTTTCGCGCGCCGGCGTGTCACAGCGGAACGGCTCCAGCGCGGCCTTTGTCACGATCCAGGGGCTGATGGTGGTGGCTGTCGCCTTGGCCTGAAAGGGCCCCAAAGGCTGATACTCCCAGGCCTGGATGTCACGCGCGGACCAGTCGTTCAGCAGCACATAGCCAAAGATGTTGTCGTCAGCCTCTTGCACCGTGATTGGCCCATCCGAGGCCACACCAACAATGGCCCCCATCTCCAGTTCCAGATCGAACCGCGCACAGGGCGCCCACCCAGGCACCGCGTCATTCGGCCCCTTCAACTGCCCCCAGGGCCGACGTACGTCGGTGCCCGACACCACAACCGAGGACGCCCGCCCATTATACCCGATCGGAATATGCAGCCAGTTGGGCGGCAAGGCATTCTCAGCCCCCCGGAACATCGTCCCCACGTTAACGGCATGATGCTTGCCCGCATAGAAATCGGTATATTCCGACACCAGGATCGGCATATGCAAACGCGCTGCCGATTGCGGCACCAGCATCGGCTGCACACTCGCCTGATCCGCGCTGCCCTCGGCCAGAATCTCGATCAGCCGCGCCCGCAAGGCCGCCCATACCTCGGCCCCTTCCTCCATGACCTCGTTCCAAAACGGCACGTCGAACAGGGGCACATCCCCAATCGTAATCACCCCGGCCTCTTCGGCCGCCTGACAATCCAGGATCATATCGCCAATCGCCACCCCGCACCGCGGCTCCAGAGCGTCGGTTTCGAACACACCATAAGGCAGGTTGTTCAGCGGAAATGGGCATTCGGCACGGTTCGCGCTCTCCACCCAGCTTTTCATCAATGACATCGGTCGTCCTTCCTTTGGATGCGGCGCAGCATCCCTTTCTTTGCTCCCCAAACACTCCGGGGGAATTGGCCAAAGGCCAAGGGGGCAGAGCCCCCCAGCTCATTTTTTACCCGGCGTTCCGTCGAATTTCTTCTCCAGGTCCGTCCAGCAATCAATGTAATCATCCTGCAACGGGGCCTCATTGGCGGCGAATCCCGTCAGATGCTGCGGGAAACGGGTCTCGAACATGAAGGACATCGTATTGTCCAGCTTGTCCGGCCCCAGATTCGAATTCGAGGCCCCCTCAAACGCGTTCTTATCCGGCCCGTGCGGCAGCATCATATTATGCAGGCTCATCCCGCCGGGAACAAAACCTTGGGGTTTAGCGTCATACTGACCATAGATATTGCCCATCAGCTCGGACATGATGTTTTTGTGATACCACGGCGGGCGGAAGGTGTTTTCCGCCACCATCCAGCGTTCGCGAAACAGCACAAAGTCGATATTCGCCGTCCCCGGCTGCCCCGAGGGCGCCGTCAACACGGTAAAGATCGACGGGTCGGGGTGGTCAAACAGGATCGCGCCCACCGGGCAATAGGTGCGCAGATCGTATTTGTAGGGCGCATAGTTTCCGTGCCAGGCCACAACGTCCAGCGGGCTTTGCCCGATCTGCGAGCTATGGAACTGCCCGCACCATTTCACCGTGATTTTCGAGGGCACTTCCTTATCCTCGAACGCCGCCACGGGGGCCTTGAAATCCCGTGGGTTGGCCATGCAGTTCGCGCCGATCGGGCCGCGGCCCGGCAGCTCGAATTTCTGGCCGTAGTTTTCGCAGACGAACCCCCGGCAGGGGCCCTCCAGCACCTCGACCTTATAGACCAGCCCGCGCGGCAGGATCGCGATCTCCTTGGGCTCCAGATCGATAATCCCCAGCTCGGTGAAAAACCGCAGGCGGCCTTCTTGGGGCACCACCAGCATTTCACTGTCCGCCGAGAAGAAATATTCATCCACCATCGAGTCCGTCACCAGATAGACATGGCTGGCCATGCCGACCTGCGTATTCACATCCCCGGCCGTGGTCATTGTGCGCATCCCGGTCAGCCAGGTCAGCGGCGTGTCCGAATGGGGCACCGCATCCCAGCGGTACTGGCCCAGGCTGGTCACATCAGGGTCCACGCAGGGGGCGGATTTCCAATAAGGCAGGTCGATCTTCGTATAACGATGCGAGTGTTTCACGCTGGGGCGGATGCGATAACACCAGGTGCGCTCGGGCGGGTTTGCGGTAAAGGCGGTGCCTGACAGCTGTTCCCCATAGAGGCCGTATTCGCATTTTTGCGGGCTGTTCATCCCCTGAGGCAGCGCGCCGGGCAGGGCCTCGGTTTCGAAATCATTGCCAAACCCCGGCATGTACCCCGGCGTCGTGCCCAAGGTGGTGCCAGCTTGCGAAACGGGGCTGCCCTTGGGCTGCATGTGCTGATTCATCGCGTGTCCTCCTTATTGGTTGCGGAGTTAATGGTTGATTTTGTAACTAACAAGCGCGAGAGGAGCCAGAATCATGAAAAATGATGATTTCCCGTTGCAGCAATTCCTGCCCTACCTGTTGAATCAGGCGGCCGAGGAATCCAGCCTGGAGTTTCAGCAGGTCTATAAGAACCGCTATGGGATGCTGCGCACCGAGTGGCGGGTGCTGTTTCATCTGGGCATCTACGGGCGGATGACGGCCAAGGAAATCGGTCAGCGCTCTAAGATGCACAAGACCAAGATCAGCCGCGCCGTCCAGCGCCTGGCTGAACGGCGGTTTCTGACGCGGGATCAGGACGAAAAAGACCGCCGGCTGGAGCATCTGGAACTGACAGCAGCGGGCCAGTCGGCCTATCGCGATCTGCGCGCAGTGGCCGAGAAATACGACGCGCGCCTGTCACAGGCGCTGACCGACGAGGAAAACCATATCCTGCGCCGGGCCCTGACCAAACTGGCGCGTATGGGGTAACGATCAGAAGTTGATCTCGACGCCGGGCAGGTCCAGTGCTTTCATCAGATCGCGCAGCTCTTGCCGGGCTGCGACATTCGAGATGTTCAGCTGTTTCACCCCGATGTCGCGCAGGTCCAGCAGGGTCAGGCCGCGGGGGAACAGCTCGCGGAAGATCACGCGCTCGTGGAAACCGGGGGCCACGCGGAACCCGATGCGCTTGGCCAGAGCGTCCAGCGCTTTCTCCATTTTCTCTTTGTTGACCATATGTTGCGCGCCCAGACGATTGCGCAGAACCACCCAGTCAATCGGCTTCAGCCCGGCCTGAGCCCGCAGTTGCCGCGCGTTCCAGACCATCTCGGAATAGACCGAGGGCCCCTGGATTTTGCGCCCGTCCGTGTCCACATGGGCCAGCAGGTCGAAATCCACAAAGCTGTCATTCAGCGGGGTGATCAGCGTGTCGGCCAGCGAATGCGCCACCTGGCTGAGCCGCGTATGCGAGCCGGGGCAGTCGATCAGGATGAAATCGTTGTCAGGCTCGACCGTGGCGATCGCCTGCGACAGCCGGTGATCATAGGGGTTTTCGCCCGGTTTCAACTGGGACTGATCAATCTCAGGCAGGTCGAAATACGAAGGCGAGGGCAAATCCAGACCCGATTGTTCCAGAAACGCCTTTCGGTTCGTCACATAGCGCGCAAAGGTCTTCTGCCGCAGATCCAGGTCCAGCACGGCCACGCGTTTGCCCATTCGGGCCAGAGCCGTCGCCACATGCATCGACACGGTGGATTTGCCTGCGCCGCCCTTTTCGTTTCCGACGACAATAATATGCGCCATTGAACCCTATCCCGCTATAACTTGCCTTGCTCATGCCTTGTGCCCACAGGATATTGTGGGTCGGCCTGTTTTTCAAAGCTTTGTTGCTTTCTTGAAAGCATTCCTTCGCATCTGTGACGCGATTTTGGAAGAGGGAAGGTGACCAAACGGGCAAATGGGGCCTGCACAAAAGAAAAGCCCCGCCATTGGCGGGGCCTTCCGAAACAACATGCCAGACGGGATCAGAAGCCCAGGCCAGCGTATTTGTTTTTGAACTTCGAGACGCGGCCGCCGGCGTCCATCAGACGCGAGGTGCCGCCGGTCCAGGCCGGGTGCACGCTGGGGTCGATGTCCAGGGCCAGGGTGTCGCCCTCGGCGCCCCAGGTCGAACGCATGGTGACCATGGTGCCGTCGGTCATTTTCACTTCGATGAAGTGATAGTCGGGGTGGATGCCATCTTTCATCAATCCGTTCCTTATGCTTCGGCGCCGGCTTTGGGCTTGTAGTTGGTGACTTCTGCGATACGGGCGGATTTACCGCGGCGCGAACGCAGGTAGTACAGTTTGGCGCGGCGGACGCGGCCACGGCGGACAACAGTGATGCTGTCGATGTTGGTCGAGAACAGCGGGAACACACGCTCTACGCCTTCGCCAAACGAGATTTTGCGAACAGTGAACGAGCCGGCGATGCCGTTGCCGTTTTTACGGCTGATGCAGACACCTTCGTAGTCCTGCACACGGGTGCGCGAGCCTTCGGTCACTTTGTAGCCGACGCGAATGGTATCGCCAGCTTTGAAATCGGGGATGGATTTCCCCAGGTCGGCGATTTGTTCCGCCTCCAGTTGTGCGATCAGATCCATCGCTTTGCTCCTAGCTATGCTTGCGGTTGGTCCGCAAAGGTCTGTGACATCCTCAGAGCTCTTGGTCTTCATCCGGGTCCGCCGCAGCGCCCGCCAGAGGGTTCAGGTCGTCTTTCTTTGAAACTGCCGGGGATGCACTGGGGGTGCCGAAGACGCACCCGGAATACCACAGCAGGCCCGCAGGCCGATTCCGGCCGCGAACGAGCGGTGTATAGGGGCAGATGCTGCGGCGATCAAGGGGATTTAGCGTCTTTCACGGCCTTATACGCGGCCCACATGTCCGGGCGGCGTTCTTTGGTGATCTGCTCGGCCATTTCCTGACGCCACTGGGCGACGTTGCCGTGGTGGCCGGACATCAGCACCTGCGGAATCGGACGTCCGCGCCATTCGGCGGGGCGGGTGTATTGGGGGTGTTCCAGCAGGCCGTTCGAATGGCTTTCGTCCTCGATGCTTTCGGCGTTACCCAGCACCGAGGGCAGCAGTCGCACCGTGGCGTCGATCATGGCCTGAGCCGCGATTTCCCCGCCGGTCAGAACGAAATCCCCAAGCGAGACCTCCTGAATGTCATAGTGATCCAGCACCCGCTGATCCACGCCCTCGAACCGGCCGCACAGCATGGTGATCCCGTCCGCCCGAGACCACGCCCGCGCCATCGCCTGATCAAAGCGTTTCCCACGCGGGGACAGGTACACCAGCGGGCAATTGCCGCGCGCGCCGCGCAATGTTTGGTCGATTGCGTTGCCCAGAACGTCGGGCCGCAGCACCATGCCTGCGCCCCCGCCGGCTGGCGTGTCATCCACATTGCGATGTCGTCCAACCCCGAAATCGCGCAGGTTCGTGGTCTCTAGCTGCCATTTGCGTTCAGACAGGGCCTTGCCGGTCAGGCTTTCCCCCAGAACCCCAGGAAAAGCCTGCGGGAACAGGGTGATGATCCGCGCCGTCCAGACATCGGGGCGCAGGGTGGTTTCGCTCATCAGATCCTGGGGTTGCAGGGTCAGGCGCACGGATTTACGCCCGTGTGACCGGCTGGGGGGGGCTTTGCGCGGTGGGGTCGGAGTATCGCTCATACCCGGCGTCATACCCGGTTCCGCAGGGCTAGTCCAAGGGGTCATTTTCCCGGTTTTCGTCTGGCTCTGGTGGCTGCATCCGGTCGATCTGATCCAGAGCATCGTCCAGAAAGGCCTCGAACTGCGCGGATTGGGGCGTCCAGCGGTAGCGCCAGATCCCAAAGGCCGTGGCCCCCGCGCAGATCAGAACCGGCCCCCACAGCGGCAGGCCAAGAGGCTGCGTCATACGCCCGCCCAGATACCCCAGCCCGAACAGAACCGCAGCAATGGCGCCATTCACGATCAACGCAACCAGCGCGTTTAGGATCAAAAGAGCGGGCTGAGAGGGCAATTTGCGCGTCTTCAGAGAAAGAGCCGAGAAAAACAGCGCGAAAACCGGCACACTGGCCCAGGGCGCTGCGGACAGCCCCGCCAAAATCGGCGCGGCATAAAGAGGGATCACATAGGCAAGGATGCCGGACAGAGAGTATTTTTCAAAAGCCATGCTCTTAGAGTAGGTGCAATCCCTGCGATCCGCGAATGACAAAGCCCGTCACGGTTTGCGGTATTGCGGTTTTCGGCGCGTCTGGGGCGGGTGTTCGGCGATGGCCAGTGCCTCTTTGGTCTCATAGAGTTTGCGCCCGCGCATTTTTCCGCGATTCAATTTCAGGAATTCCTGGCTCAGCGTCTCGGATTGGCCCGGATTCCGGCGGCCGATCGGGCGCAGCTCGGCCTGTGTCTGGGGCGGAATGTCCAGCAGATCCAGCAGCGCTTGCGCGGGGCCAAAGGGATGATCTGCGTAGCCCTCCAGCGCGGCGGTGTGCACGGGGACGGGGGCGATGGCCTGGCGGATGGCCCGAGCCTCGGCCTCAAGATCGGGCAGCGGGGAAAACCCGGCGGCAAACTGTGCTTCGTTTTGGGTCAGTCTGTTGGTGCGCAGCACATGCCGCCATAGACTGTTCACAAAGGGCCGGGGCGCGCGCGTGGTATAGAGAAACTCGATCCGCACATCCGGGCCGAAGCGGCGGCGGGTTTCACGGATGATTTCACGGGCAAGGGGAATTGCCATGGGGGCATAGCGCCGGGCCGGACGCAGCCGTGCCCCGCGCAGGCCCAGCATCATGCCGGACAGGCTCTCTCGGCTGATCACGATCACAGGGGCATCGGGAACCGAGCGCAAAAACGCGCGAAACCCCAGACGAAACAGCCAGCGCCGCCAGAATACCGGGCGTTGCCCGTACCAGCGGCCCAGATAGCGGGCGCGCTTCAGCTCTGTTTTCTGATAGACCGCCATGTGGGGGCGCAGGCGCTGGGCGTTGCGTTCCAGAAAAGCCTGAAGGCTGGTGGTGCCCGTCTTGTGAAAACCGGCATGGATAATGACGCGCGTCATACGTCAAGCAGGCCCTCGGGCGGGTCTGCGATGATCCGGCCGGCAGTCAGATCCACCGTGGGCACGGCGGCCAGGGTAAAGGGCAGCAGAACGCTGGCTTTCAGCCCCGCGCCGTGTAGTTCCAGCAGATCGCCCGCCCCGTGATTTTGCACCGATTTCACGCGGCCCAGCAGGGTTCCGCCGGTGTCATATACCTCAAGCCCGATCAGGTCGGCGTGGTAAAATTCGTCATCGGGCAACGAGGGCAGCCGGCCCCGCGGCACAAAGAGCTTTACCCCTTTCAGCGCGTCGGCCTCTTCCTTGGTGGTGACGTCGGTCAGGCGCACGGCCAGCCCGTTCTTGATCGTGCGCAGGACGCCCACGTCAAAGCTGTGGCTGCCGTCCTCGGTCAGCAGGGGGTTATATTCCTCGATCGCCTCGGGCTGGGCGGTATAGCTTTTCAGGCGCACCTCGCCGTGGACGCCATAGGCGCCGGCGATGGTTCCGACACAAATCAGATCGTCTGGGTGGCTCATGGCTGGGATCCTTCGGCGGTTCGCCTCAGGTGATAGCGCGTCAAAGCGGGCGGGGCAATTCGGTCAGGACAATTCGGTCAGGGCGCGGGGGCCAGCTGCTCGGCCAGAAAATCGGTCAGAGCCCGCCACGCGCGCGCATAGGCGACCGGGCTGAAGGCCATGCCGGCCTTGGGCATATTGGCATTGGGATTGGTAAAGGAATGCCCGGTGTGCCCAAAGGCCAGCAACTGCCAGTCGGGGCAATGCTGCGTCAGTTCCTGGGTCAGGGCCTGCACGTCGGCGGGCGTGGCCAGAGGATCATCCCAACCGTGCAGGATCAGCGCGGCGGCTTTGTAGTCTTGCACCTCGGGCGGGGCATCGAACAGGCCGTGAATCGGGGCCACCGCGCGCAGGTCCGCGCCGGTGCGGGCCAGGTCCAGAACGGCTTTGCCGCCAAGGCAGAAACCCAGGGCTCCGGTGCGGTTCGCATCCACCATCGGCTGGGCCTTCAGTGTTTCCAGGGCCGCGTTCATCCGGCGCCCCAGGCGGGGGCGATTCTGGTTCAGCTCTGTCATCCAGTCCAGCGCGACTTCGCGCTCGGAGGTATGACGCCCCTCGCCGTAGTAATCCACGGCCAGCACGGCATATCCCAGGGTGGCCAGCTCTTCGGCCCGTTGCAATTCCAGCGCCCCCAGCCCGGCAAAGGCCGGAGCGACCAGAAGACCCGGCTGCGGGTCTGTGTTCGCGGGATCCCAGATCAGCCGACCGAGCATAGTCGTTTCGCCGTCCGAATAGCTGTGCGGAGTGTTCTTCATGCTGCCCTCGTTACCTCTTATTGCAACCCAGAGTGACGCGACATGCGGCCAGTTGCAATCGGATAAGGGCCATAAAATGCAAAAGGGGCACCGCGATTGCGATGCCCCGTTCTTTTGGTCAGGCAACACGCCAGGCGCGTGGGCCTTATTCCTCGGCAGAGGCTTCTTCTGCGGCTTCGGCAGCTTCAGCGGCCTTGGCGGCTTTTTCTTCTGCGCGATCCTTGGCTTTCTGGCCCGGCTCGGCCTTTTTCATGTTGGCGCGCTCTTTCTTCTCCAGGGTGCCGGCGGCTTCCAGGAAACGCGACACACGGTCGGTGGGCTGAGCGCCCTTGTCCAGCCAGTACTGAACGCGCTCCATGTCCAGTTTCACGCGCTCTTCGCTGTCTTTGGGCAGCAGCGGGTTGTAGGTGCCCAGTTTCTCGATGAAACGGCCGTCGCGCGGCATACGGCTGTCAGCAGCCACAACGCGGTAGAAGGGGCGTTTTTTCGAGCCACCACGGGCCAGACGGATTTTCATTGCCATTGTTGAGTTCTCCTTTGATGGCGTTTGCCGGTGTCGGACCGGCGGATCCTTGGGTTAGGGGCCAGGGTTATTCCTGGTGTTTCTTATGGTGCTGAATGACTTCAGCGATGATGAAGTTCAGAAACTTCTTGGCGAAATCGGGGTCCAGATCGGCCCGGTTTGCCAAATCTTCCAGCCGCGCGATTTGCGTGGCTTCGCGATCAGGGTCCGAAGGGGGCAGGTCGTGGCTGGCCTTCAGCTTGCCAACGGCCTGGGTGTGTTTGAACCGCTCGCCCAGAGTATAGACAAGGATCGCATCCAGACGGTCGATGCTTTCGCGGTGGTCCTTCAGGATTTGCGCGGCGCGGGTCACGGCGTCAGTCAATGGGCATCCCTTTCGGTTTGAACAGAGGGTCGGCGTAATTGGCGATTTCCATCTCGATCCCGTGGGCCAGCTGGCTGCCGGCCAACTGATCGGGCGCGGGATGGCGGAACACATGGTCATTGCCGTCCACGGTTGTGGCGGTGGTGTCGCGTTTCGCGCCCAGACGTTCGGCCAGACGGATCGAATCCAGGTTCTTGGGATCCACATAGGACACGGCGGTCTGCCAGCCCATCTGTGTATACAGATGGTTGCGCACCGCATGGGTGGCCTCCAAAGCATAGCCCTTACCGGCGGTTTCGGGCCAGATGATCCAGGCCAGCTCGGCCTCGGGCCATTTGGCGGGTTTCCAGCCGCCGGCCATGCCCAGCGGTTTATCGGTCACCTTGTCGTGGATCATCCACATGCCAAAGCCGCGGATCTGCCAGTGGCCGATTTCTGCGGCATAGAGCATCCAGGTTTCGTAATCGTTCAGCGGCCCGCCCATGAAACGCGCGCGATAGCTGGTGAAAGTGGATTTGAAATTCGGGTAATCCTCGGGCTCGGGGCCGCGCAGGATCAGGCGCCGGGTTTCCAGAATGGGGATCTGAACGGTCATTATGCGCCCTCGCTGGGAAGGTGGCGATAGGTATCGCAGTTCTCGATCGGAGCGCTCAGCTCGGGGGCAATCCGCGCGCCCAGACGATCGGCCAACATGCGCGAGCGGGCATTGCTCCGGTCGATATAGCTGACAACATGCGGCCAGTTCAGATCGCAGAACAGATGCTGCAACACGGCCCGGCAGGCCTCGTGCGCCAGGCCTTTGCCTTCGTGTTCGGCCGCGGTTACCAGCCAGCTCATCTCGGGCTGGGGGAAATGCGCGGGATGGTAAGGGCCGGCCATGCCGATGGTCTGCCCGGTGCTTTTCTCGACGGCTGCGAACATGCCATAGCCGCGCAGCATCCACTGGCCTGCATAGGCGGCCAGTTTGCCCCAGGCCGTGCCCAGATCCATCGGCCCGCCGTAGAATTCGGCCCGATCCGAGCGCAGGAATTCCACAATGGCGGCCTCGTCCGCTGGGCCGGGGGCGCGCAGGATCAGGCGATCCGTTTCCAGAATGGGGAAGGCTGCGGTCATGTTGCGGCCTCCGGTGCGGGGTGGCGATAGACGTGGCAGGGATGCCCCATGACGCTGCCTTCACGCTCGAAAATCGCGCCCAGCCGTTTGGCCAGCGCCACCGAGCGCGTATTGTCCGGGTCGATATAGCTGATCGGGGCGGCAAGGCCGAAATGTTGTGCCCCATAGGCGCGAGCGGTCAGCGCGGCCTCATAGGCCAGGCCTTTGCCCTCGTGCCCGTTATAGAGATGCCAGCCCAGTTCCGGCTCGTCCCAGCCTTCGGGGTTGAGAAAGCCAACGCCGCCCACGGGGGTGCCGGTGTCTTTGTCCTGAGCCACCCAGAGCCCATAGCCGCGCAGCATCCAATGGCCCAGGGCCCCGGCCATCGTGCGCCAGCTTTCGGCGCGTGGCTTGGGGCCGCCGACGAAATGGCTGCGCGTGCTTTCAAAGAACGCGGCGATCACGTCCAGATCGCTTTCGCGGAATTCGCGCAGGATCAGGCGGTCGGTTTCCAGTGTGGGGATGGTGACAGTCAGCAAGGTCATGCGTAGGCCTCCACCGAGCCGTCGGTGTCCAGATCTGCCGGGCCGGGGTGGCGATAGAGCAGATCCTCGCCCATGTGGACGTTCTGGTATTTGCGTTCGAACGTGGCCCCCAGACGTTCAGCCAGAGCGATAGAGCGCACATTCCCCGGCACGATATTCGAGGTCAGCGTGGTCATGCCCAGCCCATCGGGCGCATAGGCCCATTCGCGGGCGCGCAGGGCGGCCTCATGGGCGATGCCCTTGCCTTCGAAATCGGCGAAGACGACCCAGCCCAGCTCGGGTTCCGGCCAGCCATGCGGGTTCCAGATGCCGGTGATGCCCGCCGCCTGACCCGAGGCTTTGTCCTCGATGGTCAGATAGCCATAGCCGTGCAGATGCCAGTGGCCGATGTTCAGCGCGAACCAGCGCCATGCGTCACTGCGATTGTCATAAGCGCCAAAGCCCTTGGCCCGGTCCAGATCGCACAGGAAATCCATCAGCGGTTCCGCGTCTTTACGATGCGGACCGCGCAGGATCAGGCGATCGGTTTCCAGGGTGGGGGCGTTGGTCAGGCTCATTTGAGCCCCCCTCGCACGGCACGCAGTGCCGGGCTGCGCCTGCCTGCCCCCCGGCAGGCGCATTCTGCGCCTACCCAGGCAGACGCCGCCCGGCGGTCAGGCCGGGGCATCTGCATCAGAGAGGAGGGGACGAGGAAAGCCATGATTTACTTCTTCTTGCCGAAACCGCTGAGGCCGGGGGGCAGCGCGCCGCCGCCCAGACCGGGCAGGCCACCCATGCCGCCGGGCAGCTTGCTGCCCATGGCCTTTGCGGCTTGCTCCAGCGCTTTGGGGTCCATCTGGCTGGGGTCCATCCCACCCATATCGGGCATTCCGCCCTTGCCCATCATCCCCTTCATGGCTTGTTTGAGCATCCCGCCTTTGCCCATCTTGCCCATTTTCTTCATCATGTCGGCCATCTGGCGCTGCATCTTCAGCAGCTTGTTCAGCTCGCTGACCTCCAGCCCGGCACCGGCGGCGATGCGTTTCTTACGGCTGGCTTGCAGGATCTGCGGGTTGGCGCGTTCCTTTTTGGTCATCGACTGGATCAGGGCGATCTGGCGCTTCAGCACCTTGTCATCCATACCCGCGGCCTGAGCCTGCTTGGCCATTTTGCCCATGCCGGGCATCATGCCCATGATGCCTTCCATGCCGCCCATTTTCAGCATCTGCTCAAGCTGCATTTTCAGGTCGTTCATGTTGAACTGACCCTTCTTGAAGCGGCGCATCATGCGTTCGGCCTGTTCGGCCTCGATGGTTTCCTGAGCTTTTTCCACCAGGGCCACGATGTCGCCCATGCCCAGAATTCGGCCGGCGATACGGTCGGGCTCGAAGGTTTCCAGCGCGTCCATTTTCTCGCCCAGGCCGACGAATCGGATGGGTTTGCCGGTCACGGCGCGCATGGACAGGGCCGCACCGCCGCGTCCGTCGCCATCCATCCGGGTCAGGACAACGCCGCTGATGCCGATCTTGGCGTCGAATTCCTCGGCGACCTCGACGGCGACCTGGCCGGTCAGGCCATCGACCACCAGCAGAGTTTCGCGCGGGTTAACGGCATCGCGAACGTCCTCGACCTCTTGCATCAGGGTTTCGTCGATCTGCAACCGGCCGGCGGTGTCCAGCATATAGACATCATAGCCGCCAAGGCTGGCCTGCGTCTTCGCCCGTTTGGCGATCTGCACGGCGCTTTCGCCCGCGACGATCGGCAGGGTGTCCACGCCGATTTGCGTGCCCAGAACCTGCAACTGCTGCATTGCGGCGGGGCGGTAGATGTCGAGCGAGGCCATCAGCACCCGCTTGCCCTCTTTTTCTTTCAGGCGTTTGGCCAGCTTGCCGGTGGTCGTCGTCTTACCCGAGCCCTGAAGGCCGACCATAAGAATCGGCGCCGGAGGGTTGTCGATCTTCAGCGCGCCGGGGTCTTCGGCGCCTTGCAGCACGTCCACCAGCGCGTCATGCACGATCTTCACGACCTGCTGGCCCGGAGTCACGGATTTGGTGACGGCTTGGCCTGTCGCCTGTTCCTGAACCTTTTTAACAAAGTCACGGGCAACGGGCAGGGAAACGTCGGCCTCCAGCAGGGCCACGCGGACCTCGCGCAGGGCGGTTTTAACGTCATCCTCGGACAGAGCGCCCTGTTTGGTCAGGCGGTCAAAGACCCCGCCCAGGCGTTCGGATAGATTTTCAAACATTCCCGCGGCTCCTTAACCCCGTTTCAACATGGCCCTACAGGTAAGCAAGACCGGCCCAAATGCCAATGTCCCCCGTGGGCGCAACGCGCTGACGGGGGGCGATCCCTGCATGTAGCATGGGACCGGAAGACTCGTGGACTCCCGGATTGGTAGGGCGCGGATAGTCGAACTGTGTGAATAAGTCAACACTTGGCCCGGATCGGCCTGATCGCGCCGATGGCGGTTGCGTGTGTGGTTGACCTGCATCGCTTTAGATGAATATAAGAGGGCTTTAAGTGGGTTGGTGCACCAATTCCTTTACTTGAAAGATTTTTGTGCGCTAATTCGTGTAATGGCCGTGTTGGCCTAAACATTAGAAGGAAGTTTCAAGATGAAAAAGCTTGCTATGGCTATGGCCGTTTGCTCCGCTTTCGTGCCCGGCCTCGCCGCGGCAGGTAACGCTCTGCCCGGTAACACCGATCCCGAGCCCGCAATGGACGATGATCCCTTTGCAGCTGCTTCGTCGTCGGCTGGTTCGCTGGGTGGCGCAGGTGTTGCAGTTGGCCTGGTTGTTGCAGTTGCCGTTGCAGCGGCTCTGAACTCCGGTGGCGGCACCGATTCGGACAGCTAATATTACGAACTGGCAGCTTGGCTGACAGTTTGGAGAGCGACGGTGGCATTGGCCTCCGTCGCTTTTTCTTTGCCCGTGGGAACGGATCAGGCGGCCAGGGTGGCGATGGTGTCGCTGGCGTGTTTCAGCGACGATTCGGGGTCGATGGCATAGTGATCCGACGCGACGAACTGCACGTCGGTGATCCCGAAAAACCCAAGCATATGCCGCAGATAACCCGAGGCAAAGTCGATTTCAGAGCCCATGCGCGTCCCGTTCGAGGAATAGGCAATGATCGCGCGGGTGTTCTGCACCAGGCCTTCGGGGCCGGCCTCGGAATAGCGGAAAGTCTCGCCCGCGCGGGCCATCTGATCCAGCCAGATTTTTAGCTGGGCGGGCACGGCAAAATTGTAGATCGGCAGCGCGATCACCACGATATCGGCGGCTTTCAGCTCTGCGATCAGGGTGTCGGACAGCGTGGCGATTTCGGCCTGCGAATCCGAGCGCTGCTCGGCAGGGGTGTTCACGGCCACCAGCCAGTCGGCATCGGTCGCGGGCAGGGGCTGCGCGCCCAGATCCCGGCTGGTCACGGTGGCGTCCGGATGCGCGGCGGTCAGTTTGGCCAGAATCTCGTCGGTCAATTGACGCGAGATAGAGCCCTGCGTTTTGATGCTGGAGTCGATTCGAAGGATGTTTGGCATGATCTGGTCTCTTTTCTGTGAATTGCCTTTGGTCCTAAATCAGTTATCCCTTGCGTAGTTGAACACAATTCGCCTGATCCCACAGTTGGTGTTTGCAGGCGCACAGATGAGGGTCAGATGGATAACTGGGATGAAATCCGAACCGCATATCAAGTCGCACGTATGGGCACGGTCAGCGGGGCAGCGGATGTTCTGGGCGTGCATCACGCCACAGTGATTCGCCATATTGATGCGCTTGAAACGCGTCTGGGGGTGAAGCTGTTTCAGCGTCACGCGCGCGGCTATACCCCAACCGAGGCCGGCCAGGATTTGCTGCGGGTGGCGCAGGGGGCGGACGATCAGTTCAGCCAACTGGCGGGGCGGATCAAGGGGCGCGGGCAGGATGTCTCGGGCGAGCTGGTGCTGACTTCGTTGTCGGGGCTGGCGCCCTTGCTGACGCCGGTTCTGTCTGAGTTTCGCAAAGCCTATCCCGAGGTGGTTCTGCGGTATCTGACCAGCGACCGGCTGTTCCGGCTGGAATATGGCGAGGCGCATGTGGCCATCCGCGCCGGCAGCGCGCCCAAGGATCCGGACAATGTGGTGCAGCCCCTGCTGTCACAGCGGATCGGCCTGTTTGCCGCGCCCTCGTATGTGGCGCGCAAGGGTGTGCCCGAAGGCCCCGAGGATTACGGCGATCACGAATTTATCGGCTCGGACAATCGCGACACGCGCGCGCCATTTTTCCGCTGGCTGTGGGAAACGGTCCCGCCGGAAAGCATCGTGTTCCGCAGCACGGATGTGCGGGCGCTGAACCTGGCGGTTCTGGAAGGTGTCGGGATCGGGTTTCTGCCCCAGTGGGAGGCCCGCCGCTATCCCGATCTGGTGCAGGTCTGCTCCGCCCAGGAGGATTGGGAATCGCCGCTCTGGCTGGTGACGCATATGGCGCTGCACCGGACCACCAAGGTTCAGGCGCTGCTGGGCTTCCTGAAAGACCGTGCCAAGGACTGGAACTGACATGTCTCAGGCCATGCGCGGCCATGCGGCGATGCTGCTGTTCTCGGCTCTGGTGGCGGGGTCGTTCTCGCTGGGGGTGCTGGCTGCGCCGCATATTGCCCCCACCGCGCTGAATGCGGTGCGATTTGCGATTGCGGCGGTCCTGGTGGGGGTGGCGGCCGTGGCCACCACAGGGATCGCGCGTACTGCGTTTCACTCTCCCTGGCGCTATCTGCTGCTGGGGGGCACCTTTGCCATCTATTTCGTGCTGATGTTCGAGGGGCTGAAAACCGCCGCGCCGGTGTCCGCAGCAGCCGTGTTCACACTGACCCCGATTCTCAGCGCTTTTGCCGGCTACGTGATGCTGCGCCAGATCACCACGCGCTGGATGGCGATGGCTCTGGCCTTGGGCGGAGCAGGAGCCGTCTGGGTGATTTTTCGCGCCGACCTGTCAGCGCTGCTGGGCTTCCATATCGGAACCGGAGAGGTCATCTATTTCTGGGGCTGCGTGGCACATGCGATCTATACCCCCATGGTGCGCAGGCTGAACCGGGGCGAGCCGGCGATCGTCTTCACCTTCGGAATGCTGGTGGCCTGCTGCCTGCTGGTCACGCTCTGGGGATGGGGCGATATCACGGCCACCGACTGGGCCGCATTGCCGGGCATCGTCTGGATCACCATCCTTTATGTCGCGGTATTCGCCAGCGCCGTGACCTTCGTGCTGCTGCAATATGCCTCGCTGCGGCTGCCCTCGGCCAAGGTGATGGCCTATACCTACCTGACCCCCAGCTGGGTGCTGATATGGGAGATTTCCCTGGGGCATGGCGCCCCGACACCGCTGGTGCTGGTGGGCGTCGGGCTTAGTATCGTGGCGCTGCTGATGCTGCTCAGGGGGGACGGTTAATCAGCCGGGCCGCTGCCCAGCTCGTTTTGCAGAAAACGCTCGAATGCATCCAGATTGACCGCCTCGAACTGGCCAAAGCTCTGCATCCAGATACTCGCCTCGCGCAGCGCATCGGGCTCCAGCTTGCACCATTTCACCCGTCCGCGTTTTTCCTGGCTGATCAACCCCGCATTGGCCAGGATCACCAGATGTTTCGAGATCGCCGCCAAGGACATCTCAAAAGGCTCGGCCACATCGGTCACCGCCATGTCATCCTCCAGCAGCATAGACAGGATCTGCCGGCGCGTGGGATCGCCCAACGCAGCAAAGACGGTATCAAGAGAAGCAGCCAGTGTCATGCCTCCGCGTTAACGGGGCCAAATCCGAAGATCAACCAAACAGTTGAATATACGGAATCCGCCCTGGTAGCGATAACGCCCTTGGGGCCAGGGCGCGCCCATTGCTTCTTTCTGATAAAAATACTCATTATAACAGTGGCTTAAATGACTTCCAGCCGCGTCCAATGGGCGCTTGACTCGGGCGGTGCCGCGCCGTAGCAAATGCCCAACCGTCCAAAGGGGGTTTTGCGCGTGACCGATCCCGACCAGAAACGCGATCTAGAGCGTCTGGAAGCCCGGATCGAGGCTGTCAAAGCAGCCCAGTCCCCGAAACCCCGCGCGGACGAACATTATTCGCTGGCCAATCATGCCTGGCGAATGGTGATCGAGTTAGTCGCCGGTCTCGGGATCGGCTTTGGCATAGGATACGGGCTGGACAGCCTGTTCGGGACCATCCCGATCTTCCTTGTCATATTCACATTGTTGGGCCTTGCGGCGGGGATTCAGACGATGATCCGCACGTCGAAAGAGCTCCAGGAACAGACATTGGCCGATGAGGCCGAGAAGGACGAGAGGACATAGACGTGGCAAGCGAAGCACATGGCGCGGAAGAAGGCGGTCTGGTTTTCCATCCGATGGATCAGTTCATCGTAAAGCCCCTGTTCGGTGGCGATGCGATCCATTGGTACACCATCACCAACGTGACCCTGTGGATGGCCCTGGCGGTTGTCGCGATCGTCGTGATGATGGTTCTGGGCACCTCGCGCCGTGCAACGGTTCCCTCGCGCAGCCAGTCGGTTGGCGAGCTGGCCTATGTCTTCATCTACAAGATGGTCGAGGACGTCGCCGGTAAGGATGCGGTCAAGTTCTTCCCCTATATCATGACCCTGTTCATGTTCATCGTCTTTGCCAACTTCCTGGGCCTGATCCCCATGAGCTTTACCACCACCTCGCATTTTGCGGTGACCGTGGTTCTGGCTCTGCTGGTTTTTGTCGGTGTCACCATCACTGGTTTCGTCAAAAACGGTGTCAGCTTCCTGGGCCTGTTCTGGGTCTCCAGCGCGCCGCTGGGCCTGCGCCCGATCCTGGCAATCATCGAAGTGATCTCGTATTTCGTGCGCCCCGTCAGCCACTCCATTCGTCTGGCTGGTAACGTGATGGCCGGCCACGCCGTGATCAAGGTGTTCGCAGGCTTTGCAGCCATCGCCGCGGTCAGCCCGCTGTCGGTTCTGGCGATCACCGCAATGTACGGTCTTGAGGTCCTGGTGGCCTTCATCCAGGCCTACGTTTTCACCATTCTGACCTGTGTGTATCTGAAGGACGCTCTGCATCCGTCGCACTAAGGCCCCCGAATACCTGAGAGCATGAGGCTCATGCTCTCAACACCAAACGTCAACTTCCAATCGTAAGGAGATTTCACAATGGAAGGCGAACTCGCACATATCGGCGCAGGCATTGCAGGTCTGGGCACTGGTCTGGCCGCACTGGGTGTTGGCAACGTGGCCGCAAACTACCTGGCTGGCGCTCTGCGCAACCCGTCGGCAGCTGCTTCGCAGACTGCAACCCTGTTCATCGGCATCGCATTCGCAGAAGCCCTGGGGATCTTCTCGTTCCTGGTCGCTCTGCTGCTGATGTTCGCCGTCTAATCCGAACGGAACACATCCTTACGGCCGGGTGGGCGCAGCGCGTCTGCCCGGTGTAACCGGAAGTTCCCAAGGAGGACGCAATGGCGAGCAATACGCACGACGCCGCAGGTCAGGCAACTGAGAGTGCCTCGGGCATGCCGCAGTTGGACCCATCGAGCTGGGGCAACCAGATTTTCTGGCTTCTGGTCACGCTGGTCGTGATCTATTTCGTCCTGTCGCGCATCGCGCTGCCCCGCATCGCTGCGGTTCTGGCCGAGCGTCAGGGGACAATTACGAACGATATCGCCGCAGCCGAAGAGCTGAAGGCGAAAGCGGTCGAAGCTGAAGAGGCTTATAACAAAGCGCTGGCAGATGCCCGTGCCGAAGCCCAACGCATCGTCGCTGAAACCAAGGCCGAAATTCAGGCCGATCTGGACGCAGCCACCGCCAAGGCGGATGCCGAGATCGCCGAGAAAGTGGCCGAGGGTGAGAAAGTCATCGCCGAGATCCGCGCGAATGCCCTGGAAAGCGTCAAGGACGTTGCCAAAGGCACCACCGCCGAGATCATCGCTGCCCTGGGCAGCGAGGCAGACACGAAAACCGTGGACGCAGCCGTTGCTGCACGTATGAAAGGCTAAGGGAATGCGTAAACTTGCTACTCTGCTGGCCCTGACTGCGGCAACGCCGGCCTTCGCGGCTTCGGGTCCGTTCTTCTCGCTGGGTAACACGAACTTCATCGTGCTGCTGGCCTTCATCCTGTTCCTGCTGGTTCTGGTGTACTTCAAGGTGCCCTCGATGCTGGGCAAGATGCTGGACAAACGCGCCGAGGATATCCAATCGGAACTGGACGAGGCGCGCGCCCTGCGTGAAGAAGCCCAGACCCTGCTGGCCTCGTATGAGCGCAAACAGAAAGAAGTTCAGGATCAGGCCGACCGGATCGTCGCCCACGCCAAGGAAGAGGCCAGCGCGGCCGCTGAACAGGCAAAGGTCGATCTGAAAGACGCGATCGCGCGTCGTCTGAAGGCCGCCGAGGATCAGATTGCCTCGGCCGAGGCTTCGGCTGTCAAGGACGTCCGTGATCAGGCCATCGCCATTGCCATTGGCGCTGCGAATGACGTGATCGCCAAGAAGATGACCGCGACCGAGGGCAACAAGCTGATCGACGCAGCCATCGCCGAAGTGGACGCGAAACTGCACTGATCATTGGGACACCCCAATCAAAGAACCCGCGCCTTGGCGCGGGTTTTTCGTTTTAGCGGGCCTTTTCGTGTTCGAACCGTTGCAGGGCGATTTTCTCGTTCTGCTCGGCCTTTTGCTGGTCGCTGAGCGAGTCTTTCACATAGTCCAGATGCGCCTCGACCGCGCGGCGTGCGGCGGCTGGATCGCGGGTTTGCAGCGCGTCGTTGATTGCCCGGTGCTGATCCAGCAGCGTATCGCGGGTGGTGCGCTGACGGAACATGATCGTGCGATTGTAGAACACGCCCTCGCGCAGCAACTGATACATCGAGCGCATCATGTGCAGCATCACCACGTTGTGGCTGGCCTCGATGATGGCCAGGTGGAAATCGGCATCCAGGCGGGCTTCGTCTGCGGGGTCGCGTTTGGAATGGACGGCCTCCATTTTGTCAAAGATGGTCTGGACCACCTTCAGATCCGTATCCGAGGCCAGACGGGCCGCGCGTTCCGCAGCCAGCCCCTCCATGTCGCGGCGGAATGAGATATAATCGAACACCGCTTCGTCATGCGCGGCAAAGAGCTTGACCAAAGCTTCGGAGAAGGCCGAGCCCAGCACGTCCGCCACATAGATCCCGGCGCCCGCGCGGGTGGTCAGAAGGCCCTTGTCCTGTAGCTCGGCAATCGCCTCGCGCAGCGACGGACGGGATACGCCCAATTTTTCGGACAGTTCCCGCTCGGAGGGCAGTCTTTCACCGGGGCGCAGAATACCACGCAAAATCAACAGCTCAATCTGTCGGGTAACGGCGGCCGAGAGCTTCTCGGGCTGGACTTTCTGAAAGGGCATGGGGCGTCCTTTTTGGTCAAATTATATGACCGGAGCCCGATCCTGGCAAGCCAGCAGACGGAAGTTGAACAGCCCCTGAAGCGCGCAGCCCCAGCCGGGATCACGCAAAAGGGCGGCCCGAACCGGACCGCCCTCGGGTTTGCCGAGCCGGAGGAAGCCTTACTCGGCAGGAACGGCGACCGCTTGGGACGGTTTGCCGAAATGCTGGCGGTTCAGGCGCAGCACCAGCCAGATCATCAGCGCCTGCGCGGCCAGCGCCACAGCCGTCACGATCCAATAAGCAACCGAGAACTTGTCAATCACCCCTGCCGCGGCCAGCCCTTTGTTCACGAAGAAATGGATCATCACCGACAGGGCCACACCAGGGCAGACCAGCGCATAGGAACCGGGCGAGGTTTTCGTCCCCAGCACGAAATCCTTGAAATACCCCTGACGGCGCAGAACCAGCATTCCCAGCATCACGAACAGCACCTGAACGGTCAGCATCCGGGCCAGAAAGACCATGGTTTCCCCATCGGTGACATGGGCTTCAAAGCTGGTGTGCAGCCCGTGACCCTGACGCAGGAACATGATGCCCAGAACCGTCATGATCGGCACGATGACCATCAGGGTGGGGCCGGCCTCTTTTGCGGTGCCATAGTGCAGCATCGAATTGAACGCCGTTACCGCCGCAACCACCGTGTATAGAATGGCGGCAATCCCAAAGAAGGTGGACAGAACCAGCCCAACCCCAACGGTCAGCGTGGTGCTGCTCATGGCGGCGGGGGCGGACAGGCCGACGGCGATCATCGACAGCGCAAAAGCCGGCAGAAGCTGCGCGAAGGAGTTATGCGCAGTGACATCGAACACACCGCCTTTGGTCAGTACTCGGCCCAGGAAATCCCCGATCGTGCGCAGCGCCCAGACGCCGATCAGCAGGAACGCGATCAGCGCCATGGGGAACAGGTATTCGACGATGCTCCACAGGCCGGGGACATAGACCAGCCCCACGATGAACATGGCATTCACCGTCATGGCCGTGGCCAGAGGGGCCGCCAGCAGTGTGGTTTCCGCATTCGAGTTGCGCAGCTTTTCATAGGCTTCGGTTTGCTTGAATTTACCCAGAGACGCAAAGTTCCAGATCAGCAGTTTCACATTGAGGAAGGCAAAGATCGCGATGCCAACCACGGCAACCGCAATGGCAATTTGCAGCCCGATCTGGCCGGTTTGGAACGCGGCCAGGATGTCTTCGAAGATGGGCACGGGCCGGTCGGGGTGCGGCACCCAGAACATCAGATACATAAAGAACGTGACGGCCAGGCCGCCAGCCCCCAAAGAGGCAAGGAAATAAAGCGGTGAATAACTGTCCGCCGGGCGTTTGATTTGCGTGGACATGGTGACCTCATAAATATTCCGTAGCTGGAATGTATATTAATATGCAAGATATGGAATGTAATGGGATGCGTTGTCGCAGGCGGCTTAACGCGGCCTTTACCTGTTGGGGCGAAGCTGCGGGTATGAGAGTTGTTTTTCCTATTCGCCTGTGGCCGCGGCCCAATTCCGTGGGCCTCGGCGCGGGACATGTGTCAACTGAGTGGCTTTGACATGAACAGGCTGGCCGGGTGATCTGCATATGACCCGAAAGGCCCCCGTTTGGCATAGCCCAGATCACGATAGAGCGCGACAGCGGCCGCCAGTTTATCACCCGTTTCCAGCATCACGCGGGTGTGCCCCTGGGCGCGGGAGGTAGTCTCCAGCTGGGCCATCAAGGCGCGTGCAGCCCCGGTGCCCCGCGCAGCTGGGGTGACGAACAGGCGTTTGACCTCGCCATAGGTGCCGCAATCGACCAGCGCAACGCATCCCACAGCGGCCGCATTCCTTCGTGCAACCAGAAATATGATCTCGGGCCTGTCCAATTCCCGTGCCGAGAAGGTAAAACATTCATCGGCGCTGTAGACCGCGCGCAGGGCCTGCTCTGAACCGTCCACCAGCGCCAATCCGTCGGGCGTCAGCGGGCTTTCGACAGAAATTGAGAGCGTCATTCCCGGTCCTTCCTTGTGATCCGACGAAGATTTTTGCGATGTTCCGCGTTTGGGTCAAGTGGCGGAAATCCGCAATATCTTGTGGATAACTTGGGGTGCGCGGCCATATCAGGGGTGTTGGCGTTGACTCAGAGGGGCTTGGCGGATCAGGATCGGGGTTACACTGGAATCACAGGACACCCTTCGCGCTTGCTTTTCACGAAACTCAGACTGACCGGCTTCAAAAGCTTCGTGGACCCGACCGATCTGCTGATCAAGGACGGGCTGACCGGCGTCGTGGGCCCCAATGGCTGCGGTAAGTCCAACCTGCTGGAGGCGCTGCGCTGGGTGATGGGGGAAAACCGGCCCAAAGCCATGCGTGGCGGCGGCATGGAGGATGTGATCTTTGCCGGCGCGGCCTCGCGTCCGGCCCGGAACTTTGCCGAAGTGTCCCTGATTATCGACAACCAGGAACGTCTGGCCCCCGCCGGGTTCAATGACGAAGATCAGCTGGAAATCGTGCGCCGGATCACTCGCGATGTGGGCAGTGCCTATAAGGTGAACACCAAGGACGTGCGGGCGCGCGATGTGCAGATGCTGTTCGCCGATGCCTCGACCGGGGCGCATTCGCCGGCGCTGGTGCGGCAGGGGCAGATCAGCGAGCTGATCAACGCCAAACCCAAGAACCGCCGCCGCATTCTGGAAGAGGCCGCGGGGATTTCGGGCCTCTATCAACGCCGGCACGAAGCCGAGCTGAAACTGAAAGGCGCCGAACAGAATCTGGCGCGTGTGGACGATGTGGTAGAACAGCTGGCGCATCAGCTGTCACAGCTGGATCGGCAGGCACGTCAGGCGGCGCGCTACCGGGCCATCGGCGAGGAACTACGCCGCGCCGAAGGGCTGTTGCTGTATCGCCGCTGGCGCGAGGCAGACGAGGCGCGCCTGGTGGCCGATGCCGAATTGCGCGAACGTGTGACCGCCGCCGCCGGGGCCGAAGGCACGGCGCGCAAAGCCGCAAAACTGCGCGCCGAGCGAGAAGAGGCCCTGCCGCCCCTGCGCGAGGAAGAGGCAATCGCCGCCGCCGTCCTGCAACGTCTGCAAGTGCAGCGCGATGCGCTCTCGGATCAGGAAGCGCGGGCGGTGCAGACGATTGAAACGCTGCGCAACCGTATCGAACAGCTGGCCCGTGACATCGAACGCGAGGCCGGTCTGAACCGCGATGCCGGCGAAATGATCGAACGGCTGGAATGGGAAGCCCGCGAGCTGCAAAAAGCCGGCGAAGGCCATATGGAGAAGCTGGAGACAGCCGCTGAAATCTCGCACGAGGCGGCGGGCATCTTGCAGGATCGCGAGGCGGATCTGTCCGAACGCACCGAGGATGTCGCCCGTCTGGCGGCCAAACATCAGTCGGCGCACCGCCTGCTGGAGGACAGCCGGAAAACCCAGACACGCGCCGAGGCCGAAGCGGATAAGGCGCGCGAAGCGGTTGATGCCGCCCAAGGCGCGCTGGAAAACGCCGAGATCGAGTTCGAAGCCGCGCAAGAAGCCGAGGCAATCGCGGTCGAGACGGCCTCGAATGCCGAAGAGATGCTGCTTGAGGCCGAGGCCGCCCGCGCCGACACGCAGGCGCGCGAAGCGGATGTGCGCGCCGAACGATCCGAGGCCGAAGGCGAGCTGAACGCCCTGCGCGCCGAGGTAACGGCGTTGGCCAAACTGTTGGAACGGGACACGGCCGAGGGCGGTCAGATCATGGACCGTTTGCAGGTGGAACAAGGGTTCGAGAAGGCCCTGGGTGCGGCTCTGGCCGATGATCTGCGCGCCCCTGAGGTGGACGAAGACGGCCCCTCGGGCTGGGCGGTTCTGCCTGATTACGAGGATACGCAGCCGCTGCCGGCAGGGGTGACAGCACTAACGCGGCATGTGTCGGTTCCGGATGTTCTGGCACGCCGGATGTCACAGATCGGGCTGGTCGGCGCCGAGGATGCCGCGCGTTTGCAGCCGTTACTGCGCCCCGGTCAGCGGCTGGTCAGTCAAGAGGGCGATCTGTGGCGCTGGGATGGTTATCGCGCCTGGGCCGAGGATGCGCCCTCGGCTGCGGCGCTGCGTTTGCAGCAATTGAACCGTCTCGAAGAACTGAAACAACAGATGGAGCGCGCCAACGCGCGGGCCGATGCGGCGCGTCAGGCGCATGAGGCGCTGGCGGCCCGTCTGACGGATCTGACCCATGCCGATCAGGCCGCCCGTCAGGCGCGGCGCGATGCCGACCGGCTGGTCAACGAGGCGAACCGCAAGCTGAGCCGGGCCGAGGCGGATCGCAATCTGGCGCAGTCCAAGCTGGAATCGATGGGGCTGGCGGTCTCGCGGCACGAAGAGGATGCGATGGCCGCGCGCGCGCAAGTCAATGAGGCCGAGCAGGCGGTGTCCGAGCTGGACGATCTGGAGGCCGCGCGGGCCTCGGTGGAAGACGTGAAAATGACGGTCGAGGCGGCGCGGATCACGATGATGTCCAAGCGCTCGGCCCATGATGAGCTGCGCCGCGAGGGCGACGCTCGCATCCGGCGCAGTCAGGAAGTCACCAAAGAACTGAGCGGATGGCGGCACCGTCTGGACACTGCCTCGACCCGCTCGGCCGAGCTGGAAGATCGCAAGGGCGCGTCCGAGGAGGACCTGATCGAGGCCAGCGCGGCCCCCGAAGAGATTGCGATTCAGCGCGAAGAGCTGAACGAGGCGATTGAACAGGCCGAAGAGCGGCGCCGTCTGGCGGCGGACAGCCTGGCCGAGGCGGACACGGCCGCGCGCCAGTCCGAACAGGCCGAACGGGATGCCGAGCGGCTGGCCAGCGAAGCCCGCGAGGCGCGCGCCCGGTCCGAGGCGCGGGCCGATGCGGCGCGCGAAACGGTGGCCGCCGCAGCCGAACGGATCAGCGAGGAACAGGACAGCACCCCCGATAAGTTGCTGGAAACATTGGATGCTGACCCTCAGGAGATGCCTGGATCGGACCAGATCGAAACCGAAGTGAATCGGCTGAAACGACAGCGCGATGCTCTGGGGGCGGTGAACCTGCGGGCCGAGGAAGACGCCAAGGAAGTGCGTGAAGAGCACGGTGTGCTGATCGGCGAAAAGGCCGATCTGGAAGAGGCGATCAAGGCTTTGCGTCAGGGGATTGCCAGCCTGAACCGCGAGGGGCGCGAACGGCTGCTGACGGCGTTCGAGCAGGTGAATGCGAATTTCAGCCAGCTGTTCCGGCATTTGTTCGGTGGCGGCGAGGCCAATCTGGTGCTGGTGGAATCGGATGACCCGCTGGAGGCCGGGTTGGAGATCATGTGCCAGCCGCCGGGCAAGAAGCTGAGCACTTTGAGCCTGCTGTCGGGCGGCGAGCAGACGCTGACCGCGCTGGCGCTGATTTTCGCGGTATTCCTGGCCAATCCGGCGCCGATCTGTGTGCTGGACGAGGTGGACGCGCCTTTGGACGATGCCAATGTGACGCGGTTCTGTGACATGCTGGACGAGATGTGCCGGCGGACGAACACGCGATTCTTGATCATCACGCACCATGCGGTGACGATGGCGCGGATGGATCGGCTGTTTGGGGTGACCATGCAGGAGCAGGGGGTCAGTCAGCTGGTGAGCGTGGATCTGAAGAAGGCGGAACAGCTGGTGGCGTGACGGGAGCGCCGCTCGTTGCCCTGTGGGCAACATCGCCCCGCCCGCCGTCCCGTATTCAGAGTTTGATCAGGCGGTCCTGAAGGGTGACGGTGCCGTCCTGGACGATTTTGCACAGCAGTCCTCGCAGGCGTAGGTGGATGTTCTGGCGGTCCATGATCCAGTCTTTGGCGGGGGCTCCGTAGCGGGCTTTCCATTTGATGCAGGCGTCGTTGAAGACGTCCGAGACTTCGAGGATGGCGGTGCCGGCTTGCAGGTGGCTGCCGACGGGCAGGTTGCTGTAAGAGCAATCCAGATCGGCGACAATGGGATCGCCCGGATGGGGCTGGGTTTCGCGGTCCAGCCAGACGGTCTCCATCACGCGGGTGGGCAGGATCGAGACCTGAATGCGCGGATCGGGGCTGCCATCTGGGCGGGTGATCCAGGGGGATGTCGCCCAACGCTCGCCGGGGATGCCGCCTGTGACGGTCATGTCCAGCGATTGCACGAAATCGCGTTTGCCGAAATCGGGGCGACGGCAGAGCATGGCGATTGGGGCGTTGTCCGGGGGGGCGGCGCGGATATGATCCATTGCGGCGCGCAGCTCGGCGGTTTTGGCGTGCATTACAGTTTCCCCAGAAGTTGCGCGGTGGGCCAGGCATCGGCGGGCAGGCCCAGGCGTTTTTGCTCGGCCTGGACGGCCTTGCGGGTGCCTGCGCCCAGGATGCCGTCCACTTTGCCCACGTCATGGCCCCGCGCGGCCAGTTTGCGTTGCAGCTGTTTCATCTGCGCGCCAGCCAGGCCCGCATCGGGGTTTCCTGGGTTGAACACTGGGGCGCCTTCCAGACGGGTGGCGAAGTAAGCGGCGGTCAGGACGTAGGTAAAGCTTTGATTCCATTCGAAATAGACGTTGAAATTCGGATAGGCCAGAAAGGCCGGCCCCTTATGCCCCTGCGGCAGGATGACCGAACCGGGCAGGTTCGCCGCCCATTTGCCGGAGCGGGGACGGATGCCCATGGACTCCCATTTGGACAGGGGCATTTGCGTGTGGATGCCGGTTTGTGACCAGTCCATATCGGCGGGGACGGTGATTTCCTGCAACCAGGGCTCTCCGTGTTTCCAGCCCAGATGCGACAGCATTTTCCCGCCCGACATCAGCGCATCGGGGGCCGAGGTTTTCAGGCTGACATGGCCGTCACCGTCGCCATCCACGCCGTTATCCAGAATGTCTTGGGGCAGCATCTGCACCATGCCGATTTCCCCCGCCCAGGCGCCGGTGGTGCGGGCCGGGTCGAAGTCGCCTCGGGTGAACAGCTCAAGCGCGGCAAAGACCTGCGGGCGGAACAGATGCGGGCGGCGGCAATCATGCGACAGGGTGACCAGCGCGTTCAGCGTGTTGAAATCCCCCTGGAAAGCGCCGTAATCCGTTTCGAACGCCCAGAAGGCCAGCAGAACACCGGGGGCGATGCCGTAGTCGCGCTCGATCCGGGCGAAGGTTCTGGCGTATTTACGGGCGTTGGACTGGCCGCGCTTCATCCGATCGGCCGAGATCAGGCGACGGGCAAAAGTGGTGAAATCCAGCTGGAAAACGCCCTGAGCGCGGTCGGCTTTCAGCACCTTTGCATCCTGACGCACGCCCGCAAAAAACCGCTGTACGGTGCCGTTGTCATAGCCCTTGGCGGTTGCCTCGCTTCGCAGGCCCTGAACGAACCCGCTAAAGTTGCCTCCGCAGGGGGACGCGGCAAGGGCCGTGGTGGCAGATAGCAGAAGGGCGGACAAGGCAAGAGATAGGCGCATAAAATCCTCGGAAAGTTAAAGTCTTTGTCAGAACCTATCAGCAGCACTGCGACGGGTGGAAGTCAGAAAATCCAGCAGATCCATGCCTGCCCCAAGGTGATCAGGGCCACACAGCCCAATGTCAGCCCCCAGACGCGCCACAGGGCACTGACTGAGCGGTCGATGTCATCGGGGCCGGCTTGGCGTTGGCCGCGCGGATTCACCCAGGGGAAGCTCTGCATTTCGCCTTCGTAGGCGCGGGGGCCGGATAGGGCGACATTCAGGGCGCGGGCCATTGCGGCCTCGGGCCAGCCGGCATTGGGCGAGCGATGCTGTAGCGCCTCGGCCCGGATCGCGGGCCAGTCCCGCAGATGATAGGCCACAGCGATCAGCCCCGCAGTCAGCCGCGCAGGGATCAGATTCAGCAGATCATCAAGCCGCGCGGCGGCCCAGCCGAATTGCTGATGGCGCGGGGTGCGGTGCCCGATCATGCTGTCGGCGGTATTGGTGATCTTATAGAACAGCAGGCCGGGCAGGCCAGCGATCAGGAACCAGAAAACCGGCGCAATGACCCCATCCGAGAGGTTCTCGGCAGCGGATTCGATGGCGGCGCGGGACGCGGCGGGGCCGTCCATTTGCGCGGTGTCGCGGCCAACGATCATCGCCACCGCGCGGCGGCCATCGCCCACGGACAGGCGCAGCGCGTCGGCCACCGCCTGAACATGTTGCACCAGTGATTTCTGGGCGATCAGAATGGCGGCGATCAGGATTTCCGCCAATGGCCCCAGGCTGCTGAGCAATGCGCCCAGAATCCAGGCGAACACGGCCAGCGCGGCCATGACCAGCGCGCCCTTGAAGCTTCGCAATGCGCCCGCGTTGAACCGCGCGTCGCACCAGGCAATCAGACGCCCCATCAGCACCGCAGGATGCGGTATTCGGGACCAGAGCCATTTCGGCTCGCCCAGCAGCGCGTCCAGAATCATCGCGAAAAACAAGGTCATGATAAGGCGGTCTCCAGCCGGGCCCAGTGCTGCGGCGCAGGCAGGCCCAGACGCAGAAAATGATCGGAATAGGGGAAAATGCGGGTCCAGATACGGTGTTTGGCCAGGCGCTCTTGCCAGGCAGAGGCCGCGCTGACGCGATACAGTCGGAACAGCGGGGTGCCGCCGTGCACCTTGGCTCCGGCGGCGATCATCAGGCGATCCAGTCGCGCGGTATCCGCGGCCAGCCTGCGACGTGTCCGTTGCGCCCAGTCGGGATCGCTTAGGGCGTGGGCGCCGATTTCCAGCGCAGGCCCCGAGACCGCCCAGGGCCCCAGCAGATCGGCCAGACCGGGACCGTTCAGAGGCGCGAAAGTCTGCGGATGCGCGATGGCAAACCCCAGCCGCACGCCAGCCAGCCCCCAGAATTTGCCAAAGCTCTTGAGGATCACCGTGCCGGGCCGAGCGGCGCGTTGAATATGCGTCTCGGCCGGAGTCACATCACAGAAACTCTCGTCGATGATCGTCAGCGCGCGGTCCTGCGGAGGCGAGGGCCACAAACGCCCGTCGGGATTGTTGGGGTGAACGTAGACATGCGTCGGCTGGTCCGGATCATCGGGGCTGACCGGGATGCCATGCGCCTTGAACGCGGCGGCATGTTCGTTATAGGTGGGACGCGGGATATAGACGCCGCCGGACTGCGCTAGAGCGGGCAGGTTGGCAATCAGCGCCGAGGCTCCGGGGGCGGCAACGATCTGCGCGCCATCGGGGACATTCCAGAACCGGCGCGCGGCGTTCAGCAGCTGGCTCTGTGCGGTCTGATCGGGCAGGGACATCCACGCATCCGCCGGAATCTCTGGCACGGGATAGGGCACCGGATTGATCCCGGTCGACAGATCCACCCAGCCTGCGCGCGTGCCGCCATATTGTGCCACGGCTGCGTCGATGCCTCCGCCATGATCCCTGATTTTCGTCACGCCAAACCTCTTGAATGTCTGCGCGATCAATGCCCTCAAATCAGGGTCCAGCACAAGAGGGCGCTACAGCGCGTCCCGTCCATGTGGGCGGTTCAGATCCAAGAGCGGCGAAATCGGCACGATCCGGAACGGGTTTATCGTTTCGTGGCTATAGTAATAGTGGCGGATGATGTGATCTATCCGGGTGGTTTCGGCCACGCCGGGCCATTGATACAGCGCACGCGTATAAGCCCACAGGTTCGGAAATTCGATCAGCTTGGCCCGGTTGCATTTGAAATGCCCGTGATAGACCGGATCGAAACGGATCAGAGTGGTGAACAGGCGCCAGTCGGCCTCGGTGATTTGAGGGCCCAGCAGATAGCGGTTCTGCGACAGATGCGTTTCCAGCCAGTCCAGCGTGTCGAACAGCGGGCCGACGGCCTCTTCATAGGCGGCCTGGGTGGTGGCAAAGCCGGATTTGTAGACGCCATTATTCAGCGTGTCATAAATGCGAGAGTTGAACTCCTCGATCCGAGGGCGCAGGGGAGCGGGCCAGAAATCCAGCGTGTTGCCCGTCAGCCCGTCAAAGGCCGTGTTGAACATGCGGATGATCTCGGCGCTTTCGTTCGACACAATGGTGCCGGTGTGCGAGTCCCACAGAACCGGCACGGTGACACGCCCGGAAATGTCGGGGGCCGCGCGGGTATAGATTTGGTGCAGGTGGGTCAGCCCGAATTGACGATCGCCCGTGGCCCCGTCGAAATCGGTGCCGAATGTCCAGCCGTCCCGCAGCATATCGGGGTGGACAACCGACACGGGGATGTGGGGCTCCAGCCCTTTCAGAGCACGAAAGATCAGCGTGCGATGGGCCCAGGGGCAGGCATAGGATACATATAAATGATAACGCCCGCTTTCGGGGCTGAAACCGCCGGTGCCGCTGGGGCCGGGGCGCCCATCCGGGGTGATCCAGTTGCGGAAACTGGTGGTCGTGCGTTTGAAGCGCCCGTCCTGATTGCGCCCCGTCAGCGAGTCCTCCCGCCAGGTGCCATTCTCCAAAAGTCCCATTGGCATCTCCTTTGGGCGTCGTTCTAATGGGATTGGAAAAAGGGGGCTATCCCCGCACCCGCGCAGCCAGGCTGCGTTGCTGCACATGCAAGCGATTCTATGCGGCGCGCGGCGGGGCACAGGCAGGATCGGCAGTTGGGCGGGCCGTTCGGCCTTGGGCGCAAGGCCATGCAACACGCTGCGCTGCGTCATGAAACGTTAACTTGACCTCAACCATGATTGGCCCATGCTTTGAGACAGCACGAGGGGAAGGCACATGTCGACATTTATCTCGAAAGAGGTCCAGGCGGGTTTGGATGCCGCGCGCAAGGCCAGGCTAAAGCGCTCCAGCCGTATGATGGTCGAGGCAGGCGGACAGATGTTCCGCATCCTGCGGTTCTGGGACACCGGCTTTGCGCTGGATGCGGAAAACGCACCGAAGATGCGCGGTTTCGTGGATATTTATGATCGCGGGTTTCACCTGTATCAGTGTCTGATCGTTGCCTCGGCCAAGGAAGGCGGGCAGATGATCTATGAATTCAAGCGTCTGACCGCAACGCATACCGCGGCCCCCGTGGATTTCGCCGTTGAGGACCGCGAAGCCGTGGCGCTGCTGCCAGATCAGCTGCGGGGCTGATTATTGCAAATCGGCAAAGGCCGCCTGCATCCGGTCCACCGCCTGCTGCACCAGCGCGCGCGGAGTGGCCAGGTTGAAGCGCAGAAAATCCTCGCCGCCCGAGCCAAAAGTCGGCCCGTGATTGACCGCGATCCTGGCCCCTTTTTGAACACGGTCGGTGAATTCCGTGCGCTCCATCCCGGTGCCGGAAAAATCGACCCAGGCCAGATAGGTGGCCTCTAGCGGCATGGATTTCAGGCCGGGAATGGCGTTGATGGCCGCGTCGAACAGCTGTTTGTTGCCGTCCAGATAGGTCACCAGCTCATCCACCCAGGCGGCGCCTTCGGGGGAATAGGCGGCCTCGGCCATGTGCAGGCCAAAGGCGTTCGCAGACAGCCCCAGCCCCATCATCCGGGCGGCGAATTTCTGGCGCAGCGCCGGGTCGTGAATGATCACGTTGCCCGAATGACTGCCGGCGATATTGAAGGTCTTGGTGGTGGCCGTCATCATAATCAGGCGGTCTGCGATGCCCTCGATCAGCGCCATGGGGGTGTGGGTGGTGCCGGGGAACACCAGATCGTGGTGAATCTCGTCTGAAACCAGGATCAGATCGTGGCGCTTGGCGAAATCGGCGACGCCTTGCAGTTCTTCGCGGGTCCAGACGCGTCCTCCGGGGTTGTGCGGTGAGCACAGAACCAGCATCCTGGCCGAGCCATCCATCTGCGCATCCCAGGCGTCGAAATCCATTTCATAGCGGCCATCCACATTGCGCAGATCGCATTCGATCACGCGGCGGCCATTGGCTCGGATCACCTTGGCAAAGGCATGATAGACCGGGGTCATCAGCACGACACCATCGCCCGGCTGGGTATAGGTTTCGACGCACATCGCGGTGCCGTTCACCAGCCCGTGCGTGGTAAAAATGGCGTCGGGGTCTACCTGCCAGTTGTGGCGGGTTTGCATCCACCAGCAGATCGCCGCGCGATAGCTGGTATCATCGCCGTAATAGCCATAAATCCCGTGATCGTGCATCCGCTGCACGGCATCCTGCACGCATTGCGGCGCGGGGAAGTCCATGTCGGCCACCCACATCGGAATGCCATCGTCCGCCGGAACGCCATAGATGCTCTCCATCATGTCCCATTTGACAGAGTGACTGCCAAAGCGGTTGATGATCTCGTCGAAATTCATGCGCGGTCTCCTTGGTGGTCTGATGTGCACCCTAGACAGATAAACGGGCGGGGAACAAGGCGGCGGTTTTTGCGGTGGTATTGTTCTCATATTCTGTGATATATTGCAAATATGTTCCTTTTTATCTTATATGTTTGGGGGGATTTTTATATTTATAGATATTTATTGGGAAATTATTTTATGCACTCTTTCCCCGCCCGTCGCTTCGCGAAACTTTGGCCCATTGCGCGGGGCTTGGCCATATCATAAATGCCCCACATGAAGCATCCAATCCTGATCCACCCCGACCCTCGGCTCAAGAAAGTCTGCGACCCTGTTGCGGATCTGTCGGACGAGCTGCGCAGCCTGGCCGATGACATGCTGGAAACCATGTATGACGCGCCGGGCATCGGTCTGGCCGCGCCTCAGATCGGGAAAATGCACCGGCTGATCGTGCTGGACTGCGTTAAGGAAGAGGGCGAAGCTCCGCGCCCCTTGATCATGTTCAACCCCGAGATCATTGCCGCGTCCGACGAAACCAATGTCTACGAAGAGGGCTGCCTGTCCATCCCCGATCAATATGCCGAGGTCACGCGGCCGGCGGATGTCTCGGTGCGGTGGCTCGATGTGAATGGCAACGAGCAGACCGAGGATTTCGGCGGGCTGTGGGCGACCTGCGTGCAGCACGAGATCGACCATCTGAACGGTAAGCTGTTCATTGACTATCTGAAGCCGCTGAAGCGCCAGATGATCACTCGCAAGATGCAGAAGCTGAAACGCGAACGGGCCCGCGCGTGACGGCCCGGACCTGTATTCCCTGGCCGGACAAACGTCTGCGGACGGCGGCGGCCGAGGTGTCTGAAATCACCGAGGACACGCGGGCGATCTGGAATGATATGATCGACACGATGGAGGCCATGCCGGGCGTTGGTCTGGCTGCGGTGCAGATCGGAGTGATGCAGCGCCTGGCGGTTGTCGATGCCTCGGATGCGCGGGGGCAGGCGGTGCGCATGGCCAATCCCGAAGTGCTGCACGCCAGTGTGCAGCTGCGCCCGCATGAAGAGGCCAGCCCCAATCTGCCGGGAGTGTCGGCAAAGATCGAGCGTCCGCGCGCGGTGACGGTACGGTTTCTGAATGAGGATGGTGAGATCGAAGAGCGTGATTTCGTCGGGCTGTGGGCGACCAGCGTGCAGCATCAGATCGACCATCTGAACGGGAAGATGTATTTTGACCGTCTGTCCAAGATGAAGCGGGATATGCTGCTGCGAAAAGCCAGGAAGCTGCGCGGATAGGGCGCGTTTTTGAGTATTTGAAGAGCAAAGAAGGGAAGCGGATGCGCGTTGTATTCATGGGGACGCCCGAGTTTTCTGTGCCTGTGCTTGAGGCTTTGGTTGCGGCGGGGCACGAGATTGCCGCTGTTTATTGCCAGCCGCCGCGTCAGGCGGGGCGGGGCAAGAAGGACCGGCCGACCCCTGTGCATGTGCGTGCGGCCGATCTGGGGCTGGAGGTCCGTCATCCGGTGTCCCTGAAGGATGAGGCCGAGCAGGCCGCGTTTGCTGCGTTGGAGGCGGATGTGGCTGTGGTTGTGGCTTATGGGTTGATACTGCCTGAGGCGGTGTTGGATGCGCCGTTGCGGGGGTGTCTGAATATTCACGCCAGCTTGTTGCCGCGCTGGCGCGGGGCGGCGCCGATTCATCGGGCGATCATGGCCGGGGATGCGGAAACGGGCGTGTGTATCATGCAGATGGAGGCGGGGCTGGATACCGGGTCCGTATTGTTGCGCGAGGCAACGGCGATTGGCCCGCAAGAGACCACGGCGCAATTGCATGATCGTTTGTCCGTGATGGGTGCGGAGCTGATTGTTCAGGCGTTGGCCCGGTTGGATGATTTGCAGCCTGAGCCGCAGCCTCAGGCCGGGGTCACGTATGCGCATAAGATTGATAAGGCGGAGGCGGCTGTGGACTGGTCTGCGCCCGCTACCGAAGTGGATCGGAAGATCCGGGGGCTCTCGCCTTTTCCTGGCGCGTGGGTCGAGCATGACGGGGGGCGGCTGAAGCTGCTGGGCTCGTGTCTGGCTGAGGGGGCGGGCACCCCCGGAGAGATTCTGGACGATGCTCTGACGGTGGCGTGCGGGACGGGGGCTGTTCGGATTTTGCGCTTGCAACGGGCGGGGAAGGGCGCGCAGGATGCAGGGGATTTCTTGCGCGGGACGCCTCTGGCCAGGGGCACCGTGCTTTAATTCGGGAAGGCTCAGATGTTTCCAACGCTCATTGGGACGGTCGTGATTGCGGGGATCGTGGGGTATCTGTCCGAGAAGTCGGGATTTACCCGGAACGGGATTTTGCCCTCGGTTATCGTCTGTATCGGCGGGGCGTTTCTGTTTTACTTTGTCCGGATCATGTTCGGGCTGGGGTTTGGCAGCGCGGGGGTGGATGCGATTGTGTCCGCGATCGGGGCGCTGATCATCGTGCCGACGCATTTTCGAAAATAGGAGGCCGTCATGGGCGTTATCTGGTTGGTGATCATTGGGGCGGCTGCCGGGTTTCTGGCGACGCGGCTGATGAGGCTGGAAACCGACATCGTGACCACCGTCGTGATTGGCATGGCCGGAGCGCTGATCGGGGGGCTGGTGCTGCGGTTTCTGCTGGCCGTGATGGGCGCGTTCGCCGGGCTGATCGGAGCGGTCCTGGGTGCGCTGTTGCTGATCTGGCTGTGGCAGATCTACGTGCGGAAATAGATCACGGTTTGAACGGGGCCATGCCAGCGCGGGCCAGTTCATCCGCGCGTTCGTTTTCGGGGTGGCCGGCGTGGCCCTTGACCCATTCCCAGGTCACGTTATGGCGGGCTTGGGCCTCGTCTAGGCGCTGCCAGAGCTCGACGTTTTTCACGGGTTTCTTGGCGGCGGTTTTCCAGCCGTTGCGTTTCCAGCCGTGAATCCAGCCCGTGACGCCGTTTTTGACATAGGCGCTGTCAGTGACCACCGTGATGGTTGAGGCTTTTGCCAGCGTTTCCAATGCGTTGATCGCGGCCAGCAGTTCCATCCGGTTGTTGGTGGTCTCGGGCTCGCCGCCTGACAGCTCGCGTTCCTTGACGATGGAGTCGCCGTCCATGGCGCGCAGCAGAACGCCCCAGCCGCCGGGGCCGGGATTTCCAGAGCACGCTCCGTCCGTATATGCAAAGAGTTCAGGCATGGGAGGCAACGGATATCCAATCCGACAGGGATCCGTCCAGCCCTTTGTCGCGTCCGGGGGAGATTTTCATGACGGTGAAGCCTGCGGTTTCCAGCAGGGTGCGGATCTCGGCGGGTTGATAGTAGGTGTAAAAGCGCCCCAGCCGGTCGCGGCTGTCCCCCTGGCCGGTCTTGACGGTCATGTGAAATTGTCCGCCCGGTTTCAGGGCGCTGTGGATGCGTGACAGGTGGCTGGGCATTTCGCTGCGCGGGGCGTGCAGCAGGCTGAAGTTCGCCCATACGCCATCGTATGTGCTTTGCGCCGTCAGCTCCGAGAAGCTCTCTTGGCGGGCGGTTACTCCGGGCAGTTGATTGGCCAGGGCGACCATTTCAGCCGAGGCATCGGTGGCCTCTACGATCAGTCCGGCCTTCTGCATGGCCTGCGCGAACAGTCCCGGCCCGCAGCCCAGATCCAGCACGCAGGCGCGGGCGGGCAGGGCGCAGATAAAGGCCTGCAACAAAGGTGTTTCGATATGGTTCTGGGTGACTGCGGCATATTCTTGCGCCCGCGCGTCGTAGACCTGGATGGTCTCTGAATCCTGGGTCATGCGCGCTCCAGTGCCAGACGTCCGGCCAGCAGGGCAAAGATGGCGGCGAAGGAGCGGTTCATCCAGCGCATCGCCCGCTCGCTGGACAGGATCAGACGGCGCGCGGCCGCAGCGAAAACGCCATACAGCACGAAGACGCCGAAGGTCATCGCCATAAAGACCGCGCCCAGGGTCAGCATCTCGGCCGTGGCGTTGTCCGGAGTGCCAGACAGGAAAGGCGGCAGCAGCGCCAGAAAAAAGATCGAAAGCTTGGGGTTCAGCGTGTTGATCAGAATACCCCGGCGCGCGATGGCAAAGGCCGATTGGCGCGCTTTCTGGCTGTCGATTGACAGGGCGCCCCCGCTGCGCAGGGCCTGCCAGGCCAGCCACAGCAGATAGGCGACGCCGGCAAATTTCACCGCCTGGAACAACAGGGCCGAACTGTGCATGACCGCCGCTAGCCCCAGAATGGCTGCTGCCATGGCCGGGACAATCCCCAGCGTGCAGCCGAAAGCCGCGATGATCGCGGCGCGGCGGCCCTGACCCAGCCCCATGGCCAGCGTGTAGATGACCCCCGTGCCGGGGGCGAGGACGACAACCAAAGCGGTCAGCAGGAATTGAGCGGTAATCATGAGGGCCTCAGGCAGGTTCGCGCAGAACGCGGGGAACTTTGAACTCGATATTCTCTTGGGCAGTTTCGACGATTTCAACGGTGACGTCGAACCTGTCGCGGAAGGCGTCTACCACCTCGTTGATCAGCACTTCGGGGGCCGAGGCCCCGGCGGTGATGCCCAGGGTGCGAATGCCGTCTAGCGCGCGCCAGTCGATTTCAGTGGCGCGCTGCACCAGTTGGGCATAATCGCAGCCATTGCGCGAGGCGACCTCGACCAGGCGCCGCGAATTGGACGAATTCGGCGCCCCCACCACCAGCAGCGCATCCGATTGCGGCGCAATCGCCTTGACCGAGGCCTGGCGGTTCGTAGTGGCGTAGCAGATGTCCTCTTTGTGTGGGCCGACGATCTGCGGGAAGCGTTCGTTCAGCGCGGCGATGATGTCGATCGTATCATCCACGGACAGGGTGGTCTGCGTGACAAAGGCCAGTTTCGCAGGGTCGCGCACGGGCACGCTGGCCACATCCTCGACGGTTTCGACCAGCAGAACCTCGCCCTGGGGCAGCTGGCCCATGGTGCCGATGGTTTCGGGGTGCCCGGCATGGCCGATCATGATGATTTGCAGCCCGTTTTCGAAATGCCGCTCGGCCTCGATATGGACCTTAGAGACCAGCGGGCAGGTGGCGTCCACATAGATCATATTGCGGGTTTTGGCGGCGGCGGGCACCGATTTGGGCACGCCATGGGCGGAAAAGATCACCGGGCGGTCATCGGGGCAATCTTCCAGTTCCTCGACGAAGACGGCGCCCTGATCGCGCAGGCTGTCCACCACGTATTTGTTATGCACGATTTCATGCCGGACATAGACCGGCGCGCCCCATTTCTGAATCGCCATTTCAACAATCTTGATGGCGCGATCAACGCCGGCGCAGAACCCGCGTGGGGCGGCAAGGTAGATGGTCAGCGGCGATTTGGTCATGCGGGGCCTCCTGTTGGTTTCACAGGTAAGGCGTTGGGCGGGCGGGGTCCAGTGTTCAGGCGCTGCGCTGCCCCGGTTCGGGATATAAAAAACCGGGGCAGGGGCCCCGGTTCGTTTGTCTTGGGCGTGTGCGCCTCAGGATTGATAGTCGGCTTCGCGATCCATTGGCATTTCACGCGGAGGACGGCCGATGACCTCTTTCAGCTCGTCCAGCTCGATGAAGTTGTCGGCCTGGCGGCGCAGCTCGTCCGCGATCATCGGCGGCTGGCTGCGAATCGTCGAAACGACCGAGACCCGGACGCCCTGACGTTGCAGCGATTCGACCAGCGGCCGGAAATCGCCATCGCCCGAGAACAGCACGATGTGATCGACACGCGGGGCCAGCTCCATCGCGTCCACGGTCAGTTCGATGTCCATGTTGCCTTTGACCTTGCGGCGGCCCTGGCTGTCGGTGAATTCCTTCGCCGGTTTCGTCACCATGGTGAAGCCGTTGTAGTGCAGCCAGTCAACCAGGGGGCGAATGGGCGAGTATTCGTCATTTTCCAGCAGCGCGGTGTAGTAGAAGGCCCGCAGCAGTTTTCCGCGGCGCATGAACTCTTGCCGGAGCAGTTTATAGTCAATGTCGAACCCAAGAGCTTTGGCAGCGGCATATAAATTCGAACCGTCGATGAACAGCGCCAGCCGTTCGTCCTTGTAGAACATAAAAAAATCCCTTCCGATGTAATGCCGCGCCTGTCCGTCCGTGAGTGAGTGTGCAAAAAGAAAGTGCGGCCTTGAGAAGAATTAAGTTTATCGGAAGCAGTGCGCAAGTGGCTTAGTACGCTCGAAAGGATAGGGTGGCTGTGGAAATTGATCAACCTGTCTTGATTGCCCTCGGGTCTAATCAAGCCTTTGAAAACACGGGCAGTGCTGAAGTTTTGAACCTTGCCCTTGCGGAACTGGGTAAAAGAGGGGCGGAAGTTGTTCGCCAAAGCCGGTTTTTCAGGACGCCGTGCTTTCCGGCGGGGGCGGGTCCGGACTTTGTGAATGCGGCGGCGCAGTTGCGCACCGGGCTGACCCCGACAGAAGTGCTGGCGCTTCTGCATGAGATCGAGTCCAGCCTGGGGCGCCTGCGACAGCAAAGATGGGGCGCGCGCACGGTGGATCTGGATCTGCTGGCCTATGGGCAACTGGTCTTGCCGGATCTGGGGGTGTTTCAATCCTGGCGCGACTTGCCGCTAGGGCAGCAGATGCGCCTCACGCCTCAGCAGCTGATTCTGCCGCACCCCCGCCTGCAAGACCGGGCCTTTGTGCTGGTGCCCCTGCTGGATATTGCGCCTGACTGGACTCATCCGGTTTTGGGCCGGACAATACGGGAAATCTGCGCTGATTTGCCCGAGGCGGCGATAAAAGAGGTGCGGGCTCTTTGAAACCGGGTTGTCAATGCCTATTTTTCCCCATAGAAAGCGCCTTTCAGACAAGCTGTCCCAATGACTGGAGTGCCCCATGGCCCGCGTTACCGTTGAAGATTGCGTAGACAAGGTTCAGAACCGTTTCGAGCTGGTGATGCTGGCTTCGCATCGGGCCCGTGAAATCTCGGCCGGGGCCGCGATCACTGTGGACCGTGACAACGATAAGAACCCGGTTGTCGCCCTGCGTGAAATCGCCGAGGAAACCCAGTCCGCCGACGAGCTGCGCGAACGTCTGATCGAGAGCAACCAGACCCAGATCGAGGTCGATATGCCCGAAGACGACAACATGGCCCTGCTGATGGGCGGCGGCGAGCCGGCCGACAAACCGGCCGAGGACGACATGTCCGAAGAAATGCTGCTGCGTCAGCTGATGGAAGCACAAGGGCAGGGCTAAGCCCCACCTAAAACAGGAAGTGGTGAGTATGATTGCGGTTGATGACCTGATCGCACTTGTTCGCAACTACAACCCGAAAACCAACGAACAGCTTATCCGGGCGGCCTATGAATTTGGCCGCCTGATGCATGAAGGGCAGTACCGTCACTCGGGCGAGCCCTATTTCAGCCACCCCGTCGCTGTTGCCGCGATCCTGACAGAACAGCGGCTGGATGATGCAACGATCATCACGGCGCTGCTGCATGACACGATCGAGGACACCAAAGCCAGCTATTCCGAAGTCGAAAAGCGGTTTGGCCGGGATGTGGCCGATCTGGTGGATGGCGTGACCAAGCTGACCAATCTACAGCTGTCCAGCTCGGAAACCAAACAGGCGGAAAACTTCCGCAAACTGTTCATGGCCATGTCCAAGGATCTGCGGGTGATTCTGGTCAAGCTGGCCGACCGTCTGCACAACATGCGCACGATCAAGGCCATGCGCCCCGAAAAGCAGGTGCAAAAAGCACGCGAAACGATGGATATTTTCGCCCCTCTGGCCGGCCGGATGGGGATGCAGTGGATGCGAGAAGAGCTGGAGGATCTGGCCTTCAAGGTGCTGAACCCCGAAGGGCGCGCCAGCATCATGCGCCGTTTCGTGATGTTGCAGAAGGAAACCGGCGACGTCATTCACCGCATCACCGGCGACATGCGTCACGAACTGGAAGAGGCCAAGATCGAAGCGCAGGTCTTTGGCCGCGCGAAGAAGCCCTACTCGATCTGGCGCAAGATGGAAGAAAAGGACATGGGGTTCAGCCGCCTGTCCGACATCTACGGGTTCCGCGTCATCACCGATTCCGAGGAAGACTGTTATCGCGCCCTGGGCGTGATCCACCAGCGCTGGCGCGCGGTGCCGGGCCGATTCAAGGATTATATCAGCCAGCCCAAATCGAACGGGTATCGCTCGATTCATACGTCGGTGTCGGGGCGCGATGGCAAACGGGTCGAGGTTCAGATCCGCACTCGACAGATGCACGATGTGGCCGAAACCGGGGTTGCCGCGCACTGGTCCTATCGCGATGGGGTGCGCAGCCAAAACCCCTTTGCCGTGGATCCGGCCAAATGGATCGCCAACCTGTCCGAACAGATGGGCGGAGAAGAGGACCACGACGAGTTCATGGAAGCTGTGAAGCTGGAGATGTACTCGGACAAGGTGTTCTGCTTTACCCCCAAGGGCGAGGTGGTGAAGCTGCCCAAGGGTGCCACGCCGATTGATTTCGCCTATGCCATCCACACGCGGATCGGCAACGCCTGTGTCGGCGCCAAGGTGGACGGGATGCGCGTGCCCCTGTGGACGCGGGTGAAAAACGGCCAGTCGGTGGAAATCATCACCGCCGAGGGGCAGACGCCTCAGGCCACCTGGCTGGAGATCGCCACGACCGGCAAGGCCAAGGCCGCGATTCGCCGGGCCTTGCGCGCCGTGGATCGGGAACGCTTTATCAAATTGGGCAAGGAACTGGCGCGCTCGGCCTTTGAACATGTCGGCAAAAAGGCGACGGATAAGGCGCTGGACACCGCCGCGCGCCATTTGCGGATCGACGGCCGGAACGAAGTGCTGGCCCGTCTTGGCAGCGCCGAGCTGACCGCCCGCGAGGTGATTCACGCTGTCTACCCCGAGCTCAGCTCGCGCGAGGGCGAAGAGGTGGCCCCGCATCGCGCCGTTGTCGGCCTGTCCGCCGATCAGCGGTTTGACCTAGCCAAATGCTGTAACCCGCTGCCCGGCGAACGCATCGTCGGCATCACTTATCGCGGTAGGGGCGTGGTTGTGCACGCGATTGATTGCGAAGCGCTGACCCAATACGAAGACCAGCCCGAACGCTGGATGGATCTGCATTGGCACGCGGGCAAACACCCGGCGGTGCACACGGCTTCTCTGGAGTTGACCATTGGGAATGACGCAGGGGTACTGGGACGGATTTGCACATTGATCGGCGAACAAAAGGCCAATATCTCGGACCTGAATTTTCTTGACCGAAAGCCGGATTTCTTCCGTCTGCTGGTCGATCTGGAACTCAGAGACGCCGAGCATCTGCATTCGGTGATTTCGGCCCTGGAAGCAGAGAGCGATGTGGCCGCCGTGCAGCGCCATCGCGATCCGTCGCGGGCGGGAATGCAAACTGGCTAAAAGGAAGGGCGGCCCCCTTGGTATTCAAACGCAGGGACAGAAGACCGATCTGGAAGATCGTGTTCGAATTCTTCTGGCCCCGCGGCGGTTGGGGGCGCGCGGCGCTCTATGTCAAACACCGTCTGCGCCGTCTGCCAGATTCCCCTGAAAAAATCGCCCGAGGGATCTTTGCCGGGGTTCTGACCACCTTTACCCCCTTCTACGGGATGCATTTCGTGGTGGCCGGACTGCTGGCGCTGATCTTGCGCGGGAACATCATCGCGGCGCTGCTGGGGACGTTCTTTGGCAACCCGCTGACCTATCTGCCGATTGGCATGATCAGCATGAAAACCGGCTATTTCCTGCTGGGCCTGGGGCCGCATGACGATCATGAGGTGAAGCGCAGCCTGGCGGGTAAGTTCCTGGATGCAGGCGATAATTTAAAGGACAACCTGTTCGCGATCTTCACTGGGCGCCAGGTGGAATGGCACGAGCTGCGCGTCTTCTACGACGAGGTGTTCTTTCCCTACATGATCGGTGGCATCGTCCCCGGCATCCTCACCGGGATCATTATTTATTACATCAGCGTGCCCCTGATCCGTGCCTATCAGCACCGCCGCAAAGGCGCGCTGAAGGCCAAGCTGGCCGCGCTCAAGAAAAAAGCGCATCTGACGGCTGACGACAGTAAGAAACCAGACTAGGTTCGGCGCACGGGGTAGAACGACTCAGATCGAAGGAGAAGGCGATGCAGCCTTTGGGACAATTGCGCCTTGGGGTGAACATTGATCACGTGGCCACGGTGCGGAACGCGCGCGGAGGGGCCTACCCCGATCCGCTGCGTGCGGCCAAGCTGGCGGAACAGGCCGGGGCCGACGGGATCACGGCACACCTGCGCGAGGACCGCCGGCATATCTCGGATGCGGATATCGACGGGCTGATGGAGGTTCTTTCGGTGCCGCTGAACTTTGAAATGGCGGCGACGGACGAGATGCAGAAAATCGCGTTGCGGCACAAACCGCACGCCGTCTGTGTGGTGCCCGAAAAACGCGAGGAACGCACCACCGAGGGCGGCTTGGAAGTCGCGCGCGAAGAAAACAGGCTGGCGCATTTCATTGCCCCCCTGCGCGAGGCTGGCTGCCGCGTGTCGATCTTCATCGCCGCTGATCGCAAACAGATCGAGGCCGCAGCCCGCATCGGTGCTCAGGTGATCGAGCTGCATACGGGGGCGTATTGCGATGCCCATGCCGAGGGCCGCTTTGACGATCGCGATGCCGAGCTTGCGGCCCTGCGCGAGATGTCCGCCTATGCCCATTCGCTGGGGCTGGAGGTGCACGCAGGCCACGGGCTGACCTATGATACCGTTGCCCCCATCGCGGCCTTCCCCGAGGTGATGGAGCTGAATATCGGCCATTTCATCATCGGCGAGGCCATCTTCCGCGGGCTGACCCCGGCCATCCACGAAATGCGCCGCCTGATGGATCTGGCCCGCACCGGAGAAACAGCATGAGCATCCCCCGATATACCTTTGTCTTTCTGGGTGTCAGCGTTGGACTGTGGTTTCTGACATTGATGATCGGGCAGGTCTTTGACTTTGACATCTCGAACGGGGGGATGGTGATCGTGCCGCCTCTGTTCGCTGCGATGATCGAGGGCAACAGATTCGCCCGCCGCACCAAACGCCTGCCAGAAAGCAGCGAAATGTGGAAATTCGCGCGGACGGCGGCGTTGGTCGTGCTGGCGATCACCATGGTGTTCAGCGTCGTGATGACCTTTGTCATTCCGCAACTGCGCGCGATGATGTCTCAGCCGATGGGGGCGGGGCTGCTGCTGGGGGCTGTGGTGTTGCAGGCATTCCTGGCCTTTCTGGTGACCCGGTTCTTTCTGGGGTTGGGCGCCAAATCGGGCCTGAACGGGCGTTGATCCATGATCCTGGGTATCGGCACGGACCTGGCCAATATTGACCGTATCCAGGGCACGCTGGATCGGTTCGGCGACAGGTTTCGCAACCGCGTTTTCACCGAAACCGAACAGCGCAAGGCCGAGCGCCGCAAGGATGTGGCAGGCACCTATGCCAAGCGCTGGGCCGCGAAAGAGGCGTGCTCAAAGGCGCTGGGCACCGGCCTGCGCATGGGCATCAGCTGGAAGGACATGGCCGTCAGCAATCTGCGCAGCGGCCAGCCGGTGATGGAGGTCACAGGCTGGGCGCGCGAACGGTTGCAGGACATGACGCCCGAAGGGCACGAGGCCATCATTCACGTAACCTTGACCGATGATCACCCCTGGGCGCAGGCCTTTGTCGTGATCGAGGCCCGTCCGCTGGGTTGACACCTTGCATCCCACCCCGCATGTAGCCTGCATCAAAACTCAGGAGTCCTCAGGAATGGCGAAGAAGGAAAAGAAAGACAGCGGCGTGATCGAGACGATCAAAACCGTCGTCTATGCGCTGTTGATCGCGGGTGTGTTCCGGACCCTGTTCTTTCAGCCCTTCTGGATTCCGTCGGGCTCGATGAAGGACACGCTGCTGATCGGGGACTTCCTGTTCGTGAACAAGATGGTCTACGGCTATTCCTATGCCTCGTGTCCCAGCATCCGCGCTTTTGGTCTGAACATCGACGCCAAGGACATCTGCGGCTTTATCGACGGCGAGAACACCCGCATCATGGGCAGCCAGCCCGAGCGCGGCGATGTCATCGTGTTTCGCCACCCCGTGACCGGATCCGATTATGTCAAACGTCTGATCGGCCTGCCCGGCGATACCGTGCAAATGAAGGATGGCGTGGTGTTCCTGAACGGGCGCGAGGTGCCGCAGACCCCCGATGGTGTGTTCGAGGAAACGAGCGAGGCCCAGGGCCCGCAGCGTCTGCGCCCGCGTTGTGAAAACGGCCCGGTTGGCACTGGCGGTGTCTGTCAGAAAACCCGCGCCATCGAAACGCTGCCCAATGGCGTGCAGCACACGGTGCTGAACATCGGCAATCAGCGCTCGGATCACACGGGGGTCTTTACCGTCCCCGAGGGCCACTACTTCTTTATGGGCGATAACCGCGATAATTCCACTGATAGCCGCGTGCCGAAAACCGCGGGCGGCGTGGGCTTTGTGCCGTTCGAAAACCTGATTGGCCGCGCCGATCGCATCATGTTCTCGTCTGCGGGGCGGTCGCTGTTCTCGGTCTGGGCCTGGCGGGGTGATCGCTTCTTTAAGGGGATCGAGTGAAGCTGTCAGCGGAATTGAAGGCCTTTGAGGGCCGGATCGGGCACAGGTTTTCCCAGCCCGAACTGCTGCTGCGCGCGGTGACGCATTCTTCGGTGTCCTCGCCTTCGCGGCAGGATAATCAGCGGCTGGAATTTCTGGGCGACCGGGTGTTGGGGCTGGTGATGGCTCAGGCGCTGCTGTCCCAGGATCAGGCCGCCTCGGAGGGGCAGCTGGCCCCCCGTTTCAATGCCCTGGTTCGCAAGGAAACCTGCGCCGATGTTGCGCGCGACATCGGCCTGGGCGATGTGCTGAAGCTGGGGCGCTCGGAAATGATGTCCGGCGGGCGGCGCAAACAGGCGCTGCTGGGCGACGCAATGGAGGCCGTGATCGCCGCCGTCTATCTGGATGCGGGGCTTGAGGCCGCGCAGACGCTGATCCTGCGGCACTGGGGTAAACGGGTGGACACGGTCAAGGCCGACGCGCGCGATGCCAAAACCGCGTTGCAGGAATGGGCGCAGGCGCGGGGGCAGCAGCCTCCGAAATATGCCGAACTGAAGCGCGCGGGCCCTGATCATGCGCCGGTTTTCACCATCGGTGTGACGCTGGCCTCGGGGGAGACGGCGCAGGCGACGGCAGGGTCCAAACGTCAGGCCGAACAAGCCGCCGCCAAGGCGCTGCTGGCGCAGGTGCAGGCAGGCTAACCCTTATTTGGCGGTGTGGAAACGGATGCGGGCTGGTGAAACCCGCAATTTCCGGCTATGTCCATGGCCTGACCAAAGGAGACACCCAGATGACCACCCGCGCGGGTTTCGTTGCCCTGATCGGAGAGCCGAACGCCGGCAAATCCACGCTGACCAACCGCATGGTCGGCGCCAAAGTGTCGATCGTGACGCATAAGGTGCAGACGACGCGCGCGCGCATTCGGGGCGTGGCGCTGGAAGGTGACAGCCAGATCGTATTCGTTGACACGCCGGGCCTGTTTCAGCCGCGTCGCCGTCTGGATCGCGCGATGGTGGCGGCGGCCTGGGGCGGGGCTGCGGATGCGGATGTGATCGTGCTGCTGATCGAGGCGCATCGCGGGATCACGCCGGGTGTAGAGCGCATTCTGGAAGGTCTGGCCGATCTGGGCGAACACCGCCGGATCGCCCTGGCCATCAACAAAATCGACCGGGTGAAGGCTGAAAAACTGCTGGCGCTGTCCGAGGATCTGAACGCGCGGTTCGATTTCGCGCAGACGTTCATGATCTCGGCTGAAAAGGGCCACGGCGTGGACGATCTGCGCAAATGGCTGGCCGCCGAACTGCCCGAAGGCCCGTGGCTGTATCCTGAGGATCAGATCGCCGATCTGCCCATGCGGATGATCGCAGCGGAAATGACCCGCGAAAAGCTGACCCTGCGCCTGCATCAGGAACTGCCCTATCAGATGACGGTCGAGACCGAAAAATGGGACGAGCGCAAAGACGGCTCGGCCCGGATAGATCAGATCATCTATGTCGCGCGGGACGGGCACAAAGGCATCGTTCTGGGCAAACGCGGCGAGACGATCAAGGCCGTCAGCCAGGCCGCCCGCGCCGATCTGGAGGAATTCCTGGGCCGCAAGGTCCATCTGTTCTTGCAGGTCAAAGTGCGTGAAAACTGGCAGGAAGAGGCCGCGCGCTATTCCGAAATGGGGCTGGATTTCCGCGACGGGAACGCCTGAGCCCGCCGCTCAGATCGCCGAGGAATGCCCCGCTTTTGACAGATCGTAGGCGTCAAAGGCGCGGGCGATCATCCGGGTCAGCGGGCGCGATTCCGGGGGTATGAACAGTCCTCCGCCCGAATGGTCCAGGTGTCCTTTGAAGTCGGATTTGGCCCCGGCATAGAGCTGATCCAGATTGGCCTGAGACATCTGGAACGTGTCGCGCAGCTCGGCGTCGTTGGTGCGGAAATCGCACATCAGCATCTCGATCACGCGTGAACGCAGCTTATCCTCGGGGGTGAACATATGCCCGCGGGCGGTGGCGAAACCTCCGTCCCGAATGGCGCCGGTATAGGCCCCGGTGCTGGCGTTATTCTGCGCATAGCCCTGCGGAAAACGCGAGATGGAAGAGGCGCCAACCCCCACCAGCACATCCGAGGTATCATCGGTGTAGCCCTGGAAATTCCGGCGCAGCTTGCCGGTTTTCTGCGCGATGGTCAGCCCGTCCGACTGGGTGGCGAAATGGTCGATCCCGATTTCGGCGTAATTGTCCCATACGAACAGGCGGCGGGCGGTTTCGAACAGGTCCAGCCGTTCCTGCGGGGTGGGCAGCGCATCCGAGGGGATCATCTGCTGGCGTTTCGCCATCCAGGGCACATGGGCATAACCATAGAGCGCCACGCGGTCGGGATTGAGCGACAGCAGTTTCTGGACGCTTTCGGTGATCCGCTCTTTGGATTGGTGCGGCAGGCCATACAGAATATCCGCGTTCAGACTGTATACACCATGGGCGCGGATCGCCTCGATTGCGTCACGGGTCACGTTATAGCTTTGCAGGCGACCGATGGTTTTCTGGATGCCCTCGTCAAAATCCTGCACCCCGATCGAGGCCCGGTTCATCCCCGCTGCGGCCAGGGCGGACAGGCGGGAATCGTCGATCTCGTTCGGGTCGATTTCAACCGAGAATTCATAGTCCGGGGCAAAGGGGGCCACGTTCAGAATGGCCTCGGCCAGATCGGTCATCATCGCGGCAGACAGCAAGGTTGGCGTCCCGCCGCCCCAATGCAGCCGGTTCAGTGACACGTTTTCCGGCAGATTCTGCCGTAGCAGCTGCAATTCGGCCTTCAGCGTTTCCAGATATGCACGCACGGGAGATTCGCTTTGTGTGCCCTGGGTCCGACAGGCGCAGAACCAGCACAGACGGCGACAAAACGGCACATGCAGATACAGGGATATTTCGGATCCGGGGACTATACCCTTGATCCAATTGGTGAAATCCCCGCTGGTGACGTTGTTTGAGAAGTGCGGCGCCGTCGGGTAGCTCGTGTAACGAGGTACCTTCGCGTCAAACAGCCCCAGTTTTGCAAGTTGCGTTTTCGTTTCCATAGGCCTAGCCTTTAGGTGAAACAGGACGGGTCAACTTTGACCCAGATCAAGCGCGCGACGGACAAAAATGCTTCAGGATGAAACTCTGACTCACAATCACCATTGTGGAGAATGCCCCATTCGCCACAAGGCTGTGTGCGCCCGGTGCGATACCGACGAGTTGGTTCAGCTCGAAGAAATCAAATATTACCGGACCTTCGAGGCCGGTCAGACGGTGATCTGGTCGGGCGATAAGATGGATTTCGTCGGCTCGGTCGTGTCGGGAATCGCGACGCTGACCCAAACGATGGAGGACGGCCGCACCCAGATGGTGGGCCTGCTGCTGCCCAGCGATTTTGTCGGGCGTCCGGGGCGCGAGGGGTCGGCCTATGATGTGGTGGCGACCACCGATCTGGTGATGTGCTGCTTCCGCAAGAAACCGTTCGAGCAGATGATGGAAGGCACGCCCCACGTGGCGCAGCGCCTGCTGGAGATGACGCTGGACGAACTGGACGCCGCCCGTGAATGGATGCTGGTGCTGGGCCGAAAAACCGCGCGCGAGAAGATCGCCTCGCTTTTGTCGATCATCGCGCGGCGCGATGCCTCGTTGAACCTGCGGCCGGCGAATGGGGAGCTGGTGTTCGACCTGCCCCTGACACGCGAGGCCATGGCCGATTACCTGGGGCTGACTCTGGAAACGGTCAGCCGCCAGATTTCCGCGCTGAAACGCGACGGGGTGATCCATCTTGAGGGGAAGCGCCACGTGACTGTCCCCGATTACAACCGCCTGATGGAAGAGGCCGGGGATGACGCGGATGGCGGTATTTTCGCCTGATCCCGTTGCTGGATGCAGACAAAGGCCGGGGCCCGCTGGGGCCCCGTTTTGTTTGTGCAGTTGTCAGTGGGCCATCAGAACCGGAATTTCGGCCTGCTCCAGCATATAGCGGGTGGCCCCGCCCAGGATCGCCTCGCGGAAACGCGAATGCCCGTAGGCACCCATGACGATCAGGTCGGCCTCGGTGTCTTTGGCGTGGCGCAGCAGCACGTCCGATACGCGCGGCAGGGTTTTTGACAGCACGTCAATCTCGGCACGGACACCCTGACGGGCCAGGTATTGCGACAGCAGACCGCCGGGATCCGAGCGATTCGGCCCATGCGTCGGAGGATCAATCACCACAACCCGCACGGTATCGGCCTGCTGCAAAAAGGGGATGGCGGCGCGCACGGCGGTCAGGGCCTCGTTGCTTTCGTTCCAGGCGACGGTGATGTTCCGAGGCGTGTCGGCCATGTCCACCCCGTCGGGCAGAATCACCGCAGGCACCTTGCCTTCGAACAGGGCGGCCTCCATCACGGGCTCCATTTCGGCCCCGTGATCCTTGCCATAGGGCTGCGGCAAAATCACCAGATCCGAGAACCGCGCATGGGCCGAGATATGGCGCCCGATGTCCGCCAGCTGGGCCACGCCGGTATCCGTTCCCCAGCGGATGTCGGATTTCGACAGGCGGGTCTGGACTTTCTCTTCGATTTCCTGGGCTTCTTCCTGGGCGCGGGTCAGGGATTCTTGCAGGACCATCGCGTTGGCCCCCGCATAGTAATACCCCGTTTGCGTCCGATCGACGCCCATGCACAGCACATCCAGATGCGCGTCGTTCGCCCGCGCCAGAGCGATCCCGCGCTCAAGCACCGGGCCGATGAACTTGGTGTCCGTCAGTACCGAAAATAAACTTTTGTAGGCCATGGTTTTCTCCCATCCGCATGTGACCGCTACAGGCTTAGATTAGACGCCCCCGGACCGAGGCACATTGACCCGTGTCAAAAAATGCAGATGGGGGTTTTGACACAGATCAAGGCAGCCGGACGCAGCCAATCGCATTAAACGGCCAGTCTAGAACCGCCCGCGCGGGTTACGAATCGTGCGGGTACAAGACGAAGGGACGCAAAATGGTAAATTACATCAAGCTGATCGCGCTTGGTCTGGTCACGCTTCTGGCGATGATCGCGGCCAATTACGGGCGTGACCTGGCTTATCAGGTGAACGCGATTACCGTGGCTCTGGCCGCGGCTGTCGCGTTCCTGTTCGTGCTGCGGGGCACTGGCGAGGACGCCAAGCCCGCGCCTCAAAATGAATATCTCGACGGTGTTGTGCGCGCCGGCGTGATCGCAACCGCGCTGTGGGGGGTCGTTGGCTTCCTTGCGGGGACGTTTATTGCATTTCAGCTGGCTTTTCCGCAGCTGAACTTTGACTGGGCCATGGGCTATGCCAACTTTGGTAAGCTGCGCCCTCTGCACACCTCGGCTGTGATTTTCGCATTCGGCGGCAACGCTCTCATCGCGACGTCGTTCTATGTGGTGCAGCGGACCTCGGCTGCGCGCCTTTGGGGCGGGAACCTGGCCTGGTTTGTGTTCTGGGGTTACAACCTGTTCATCGTTCTGGCGGCAACCGGCTATATCCTGGGAGCAACCCAGTCCAAAGAATACGCCGAGCCCGAATGGTACGTTGACTGGTGGCTGACTGTCGTCTGGGTGGCCTATCTGGCGGTTTTCGTCGGCACCATCGTGAAACGCAAAGAGCCGCATATCTATGTGGCGAACTGGTTCTTCCTGTCGTTCATCCTGACTGTTGCGATGCTGCATATCGTCAACAACCTGTCGATCCCGGTTTCGTTCTTCGGCTCTAAATCGGTTCAGGTCTTTGCCGGTGTGCAGGACGCCATGACCCAGTGGTGGTACGGCCACAACGCTGTGGGCTTCTTCCTGACGGCGGGTTTCCTGGGCATGATGTATTACTTTGTGCCCAAACAGGCCGAACGTCCGGTCTATTCCTACAAGCTGTCGATCATCCACTTCTGGGCGCTGATCTTCATCTATATCTGGGCCGGCCCGCACCACCTGCACTATACCGCGCTGCCTGACTGGGCCTCGACGCTGGGCATGGTGTTCTCGGTTGTGCTGTGGATGCCGTCCTGGGGTGGTATGATCAACGGTCTGATGACCCTGTCGGGCGCCTGGGACAAGCTGCGCACCGATCCGATCATCCGTATGATGGTCATTTCGGTCGGTTTCTACGGCATGTCCACGTTTGAAGGCCCGATGATGTCGATCCGCGCTGTGAACTCGTTGTCGCACTATACTGACTGGACCATCGGTCACGTGCACTCGGGGGCTCTGGGCTGGAACGGGATGATCACCTTTGGTGCGCTGTACTTCCTGGTGCCCAAGCTGTGGAACAAGGAACGCCTGTACAGTCTGAGCCTGGTGTCCTGGCACTTCTGGCTGGCGACGATCGGGATCATTCTGTACGCCGCATCCATGTGGGTGACCGGCATCATGGAAGGCCTGATGTGGCGCGAAGTGGACGCGAACGGGTTCCTGGTGAACACCTTTGCTGACACCGTGGCTGCGAAACTGCCGATGTACGTTGTGCGCGGCACGGGCGGAATCCTGTTCCTGCTGGGCGCTGTCATCATGTGCTACAACCTGTTCATGACCGTGAAGAAGTCGCCAGCCGTGGAAGCCAAGAACCACCTGGTTCCGGCCGAGTAAGAGGAGATCGGAACAATGGCAATTCTTGATAAACACGCGATTCTTGAGAAGAACGTAACTCTGTTGACGATCTTCGCCTTCCTGGTCGTGACCATCGGCGGCATTGTGCAGATTGCGCCTCTGTTCTGGCTGGAAAACACCATCGAGGACGTAGAGGGCATGCGCCCCTACACCCCGCTGGAGCTGGCCGGGCGTGACGTGTACATCCGCGAAGGCTGCTATGTCTGTCACAGCCAGATGATCCGTCCGATGCGCGACGAGGTCGAGCGTTATGGCCACTACTCGCTGGCGGCGGAATCGCAGTATGACCACCCGTTCCAGTGGGGCTCGAAGCGGACCGGACCTGATCTGGCGCGTGTGGGTGGCCGTTACTCGGACGAGTGGCACATTGACCACCTGCGCGATCCGCAGTCGGTGGTGCCGGAATCGGTCATGCCTAAATACGGGCATCTGGAAAACAAGCTGATCGACGGGAAATACATTGCCGATAACATGGCAACCCATCGCCTGGTTGGTGTTCCCTACTCGGAGGAGATGATCGAAAACGCCAAAGCGGACTTTGCCGCCCAGGCCGATCCGGACAGCGACTATGACGGTCTGCTGGAACGCTACGGCGAGGCTGTGCAGGTGCGCAACTTCGACGGTCAGCCCGGTGTTACCGAAGCTGACGCTCTGGTCGCTTATTTGCAGATGCTGGGAACGCTGGTTGATTTCTCGACCTTCACCCCGGACGCGAGCCGGTAAGGGGAGGGGACCATCATGGAAACCTACTCGATCCTACGAGAGTTCGCGGATAGCTGGATGCTGATTGCGTTGTTTGCCTTCTTTATCGGGGTGGTGGTCTTTGCCTTCCGTCCCGGTTCCTCGAAGGTCTACGACGACGTGGCTGACATCCCCTTCCGGCACGAAGACAAACCCGCCGCCCCGCGCGGTGGTGACGCCAAGGAGGCGTGAGAAATGGCTAAAAAACCAAACCAAAACCAAGATGTGGGCACGACCGGCCACGAATGGGACGGGATTGAGGAGCTCAACACGCCGCTTCCGCGCTGGTGGCTGTGGACCTTCTATGCCTGTATCTTCTGGGCGGTGATCTACTCGGTTGCCTACCCTGCATGGCCCGGTGTCAGCAGCGCAACGGCCGGGTTCCTGGGCTGGTCAACCCGCGGTGACGTGGCGGCGGATATTGCTGCTCATGAAACCAAACTGGGTCCGATCAACGAGAGGCTGGCTTCGGTCGAGCTGACCGACATCGCCGGGGATGCCGAACTGAACGGTTATGCCGTGTCGGCCGGTGCGGCTGTGTTCAAAACCTGGTGCTCGCAGTGTCATGGCTCGGGCGCGGCTGGCGCTGTCGGCTATCCCAACCTGCTGGACGATGACTGGCTGTGGGGGGGCTCTATCGAGGACATCCACTTCACCGTCACCCACGGTATCCGCAACGAGGACGACCCCGAAGAAGAGGCCCGCCTGTCGGAAATGCCTGCCTTCGGTGCGGACGAGCTGCTGGAGCCCGAACAGATCGAACAGGTCGTGAACTACGTCATGTCGCTGTCGGGCGATCCGATGGATGCTTCGCTGGTCGAAGCCGGTGCCACTGTGTTCGCGGATGAATGCTCGTCCTGCCACATGGAGGACGGCACCGGGGATCGGTTCCAGGGCGCTCCGAACCTGAGCGATGCGATCTGGCTGTATGGCGGCGATTATGACGCCATCAAAGAGACGGTGACCAACTCGCGCTATGGCGTGATGCCCAACTGGAACACCCGTCTGACCGAAGCACAGATCCGCGCGGTTGCCACCTACGTCCACCAGTTGGGCGGGGGCGAGTAACCCGCCAAAGAATACTCGGGGGCGTTTCCCGCGTCCCCGAGTTCGGCACCGGCTCTTCCGTCCTGTTCGCGCGTTTCCTGGAAGGCCGGTGCCAATTAATTTAGGCACCTGTCCTGAATTTCAACCCATCGAGCTGTCCGTGCTGCGCCCGCGCGCGCGGTTTTTATCGTTTTGATCGCTCCAGATGGCGATGCCGGTCCAGGCAAACATGTACAGCACCCCGAAGACCACGATCACCTCGCCCGGCAGGGGGCCGACATCGGCGCGGCGAAAGGCCTGATCCAGAGATTCAACCGGGGTGGGATGCACGGCCAGCTTGCCGGCAAAGGCCAGCGACTGGATCAGCAAAATCCACAGGTAATTGCGCCGGATGCGTCGCCCGATCGCGGTCATCATGCCGACATGGTATTTGGGGCGCAGGTAATCTTCGGACAGGGTTTTTTGCCAGTTTTCCTCCATGTGCAGATCGCCGTCATACAGCATGGGCGCATAGAAATGCGTCTCCATCCAGCGGGCGCGGGCGCGCCAGACGTTGAAGTAGCGATAGCGCCGGGCCTCTTGCATCAGGAAAAAGATGATCAGCACCCCGACCAGAACCAGCGGCAAAGGCGAGGCATCGGGCGAGGCGAATGAGATCGACAGCGCCACCCCCAGCGTCACCACGGCCCAGTTCGTGGTCGTATCCAGCCGCGTGCGCCAGATTGTGCTGCGATAGACCTCGCCCCGGTACAGATGCGCGATGGCGGTCACTTCGGAATTGGTAAGTGTGGTGCGTTCGAAATCCCTGGCGGTGTTTTCTTGGGCCAGCCTGCCCGCGGTTTGGGTCACGTATTCCCCCCGTTTGTCTTGTTCAGGCCAATGGCCCGAGGTCTCCTGCTCCTGCGAAGACTATGCACGGGGGGAAGCGCCGGGTCAAAAGTTAAGCAGATGCCGCAGCCGTTTGCGCGGGGCAGCGGGCGGGGCCCTGCGGGTGTGGCAGCGCGGATCGACGCGCTGATTGCGTGTTTTAAACGGTTCGGTTCGGGTGGCCGTCATGAAAGATTTGGCATAGATCGAGAGCATGGATATTTCCTTTGCGCGTTGGGTATATGCCTGTTTTAATAAGCTATGGGGCGTATCGGCAGATCGGTAATTTTTCACAAATGTAAGGAAAGCTAACATATGGATTGGATGAGTTTTCCCCCGCTGAATGCCTTGCGTGCCTTTCACAGCCTCTATCGGACGGGAACGATGGTGCGGGCCGGGGCGGCGCTGAACGTCAGCCATGCCGCTGTCAGTCAGCAGATCAAACTGTTGGAAACGCACCTGGGTGTTCCGCTGCTGGATCGGTCCGGGCGCGGGGTGCGGCTGACGGCTCAGGGCAGCCAGTTGGCGCAGTCCCTGGATCGCGGGTTTCGTGAGATCTCGGACGTGATCAGCGAGCTGACACAGCAAGAGGACGACCGGCCGCTGCAAATCTCGGCGACGTCTTCGTTTGCCAGCAACTGGCTGCTGCCGCGCCTGGCCGATTTCCGGATGCGCCACCCCGAGGTCAACCTGATGATCAACCCAACGGCCGAGTTGCAGACATTAGAACCCGGCGGGATCGAGGCGGCGTTGCGCCACTGTGACGGCCATCAACCGGGGCTGGAGACCCATTTGATTGTCGCATCGCCCGTTGTCGTGGTCGCTGCGGCGCAATTGGTGGGGCCGGGGCCGGTGACGCAGGAAAGGCTGCATAGTCTGCCTTGGGTGCAAGAGCTGGGCACGAATGAGGCGACGGATTTTCTGAAATCGCAGGGGGTCAGCCAGGACACGCGGATCAACGTGACCTCTTTGCCCGGCAATATGGTGATCGAGGCCGCGCGCAGCGGTCAGGCCGCCGCCGTTGTGGCCCGCGCGATTATCCTGTCCGAGATCGCCTCGGGGCATCTGAAGGTTCTGCATGAGGACGGGCAGGGCAAGGGCTATTATCTGGTTACGCGCCCCGGCCCGCAGCGTCAGGCTTTGCGGGATTTTTCGCGTTGGATCCGCAGGCAGGGCCAGGGGGCGCCGGGCCGTGAAACAGTGGCGCGCCCTTGATTTCAGGAATGGGGGATTCAGAAATAGGTGACTGGAAAATGCAGATTTGATGCAGGTCAAAGCCGCCAGGCCGTATCCCTGTGAAAACGGCGCAATTAGTAGCCAAATGTCGGAGTGATTCCGTGTCGCAAACCCAGCCAGAAACCCCACCGAGCCTCTATGCCGCCCGCGAGCCGATTTTCCCGCGCCGTGTCAGCGGGAAATTCCGGAATCTCAAATGGTGGATCATGGCGATCACGCTGGGGATTTACTATCTAACCCCTTGGTTGCGTTGGGATCGCGGGCCTGCTTTGCCCGATCAGGCGGTGCTGGTTGATCTGGGGAACCGGCGCTTTTTCTTCTTTATGATCGAGATCTGGCCACACGAGTTTTACTTTGTTGCCGGGCTTTTGGTGATGGCGGGGCTGGGGCTGTTTTTGTTTACCTCGGCTCTGGGGCGGGTGTGGTGTGGCTATGCCTGCCCGCAGACCGTCTGGACGGACCTGTTCATCCTGGTGGAGCGCTGGATCGAGGGCGACCGTAACGCGCGTCTGCGCCTGCACCGCCAGAAAAAGATGGATTTTCGCAAGTTGCGGCTGCGGCTGACGAAATGGGTGGCCTGGTTCCTGATCGCTCTGGCGACGGGCGGGGCTTGGGTGTTCTATTTCACCGATGCGCCCACGCTGCTGGTGGATCTGGTGACGCTGAATGCCCATCCGATCGCCTATTCGACGATGCTGGTTCTGACGCTGACCACCTTCTTTTTCGGTGGGTTCGCGCGCGAGCAGATCTGCATCTATGCCTGCCCCTGGCCACGGATTCAGGCGGCCATGCTGGACGAAGATTCGCTGGTGGTGGGCTATCGCAGCTGGCGCGGCGAGCCGCGCGGCAAGCATCGCAAATCCGCCGAGGCCGAGAACCTGGGCGATTGCATTGACTGTATGGCCTGCGTGAACGTCTGCCCCATGGGGATCGACATCCGCGACGGTCAGCAGCTGGAGTGCATCACCTGCGCCCTGTGTATCGACGCCTGCGACGAGGTGATGGACAAGATCGGCAAACCGCGTGGTCTGATCGACTATATGGCCCTGACGGACGAGGCCGCCGAACGTGCCGGCAATCCGCCCAAATCCGTGTGGAAACACATCTTCCGTCCGCGCACGATCCTGTACACCACGCTGTGGGCTCTGGTTGGGGTGGCGCTGGTTGTGGCGCTGTTCATGCGCTCTGAGATCGATCTGACGGTGGCCCCGGTGCGGAACCCGACGTTCGTAACGCTGTCCGATGGCACCATTCGCAACACCTATGACGTGCGTCTGCGCAACAAACATGGCGAGGAACGCTCTTTCAAAATTTCGGTCAAGGGCGATAGCGCGCTCTATGTCCAGCTGGAGGGCACGCCCTATGCCTCGGTTGCGGTGCCTGCGGACTCGATGAAACTGCAACGGGTCTATATCATGGCCCCCAAGGGCTCGGCCCCCGCAGAAAGCGAACGCGTGGATGTCCGGATCTGGGTCGAGGACAACTCGGACGGCGCCCGCGCCTATAAGGACACCGTGTTCCACGGAAGGAAAAACTGATGGCAGAACGCCAAACCAAAGGCCAACTTACCGGGCGACATGTTCTATTCGGATTTGTCGCCGCCTTCGGGGTTATCATCGCCGTGAATATCTTCATGGCGGTGAGCGCCGTTAAGACATTTCCGGGGCTGGAGGTGGCAAATTCCTACGTCGCCAGCCAGGAATTCAACAAACGCAAAGCCGCCCAAGAGGCGCTGGGATGGACGGTCAACGCCATCCATCTGAAGGGCAAGCTGTACCTGAACATCACCGATGCAGACGGCCAGCCCGTCCAGCCCAAAGAGCTGCACGCGGTTGTCGGCCGGGCGACCTCGGTTGCGGATGATGTCGAGCCTGCGTTTACCTTTGACGGCACCGCCCATGTGGCCGAGATCGCTCTGGCCGATGGCAACTGGAATATCCGGATGACGGCGCTGGCCCAGAATGGTTCGGAATTTACCCAGCGCGTGATTTTGCACGTCAAATAACCTCAAAGGCCCCGCCATGACTGCCACGATGCGTCCCACCCCCTCTGCCTGTCCGGCCTGTTCGGCGGCCCCCGCGGCCGAGGCTCTGGCCGCACTGGACGCCCCGCAAGAGGCGCGGATCGCCCTGTCCGTTCCGGCGGTGCATTGCGCGGCCTGTATCTCGACCGTGGAAAAGGCGCTGGCCGATGTGCCCGGCGTACAGTCCGCGCGGGTGAACCTGACGCTGAAACGCGCCCAGATCGAGGCCGCCCCCGATGTCATGCCCGACGATCTGATCAAGGTGCTGGAGCGCGTGGGCTATGAGGCGCACGAGCTGGACGCCGGCGCGCTGTCCGCCACCCAGACCGATAAGGCCGGGCGCGATCTGCTGATGCGGCTGGCGGTGGCCGGGTTTGCCTCGATGAATGTGATGCTGCTGTCGGTCTCCGTCTGGGCCGGGGCCGAGGATGCGACCCGCGATATGTTCCACTGGATTTCGGCGGCGATCACCCTGCCGACGATTGCCTTCTCCGGTGTGCCCTTTTTCAAAAGCGCCTGGGGCGCGTTGAAACACAGCCGTCTGAACATGGATGTGCCCATCGTTCTGGCAATCGTGCTGGCGCTGGTGACCTCGCTTTGGGAAACTTCGCTGTCTGGCCATCACGCCTATTTCGACGCGGCGCTGACGCTGACTTTTTTCCTGCTGGCGGGGCGCTATCTGGATCACCGGACCCGCGCGATTGCCCGTTCGGCCGCCGAGGAACTGGCCGCGCTGGAGGTACCCCGCGCCATCCTGCTGCGCGATGGAGAAGAGGTGCAAGTGCCCGTCTCTGAGGTCTCGGTCGGGGATCTGATCCTGGTGCGGCCCGGCGGCCGGATGCCCGTGGACGGTGAAATCACCGAAGGCTTCAGCGAGATCGACCGCTCGCTTCTGACTGGCGAAACCGTGCCCGTGCTGGCGCAGCCGGGGCGGGGGGTCTCTGCTGGCGAGGTCAACCTGACCGGCCCCCTGACCATCCGCGCCACCGCTGTGGGCAAGGATACATCCCTGCATCAGATGGCCGATCTGGTGGCCATCGCGGAATCGGGGCGCTCGCGCTATACGTCATTGGCGGATAAGGCGGCGAAACTCTATGCGCCCGGTGTGCATATCCTGTCGGCGCTCAGCTTTGTGGGCTGGTGGCTGTTTACCTTTGACGTGCGCACCGCGCTGAATATTGCTGCCGCCGTGCTGATCATCACCTGCCCCTGTGCGCTGGGGCTGGCCGTGCCTGCGGTGACCACGGCGGCCTCGGGGCGGCTGTTTCGCAAGGGGATGCTGATCAAACATGCCACCGCGCTGGAACGTCTGGCCCAGGTCGATACCGTGGTGTTCGACAAAACCGGCACGCTGACGGCAGGCACGCCCGAGCTGACCAACCTGTCCGATCACAGCCCGCGCGATCTGCAAATCGCCCTGGCCCTGGCCGAGGGATCCTCGCATCCTTTGTCTGTGTCATTGGCCAGGGCGGCGCGGGCGGCGGGCATCACACCGGCCCCGATTGAGGCGCTGACCGAGGTGCCCGGATACGGGACCGAGGCCACATGGAACGGGCATCGTGTGCGTCTGGGCCGCGCCGCTTGGGTGGGGGCCAAGCCGGCCGGAACCACCGCCGCCTGGCTGAGCATCGAGGGCGAGGCCCCCAGCGGGTTTACCTTTACCGACCGTCTGCGCGACGGTGCCGAAGAGGCCGTGAAATCCCTGCTGGACGCGGGCAAAGAGGTGATCCTGATCTCGGGCGATACCAGCCGCGCGGTCGAGGAATTGGCCAATCGTCTGCGCATCAAGCACTGGATGGCCGAGGCCCTGCCCGCAGACAAGGCCGCCCGGATCGCGGCGCTGTCCGATCAGGGCAAGCATGTGCTGATGGTGGGCGACGGGCTGAACGACACGGCGGCGCTGGCGGCGGCGCATGTGTCCATCTCGCCCGCGTCGGCGTTGGATGCGGCGCGTGTGGCCTCGGATATCGTGCTGCTGGGCGGGGATCTGTCGCCGATCAATGACGCGCTGGATACGGCCAAATCGGCCACCAAGCGGATTCGTGAAAATTTCCGCATCGCAACGATTTACAACGTCATCGCCGTGCCGATTGCGGTGGTTGGGCTGGCCACACCGCTGGTTGCGGCCTTGGCGATGTCCTCCAGCTCGATTACTGTGTCGCTGAATGCGCTGCGCCTGAGGTAAAGAATGGAAGTCCTGGCATATCTGATCCCAATTTCGCTGGTCATGGGGGGCATTGGCCTGCTGGCTTTTGTCTTTACCGTGCGCTCGAACCAATATGATGACCCCGAGGGCAACAGCCAGCGGATCCTGTCGGGCGAATGGGACGACCACCCCAAGCCCTGACCCGCGGTGCCTGCCCCATGAAAAAGCCGCCCATTGGGCGGCTTATGTCTGTCTTCTGTATGCGGGGCTTAGCCCGGTCCTATCATAAAGCACGTCACCTGACGGGCCTGCAATCTGCGGCAGGCCAGATCGGCCTTTTCGCGGGTCAGCCCCATGAAATTCGCATCGAACCCGCCCTTGCGGTTGACCACTTTGCGCAGGCTGCCCTCAAGCGTGGCCATCTCGGCCAGGGCGGTTTTCACCAGCACTTTCTCGGCGGCGTAGCTGCTGGGATAGCGGCCCACGTTGATCCCCCAGTGACGCCCGCCGGATGTGGACAGACGAGTGACGACCTCGCGCTCTTCCACTGCGGCTGAGGCCAGGGCATCCTCGACCGCGCGTTTCTGCTCTCCGGTGCTGGCCAGCACCAGGCCCGAGGGCCGCATCCGCGGTGTCGGTGTGTTCGTGTCCGCCAACTGGACGGGCAGGGATTCTTTGGGCAGGGCCGGGGGGGCGGTGGCAGGTTTTTTCTCGGCCATTACCTCTTTGAGCGCATCGTTGATGTCGTCTTTCACCGCCACCAGGACCGGCGCCTGGGCGCTGCCCGGCCGGGGATGCGGACGCAGGCTTTGCTTGACGGCAGTCACCAGCCGGATGGTTTTCCCCGAGCCGCCCGGCGTCCCCGCAGGTCCGGATCCGGTATAGCCCGGCTTGGCCGGCTTGCGCAGCGCCACACGGCTGGGGGCCCGGCGGAATCCCAGGTCCAGCAGCTCGGCGACCTTTGCATTGCGCGTCGCGGTCGAGCGCCCGCCGAACACTGTCGCGATCACGCGTTCGCGGCCCCGCTCGGCCGACGCCACAAGGTTAAAGCCCGCCGCGCGGGTGTAGCCGGTCTTGATCCCGTCGGCGCCGCGATAGGCGGACAGGAATTTGCGGTTGGTATTGTTCACGGTCCGCAGCCCCGCGTCGGTCGTTTTGCGGCCGAACAGGTTATAATACTGCGGGTAATCATACAGCAGATGCCGCCCCAGAATTGTCATGTCCCGCGCGGTGGACAGGTGGCCCTGACGGGTCAGCCCATGCGCGTTCTTAAAGGTCGTGCGGGTCATGCCCATCGCGCGCGCGGTGCGGTTCATGCGGCGGGCAAAGGCGGCCTCGGATCCTTCGATCGCTTCGCCGATGGCAGTGGCCGCATCATTGGCGGATTTCACCGCCGCAGCCCGGATCAGATAGCGCAGTTTGATTTTCTGCCCGGCGCGCAGGCCCAGCTTGGACGGAGGCTCGGCCGCGGCATTGCGGGAAATCCGCACCATGGTGTCCAGCGAAATCTCACCGCGCTCGACAGCCTGAAACGCCAGGTACAGCGTCATCATCTTGGTTAGCGAGGCCGGATGCAGCCGGGTGTCAGCGTTTGCGGAATGCAGGACCTCGCCGGTGCGCGCGTCCATCACCATTGCCGCATAGGGCGCGGCGCGCACAGAGGCAGGCACCACGATCAAGAGCCACACGAATGCAATTGCCAGCAGGCCCCAGTGGGTCCGCTTCATACGATGATCTGTCACGATCACTGCCTTTTCTGCCTCATGCCGCTGATTTTTCAGTCGGCTTTTTGTTCTTAAGAAAAGGCTAACATGGAAAATCTGACCGATAAAGCCTTTATTTCTATAGATTTGTCGGCTTGCGCTGCGCGGAATTGCTATATCTAGGGGGCGAAAAAACGCGCGCCCCTATAAAATGGGATATCAGATGTATGTTGGCGAAATCTTGCTGAGCGACCTTTGCGAAAGCTGCTTATACATGTAGCTGGTCGAGTCGAAAATCTGCCCGGACGGGGCCAGGCAATAGCCGGGGATGACGCCCGCCTTTTGAAAGCCAAGGCTCAGGTACAGCGGCTCGGCCATGTCGCCGGTGCGGGTGTCCAGCGTCAGCAGCGTTTTTTCGGCGGCGCGCGCGTAGGTTTCCAGATGGTGCATCAGCGCGCGGGCCACGCCCTGGCGTCGGGCCTGCGGGTGCACCAGAACTTTGGACACTTCGGCACGATGCGGCTGGTTTGCGGGCGTCGCCAGCACCAACTGAGCCGTCCCGACGGGGCGCCCGTTCTGCGTGGCGACAAACAGGGCGCGATCCCCCGCGCCAACAGCCGTGGCGATGTCTGACCAGAAGGCGCGCGCCTCGGATTTCGGGTGCGGCAGGATAAAGCCGACACTGGCCCCCTGATACACACAGGCATAGAGAATTTCGGTCAGCGCTTCGATCTCGGTGCGCAGGTCATTGGCGGTCCATTGGGAAATCTGCATCGAAACCTCAGGTCAGAAAAAGCAGGTATTCGGCCCCCGTCGGGCTGTGAAACCGGGTTTGCCCCCATAGCTGATAGCGCAGGCAATCGCCGGGCCGCAGGGCGTACTGCGTGCCATCGACAGTGACGGTTAGCTGGCCGGAATTGACCAGCAGATGGTGCTCTAATCCGGGGCGCGGCGGCGTATCATAGCTGAGAGAGGCATCGGCAGGCAGGGTGCACAGCAGCAGCTCGCCGCGCAGGGGGGCGGCAGCGTTCGACACCACGGTGCGGGTGAATCCGGTTTGCGGATCGGTCCAGCGGGCCCGCTGCGCGGGGGGAATGACGGGTTGGAAGCTGTGCTCGACCATGGCCAGAACCTGCGACATGGACAGGCCGAACGCGGCGCACAGCTGGCCCAAAGCCTGCGTGGTGGGGCTGACCTCGGCGTTTTCAATCCGCGACAGGGTGGCCCGGCTTAGCCCGGACTGCGCAGCCAGCTGGGCAAGCGTCCAGCCACGTTCGGCGCGCATACTGGCCAGATGCCGCGCCAGATGAAGGTCGTTTTGCATGGCGATTCCCAAATAAGGAACTTTATCCCATATTTGGGAAAATCCGCCATGCGATCAAGCCTCTTTCTCGATCTGTGTCACCAAATCGGCCAGGGCGCTCAAATCCGGCAAGGTGACAAACCGTGCGGCGCCGGTTGGAGGGTCCGCGCGCTCGATTTCCCATTCCAGACCGTGGGGCACATGCACGCCCCACCCGCCGGCCTGCACCATGGGCACGACATCGCTTCTCATCGAGTTGCCGATCATCATCCCCTGCGCGGGGCCCTCGCCATGTCGGGTGAAGATCTCTTGGTAGATCGGTCGGGTCTTATGCGAGACAATCTCAACCCCGTCGAACATCTCGCCCAGCCCGGATTGCGCCAGTTTGCGTTCCTGATCAATCAGATCGCCCTTGGTGATCAGCAAAACGCGATGGGTGGCGGCCACGGCGCGGACGGCTTGGGCGGCGTGGGGCAGCAACTCGATCGGGTGTTGCAGCATATCCTGGCCAGCGTCGATCAAGGACCGGATCACCGGCGCGGGCACGCGGTTTTCGGTGACATCCAGGGCGGTTTCGATCATCGACAGAACGAAGCCCTTGATCCCGAAACCATAGTGCTGAATGTTGCGTTTTTCCGCCTCCAGCAGGCGCTGCATCAGGTGATCGGGATCTGCATAATCGCGCAGCAGATCGGCGAATCGGTCCTGCGTGAGGCGAAAAAATCGCTCATTTTGCCACAAAGTATCGTCAGCATCGAAACCGATGGTGGTGAGTTTTGCCATTTCTCGCGCTTTCCGTTCGGCGCGCCCTCTTTCCTAATTGGGCACAGAGGTTATATAGACCCTTCAAGGTGGGCCGGGTCAAACCATGCAAAGCGAACATATGGCAGAATTTGACGTGAAAATGTCGGGCAACGAGGACGATAGCGGAGATCCGTCTATCGCGCTGAAAACGCGCCCCAAGACAAAGCGCCCTCCGATGTACAAGGTGATGCTGCTGAATGACGATTACACGCCGATGGAATTCGTCGTGCATGTGCTGGAACGGTTCTTCGGCATGTCGCATTCGCAGGCCTTTGAAATTATGCTGACCGTGCATAAAAAAGGGCTGGCCGTGGTCGGCGTCTTCAGTCATGAAATCGCCGAGACAAAGGTGACACAGGTGATGGATTTCGCGCGCCGTCATCAACACCCCCTGCAATGCACGATGGAGAAAGAGTGACGCCGGCCCCGCCTGCGCATTCTGAACAGATCAATGAGTGATACCCGCATCGCCTTGGCGCTGGAGGCCGGCTTGCCGCTGCCCGCGACCGGAAAAATCGCCGTTCTGGGCCCGCGTGCGGGGATGGATTTGTCGGCTCTGCCCAAAGACCGGCTGGTTCTGATCACCCGGTTCAAGCCCGATTTCCAGGCGTTCGCCGCGCGGGGCTATGATGTGGCCACTGACTCCGAGGGCGATTTCAGCATGGCTCTGGTCGTGCTGCCGCGGGCCAAGGCGCTGGCGCGGGCGATGCTGGCACAGGTGCGCCTGGTGCCTCTGGTGGCTGTTGACGGGCAGAAAACCGACGGTGTGGAATCCGTGCTCAAGGAACTGCGCAAGCGTGAAACCGTCCAGGGGGTGATTTCCAAATCGCATGGGAAACTGTTCTGGTTCGCGCCGGGGGCGGATTATGCCGATTGGCAGGGGCAGGTGCAAAAGGTGGATGGGTTCCTGACCCGTCCGGGTGTCTTTTCCGCCGATAAGGTGGATGCGGGATCGGCCTTGTTGGCGCAGGCGCTGCCGCCGCTGTCCGGTAAGGTGGCCGATCTGGGTGCGGGCTGGGGATACCTGTCTGCGCAGACGCTGGCGCGCAGCCCTGATGTGACCGGCTTGCATCTGGTCGAGGCAGACCTGACCGCGCTGGACTGCGCGCAGGTGAATGTTCCGGATGCGCGCGCGCAGTTTCACTGGGCGGATGCGACGCTGTGGCGGCCCGATAGCAAACTGGATGCGGTGATCATGAACCCGCCGTTTCACACCGGGCGCGCAGCGGAACCGGATCTGGGCCGGGCCTTTATTGCCACGGCGGCGGCGGCGCTTGCGCCTTCGGGGCAACTGTGGCTTGTCGCCAACCGGCATTTGCCCTATGAGGCCGCGCTTGCTGCCGCTTTTGGCAAAGTTCAGGAAACAGGCGGCGATAATCGGTTCAAAATTCTGCACGCAGCGCGACCCTCTCGTCAGGGGCGCTAAGGGCGGCTAGGCTGAACCCACAGAATCACGGAGACCTGCATGACTTTCTCTATTGCCGGCAAGACCGCTATCGTCACGGGCGGGGCAAACGGGATCGGGCTGGCGATTGGCCGCCATTTTGTGGACAAGGGCGCGAATGTCGTTTTCGTGGACCGCGACGAGGACCGGCTGATCAAAGAATTCGGTGAGAATGACGAGGAAAACCCCTATCGTTATTTCGCCGGGGATCTGCGCGAAAAACTGACTCAGGCCAACCTGCTGTCAGCCACGCTGGATGCGTTTGACAGTGTGGATATTCTGGTGAACGCCTCGCGTCAGATGATCGCCGTGGACCCGCTGAATGCCGATGACGATGCGGTGGACACGCTGTTGCAGCAGAATATGCTGAACGCGCTGCGCCTGTCGCAGATGGTGGCCAAGCGGATGATCAAACAGGCCAAGGATCTGGAAGAGGGCAGCGCGGGCACCATCGTGAACCTGTCCTGCATTGCCGCGCGGCGGACGAATACGGACCTGCTGGCCTATTCGGTGTCTACGGCGGCGCTGGATCAGATGACTCGTTCGTTGGCCGTGGCGCTGGCACCGCATCGGATTCGGGTGAATGGGCTGGCTTTTGGCTCGGTCATGTCGCACAGCCTGAAGGACATGCTGAAGGATCACACCGATTATCGCCGCGATATCGAGAGCCACACGCCGATGCACCGCATTGCCTCGCCGATGGAGTTGGTGCATACCGCGCAATATCTGGCCTCGGAGGCCTCGGCCTTCATGACGGGGCAGGTGCTGACGCTGGATGGCGGGCGCACGTTGATTGACCCGGTGGCCGCCCCCGCGCATTGATGTCGCGCCCTTGGGTGGTGGCGTAACCCCGACGTGCCTGCTAGGTCTGTGTAAAAGACAGCAGGGATGCCCATGACCGATACATTCGCCGACGAAAAAGCCCGCGCCAGCGCCTGGTTCCGCCGTTTGCGGGACGATATTGTTGCCAGTTTCGAAGCGCTGGAGGACAGCCAGACCTCAGGCCCCTTTGCGGATCTTCCCGCCGGACGTTTCGAAGTGACCGAAACCAAACGCGACTCGGCCGATGGCAGCGATGCGGGCGGGGGGCTGATGAGCGTCATGCGCGGCGGCCGCGTGTTCGAAAAGGTGGGCGTCAATATATCCACCGTCTACGGAGAACTGGGCGCGCGCGCTCAGGCCGCCATGGCCGCGCGTAAAGGCATTCCCGGCATGAAGGACGACCCGCGTTTCTGGGCCAGCGGCATCAGCCTGGTGGCGCATATGCAGAACCCGCACAGCCCGGCTGTCCATATGAATACGCGCATGTTCTGGACGCCGCACGCCTGGTGGTTTGGCGGCGGGTCTGACCTGAACCCCTGTATCGAATACGCCGAGGACACGGCCCATTTCCACGCCATCCAGAAAGAGCATTGTGACAGGCATGACGCGGCTTTCTACCCGCGGTTCAAAGACTGGGCTGACGAATATTTCTACGTCCCTCACCGGGGCCGCGCGCGCGGGGTCGGCGGGATTTTCCTCGATGATCACAACACCGGCGATTGGGAGGCTGATTTCGCCTTCATTCAGGATGTGGGCCGGGCCTTCCTGCCCGCCTTTGTGCCGGTCACCGAAAAGCGCCGGAATACAGCGTGGACCGAGGCCGATAAGGATACGCAATTGGTGCATCGCGGCCTCTATGCTGAATATAATCTGGTCTATGATCGCGGCACGAAATTCGGGCTGGAGACAGGGCATGACGCCAACGCCGTCCTTATGAGCCTGCCCCCCCTGGCAAAATGGACCTGACCTAAAGGAGCGCGCAAGCGCGCACAGGATGTCTCGGATTTTCCCTTTGGGAAAATCCTCGGGCTTGGCGCGTGTTGAGCGGTCTGCTGAGTTTTACTGAGCGACACTTGGATTTGAGAGCCAAGGGGGTTTGGGGGGATATCCCCCCATCCGCCCGCAGGGCCAGACCTGTGCAGGCCGCCAGGCCTGCTCCGCTGGGTCAATGGGTCAGCCGCCTCTGACGGTGTCAATCATCAGCTGCACGTTTTCAGGGTCTGCATTCGGGGTGATGCCGTGGCCCAGGTTAAAGATATGCGGGCCGCCCGACAGGGCCTTCACAATGCGCCGGGTTTCGTCCACCAGCGCCTGGCCGCCCGTTACCATGTGCGACGAGGCCAGGTTACCCTGGACGCAGCCATCGACCTGTACGTTCCGGGCCACCCATTCGGCGCTGACCGAGTTATCCACGGCCACGCAATCGGCCCCCGTTGCCTTGGCAAAACCGATATATTTATCGCCTGCCTCACGCGGGAAGGCGATGACGGGAATATTCGGGTGGCGTTCTTTCAGGGCGGCGATGATTTTCCTGGCGGGGGCCAGCGCGTAGCGGTCGAAATCCTCGCCTTTCAGCGAACCGGCCCAGCTATCGAACAGTTTCACCACTTCGGCACCGGCCTCGATCTGTTTGGACAGGTATTCGACGGTCGAGACGGTCAGCAGGTCCAGGATGCCCTCAAAGACGTCGCGGTTTTCAGCCTTCAGCGCGTGGGCGGGGCCCTGATCCTTGGTGCCGCGCCCGGCGATCATATAGGTGGCGACGGTCCAGGGCGCGCCAGCAAAGCCGATCAAAGTGGTTTCCGAGGGCAGTTCCGAGGACAGGATTTTCACCGTGTCATAGACCGGGTTCAGTACCTCGTGAATGGCGTCCTTGTCTTTCAGTGCGGCCAGTTGATCGGCCGTGGTGGTGGTGGACAGACGCGGCCCTTCGCCGGTGACGAACCACAGATCCGCCCCCAGCGCCTGCGGCAGCAGCAGGATGTCGGCGAACAGAATCGCAGCGTCAAACCCATAGCGGCGGATCGGTTGCAGCGTGACCTCGGCGGCCAGTTCGCTGTTATAGCACAATGACAGGAAATCGCCGGCCTGCGCGCGGGTGGCACGGTATTCGGGCAGATAGCGGCCTGCCTGGCGCATCATCCAGATCGGAGGCGTTTCCAGCGTTTCGCCTGCCAGCGCGCGAAGGATCTTTTTGGGTTCGGACATCGGATTTCCTTTCGTTCCCCCGGTTCGTCCCCTTATGGCGACAAGATGTCAAGCATCGGGTGCTTGTCAGGACAACCTGCCGCGACTAAGGCTTGGCTTATGACACTTACGATGCCCAGCCCCGCCTCGCCCCTGAAGATCGGAACCCGTGGATCGCCGCTTGCGCTGGCGCAGGCGCATGAAACGCGGGATCGGCTGGCGCGGGCCTTCGATCTGCCCCCCGAGGCATTCGAGATCGTGGTCATTCACACCACCGGCGACAACCAGCGCCTGATCGACGCGGATCAGCCGTTGAAGACGCTGGGCGGCAAGGGGCTGTTCACGCGTGAGATCGAACAGTCCATGCTGCGCGGCGGGATCGACATCGCCGTGCACTCGATGAAGGACATGCCGGTGTTGCAGCCAGAGGGGCTGGTGCTGGAGTGCTATTTGCCGCGCGAGGACGTGCGCGATGCGTTTGTGTCGCTTAGCGCCGCGTCGCTGGCCGATCTGCCCGAAGGGGCGCAGCTGGGCTCGTCCTCTTTGCGGCGCCGGGCGCAATTGCTGCATCGGTTCCCGCATCTGAAAGTGGTCGAATTCCGGGGCAACGTGCAGACCCGGATGAAGAAATTGCAGGATGGGGTGGCCGATGCGACCTTCCTGGCGATGGCGGGGCTGAACCGGCTGGGCATGGCGGATGTTGTGCGCGCAGCCATCGCACCCGAGGACATGCTGCCGGCCATTGCGCAGGGGGCGATTGGCATTGAACGGCGGATGGATGACAGCAACACCGCCGGCCTGCTGGAGGCGATCCATGACAGCGTGACCGGGCAGCGGCTGGACGCCGAGCGCGCCTTTCTTGAGGCGCTGGATGGTTCCTGCGAGACCCCGATTGCCGGGCTGGCCACGCTGGACGGCGGCACCCTGCGCCTGCGCGGCGAGGTGCTGCGCCCCGATGGCTCCGAGGTGATCGCCGATGATCGCACCTGCCCCATCGAGGACGGCCCCGAGCTGGGCCGCGCCATGGCCGCGGATATGCTGGCGCAGGCGGGGGCGGATTTCTTTAGCTGGCGCTAGGGGGCAGGACTTTCCCCGGATTAAGAATGCCGTTGGGGTCCAGCGCGGTTTTGATTGCCTGCATTGCGGCCAGGGCGGCCGGGTCTTTGCGGCGCTGCATCGAGGGCAATTTGGACAGCCCGATCCCGTGCTCTGCCGAGAAACTGCCCCCCAGTTTGCGCACCTCTTCTTCGACGGCCTCCATGATCGTGTCGATGTGATCTGCGTCGCCGGAACCGGGCCAGACGGTATAGTGAATATTGCCATCGCCCAGATGTGCGACGATCACCTCGCGGGCCTTGGGGTCAATCTGCGGCAGACGGGTTTTCATCACCTCCAGAAAAACCGAGACCTTATCCAGCGGCACCGCGATGTCATTGGACAAAAGAGGCGGGCGGGACATGGCAATCTCGGCGGCGGCTTCGCGGCGTTCCCACATTTCGCGGCGCTGGCTTTCATTCTGGGCGACGACCGCATCCAGAACGGCGCCCTGTTCGAACATGCCGGCCAGCACGTTTTCCAGATGGGCTGTCACGGGGATTTGCCCGTCCGGTCCGGGGGTGGCATCACGAGGGGCGGTGACGCCGATCTCGACCAAGATGTTCACCTCGTGCGGGGTCTCGAAAGGCTCGCGGGCATTTGGGTTGATCTGCTTATGCAGGCCGATGTGATGGCGCGGCATGTATTCAAAGGCTTCGACACAGCTGCCGGTGACCTCTTGTAACTGGTTGAGCAGTTCCAGCGCCTGCGGCAGGCCCGGCGCGGCCACCATCGCGGTGGCATAGGCGCGCGGCTTGGGGTGCAGTTTCAGCACTGCGGCAGTGATGATACCCAGCGTGCCCTCGGCCCCGATCAGCAGGTGCTTGAGGTTATAGCCCGAGTTGTCCTTATGCAGTTCGGACATGATATTCATGATTTCACCGCTGGGCAGGACGGCCTCGATTCCCAGCACCAGATCGCGGGTATTGCCATAACGCAGCACGTTCGAGCCCCCCGCATTGGTGGACAGCACCCCCCCGATCATCGCCGAGCCCTTGGCCCCGAATGTCAGCGGAAAGATCAGATCCTGGGCTTCGGCGGCGGAGTGGACATCGGCCAGGATCGCCCCGGCCTGAACGATCGCAATCCGCGCGGGGGCGCGCACCTCGTGGATGGCATTCATCCGCTCCAGCGACAGCATCACCGCCCCTTGGGCCACGGCCCCACCCGCAAGCCCCGTATTGCCCGACACCGGCACGATCACCGTGCCCGTCCGATTGGCCCATTTCACAATGTCCGAGACCTCTTGGGTATTGCCGGCCCGCACGACGGCGGCCGGTTGATAGCTGTATTTCCCCACCCAGTCGCGCGTATATTTGGCCATGTCCTTGCCGGTTAGAACATGTGTCGCGCCAACGATTTGTGAAAGTTCTTCGATCATGATGCCCCCCTCGTCGCCGGGTATTTGTGTCGGATTGGTATGCAGAAGTCTAGCGATGTCACAGCGGGCTTGACCCAAAACAAGCCTGCGGGAATGCTGAAACGGAATAAACAGGTGAGCAGGCATGACAGGGCGTGAAAACGGCTTTGACGCAATCAAGGGCGCAGCGATTATCTTGGTGGTTTTCGGCCATGTCTGGCTGGGGCTGGGCAGTGCCGGGCTGATCGGCGACGCCCAGTTGTTCCGCACGGTAGAAGAGGCCATCTACCTGTTCCATATGCCGGTGTTTTTCTTCGTTTCGGGCTTGTTTTTCATGCCGAAGCCCGCGCCGGTCCCGTTTTTGCGCCATAAGGTGCTGACCCTGCTTTGGCCTCTGTTGCTGTGGAGCTGGATCGAAGCTCTGGCCTTGCTGGTCTCGGGGCAGGGAGGGGATCGCGGGGTCTCGGGGCTGCTGGATGTGCTGGCCTATCCGGTTCCTGTCAAAAGCGTGTTCTGGTTTTTGTGGGCGCTGTTCGTGCTGCAAATCGGCGCCTATCTGGTTCAGCGGCTGTTCCGGGCGGGCGCGCTGGTGGCGATGCTGGGGCTGGCCATCGCGTCCGTGTTGTTTTTCCTGTTGGGGCTGAATCCGGGAATCTTTGTCACAATTATCGAAAATGCGCCGTATTTTCTGGCCGGTATCCTGATGCGTCCCATCCGCAAAGAGCTGGCCCACCCGCTGCCCCTGCCCTTTGTTGTGGGGGCGCTGATGCTGATCCTGTCCGAGGTCGTGCATCTGAAAGAGGGGATCGGCGCGCCGTGGTTTCAGGTCACGGCTCTGCTGGCGGTGATGGGCTTTTGCGGTGTGTTCGCCCGGATCGGCAACACCTGGGCGGGGGGCGGTTTTGCCTGGCTGGGCGCGCGGACCATGCCGATTTATCTGATCCATATCATCCTGACCGCAGCCACCCGCGTGACCCTGCTGAAACTGGGCGTCACCGCCCTGGGGCCGCATCTGGTGGCGGGGGTGCTGATGGGCATTGGCGTGCCGCTGATCGTGGATGCGGCAGTGCAGCGGCTGGGATGGGGGAAAGTGGCCGGGTTCGGCCAGCGCCCTGGACGCGCGACTATGCAAAACTGACCGAGACACCGCCGAACGGGCCGAAATCGGCCTCGATGACCGCCCCCGAGGGGGCCTCGACCGGGCGAATGAAACTGCCGGACAGGATCACCTGCCCCGGTTTGATCTGCTGGCCGTACTGGTCCATCCGGTGCGCCAGCCAGACGATGCCCTGCACAGGATCGTTCAGCACCCCGGCACCCAGCCCGGTTTCTTCGACCGCGCCGTTTTTCTGCACGATCGCGCCGACCCAGCGCAGATCATGGGCGTCGATCTGGTGGCGCTCGTCCCCCAGCACAATCCCGGCATTGGCCGCATTATCGCTGATCGTGTCGGTGATGATCCGGGTTTGGCCCGTCGCCGGATCCGCCCGCAGAATGCGCGTGTCCAGAATCTCAAGCGCGGGCGTCACGTAATCGGTGGCGGCGATCACATCGGCGGCCGTCACGTGGCGTCCGGCCAGGGGGGCCTTCATCACAAAGGCGATCTCGGCCTCGATCCGGGGCTGAATGAACCGCCCCTTGGGCACCACCCCGCCGTTTTCAAAGGCCATGTCATCCATCAGAACGCCGCTGTCGGGGATGTCGATATTCAGCGCGGCCTGCATCGCCTTTGAGGTCAGGCCGATTTTCCAGCCGATCACCTTGCGCCCCACCGCCTTGCGCCGCGCGATCAACGCGGCCTGAACGGCATAGGCGTCATCCATCGTCATGCCGGGGTATTTCAGTGACAAAAGCCCGATCTGCTGACCCGATTGTTCGGCCTGCCACAGGGCCTCGGCGGCCTCGACATGCTGGTCGGGGGTCATGCCTCGTCCTCCACCGTGTTGGTCAGGGTGCCGATGCCTTCGACCTCGATTTCGACCACGTCGCCGGGGACCAGGTATTTGGGCGGATCGAACCGCGCGCCCGCGCCGGTAGGAGTGCCGGTCACGATGATGTCGCCGGGCACCAGCGTGGTGAAGGTACTGATATAGGCGATTTCCTCGCGGATCGGGAACATCATGCGCGCCAGCACGTCGTCCTGGCGGACCTCGCCGTTCACGCGGGTGATGATGCGCGCGTCATCCAGCTGTTTGGCATCGGAGAAGGGCACCAGCCAAGGGCCGATGGCGCCCGAATTGTCCCAGTTCTTGCCCTGAGTCACGTTGAATTTCGCATGGCGCACCCAGTCGCGGATCGTGCCCTCGTTGCACAGGGTCAGGGCGGCGATGTGGTCATAGGCGTCCTCGGGTTTGATGCGGCGGCCGCCCTTGCCGATGACGATGACCACCTCGCCCTCGTAATCCAGCGTGTGGTTTTCCGGCGGGCGGATCAGCGGGCGGCCATGGCCGGTAAAGCTGCGCGCAAACCGCGGGAACAGCGACATGTGTTTGGGCTGGCTGGAGCCGTCCTTGTATTCGGCGTTCCGGTCGGGAAAGTTGACGCCCACACACAGGATTTTTTCAGGCGCGGGGATCGGGATGTCATATTCGAACGTCCCCTCCGGATGCGTCACGGCGCGGTTCTCGGCGGCTTTGGTTAGGGCGCTCAGACCGTCTGCGGCGATCACCTCGCGCAGGGTGGGCCATTGCGGGAAATCCCCGGACAGGGCGACAAATCCCCCTTCGATCACGGCGCCGTAAAGCTGGCCGTCCTCTGTCGATACAGTCGCAAATTTCATGCTATTCACTTTCTTCAGCGGGTCAGGGAGCGATGATCGGTTGCGCTTTCATCTTGCTGTCGCGCAATTCGGTATCGCGGAAAACGCTGCCATGTTCGAACCACGATTTCGGCGCAGGCGCACCCCACAAGGTCTGGCGCTGCGGGTCTTTGAGATCCCATTTGATCGGCTCCAGATCGGGGTCAACCGTTTGATAATCCGAGCAATAAATCTCGATCCGGTGGCCGTCCGGATCCAGAATATAGAGGAAGAACGCGTTGGAAATCCCGTGCCGGCCCGGCCCGCGTTCGATGTTATCCAGGTATCCTGTGGTGCTCATCAGGTCCAGCAGGTCGATGATGTTCAGCGGCGTGGGCACCCAGAAGGCGGTGTGGTGCAGGCGCGGGCCCTTGCCGTTGGTAAAGGCGATGTCGTGGATGCCGCCCTTGCGGTGCATCCAGGCGGCCCACAGGTTCTTGCTTGCGTCGTCCTCGGTGTATTCGGTGACGCGGAAGCCCAGCTCATTGTAGAATTCAACGCTGGCGTCCACATCGGGGCTGTAGCAGTTGAAATGGTCGATCCGCAGGGGTTTCACGCCGTTGTACAGCTTATATTCCTGATGGATGGGCGCCAGGCGGTCCATTTTGAAGTAGAATTCCATCGGCGCGCCGAACAGGTCGGTGCTGCGCAGGGTGCGGCCCTGATAGGGGCGATCCACCCATTCGACGGGCAGATCCTTGGCGGCGAACCACTCGGCGGCCTTGTCCAGGTCTTCTTCGGAGAACACCTTATAGGACAGATAGCTGACCGAGGGCGCATCCCCCTGTTTCAGAACCATGCAGTGGTGGCCGCGCTCTTCCATGGCGCGCAGATAGAGGGTGCTGTCATCCTCGTCAGTGACTTGCAGGCCCAGCGTGTCCACATAGAAGGCGCGGCTGGCGGCCAGATCCCTGACGATCAGCTCGACATGGCTGAGGCGCACGATGTTGAACGCGGGGTAAAGGTTTGGGGCGGGAACGGGCATAAGGGTCTCCTGTCGTCGGGTCGGCCCTATGGGACCGGGAAAATCACGTTGGTCTGGCCGGTGCCGGAACTGGGGAAATACTCGGTCACGATCTCGCATTTCTGGTCATATCGGTCCCATCCCAGCGCGCCATACAGCATGGCGGTGTCATGCATTGCGCCTTCTCCGCAGCAATGTGCGGCATATTCTGGCAGCATCTTCAGAAAGCTCGCGTGATCGCCGTTTTTCCACATCTCCAGCACATGCAGGTCCATCTGGCGGTTGAATTCGGAACTGATGGTGAAGGTGCCGTTGTTGGCGGCATAGTCCTTGTTGGCCCAGATTTTGTGGGACAGGCTGCCGCTGGCCAGCAGCAGGACCTTGTGATCGCTGGCCTCGACCGCTTTGCGGATCGCTTCGCCGATCACACGGCTTTCGTCATGGTCGTGCACGGTGCACCAGGCCGCAATTGAGACCACCTTCAGGTCGTGTTCGCGGCTCATGAAGCGCATTGGCACCAGCGAGCCGTATTCCAGCTCCAGACTGTCCAGGTGGTGCGACAGCGTATACACCCCCATATCCGAGGCCGCCTGCGCAATCGCATCCCCCAGTTGGGGATTGCCCGGATAGTCATAGGGCAGATCCTGAATGAACTGCGGAAACTCATTCGAGGTGAACATCCCGTGGAAGCGATGGTTCGCGTTGATATGAAAGCCCGCGTTGATCACCCAATGGGTATCACAGATCACCACGGTGTCGGCCCCCAGGGCTCTGGCCCTGCGCGCGATTTCATAGTGGCCCTCGATGGCCGGCTGGCGTTTGCCCTGGATCGGGCCGGGCTGTTCCGACATCAGCATTGTCGGAACGTGGGTTACCTTGGCGGCAAGGACGATTTCACCCATCTCTTTCTCCTCCGATAGAAACTGTCGCGCGTTTCCTGTGGGCGATTTACGCGCCCAGCTGAGGGATCTTGTGCTGACCGATGGCCAGACCGATGTGTTTTTGCTCCATGTAGAATTCGAAGGACCAGTCGCCACCGTCGCGCCCGATGCCCGAGGCCTTGACCCCGCCAAAGGGCGTGGGCAGGTGGCGGACGTTTTCGCTGTTGACCCAGATCATCCCGGCCTCCAGCTTATCGGTAAAGCGCAGCGCGCGGGTCAGATCGTTTGTCCAGACATAGCCGGTTAGCCCGTATTGCACATCATTGGCGATTTGCAGCGCCTGTTCCTCGGTGTCGAAGGGAATGGCGGTCAGCACCGGGCCAAAGATTTCCTCTTGGGCGATGCGCATGTCGTTCTGTGCGCCGGTGAACAGCGTGGGTTTGACGTAGTATCCGGGCTGATCCAGCGGTTCGCCGCCGGCGGCGATGGTGGCGCCGTCCTGTTTGGCGATGTCGAAATAGCTGCACACCTTGTTGAAATGGGTCTGATGGATCAGCGGGCCGACCTCGGTTTTCGGGTCCAGAGGGTGGCCGACACGGATATTGTTCACACGGGCGATCAGTTTTTCAATGAACGCCTCCGCAATGGTGGATTGCACCAGAAGGCGGCTGGACGAGGTACAGCGTTCACCGTTCAGCGAATAGATCATGAAGATCGCGGCATCCAGCGCGCGGTCCAGATCGGCGTCGTCAAAGACGATGACGGGGTTCTTGCCGCCCAGCTCAAAGTGGACGCGTTTCAGCGTGTCGGCGCCCTGTTTCATGATCATCGAGCCGGTCTTGGATTCGCCCACAAAGGCGATGGCCTTGATGTCGGGGTGTTCGGTCAGCGCGCGGCCTGCATCCTCGCCAAAGCCGTTGACCAGGTTCCAGACGCCAGGGGGCAGGCCCGCCTCTTCGGCGATCTCCATCAGGATGCGCGCGGTGACAGGGCTGAACTCGGCCGGTTTGTGCACCACGGTACAGCCCGCCGCCAGCGCCGGAGCGATCTTCCAGGTGGACAGCATGAAGGGCGTGTTCCACGGGGTGATCACGCCGACAGGGCCAATGGGGGTGCGCGTGGTAAGGTTCATCAGCGTGGGCGAGGGCAGGGCCTGACCGTCCCGCGCGCTGGGCGCTTTGTCGGCGAAGAACTTGAAATTCGCGGCCCCGCGCAGCGCGGCCTTGGACATGAACCGCAGCGCCTGGCCGGTGTCATAGCATTCGCACAGGGCGATTTCCTCGGCGCGCGCCTCGATGCCTTCGGCGATTTTGTGCAGAATCTTTTTGCGTTCAGCGGCGGGCATGTCGCGCCAGGCAGGGAAGGCATCGCTGGCGGCCCTGGCGGCGGCGTCAATGTCCGAAGCATCCGATTTGGCGACGTTGCAGATGAAGGTCTCATCCACGGGCGAGCGGTTTTCAAAGGTCAGCCCGCTGCCCGCGGGCAGATCCTGCCCACCGATGCGGTTCAGCACGCCGGTGTCCTTGAACCGCGCCAGATAGCCGCTCAGTTTCTCGATATTGGTTTGCAGATCGGACATGTCTCAGCCTTTCAGATGGTCGCGGATAGTGCCGGTTTTGGGGGAAAGCTGGGGGTCGATGTCGCGCATCTCCATCGACAGAGCCAGCGAGCGCGTCTCAAGCACGGGTTTCAGAAATACCTGGGCAGCGTCGAAAATGGCGGCTGTGGCGCGTTTGCGCGTGTCCAGATCCCGGCCGGCCCGCAGGCGAACGCTCAGGTCGATATAGCCGTGTTTGGGGTCTCCGTCGGCCAGGCTGACATGATCGGCCCGAAAGGCCCGCACTCTGACGCCGGCCATGGGGAAAACACCCGTGGCAATCGCTTCGCGCCGCAGCAGGTCGCAGAATGCGGGCCAATCCACCGCCTCTTCGAGGTTGGCGGAATAGTCGATCATGAAATGCGGCATGTGTCCTCCCCGCTCAGTCATTAACATGTTAAATAAAATTCCGAAGCTGCGTCAAGCCCCCGTATTGTCAGGCGCAAAAAACCGGGGCAAAACAGGGTTATGGATGCAAAAGGACACCTCCCGCCGGAAACGAATCGGTCTTTGCCAATTGCGTTGCTCAGGGCGCGCGAAAAGGTGATGGGGCCGATCCGGTCTATGCTGATGGATGTCGGCGTGACGGAACAGCAGTGGCGCGTGATGCGTGTGCTGAACGAATGCGGCACCCTGGACCCGACCGAGATCGCCGAGCGATCCTGCCTGCTGCTGCCGTCCTTGACGCGGATTTTACAAACGCTGGAGAGCAAAGCGCTGATTTCACGCGCACCGCATCCGACGGACCGGCGCAAGCAGCTGGTCACGATCACCGGGGCCGGTCAGCAGATGATTCTGGACAACATGAAGGAAAGCCAGCGCCTGAACGCGTGGCTGCGAGAGTCCTTTGGTGATGAAAAGCTGGATGCCTTGCTGGATCTTCTGAACGAGCTGGACGCGTTGGAGCGTCTGGAAGATCACTGAAGCGGCAGGCCCCGCAGGGCCCGCCAGCTCGATTCGTTCCGGTAGGTTCCGCTATAGGCCAAGCAGAACCGTCTGACCGTCCAGTTTGACCGGGAAACTGGCGGTTTGCCCCTCATCCGCGCCCTGAGCAGCGCCGGTTTCCAGCGAGATCACCCAGTTATGCAGCGGGCAGGTGACGCATCCGTCATGCACGATGCCCTGGCTGAGCGGGCCGTTTTTATGCGGGCACTTATCCTCCAGCGCGAAGATGCGGTCATCGCTGGTGCGGAAAATCGCGATGGTCATGTCGCCGTTTTTCACGCAGCGCGCACCCTGGCGCGGGATGTCCGAGATGTCTCCGACCGAGACCCATTGTTGTGCTTGGACGTTCATTCTGCCGCCTCCAGTTTGATTTCAGCCATCGGGGCGAATTCATGCGCTTCGGCGCCGGCCACACGTTCGGCCCAGGGATCGACCTGTGCGAATTGCTGGCTATAGACGAAGCGTTCGTAATAGGCTTGGCGCTGTTCCAGATCGTCAAAGATGACCTCTTTGATGTGGTCATAGCCCACGCGATCGGCCCATTTGTAGATGCGTTCCAGATAGTAGCCCTGTTCGCGATACATCTGGGTCATGGCGCAGATGGTCTCGATACATTCTTCTTCGGTTTTCACGGTGCCCAGATCGGTGGTGCCCTGAATGTGCAGACCCGCCGCGCCGCCATAGACGATCTGATAGCCGCTATCGACGCAGATCACGCCGATGTCCTTGCAGGTGGCCTCGGCGCAGTTGCGCGGGCAGCCGGTGACGGCCAGTTTCAGCTTGGCCGGGGACCACGAGCCCCACAGGATTTTCTCAAGCTTCACGCCCAGACCCGTCGAATCCTGCGTGCCAAAGCGGCACCAGTCCGTGCCGACGCAGGTTTTCACCGTCCGCAGACCCTTGGCATAGGCCGCGCCCGAGATCATGCCCGCATCGTTCAGATCCTTCCAGACCGGCAGCAGGTCTTCTTTTTTCACGCCCAGCAGATCAATCCGCTGGCCGCCGGTGACCTTGACGGTGGGGATCTCGTATTTGTCGGCCACATCGGCGATGGCGCGCAGCTCGTCCGGGGTGGTCAGGCCGCCGAACATACGCGGCACAACCGAGTAGGTGCCATCCTTCTGGATATTCGCGTGGACGCGTTCGTTGATAAAGCGCGACTGCATGTCATCCACGTATTCACCCGGCCAATCGGCGACCAGATAGTAGTTCAGCGCAGGGCGGCATTTGGCGCAGCCTTCGGGCGTGGACCATTCCAGTTCCTGCATGACCTCGGGGATGGATTTCAGTTCCTTGGCCTTGATCAGGCGACGCACATCGCCGTGGGTGTGGGTGGTGCAGGGGCACATGCCCTCGGCTGCGGGCAGGACGAAATCATCGCCCAGGGCGAGGCCCATCACGCCTTCGACCAGGCCGGTACATGTCCCGCACGAGGCGCTGGCCTTGGTCACGGCGCGGACCTCGGCCAGGGTGGTCAGGCCCTTATCCTTGATCGCGGTCATGATCTGACCCTTGGAGATGCCGTTACAGCCGCAGATTTCCGCGTCATCGGGCAGGTTCGCCAAGGCGGCCAGCGGATCGGCCGCCGCGCCCCCCTGATAGGCCTGACCGAAGATCAGGGTTTCGCGCATTTCCTCGATGTCTTCGCCGGATTTCAGCAGCTCATTATACCAGGCGCCGTCGGCGACATCGCCGTACAGAACCGCGCCGATCACCTTGTTGTCTTGCAAGATCACGCGCTTATAGGTGCCGCGGGTGGCGTCGCGCAGGACGATATCCTCGCGGTCGGGGCCTTCGGCGAAATCACCGACCGAGTAGAGATCACAGCCCGTGACCTTCAGTTTTGTCGGCGTTTCGGCGTGTTTGAATTCGGTGTCCGCAGGGCCGGCCAGATGGGCGGCGGCGACGCGCGCCATCTGATACAGCGGGGCGACCAGGCCGTAAACCATGCCGCCGACCTCGACACATTCGCCGACCGAATAAATATCGGCGTCCGAGGTCTGCATCGACGCGGTGGTGACGATCCCGCGGTTGACCTCCAGGCCCGCATCGGCGGCCAGTTGGGTGCTGGGGCGGATGCCCACGGCCATGACCACCAGAGAGGCGTCGATCACCGTGCCGTCGGCTAGTTCCACGCCCTCCACCTTATCGGTGCCCAGGATTTGCTTGGTGTTGGCTTCGCACTTTACTTCGATCCCGCGCGATTCCAGCTCGCGTTGCAGCAGGTAGCCGGCGGCGGGGTCCAGCTGACGCTCCATCAGGGTGGGCATCAGGTGAATGACGGTCACGTCCATGCCGCGCGCCTTCAGGCCGGCGGCGGCCTCCAGACCCAGCAGGCCACCCCCGATGACAACGGCGCGCCCGCCCTTGTCCGAGGCCTCCAGCATTCCGTCCACGTCATCAAGATCGCGGTAGGCCAGAACGCCGGGCAGATCCTTGCCCGGAACCGGGATGATGAACGGGGACGAGCCGGTGGCGATCACCAGCTTATCATAGGCCTCGGTCACGCCGCCTTCGGAGGTGACGGTCTTGGCCTCGCGGTCGATCTGCGTGACCTTCTGGCCCTTGTGCAGGGTGATGCCGTGATCGGCGTACCAGGCGTCATCGTGGATCACGATGTCGTCAAAGCTTTTCTCGCCGGACAGAACGGGCGACAGCATGATGCGGTCATAGTTCACGCGCGGCTCGGCGTTGAAAATGGTGACTTCGTATTGATCGGTCAGGTCGAACAGATGTTCCAGCATCCGGCCGGGGGCCATACCATTACCGATGATGACAAGGCGTTGTTTAGGCATGTGGCGCTCCATCGTCACAAGAGTCTCTGGGGACTCGGGGATTTACAGTGAGTGATGTGCAGCGCCATTGCCGCGATGATCCGACGGGCCGGACCATAAAAGAATAGGGCCACGTCATTGCAGCCGTGCCTTGATAGACCATGATAAGTTACAGGCCCTGCGGGAGAGGTTGCAAGCAGGCTGTTGCTGCATTGCGGCGCCGAAGCGGGAAAACCGTGTTTGCGGCCTCTGTCTGCTTAGTTTTTGTGCAGCCTTTGTCTGGCGCTGTCAGGGATTTGCCCTGGAATTGCCGGGCGCTGACAATGGATGCAAAAAATTCCCCGCAAGTTCCCCCGAATTCGGCCCAGTGCGGGCTCTTTCGGGGTAGGCAGCGATTCGGCGATCTGCTATCTTGCCCGGAATAAAAAGAATATCGGCAGGTATACAGGTAATGAGGACGGGCTATCGTGGCACGTTCGTTATCTCTTGGTCGCAAACGGAACTGGACGGTCTTCGGGCTGCCTCGGTCGGGCAATTGGCTGTCGGAGCCATATGGGCCTGGCACGGCGAGGCGCTGCGCGTGGATGGCCGCAATGATCTGCTGCGTCTTGAGAATGCGGACGGAGAAGAAACCCTAAGACGAAGCGCCGCGCGCATGGTGTCGCGGCTGGTGGGCATGGCAATGTCGCACGAACGGGAATCGCAAGAGGCGGATCCCGAGCTTCTTTTGCGTGATCGCTACTTTATCGTCACGGATGGGCAGCGGTCTTATACGGTGACGCTGATTGATCCAGAAACCGGGGGCGCGCCGCTGGCGATGTTCGTCGGGGAAATGCCGCCTCAGAAACGCGAGCTGTGGATCGTGCATACGGCCCTGCGCTCGGAGCCGGACACGGTGGCGCTGGAGGCGCGGCGCGGGGTGATCTGCTTTACCCCCGGCACGCGGATTGACACGCCAGAGGGGCCGCGCCTTGTGGAAGAGCTGCGCGAGGGCGACGCGGTGCAGACGCTGGACAGCGGTGCGCAGGAAATTCAGTGGATCGGCAAGCGCCGGATGACGGGGGCGCGTCTTTATACCATGCCCTATCTGCGCCCGATCCGGATTCGGGCCGGTGCCGTGGGCCTGGGGCGCCCGGATGAGGAGTTGCTGGTCTCGCCCGATCACCGGATTTTGCTGAAAGGCGATGCCGCCCGCGCTTTGTTCAACACCCCCGAGGTTCTGGTCGCTGCGCGTGATCTGGTGGATGGGCACCGGGTCAATGTGGACATGGCCCTGCGCGAGGTGACCTATATCCATATCCTGCTGCCGCAGCATCATCTGATCCGGGCCAATGGCGTGGAAACCGAGAGCTTCCATCCTGCCAGCGCTCATTTCGACGCGTTGGAGGCCAGCGACCGGCGGCGCCTGGAGCAAGCCCGCCCCGAGGTGGCCCGAGACCCCGCAGCCTATGGCGAATACGTGCGCCGCACGCTGAACAAGTCCGAAGCAGCCATTCTGACGCACGAGCGGGCCTGAAAAGAGACCTGAAAAGAGACCAGAAAAATAGGCCTGAGAGAATGGCCCCGAGAAACTGTTGACTCCGGGGGCAATCTGTCTATAAGCGCGGCTTCATTGGTGTTGGTGGCCCCCGCAAGGGGATGCCTGTCACGTCGGCAAACCTGGCGAGAGGACAACGCCCTTCGAACCCGCGATTGCAGTCCGAAAAGTGGGAAACGGTTTTCGGATCGCGCTGCAATGCTTTACATTGAAGGAGATCAGCAGATGACCAAAAGAACTGCTGCCAAGTACAAGATCGATCGCCGCATGGGCGAAAACATTTGGGGTCGCCCCAAATCCCCCGTCAACCGTCGTGATTACGGCCCCGGCCAGCACGGTCAGCGCCGCAAGGGCAAACTGTCCGACTTCGGCACCCAGCTGCGCGCCAAGCAGAAGCTGAAAGGCTACTACGGCGACCTGACCGAGAAACAGTTCCGTCGCATCTATGGCGAAGCCGAGCGTGTCAAAGGCGATACGGGTGAAAACCTGATCGGCCTGCTGGAGCGCCGCCTGGACGCCGTTGTCTACCGCGCCAAATTCGTGCCCACCGTGTTCGCGGCCCGTCAGTTCGTGAACCACGGACACGTCCTGGTGAACGGCAAGCGCGTGAACATCGCGTCCTACCGCGTCAAAGAAGGCGACGTTGTCGAAGTTCGTGACAAGTCCAAACAACTGGCCGTCCTGCTGGAAGCCGTGCAACTGCCCGAGCGCGACGTGCCCGACTACATCGACGCCGACCACTCGAAGATGAAAGCCACCTTCGTGCGCACCCCCGGCCTGTCGGACGTGCCCTACCCGGTGATGATGGAACCGAACCTGGTCGTGGAATTCTACGCGAAGAACTAATCTTCGCCGATCCAGACAAAATTCAGGAAACCCCGGCCCCAGCGGTCGGGTTTTTCTTTTGATGTTTCTGTCCAAGGTCCAGAATTTGTCCGTTCTATAGGTTGCTGCAGCAGGAATGAGGGTCAGTTGTCAGACCTACGGGCTTAGTAAGCCGAAAAGCTTCAGTTTTTGAGCGAGAATGGCTATGCTTCGGGGATGAAAAAAAACAGCATCAGCGTCCAAGACCACATTTTACCTGATGGTTCCATGTCCTTTGAACTTAGGGAAACCCTCACAGACGCACTTGCAGAAATGAAAGAAAACGCCGTAGATCATAAGCAACCACCATGGACAGCCTTTCCAGAATACGAAAGATATTCAGTGGGTTGGAGAATGGGGCCTGGTGAAGACTACTGGCATGCATTCCATCAATGGATACGCTCTCTCGACAGACCAGACGTTGATAAATTTGTTTCGGCTTATCCCGAACCAGAAAACTGGACGGGATTTTTCGGTAGCATAGGTTTTGACAGCTAAATTTGCGATGGCTCGTCAGTAGTTTTCATTATTTCGCGGTAGATGGTTTGGTTTGGGTCGTTTCGCCAGGGCGGCCATTCATGATCTGACATTGAAATGTTGCTTCATCCCGCAGTCCCGCCATTCACAATGACCGCCCCGGATACACCCTGACGCATTGCGCGGCGGTGCGGCATCGCCTAAACCGCCCTTGCGACAGGACAGGAGAGCTGACATGGCCGAGAAACCCGCGCTGGAACGGAAATTCGAACAGGGGCTGTTTGCCTCGCGCTGGTTGATGGCACCGATGTATCTGGGGCTGGTCGTGTCACTGGGGATGCTAACCATCGTGTTCTGCCGCGAGCTGATCTACTATGCCCCCCAGGTTCTGAGCATGACCGCCGATAAGGCCATTCTGGTGGTGCTGACGCTGATTGACCTGTCGCTGGCGGCGAACCTGCTGCTGATCGTGCTGTTCTCGGGCTATGAAAACTTCGTCTCGAAGCTGGATATTGATGACGGCGGCGACCGGCCCAGCTGGATGGGCACCGTGGATTTCGGCGGGCTGAAAATGAAGCTGATCGCCTCGATCGTGGCGATTTCCGCCATTCACCTGCTGAAACAGTTCATGGAGATCGGCAAATCCAGCAAGCCTCTGGACGAGGCGGCCCTGTACTGGCTGGTCGTGATTCATATGGTGTTTGTCGGCTCGGGCGTTCTGATGGCCGCGGCGGACTGGCTGGGCGCAAAGTCCAAAAAGGGCTGATCGGGGCGAGTCCTTCGCGTCACACTGGTTTCAAATCGCCGGTTTCGATCTTCCCTTGCCTGAACGGGCTTTGTAAGGAAGGTCCGAAGGAGACACGAACATGACCCAGATCACGCCCCAACCCGGCATCATGGAAATCGCCCTGTATGTCGGCGGTGCCAGCCATGTGGATGGTGTGAGCGATGTGGTCAAGCTCAGCTCGAATGAAAACCCATATGGGCCCAGCCCGGCGGCGGTCGAAGCGCTGCGGCGGGCTTCGTTTGAATTGCACCGTTACCCGTCCACGGATCATGCAGGGCTGCGCGCCGCGATTGGCGACATCCACGGCGTGGCCCCTGACAATGTCATTTGCGGCGTTGGCTCGGACGAGGTGTTGCAGTTCGTCGCACAGTCGTTTGCCGGCCCCGGCGACGAGGTGATCTATACCGAGCATGGGTTTTCCATGTACCCGATCCTGGCCCATGCGGTGGGCGCGACGCCGGTCAAGGTGGCTGAAAACGAACGCGTGGTGGACGTGGATGCCATCCTGGCCGCCTGCACCGATAAAACCCGCATCGTGTTCATCGCCAACCCGGCCAATCCGACCGGCACGATGATTGATCTGGACGACTGCGCACGCCTGGCCGAGGGCCTGCCCCAGGGCGCTCTGCTGGTGCTGGATGGCGCCTATGCCGAGTTCGTCGAAGGTTATGACGGCGGCGCCAAACTGGTGGAAACCCGCGACAACGTGATCATGACCCGGACGTTTTCCAAGATCTACGGGCTGGGCGGGCTGCGGATCGGCTGGGGCTATGCGCCGCGCGCGATCATTGACGTGCTGAACCGGGTGCGCCAGCCTTTCAACCTGTCTAACATCCAGCTGGCCGCCGCCGAGGCCGCGGTGCGCGATACCGCCTATACGGAAAAGTGCCGGGCCGATAACACGCGTTTGCGGAACTGGTTGGCCGAGGCTCTGGCGGCGCATGGGGTGCCGTCCGACCCGTCGGAGACCAACTTCATTCTGGCGCGTTTCAAGGACGAACCCGAGGCCAGCGCCTGCGATGAATACCTGAAATCTCAGGGCCTTATCGTGCGCAAAGTTGGCGGCTACGGCCTGCCCAACTGTTTGCGGATCACCATCGGCGATGAACCCGCCTGCCGCCGCGTGGCCCATGCGATCGGGCAATTCAAAGGGGGTGCCGCGTGAATACCCCCTATCAACGTGTGGCGCTGATCGGGCTGGGGCTGATCGCCTCGTCCATGTACTGGGCGCTGAAACGGGCTGGATTTGACGGCGAGGTGACAGGCTATGCCCGCTCGCAGGAAACCCGCGATACCGCCCGCCGGATCGGCCTGTGCGATCACGTCTGCGACAGCGCGGTCGAGGCCGTGCGCGATGCCGATCTGATCGTCCTGTGTGTGCCTGTCGGGGCGATGGGGGCGGTGATGGCCGATATTGCTCCGCATCTGAAACCTGGCGCAACCGTGTCGGATGTGGGCTCGGTGAAGAAATCGGTGATCGAGGCCGTCGGCCCGCATATTCCCGAAGGCGTGCATTTCGTTCCCGCGCACCCTATGGCAGGGACGGAACATTCCGGCCCCGAATCCGGGTTTGCCACCCTGTTTGATAACCGCTGGTGCCTGATCGTGCCCAACGGTGCGGACGAAACGGCCACCCAAACGCTGGAGGATTTCTGGCGCGCTCTGGGGGCCAATTGCGAACGGATGGACGTGCAGCACCACGATATCGTCTGCGCAGTGGTCAGCCATATCCCGCACCTGATCGCCTATACGATGGTCGGTGTGGCCGATGATCTGAACCGCGTGACGGATACCGAGGTTATCAAGTTCTCGGCCGCTGGTTTTCGGGATTTCACCCGGATTGCCGCGTCGGACCCCACGATGTGGCGCGACGTCTTCCTGACCAACAAAGAGGCGACGCTGGAAATCCTGGGGCGCTTCACCGAAGAGCTGTTCGCCCTGCAACGGGCCATTCGCACTGGCGATGGGGACCAACTGCACGATTACTTTACCCGGACCCGAGCCATTCGCCGCGGGATTATCGAGGCCGGGCAGGATACGGACGCCCCCAATTTCGGGCGCGCGCAGCTGCCCAAATGAAGGCGCTGACGGCGGGGATGATTGGGGCGCTGTGCCTGGCCACGATGGCTGTGGCCTATGCCCCCGAACAGTCCTTGCGCCCCATCGCACGGGGCGAGGTCCACCCCGCGTTGATCGTGTCCATTGACCCCAAAACGCTGGGTGTCACTGCGACGGTGGCGCAGCCCGAACGGGCGGGGCTGGCGCGATCGTTGCGCCCTCATCTGCGGCCCAAGCGATTGAAAACAAAGGTGACCTCGGTGGCCGCAACCAGTGGGGGCGCGGCGCGTCGGGGCTCGGTCTGTGGGGATCCGGCGATTTTGGGCCAGCCTGTGGGGCGGGTTCCGGGTAAGATTTCGGGCTGTGGGCTGTCTGATGCGGTGCGCGTCCATTCTGTATCTGGGGTACAGCTGTCCACCAGCGCCTTGATTGACTGCACCACCGCGAAATCCCTGAAACTATGGGTCGAGCGCGGAATGAAACCGGCGGTCGGGCGACGGGGCGGAGGCGTTTCCAAAATGCGCGTGTTTGCCAGCTATGCCTGCCGGACGCGCAACAACAAGAAGGGGGCGAAAATCTCGGAACATGGTAAGGGGCGGGCGATTGACATCGGGGCCTTCACGCTAAAGGACGGATCCGAGATTTCCGTGCTAAAGGACTGGGGGCGCGGTAAAAAGGGCCGTATTCTCAAAGAGATGCACACCGAGGCCTGCGGTCCGTTCGGCACGGTTCTGGGGCCGAATTCGGATAAGTATCACAAGGATCACTTCCATTTTGACACGGCGCGGTATCGCAGCGGATCCTATTGCAAATAACCTAGCGCAGTTCTAGCCGGGGCAGTTTGCCGACGGGGACGGGGCCCAGATAGGCCGTGCCTTTGCGCAGCTCCAGCGGCAGATCCAGCGTTTTGGGGTTACCTGCCAGCGCGGCCAGAAGCGCCAGGGTTTCCTCTAGATTCTCGCCCATTTTGCGCGAAACCTGGCCCGAGTTCACCGCCATCTGAATGATTTCGCGCCAATTGCGGGCCTTGATCGTGACATCGCCCGTCAGGCGGCCCAGATCATCCACATCGGCGGCTCCGGCGACCCAAAGCTCCAACTCGCCCCAGCGGGCCTCGGCCAGGGTCAGGTCGATATGCGTGGGCTGCGGGCGCCGCGTTTCCACCGAGCTGAGATCCCACCGATCATCGAATGACACCTGCACCTGCGCGCGCAGGGCATCGAAGGTACGGGGCAGCTCGGCTGCGCCCAGCAATCCGCGCATCTGCATCGGGGGGGCGAAATCCTGGGCCTCGATCGCGAATTGATAGGTGTTGGGGGCGGTCTCGGTTTTCTGAATGGCGGCGCGCAGGGCGGTCATGGTGGTGGCCTGGCCATCGCGGGTTTGGAGGGTCAGCGTATCGGCCACCAGATTCGAGCGGTTCAGCGGCAGCGCCGCGCCGGTATCCAGAATGACGCTGGCCTGAAGCTTGGCTGCGGTGATGTCCAGTTTCTGATCCGGCGTGGCCAGAAGCTGCTGGTTCGGCCAAACCGCGATGATGTGGTTCGGCTGATAGCTAAGCGTCAGCAGCTGAAACAGGGGGGCCTCCCATGCCCAGCCGGATTTCGGATCGGCCAGCGACAGATCGGTGAACGTGGCATCCACACGGTTGGGAAACCCCGACACGTTCAGCGCGCTGTATTCGGCCACCCAGCCCTCGGACTGACGGTCGGCGAACCAGCCCTCCATTTCGGATTTCAGCGTTTGCGAGGCAAAGACCCAATAGCCGGCCCAAAGGGCAGCAATGACGACAATCGCAATCAGCAGACGTTTCATCCCAGGGCCTTTCATGTTCGCTTGTCGTGGTGTTTACAGGGGGCAACAGGAAAGGGCCAGACTGATGACGATGTGGGTGTTCGGATACGGATCGTTGCTGTGGAATCCGGGGTTTGACCCGGCCGAAAGCCATCTGGCGCAGCTTCCCGGCTTTCATCGCAGTTTTTGTATGCGGTCGGTTCATCATCGTGGATCTCAGGAAAATCCGGGCCTGGTGCTGGCCCTGGACCGGGCCGAGGCCGTCTGTCATGGGCTGGCTCTTTCGGTGCGTTCGGGCCAGGAGGATCAGGTGCTGGCCGCGCTACGCGAGCGCGAGCTGGTGTCCTCGGCCTATGTGGAAACGCAACAGGTGGTCAGCCTGCGCGATGGGCGGCAGGTGCAGGCCGTCACCTACATCATTGACCCCGATCACGTGCAATATTGCGGCGGTCTGCCGCTGGAAGAGCAGGCCCATATCATCGCTCATGCGGTCGGCGGGCGCGGGCCCAACACCGAATATCTGTTCAACACGGCGGCGCATCTTCACGAATTGGGCATTCAGGATCACGAACTGGACTGGTTAACTGCAAGAGTGCGTGAGATTCTTGCATAAATCCTTGGCTTGAGGGGGCGCATTCCGTAAGCTTTGCGCAACTATAACTGTGTCAGGATCTGACCGCCATGGAGCTGCCAGACCGCGAGGCCGAGCCGCAATTTTCGCAACCCGTCCGCCAGATCATGTCGATGGTCCTGGTGCTTGGCCTGACATCCTTTGTGGTGTTTCTGGCCCTGCCGCGCATTCTGCCCGTATTCGAGGCGAACCCCTATCTAAACGGGTTCATCATGTTCGTCTTTGCGGTGGGGGTGATCGCCTGTTTCTGGCAGGTGGCGCAGTTGGTGAATTCTGTCCGCTGGATCGAGTCCTTTGCTCGGGATCATTCCGTTACCGACGGGCTGCACGCGCCGCGCCTGCTGGCCCCTTTGGCGGCATTGCTGCGCACGCGCGGGGCACGGATGCAGATCAGCGCCTCTTCGACCCGCTCGATTCTGGATTCTGTCGGCACCCGCGTGGACGAAGCGCGAGAGATCACGCGGTATATCGTTAACCTGCTGATTTTCCTTGGCCTTTTGGGTACATTCTATGGGCTGGCTACCACCGTTCCCGCGCTGGTGGACACGATCCGCAGCCTGGCCCCACAAGAGGGCGAGGCCGGAGTCGAGGTGTTTGGCCGCCTGATGAACGGGTTGGATGCGCAGCTGTCGGGTATGGGCGTGGCCTTTGGCTCGTCCTTGCTGGGGCTGGCGGGGTCGCTGGTTGTGGGCCTGCTGGAGCTGTTCGCCGGGCACGGGCAGAATCGTTTTTATCGCGAACTGGAGGAATGGCTGTCCACGATCACCCGCGTTGGATTCTCGGATGGGGACGGATCGGGGGATGGCTCGCCCGTGGCGTCGGTTCTGGATCACATGACCCAGCAGATCGAGGCCATGCAGCAGATGTTCGTGGAATCTGACGTCAGCCGCGCGATGGTGGATGAAAAACTGTCCTCTTTGGCGGTGTCCATCGAACGTCTGACCGACCGGATGGCCGGCACCGCGCGGGCCAATGATGCGATTGTCCGCATGGCCGAGGGGCAGGACCGCCTGATCGAATTGCTGTCCGAGCAGGGCTCTGACGGGATGGACGCCGAAAGCCGGATGCGCCTGCGCTCGATCGACGTGCAATTGCTGCGCATTCTTGAGGAAATCAGCGCCGGACGTCAGGAAACCATGGCCGAGCTGCGCACGAACCTGTCCTCGCTTACGGGGTATCTGGCCCGCCGCCGCGGGTCTGACGGCCCCTCGGAGAGCTGATCATGGCGCTTTCCCGGCGAACAGGACAGCGTTTTCAGGCCTCTATCTGGCCGGGGTTCGTCGATGCGATGACCGGGCTGCTGCTGGTTCTGATGTTCGTTCTGACCATTTTCATGGTGGTGCAATTCGTGTTGCGAGAGACGATCTCGGGGCAGGAAAGCCAGTTGGATGAACTCTCGACCGAGGTCGCCGCGCTGGCCAGTGCGCTGGGGTTGGAGCGCAAGAAATCAGCCGAGCTGACCGCCGAAATGGGGGAATTGAACGCCACGTTGGCGGATGCGCAGGAACAGACACGGCAGCAATTGGCGCTGATCACGGCTTTGACGGCTGAACGTGACGCGCAGGCCGGGCGGATTGCGGATTTCGAAACGCAGGTTGCCACGCTTCTCGCACAGCGCGATCAGGCTTTGGGGCAAGTTGCCAGCCTGGAAGGGGAGCGGCAGGAGCTGACCGATCAACGGGCGGCGTTGCAATTGGCCCTGGCGCAGGCGCGGGATGAGATTGATGAAGGGGCCGAGGCCGCCCGTCTGGCCGCAGCGAAACGCGCGGCGCTGGAGGCGTTGATCGCCGATCTGCGTGCCGATCAGGCCCAGACCGAAGCCGCCCGCGCGGTCTTGGACAGCCGTGTCAGCGATCTGGAAACGCAACTATCCGAGGCCGAGAAAACACGCCTGGCCGAAGCCGCCGCCGCTCAGGCCCTGCGGGAGCGGCTGCAAAATGCGGACACTGAATTGACGGCGATGACGCTGGCATTAGAGGCGCAGCGCAAGAAGGCCGAGCAAACTCTGACCCTGCTGGCCGCCGCCGAGGCCGCAGGCGAGGATTTGGCGGCGAAACTGGCAGAAGCGCTGGCGCAACAGGGGCTGGACGCTGAATCGCGCGCGGATTTGCAGGTGCAATTGCAGCAGGCAGAGACCGCTTTGGCGCGGGCTCTGGCAGAGAAACTGGCCGCCGAGCAGGCCAATCAGGCACAGCTGACCGAGGCGGAGCGTCAGGCTCTGTTGCTGGCCACAGCCAATCGTGCGCTGGCCCAAGAGCAGGCAGTTTCCGCCGAAGCGCAGCGTCAGCAGGCGCTCTTGAACCAGCAAATCGCCGCGTTGCGCACGCAATTGGGCAGCCTTCAGGCGTTGCTGGATGACTATCAGGAACGGGATGCCGCCGCGCGCGTGCAACTGGAAACGCTGGGCAGCGATCTGAACGCGGCGCTTGCCCGCGCGGCCTCGGAAGAGCGCAAAAGACGGGAGCTGGAAGAGGCCGAGCGCCTGCGTCTGGAACAGGAAAAACAGGCGCTTGAGGCCGAAAAGCAGGATCTGGAGCGCTACAAAAGCGATTTCTTCGGTCGCCTGCGGGATGTGCTGGGCGCACAAGAGGGCGTGCGGATTGTCGGGGATCGGTTTGTTTTTTCCTCAGAGGTTCTGTTCGAATCCGCCAGTGCTGAACTGTCGCCCGCGGGCCAGGCCGAAATTGCCAAGATCGCTCGTATCCTGCGTGGCATCGCGGATGATATTCCCCCTGAAATCGACTGGGTGATCCGTGTCGATGGCCATACGGATAATGTGCCGCTGTCCGGAACAGGTGAATTCGCCGACAATTGGGAACTGAGCCAGGCGCGCGCGCTGTCCGTGGTGCGCTATATGGTGAACTTCCTGGCCTTGCCCCCCGATCGGCTAAGCGCGAACGGTTTTGGGCAATATCAGCCGGTTAACCTGGCCGACACCGCCGAAGCGCGCGCGCAAAACCGGCGGATTGAGCTGAAACTGACCGAGAAATGATCAGCGAAGCTGCGTTCGGGTGGTCTGACTGTCGATGATGGCCCCGTTCCGGATCAGCTGAATCAGGCCCGTGTAGCGGCCAGGCGCGAACCCCTCAGGGGGGCGGCGTTTTCCAGCGGCCCGGAAAAACTGCGCCTGAGGCTTGTCCAACTGGATTTCTTTGGTCAGGAACACCCCGTTTGGACCGTCGATTTGCAGGCGCAGCACGTCCCCCGCGCGACTGCCAAAGGCATATGCCCACAGAACCAGCGCATCGGTTTTGCCCGGAAGGCTCGTTTGCCCTGCGCGGCCGTCTTTGATCTGGTCGTATGCGGGAATTTTGCTGGAAAATCCGGTGCTGATCAGGGATCCGGGCGTGTAGGGCAGGGCCATCTGCCAAAGTGTCTCCGGATCGGCAGTACCGCAGGTGATCTGCCCATCGGGGTCAAACGGGTCAATCACCTGCCCCTTGTGGCGCACGGACAGGTGCAGATGCGGAAACTGTGTGCGGCCGGAGAATCCAACCTGTCCCATCGCCTCGCCGGCGCTGACATGCTGCCCCTGGGTTACCTTGATCGAACCACGTTTCAGGTGGCAATACTGCGTGATCCAGCCGTCTCCGTGGTCCAGCACGATACCGTTGCCGCATTCCTGCCCGTCCGTCTGCGCACGGATGCCGACATCGGGCACACCATCGCGCAGGCCGCGGACCACTCCGGAGGCGGCGGCGATGACGGTCACGCCTTTGCGCATCGCCTGGAACGATGGCAGGCCAAAATCGGTGCCCTTATGGCCATCATAACTGAGCGGCCCGCAGGTGAAATCCAGCGCGGCTGGCCCCCTGTCGTGATCCACATATTGCTGAATGAAGCAGCTATCCCCCAGGGCGCACTCCAGCGGAAACTGCAATATAAAATCCCCCGCCACGGCTGGAGTGGCGAGGGTGCTCAGAGCGACCAGCGTCGCCCATTGCTTCATTCGGCTGTCAGCAGCGGAGGCTTGTCGCCTGACAGACGTTTCTGGCCCGGCCCGTCGATCCGCAGGTCAATTTTGCCATCCTTGACACCAACCTGAACCACGCCGCCCTTGGACAGTTTGCCAAAGAGAAGCTCCTCTGCCAGGGGTTTCTTGATGTTTTCCTGAATCACGCGGCCCAGCGGGCGGGCCCCCATTTTCGCGTCATAGCCTTCTTCGGCCAGCCATTCGGCGGCGGGGCGTGTCAGCTCGATATGGACATTGCGATCCATCAACTGCGCTTCGAGTTGCAGGACGAATTTTTCGACCACTTGCAGGATCACCTCTTTCGGCAGCGGCTGGAAGCTGATGACGGCATCCAGGCGGTTGCGGAATTCAGGGGTGAAGGTGCGTTCGATGGCGGCGGTATCCTCGCCCTCGCGACGATCACGGCCAAAGCCGATGGCCGCCTTGGCCTGTTCGGCCGCCCCGGCATTCGATGTCATGATCAGCACCACATTGCGGAAATCGACGGTGCGACCGTTGTGATCGGTCAGGCTGCCGTGATCCATCACCTGTAGCAGGATGTTGTAGACATCGGGGTGGGCCTTCTCGATCTCATCGAGCAGCAGCACGCAGTGGGGGTGCTGGTCAACACCATCGGTCAGCAGACCGCCCTGATCAAACCCAACATAGCCCGGAGGCGCACCGATCAGGCGGCTGACGGCGTGTTTTTCCATGTATTCGGACATGTCGAAACGCAGCAATTCCACGCCCAGCGTATCGGCCAGTTGTTTGGCAACCTCGGTCTTGCCGACGCCAGTGGGGCCAGCGAACAGGTAGTTGCCGATGGGTTTTTCGGGCTCGCGCAGGCCTGCGCGGGCCAGTTTGATGGCGCTGGACAGGGCCTCGATCGCGTTGTCCTGACCGAAGACCACGCGTTTGAGCGTTTTCTCCAGGTCTTTCAGCACCTCGGCATCGTCTTTAGAGACGTTTTTCGGCGGGATGCGCGCGATTTTGGCGACCACGGCCTCGATCTCTTTGGCGCCGATGGTTTTGCGGCGTTTGGATTCGGCGATCAGATGTTGTGCGGCGCCCGCTTCGTCAATGACGTCAATCGCCTTGTCCGGCAATTTGCGGTCATTGATATAGCGCGCGGCCAGTTCAACCGCAGTTTTGATCGCATCTGCGGTGTAGCGGACGCTGTGATGTTCCTCGAAATAGGGTTTCAGGCCCTTCAGGATTTTCACCGCGTCTTCGACCGAGGGTTCCACCACGTCGATTTTCTGGAACCGGCGGCTGAGCGCGCGGTCCTTTTCGAAATGCTGGCGGAATTCCTTGTAGGTGGTCGAGCCCATGCAGCGCAATTTGCCGCCCTGAAGCGCCGGCTTCAGCAGGTTCGAGGCATCCATGGCCCCGCCCGAGGTTGCGCCCGCGCCGATAACCGTATGAATTTCATCAATGAACAGCACGGCGTCGGGGTGATCTTCCAGTTCGGTCACGACAGCCTTCAGCCGTTCCTCGAAATCGCCGCGGTAGCGGGTGCCAGCCAGCAGCGCGCCCATGTCCAGCGAATAGATCGTGGTTTTCGACAGGACTTCGGGTGTTTCACCCTGCACGATTTTACGGGCCAGCCCCTCGGCGATGGCGGTTTTGCCGACACCGGGGTCGCCCACCAGCAGCGGGTTATTCTTGCGACGGCGGCACAGCACCTGAATGCAGCGTTCCACCTCGGAATCGCGGCCGATCAGCGGATCCACGTCGCCTTTGTTCGCCTTGGCGTTCAGGTCCACGCAATATTTGGCCAGCGCGGATTCCTTTTGTTCCACCGTGTCCTGAGAGGCGCTGCCCGAGGCGGTGCTTTCCTCTTCTTCTGTGGCGCCGGTGATGGGGCGCTGTTCGCCAAAAGCGGGGTTTTTGGCCACGCCATGGGCGATGAAATTCACCGCATCATAGCGCGTCATATCCTGTTCTTGCAGGAAATAGGCGGCGTTGGATTCGCGTTCGGCGAAGATGGCGACCAGCACGTTGGCCCCCGTCACCTCGGTCCGGCCCGAGGATTGCACGTGGATCGCGGCGCGCTGAATGACGCGCTGAAAGGCGGCGGTGGGCACGGCCTCGGAGCCTTCGATATCGGTGACCAGATTCGAGAGATCCTCGTCGATGAACTCCACCAGGGTGGTGCGCAATTCATCCGTATCGACCGAGCAGGCCTTCATCACGCGCAGGGCGTCGGGTTCGTCAATCAACGCCAGCAGTAGGTGCTCAAGCGTTGCAAATTCGTGTTTGCGTGCATTGGCCAGGGCCAGTGCAGCGTGGATTGCCTGTTCTAATGTGTTCGAGAATGAAGGCACGGCGGGTGCTCCTTCCTGATCTGGGCCGGACAAACGGGGTGTTCACCCAACCTTGGCCTCATAAGATTAAAGTTTGGTCGATAAGCGCCGGGCTTCAAGTCTTTTCTGTGATTTTTTCAACACAAAATCCGGAGCTGCTGTGTGTCTGGGCTGTGTTTGGGCGGGCCTGTTTCAGAAATTATCCTTGCGCTTGCGGACTTCGGCAAAGACCAGGGCGGGGTCCGCGCCGATCATATTCACCGCTTTTTGAACCCCTTCGGTATGGCAGCGCAGGAACGGATTGGTGGCCAGCTCTTGCGACAGAAGGGACGGGACGGTTGGCTGGCCGGCCGCGCGGGCCTGGGCGATGGCTGCATCCCTAGAGATAAGCTGCGCATTGCCGGGATCAACCGTCAGCGCGAATTTAGCATTCGAGGCCGTATATTCATGCCCCGAACACACGGTGGTTTCGGGCGGCAGGGCGGCCAGTTTGGACAGGCTGGCATACATCTGATCGGGGGTGCCTTCGAACAGGCGGCCACATCCCAGGGCCATCAGGCTGTCCGCGGTGAACAGCAACTGGCTGTCGGGGAAATGAAAGGCGATATGCCCGATCGTATGCCCGGACACGTCCAGAACGCTGGCGGTTTCAGAGCCAAGCTTCAGCGTGTCGCCTTCGGACAGCGCGATGTCCAGCGGGGGCAGGCGGTGCGCATCGGCCGCCGCGCCGACCACTTTGGCGGGATGGGCGGCCAGCAGGTCGGGCACTCCGTCGATGTGGTCCCAGTGATGATGGGTCAGCAGAATGTGGGTCAGTCGCCATCCCCGCCGTTTCAGCTCGGCGCTGATCGGGGCCGCGTCGGGGACGTCCACAACGGCCGTGTCGCCGGTTTCGGCATCGTGGATCACGAAAGAGTAGTTATCGGACAGGCATGGCACCGTAACAAGCTCAAGGGGCATGGTGTTTCCTCCGCTGTTGGTTATTCTTAGGGTCAGACTAGGCTGATCACAGGGCTGGCTGCAATGCATCTTGATGTGCAGGATCTGCGCAATTTCTATTACCGCAGTACGCTGGGCCGAGCGGCGCAGAAGGCCGTGCGCGATCAATTGGTCAGCCTGTGGCCCGAGGCGGCAGGTCAGACGGTTGTGGGGTTCGGATTCGCGGTGCCTTTGTTGCGGCCCTATCTGGCCGAGGCGCGCCGGGTGACGGCCCTGATGCCGGGCCCGCAGGGGGTGATGCCCTGGCCTGCGGGGATGCCCAACCTGTCGGTTCTGTGCGAGGAAACGCTGTGGCCGATCGAGACCGGCCATGTGGATCGTCTGGTGGTGCTGCACGGGCTGGAAACCAGCGAGCAGCCCTCGGCCGTGCTGGAGGAATGCTGGCGGGTGCTGGGGCCGGGGGGCAAGGCGATGTTCATCGTGCCCAACCGCGCGGGCCTGTGGTCGCGCAGTGATCGCACGCCTTTTGGCTATGGACGCCCCTATACGCATAGCCAGTTGGAGACCCAGCTGAAACGGCATAATTTCATGCCGGAACGCACGGCGACCACGCTTTTTCAGCCGCCCTCGCAGCGCCGTTTCTGGCGCAAAACCGGAGAGATGTGGGAAAAACTGGGGGCCTCGATGTCTGTGATCGTGTCCGGCGGGGTGATCATGGTTGAGGCCTCGAAACGGGTTCATGCGCCCAGCGGGCCAGGGCTGAAAGAGGCCGTGCGCCGCCCGCTGTCAGTGCTGGCTCCGACCGCCGCAAAAGAGGCCAAGCCAGTCTGACCGGGCATTTTTCTGCCTGATTTCTGTGCGCAAATGTTGCGAATCCTAACAATCAGAGAATACCCGAATCCTTGCGTCAGACGGGGTTGATTGTGGAAATTTCGCTACGTCATTCGCCATCTTGGACAGTGATAGCGATAACTTGCCCGGCCGCCTTGGCATTGGAGGGATCGAAAACAACCATTTTGGTGAAAAAAATGCAGCTGAAAAACAGGTCCAAAGCGTCGCAGTTGGGCTAAGCTGCTGAAAAGCAACGGTATTCATTTGTATACCGTTGTATCATGGCAGGTTGCTAGGTAGGGAATGCTCTGCTACACCCACGCCGATTTCGATACTTTGACGCAAATCAAGGGTCTAAACACCTCCAACCGGACTCAATTGTGGGAACGGACGGGGCCAAAATAGTCGGAAGGGTGGACGTGTCCGAACCAGCTTCGATTTCCTCCGGCATCGCCGCGCGCTATGCCACTGCCATTTTTGAGATCGCAAAAGAGAGCAACGCTCTGGCCGATCTGGAAACCAATGTGACCGATCTGGGCGCTGTGCTGTCTGAAAGCAGCGATTTGCAGTCCATGATCCTGTCTCCGATGATCTCGCGCGAAGATCAGGGTGCAGCCGTCGCCGCCATCGCCGACAAAATGGGCCTGATGCCCGTTTTGAAAAACGGCCTGAGCGTGATGGCTGAAAAACGCCGTCTGTTCGTGCTGCCCGCGCTGCTGAGCGCGTTGCAGGCGCAGATCGCCGAAGAAAAAGGCGAAGTGACCGCCGAAGTCACCAGCGCCAAGGCGCTGACCAAAACCCAAGCGGAAAAGCTGGCGAAAACGCTGACTGCCCGCGTTGGAAAAACCGTCAAGATTAATGCGGCCGTTGATGAAGATCTCATCGGTGGCCTCGTCGTCAAAGTGGGCTCGAAGATGATCGACACGTCGATCCGCTCCAAGCTGAACTCCCTCCAGAATGCAATGAAAGAGGTCGGATAAATGGGTATCCAAGCTGCAGAGATTTCTGCGATCCTGAAGGACCAGATCAAAAACTTCGGTCAAGAAGCCGAAGTGGCCGAGGTTGGCCGCGTGCTCTCCGTCGGTGACGGTATTGCCCGTGTGTATGGCCTCGACAACATCCAGGCGGGTGAAATGGTCGAATTCCCCGGTGGTATCCGCGGGATGGCGCTGAACCTGGAAGCCGACAACGTCGGTGTTGTGATCTTCGGTTCGGACCGCGACATTAAAGAAGGCGACACCGTCAAGCGCACCAACGCCATCGTGGACGTTCCCGTCGGCGAAGGGATGCTGGGCCGCGTTGTGGATGGCCTGGGCAACCCGATCGACGGCAAAGGCCCGATCAAAACCACCGAGCGTTCGATCGCAGACGTGAAAGCCCCCGGCATCATTCCGCGTAAATCGGTACACGAGCCGATGGCAACCGGCCTGAAATCGGTTGACGCGATGATCCCGATTGGCCGTGGCCAGCGAGAGCTGATCATCGGCGACCGTCAGACCGGCAAAACCGCCGTTGCTCTGGACGCGATCCTGAACCAGAAATCGTATAACGACGCAGCCGGCGACGACGAGTCGAAAAAGCTGTACTGTGTCTACGTTGCTGTGGGTCAGAAACGCTCGACCGTTGCTCAGCTGGTGAAGAAGCTGGAAGAAAACGGCGCGATGGAATACTCGATCGTCGTGGCCGCAACCGCGTCGGACCCCGCGCCGATGCAGTTCCTGGCGCCCTATGCCGCGACCTCGATGGCGGAATATTTCCGTGACAACGGCCGCCACGCGCTGATCATCTATGATGACCTGTCCAAACAGGCTGTGGCCTATCGTCAGATGTCGCTGCTGCTGCGTCGCCCGCCGGGCCGTGAAGCATACCCCGGTGACGTGTTCTACCTGCACTCCCGTCTGCTGGAGCGTTCGGCAAAGCTGAACGAAGATCACGGCGCAGGCTCGCTGACCGCGCTGCCCGTCATCGAAACCCAGGGCGGCGACGTGTCGGCCTTTATTCCGACCAACGTGATCTCGATCACCGATGGCCAGATCTTCCTGGAAACCGAGCTGTTCTACCAGGGGATCCGTCCTGCTGTGAACACCGGCCTGTCGGTTTCGCGTGTGGGCTCGTCGGCTCAGACCAAGGCGATGTCCTCGGTTGCCGGCCCGGTGAAACTGTCGCTGGCTCAGTACCGCGAAATGGCGGCCTTTGCGCAGTTCGGTTCGGATCTGGATGCCTCGACCCAGAAACTGCTGAACCGTGGCGCGCGTCTGACCGAGCTGATGAAACAGCCGCAGTACTCGCCGCTGACCAACGCTGAAATCGTCTGCATCATCTTTGCCGGGACCAACGGCTACCTGGATAATGTCGATGTCAAAGAAGTTGGCCGTTACGAAGCTGGCCTGCTGGCGCATCTGCGCAGCAAGCACGCCGACCTGCTGGCGGACATCACCGAAAATGACCGCAAGGTGAAAGACGAACTGGCCGATAAGGTCAAAGCAGCGCTGGACGAATTCGCAGCTGACTTCGCTTAAGGGGGGACGAGGCAATGCCGAGTCTTAAGGACCTTAAAAACCGGATCGAGAGTGTGAAAAACACTCGGAAGATCACCAAGGCCATGCAGATGGTTGCCGCGGCGAAACTTCGCCGCGCGCAGGAAGCTGCCGAAGCCGGTCGTCCCTATGCAGAACGGTTTAACGCCGTTCTGGGTGGGCTGGCCGCGTCGGTTGGCGGTTCGGATACTGCTCCGAAGCTGCTGCGTGGCACTGGCAGCGACCAGGTTCAATTGCTGGTCGTGATGACTGCTGAACGTGGCCTGTGTGGCGGCTTCAACAGCTCGATCGTGAAAGCCGCCCGCGCCAAGGCCCAAGAGCTGTTGGCGCAGGGCAAGACGGTCAAGATGCTGACCGTCGGCAAGAAAGGCCGTGAACAGCTGAAACGTGACATGGGCGAATTGTTCGTCGGCCACGTGGATCTGTCCGAGGTGAAAAACATCGGCTACGCCAACGCGCAAGATATCGCTCGTGACCTGCTGGGTCGCTTCGATGCGGGCGAGTTTGACGTGGCGACGATCTTTTACAACCGCTTCGAGTCGGTGATCAGCCAGATCCCGACCCAGCAGCAGATCATTCCGGCGCAGTTCGAAGAGGTCGAGGCGGATGCCGCCGCGCCCCTCTACGATTACGAACCGGACGAAGAGGCCATCCTGGCCGATCTGCTGCCGCGTGGCGTTGCGACCCAGATCTTCTCGGCTCTGCTGGAAAACGCAGCGTCGGAACAGGGCGCGCGGATGTCCGCCATGGACAACGCGACACGCAATGCGGGTGAAATGATCGACAAACTGACCATCGAGTATAACCGCTCGCGTCAGGCTGTGATCACCAACGAGCTTATTGAAATCATCTCGGGCGCTGAAGCGCTCTAAGAACCGGAGACGAAACATGGCAAACGCAAAAGGCAAAATCACTCAGGTGATCGGCGCCGTTGTGGACGTGCAGTTCGAGGATGCCCTGCCGGAAATCCTCAACGCACTGAACACCGACAACAATGGTAAGAAACTGGTTCTGGAAGTTGCCCAGCACCTGGGTGAAAACACCGTTCGGACCATCGCAATGGACGCAACCGAAGGTCTGGTGCGCGGTCAGGAAGTGGCTGACACCGGCGCACCCATCTCGGTGCCCGTCGGCAACGCCACCCTGGGCCGCATCCTGAACGTCGTGGGCGAGCCCGTTGACGAACAGGGCCCGGTTGAAGCAACCGAAACCCGCGCGATCCACCAGCCTGCCCCCGAATTCAACGAACAGTCGACCGAGTCGGAAGTTCTGGTGACCGGCATCAAGGTGATCGACCTGCTGGCCCCCTATTCCAAGGGTGGTAAGATCGGTCTGTTCGGCGGCGCCGGCGTGGGCAAAACCGTTCTGATCATGGAGCTGATCAACAACATCGCCAAAGTGCACTCGGGGTTCTCGGTGTTCGCAGGTGTTGGTGAGCGGACCCGTGAAGGGAACGACCTGTACCACGAGATGATCGAATCCAACGTGATCAAGCCCGACAATCTGGAAGAAAGCCAGGTGGCCCTGGTTTACGGCCAGATGAACGAGCCTCCGGGTGCGCGTGCCCGTGTTGCCCTGACCGGCCTGACCCTGGCCGAACAGTTCCGTGACCAGTCCGGTACCGACGTTCTGTTCTTTGTGGACAACATCTTCCGCTTTACTCAGGCGGGTTCCGAGGTGTCGGCGCTGCTGGGCCGTATTCCTTCGGCTGTGGGTTACCAGCCCACCCTGGCCACCGACATGGGCGCGATGCAGGAACGCATCACCTCGACGAAATCGGGCTCGATCACCTCGATCCAGGCCGTTTACGTGCCCGCGGATGACCTTACCGACCCCGCACCGGCAACCACCTTTGCGCACCTGGACGCAACGACCGTTCTGTCGCGTGCGATTTCGGAACTGGGGATCTACCCGGCTGTGGACCCGCTGGACTCGTCCTCGCGTATTCTGGATCCGCAGATCGTCGGCGAAGAGCACTACCAGGTGGCCCGTGACGTTCAGAACATTCTTCAGCGCTATAAGTCGCTGCAAGACATCATCGCCATCCTTGGCATGGACGAGCTGAGCGAAGAAGATAAGCTGACCGTGCAGCGTGCGCGTAAAATCCAGCGTTTCCTGTCGCAGCCTTTCGACGTGGCCAAAGTGTTCACCGGCTCGGACGGCGTTCAGGTTCCGCTGGAGGACACGATCTCGTCGTTCAAAGCGGTTGTTGCTGGCGAATATGATCACCTGCCCGAGGCAGCCTTCTACATGGTTGGCGGCATCGACGAAGTGATCGCCCGCGCTGAAAAGATGGCAGCTGAGGCCGCCTAAGGAGGGCCAAAATGGCTGATACTGTTCAATTCGATCTGGTCAGCCCCGAGCGGAGCCTTGCTTCGCTGGTGGTTGAACAGGTCCAGATTCCGGGTGCGGACGGGGACATGACGGCCATGGCCAACCATGCTCCGACCATCACCACCCTGCGCCCCGGCGTGCTGCGGGTGTCCGGACCGGAAGGCGAGGCTGAATATGTTGTGACCGGCGGTTTCGCTGAAATCACGGCGGACGGCATCTCGGTTCTTGCGGAACGCGCCATCCCGCGCAGCGAGCTGACCCAAGAGCATCTCAATGAGATGCTCAAGGCTGCCTCGGACGCGCTGAACAAGGCGAAGGAAGTGTTCGAAAACGAGCCCGGCCCTGTCGATGACGCCGCCAAGCTGCTGGCCGACATGGTCGCCATGGGAACGCATATCGGGCTGGACCCGAATGTGGCAAACCTCTGATCTGACACGATCTATTCAGGAATTGGAAAAGGCCCCGAGTTTTCGGGGCCTTTTTTCTTGCGTGCCAAGGATGGGGCCGCAACAATGGCCCGGCCTACGAAAGAAGCGCGCGAAATATGAAGATCCTCAATGCCAGCCTGGTGGCAGTAGACCAGGGCAACACCGATTTGTTCGAAGATTTCACCGATGGCGGCCCGATGTGGACGCAGCAGGGAACGCGGGAAAAGCGGGTGAAGGTCAGGTTCGAACACCCCTTTGCCCAGCCGCCCTCGGTGCAGGTGTCCATATCAATGTGGGATGTGGATTATTCCACCAATGTCCGGGCGGATCTGGACGCAGAAAAGATCACGAAAAAGGGATTCGAGATCGTGTTCCGGACCTGGGGGAATACACGGATCGCGCGGGCCAGGGCCAGTTGGATGGCCATCGGGCCGGCCCGCGACGATGATATGTGGGATGTCTAGGCCAAGCGAACGGGCCCGACGGATCAGCCTTTGAACTGGCCTTCGTAGATCGGCTCCAGCGTGTCGGTCTCGAACAGCGAGGACACCGAGGTGCCGTTCCAGATATTCAGGATCGCCTGCGCGAACATCGGCGCGGTGGGCAGGATGCGGATATTGGGGGTGGCCAGCACGGCCGGGGTGGGCTGGATCGAATCCGTAATGACCAGCGATTTCATCACCGAGTTGGTGATGCGTTCGACCGCAGGCCCCGACAGAACCCCATGCGAGATATAGGAATGCACTTCGGTGGCGCCGTGCTCCATCAGGATTTCGGCGGCTTTGCACAGGGTGCCGGCGGTGTCGCACATGTCATCGACGATGATACATTTCTTGCCTTTGACATCCCCGATCACGGTCATCTCGGCGACTTCACCGGGTTTTTCGCGGCGTTTGTCCACGATCGACAGGGGGGCGTTGATCCGTTTGGCCAGCTCGCGCGCGCGGGCCACGCCGCCCACGTCGGGGGACACAACCATCACGTCTTCCATGTTGCCTTCGAATTGCGTCTGGATGTCCAGCGCAAAAATCGGTGAAGCATAGAGGTTATCCACCGGAATATCAAAGAAGCCCTGGATCTGCGCGGCGTGCAGGTCCAGCGTCAGGATACGCTCGATCCCGGCTTCGACCAGCATGTTGGCGACCAGCTTGGCCGAAATCGGAGTGCGGGCCTTGGTGCGGCGATCCTGGCGGGCATAGCCGAAATAGGGGATCACGGCGGTGATGCGCGATGCGGACGAACGGCGCAGCGCGTCGGCCATGATCAGCAGCTCCATCAGGTTGTCATTCGCCGGGCGCGAGGTCGGCTGAATGATGAACATGTCCTCGCCGCGCACGTTTTCATACACTTCGACAAAGATTTCCTGATCGTTAAAGCGCTCGACCCGCGCATCAACCAGGCCCAGGCTCATCCCGCGATGAATGGACATGCGTCGTGCGATGGATTTCGCCAGCGGCAGATTGGCGTTGCCGGAAATCAGCTTAGGTTCGTTCAAGGTGGGCATGAGAGTGGTTCCCCAGAGTGGTCGGTCCAAGTGGCCTGATGACAGATTCGTGACGTTGACTCCGCATAGCATCTGGCTACCGTCAGGCAAAGCTATGCACATGGGGGAGAGGCTCAAATGCCACATATAGACTACTATTTTTCGATGCTTTCGCCGTATACCTACCTGGCAGGCACCCGCGCCGAGGAAATTGCACAACGTAATGGCGCAAGTATGACCTACAAACCCTTTGATCTAATGGCGGCATTCCCGCGGACCGGGGGCACGCCAGTGGGGCAGCGCCATCCCTCTCGGATTGACTATCGTGCGCAGGCCCTGCCGCGTGCGGCTCGTAAATTGGGGATGCCTTTGACCTTCAAGCCTGCTCATTGGCCTACAAATGCGGCGCCGTCGTCTTATGCGATCATCGCGGCTCAGAATGCGGGCGGCGGGGATATGGGGGCGCTGGTGCATGGATTGCTTCGGGCCTCGTGGGTCGAGGAAAAGGACATCGCGCTGGATGAGGTGATTGGTGACTGTCTGAAGGCCGCCGGGTTCGATCCGTCTCTGACCATCAGCGGAATGCTGGAGGGCGCCGACACCTATGCGCGCAATCTGGAAGAGGCAATTGCAGCCGGAGTGTTCGGCGCGCCCTTCTATGTCGTTGATAGCGGTCAGAATTTCTGGGGGCAGGATAGCCTCGAGGATCTGGACCTGCATTTACAAGGAAAGCTCTGACACATGCCCAAGGACCTGCGCGGGGGCTATCCCACCTATTGGCGGACTTTTGGCCATGGCCCGCGCGAGGCCTTGATGATCCATTGTTCGCTGTCTCATTCCGGGGCGTGGACGGGGCTGGCGGCACAGCTGCAGGATATGCTGCACATGACGGCCTTTGATATTCCGGGCCATGGTCGGTCCGCGGACTGGGACAACCGGGCGGACATACAGGCCGTTACCACCAGCATGGCGGCCGATTTCCCCACGGGCCCTGTGGATGTGATTGGCCATTCCTTTGGCGGAACGGTTGCCTTGCGTCTGGCGATCGAGCATCCGCATCTGGTGCGATCTCTGACCTTGATCGAGCCGGTCTTCTTTGCGGTGGCCTTTGCCGATCATCCGGGGCTCAGGGCCGAGCACGACGCCCTGCACGCGCCTCAGCTTAGCGCTGTCGCGCGCGGGGACATGACCGCCGCGACCAGGGCGTTCAATCAGATGTGGGGCGATGCCGCGATGCCCTGGGACAGCCTGCCGCAAACCATGCGGGACAATATGACGAAACGCTATGGGGCCATCATTTCTGCGGGGCCTGCGGTGGATGACGATGTGGGGGGCATGTTGTCCTCGGGGGGGTTAGAGCGCATCTCGGTGCCCACGCTGCTGCTGGAGGGGGCCCAGTCGCCCAAGATTCTGGGGCTGGTGAACCAGGGGCTGGCCAGACGATTGCCCGACACGCGGCACCATGTGCTGCCCGACAGCGGCCATATGCTGCCGATCACTCATCCTGTGCAGGTGGGCGCACTGATCCGGAGTTTTCTACAAAACGTCGCGTTTCAGCCCAGCAAGACGGACAGGAAAGTGTCGATCTGATCGCGTTGCAGCGACCAGTCACAGACAAGGCGCCCGGTCAGGGGCTCGCTTGGGTCTGCGCCTTCCAGCGTGCCTTGGGTGATGTAATAGGATGCGCCGGCGTCCTGTAGGCGCTGATGCAGCCCACGAGGCATTTCGGCGAAAATCATGTTGGCCTGCGGCGGATAGAGAAGCTTGACGTCAGGGTGGCGGGCCAGCCCCTCGGCCAGATGGGCCGCATTCGCATTGGCGGCCTGCGCGCATTTCAGCCACAGCTCATCCTGTAGATACCCCAGCATTTGCGCCGATAAATACCGATGCTTTGAGAACAGATGCGCCCCGCGTTTGCGGCGCAGTTCGAATTCCCAGGCCTTTTGCGGGTCGAACAGGATGACGGCCTCGACCCCCATGCAGCCGTTCTTGGTGCCGCCAAAGCTGACCGCGTCAATGCCCGATTTCCAGGTCATCTCGGCCGGGGTGCAGCCCAGCGTTGCCAGCGCATTGGCAAAGCGCGCCCCGTCCAGATAGGTGGGCAGGCCGAAGTCTCGCGCGATTGCAGTCAGGCTGCGTAGTTCCTGCAATGAATAGACCTGCCCGCGTTCCGTGACCTGGGTCACAGACAGGGGCCCGCGCTGTGGCCCATGTACTCCGCGGGTTTCCTCGGCTGCGATGGTGGCGCGCAGGGCGTCGGGGGTGATCTTGTCCTCGGTGCCGGTCAGGGTCAGCTTGGCACCGGCCGAGTAGAACTCGGGCGCGTTGCATTCGTCTTCGTGGATATGAGCGGTAGGGCTGCAAAACACCGTCTGCCAGGGGGCGCAAAGTGTTGCCAGCGCCAGCGCATTGGCTGCCGTTCCGGTGGCCACCAGATAGGCGGTGGCCTCGGGGGCCTCGAACAGCGTGCGAAGTTGATCGCGGACGGCCTGCATTTGCGGATCGGCACCATAGCCCATAGCGTAACCGGCGTTTGCATCGGCCATCGCGGCCATGATCTGCGGATGCACAGGGCCCGCATTGTCCGAGGCAAAATACATCAGGTCGGCTCCTCTATGATGTGGTTTTCCCAGTCGTCTTCGTGGATTTCAAATTCGGGGACGGTGCGGTGGCGCATGGACACGCCCGCCCGGTGCACGCTGCCCGGATCACCCGAGATAAGCGGGTGCCACGCGGCCAGCGGCGCGCCGTTCCACAAAAGCTTATAGGCGCAGGTTTCGGGCATCCAATACAGGTTTTGCGCGATATTGCCGGGTTTCAGCACGATACATTCGGGCACGAATTGATGGCGGATGGGGTATTGCGTGCACTGGCAGGTGTCATCGTCCAGCAGGCGACAGGCGACATTTGTCAGCGCGACCTGGCCGGTGTCTTCGTCCTCCAGCTTGTTCAGGCAGCATTTGCCGCAACCGTCGCACAGGGCCTCCCACTCGGGGCGAGTCATTTTGGACAGCGGGACGGTTTCCCAGAATTTGGGCCGCAGCTGCGTCATAGCGCCGACAGAATGGCACGCGCACGGGCGCAGTCGTCATCCATTTGGGCAATCAGCCCGTCCAGCCCGTCGAATTTCATTTCGGGGCGCAGATAGTCAACCAGACCGATGGACAGGGCGGTGCCATACAGATCGCCCTTGAAGTCGAAAATGAAGGTTTCCAGATTGGGCACATCGCCATCAAACATCGGCCGAACCCCGCAAGAGGCCGCGCCGTGATACTGGCCCTGATGCGGCCCTTCCAGCACGTCCACCAGCACCGCGTAGACGCCGAATTTTGGCTGGTGCAGCCCGTCGATGGACATGTTGGCGGTGGGATAGCCCAGCTCTCGGCCGCGTTGATCGCCGCCGATGACCTTGCCCTCGATCCGGTGCCAGTGCCCCAGCATCGTGGCTGCATCGCGTGGGCGCCCATCGCTGAGTGCCTGGCGGATCGCGGTCGAGGAAACCTCGCCGGTGTTGCCCTCGATCAGCTCCGCGATGGTAACGCCAAAGCCCATCTGATCGCCAAAACGCTGCAAGTCCTGCGCCGTGCCTTTGCGGCCCCGGCCAAAACAGAAATCCGCGCCGACGACCACATGTTTCAGGCCCAGCCCGTCCACGATCACATTGCGAGCGAAATCTTCGGGTGTCAGCCCGGACAGGGCGGTGTTGAAATTCAGCTCGTAGAGTTGCTGGACCCCCAGTTTTTCCAGCCGGTGGGCTTTGGCCTCGCGGCTCATCAGACGGAAGGCGGGGGCGTTGGGGGCGAAATACTGGCGCGGGTGCGGCTCGAAGGTCATCACGCCCAGCGGTGCGCCGATGGCCTGGCCGGCCTTGCGGGCAATCTCAATCACCGCCTGGTGCCCGGTGTGGACGCCATCGAAATTGCCAATCGCGACCGAGGCCCCCCGGTCCGCGTCGTTCACATAGGTATAGTCACGGATGATACGCATAGCGCAGGCGTACCGCCCAATGCCGGTCTGCGCAAGCGAGGATGCGCCGTGACATTGCGGCCACGGCGCTTATTTCATCGGATCAGCGGGCCGGGGCCAGCACCGTGGCTTCGCCGGTCAGAACCTCTTTGCCATCCACCAGGCAGCGGGTGGACAGAGTCACGCGGCGTTTTTCAGGAACAATGGCCGTCACTGCGACTTCGGCAGTGACCACATCACCAGGGCGCACCGGCGCCATGAATTTCAGGTTCTGCCCCATATAGATGGTGCCATGGCCGGGCAGCTGTTCGCCAATCACGGCCGAGATCAGCCCGGCGGTCAGCATCCCATGGGCGATGCGGCCTTTGAACATGGTGCCCTTGGCGTAATCGTCGTCCAGATGCACCGGGTTATGATCGGTCGAGACCTCAGCGAACATCTCGATGTCCTTGTCGGTGATCTCTTTGGTGACCGAGCGCATCATGCCCATTTCGATCTCATCCAGGTAGATGGTTCCGCGCTGAATATCGCCCATAAAGGCCTCCTCGGATTCTTCGGCAGGTAATATTATAGACGCGGGTGCGCCCAATCTTGGAACTTTATTACTTTGCGGCCGCAGAATCGCAAGGGCTTTCTGCCCTAACGCAATTGTCCAATGGTATACGTCGGCGCGGACATCTCGCGCTCCAGATAGGCGCTCAGGGCCTCCGGGTCGGGCTGCTCGGCCGTTTTGGTGTCCAGGCGGGCCAGACCACCGCTGATGAACAATGAATCGATATCCTCACCCATCGCCCCGCGAACATCCGTCTGAATCCCGTCGCCAATGGCCAGGATCTTGCTGTCGGGAATATCATGGTCCAGCGCAAACAGCCGCCGCCGCGCCAGATCATAGATCGGCGGATGGGGCTTGCCGAAATAGAGGCTCTCTCCGCCCATTTCCGTATACAGCTGCGCCACGGCCCCCGCACACCATTCGCGTACCTCGCCCCGGTCCACCACGATGTCGGGGTTGGCGCACAACAGCTTCATCCCCTTGGTTTTGCCATACAATAACTGCGGGCGCAGATCGGACGGATCGGCCAGAGGATCGAACGGGCCGCAGCAGACAATGCCCTCGGCCTGTTCCAATTCGACCCGCTCAATATCCACCGGATCGTCCAGCAGGCTGAGAGGGGTAAAGAATTCCTCATCCCGGTGCCATTCCCCCATGAAATACACCTTCTGCCCGACAATCCCCCGGAACATGGCAGAACGCGCACTATCCCCCGAGGTCGCAATGGTATCCCAGGCATCTTCGGGCACACCAAACAGTTTCAGCTGCGCCTCGACGCCCTTGCGCGGTTTGGGGCTGTTGGTCACCAACACCACAATCCCGCCGGATTGCCGATAAGCCTGCAAAGCTGCCACAGCCGAGGGGATCGCCCGCACCCCATCATGCACACAGCCCCAAAGATCCACGAACAAAGCATCATACTGCCCCGAAACCTGGGCAAGCGAGGAAATAATCTGGGTCATGGGGCGGCTCTCGGTCTGGCAATGTCAATCTGCCGCCTGTCTACCACACCCAAAAGACACCGCAGCACAAATCCACCTTCTTTGCTCCTAAAATACTCTCGCCGAAGGCGTCCCCACACAGCAAAAGGGCGCCCCGCAGGACGCCCTTCGCACATTCTCTCGAAACCCGATCAGACCTTCAGGTTGGGGATGATCTGTTTCTTGCGGCTCATGATGCCGGGCAGCACAACAGTGTCGCCGGTCACGGTCGCGCCAAAGGATTTCTCGGCCACCCCCTTGATCAGGTCGTTGGGAACCAGCAGGGTGGCTTCTTCGTTCAGGATGTCCACGGCAAACAGCAGCACTTCGTCCACGCCGTCCTCGGCAGCGACATCCTTGAACGAGGCCATCAGGCTGTCCTTGCGGTCCAGCACCAGCTTGGGTGCGGTGGTTTCCAGAACCGAGACACGGAACTTGGTGCCATCGACTTCGTATTCCTTGCTGTCCATGCGGATCAGTTCCGCATCCGAGAAGGCCGAGATGTCGGATTTCGCTTCGAACATTTCGCTGGCATAGGCGGCCACGTCCACACCCAGATCGGCGGCCAGCGCGGCGACGACTTCGCGGTCACGCTCGGTGGTGGTGGGCGAGCGGAATTCCAGCGTGTCCGAGATGATGCAGCTAAGCGCGGCGCCTTTGATGGCGTCGGGCATTTTGGCGGCGTCATCGCCCATCAGATCGTACATGATGGTGGCGGTGCAGGCCAGCGGACGGATGGTGATGTCGATCGGGCCTTTGGTTTCCAGGCCGCCAACCAGTTTGTGGTGGTCGATGATCGCGGTGATGTCGGCGTCGTTGATGCCCTCGGGCAGCTCGGCAGGGTTGTTGGTGTCCACGATGACCACGGGGGCGCCGGCCTCAACGCCGCTAATGATCTCGGGCTTGTCCAGGTTCCAGCGTTCCAGCACGAACAGGGCTTCGGTGTTGGGCTCGCCCAGCAGTTTGGGGGCGGCGGCAACGCCTTTGACTTCGTTCAGGTACCAGGCCCAGACGATGGGCGAGCCGGTCGAGTCGGTATCAGGGGATTTATGGCCAAAAACCTGGGTGGTCATGTTGAGATTCCTTAGATTCATCAAAAAGAGGCGGTTGTCGGGCTTATAGGCAGGGGCAAAAGGTTTGTCACGCGCCTAAAATGCCGCGTTTCAGGGCAGTTTCATCGCCAGCGGCTGCACCTCAAATCCCTGCGTTTCCAGCAGGCGCAGCACGCCGTATTCGCCCGGCAGATGCAGCGCCCCGACGGCGACGAAACTGGGGGTGCGGGACAGTTCGGGCACCAGCGTTTCCATCCACTGCTGATTGCGCCCGATGAGCAGCTCGTCCATGAGCTGGGTCGTGATTGCTTTCAATTTGTCCGCATCCTCTGGCAAGAGGGTCTGGCCCAGGGTTTCGAAGTAATGCAGGGTATAGACCCAGGCCACCTGCGCCTCTTCCTGGAAATAGAAGGCAATGATGCCACTGGTGGTGGGGTCTTCGGGCAGATCCAGCATCAGGCTCCAGCGCATGTCTTCAACCTGCTTGGGCAGTGGATCCTTTGAGAAAAGGGCCAGCAGCGTGCCAACGTCATCCAGAGATTGCATGGGTTTGCCCAGGGATTTGGCGGTGGCTTCGATGCCCTTGTCGATGCCGAACCGTTTGGCCTTCAGGTCTTCCAGCGCGCATTTCGGCAGCATCATCGAAAACCCCAGAAACCAGGGTTTAAACTTGGCCGCCATGAACGGAGGCATCCCACGACCTTGCAGCTTTTCGACAAGTTTCGCCCAGGCTTCGGGGCCCAGCCGGTCCATCAGGCTGGGGCCCTCGGTGATCGAGTAGAGGGCCGGGTTTTGCCCAAACAAGGTCTTCATTTCGGCCTGGCTCTCGTTGGTTATCTCAACCAGGGTCTGTTCGGTGGACGCAATCAGGGGCTTCAGCCGCTCGAGCAAGGTCTCGTGCCGCGGATCATACAGATGCATCGTGCCGAAAACGTATGAGGTTACGCCGTCTTTCTGCACCTGCCACAGATTGCCGCGATGAAACGGGGCTTGGGCGGCTTTGGCGCGCAACTGGGTCAGGGTTTGGGGGGAAATGTCCGGTTTTTCGAGGCAGCGAGCCTGCGCAAACGGAGCAAGACAGATCAGAAAGAGGGTAAACAGAATACGGATCATGGGGGCCTCAGGTCTTAGAGTAACGCAGGCAGGTTACCCAATCGTCCACTGGCGGCAAAGGGGTGGACACAGGCGCGGGGTGGATTAAAAACCGATATGGCCAAGATTTCCGAAACCGAGCTTTACGATCCGGTCAAAAGGTTTTTTCAGGCATTGGGCTATGAGGTCAAGGCCGAGATCGGCGCAGCGGATGTGGTAGCGATGCGCGCTGACGAGGCTCCGGTGATTGTTGAGCTGAAGGCCGGATTTTCGCTGACGCTTTTGCAGCAGGCGGTGGCGCGACAGGCGGTGACCGATCAGGTCTATGTGGCGGTGCCCCGCTGGAAAGGCCGCGCGGGCTGGCGGGCGTTCAAGGGCAATCTGGGCCTGTGCAAACGCCTGGGACTGGGGGTGATCAGCGTGCATCCGGACAGCCAGGAAATCCAGGTGCATCACGATCCCGCGCCGTTTCAGCCGCGCAAGGTCAAGAAGCGGCAAACCCGCCTGATGGCCGAATTCGAGCGCCGCCACGGGGATCCGAACAAGGGCGGAGCGGTCAAACGCGGGATTGTTACCTCTTACCGGCAAGAGGCGTTGCGCTGCGCTGAATATCTGTCTTGCCACGGGGCCTCGAAAGGGGCGGTGGTGGCCAAAGAGGCGCAGGTGCCCCACGCCACGCGCCTTATGCGGGCAAACCATTACGGCTGGTTCGAACGGGTGGGCACCGGGATTTACGATCTTAGCCCGGCGGGAAAGGCAGCCCTGCCCACGGGCGATTCCTAGCTGCATTGCAGCGAGGGATTTTCCCTCAAATCGCTTTGGACCCGGTTGACTCGCTTTCCTGACCTCCTTAGCTAATACGCCGTTAGCACTCGACATGGGTGAGTGCTAACGGCCCCGCTTAATGAGAAGGGGGCCAAGGAAAACTTTGAGCAAGGAGCCTCAGAGATGGCATTTACTCCGCTTCATGACCGCGTGCTGGTTCGCCGCGTGGAAAGCGACGAAAAGACCGCCGGCGGTCTGATCATTCCCGATAGCGCCAAAGAAAAACCGGCCGAAGGCCTGGTAATCGCTGTTGGCGCAGGCGCCCGTGACGAGGACGGTGATCGTATCGCCATGGACGTCAAAGAAGGCGATAAAATCCTGTTCGGCAAATGGTCCGGCACCGAAATCACCATCGACGGTGAAGAGCTGCTGATCATGAAAGAATCCGACATCATGGGCATCCTGTCCTGATCGTCGAAGACAGAATTTAAGTAACAGGAGCAAGCACAATGGCTGCTAAGGACGTCAAATTTGACACCGATGCCCGCAACGCAATGCTGCGCGGCGTGAACATTCTGGCTGACGCCGTAAAAGTGACCCTGGGCCCCAAAGGCCGCAACGTGGTCCTGGACAAATCCTTTGGTGCGCCCCGCATCACCAAGGATGGCGTGTCGGTCGCAAAAGAGATCGAACTGGAAGACAAGTTCGAAAACATGGGCGCTCAGATGGTCAAGGAAGTGGCCTCGCGTACCAATGACGAAGCCGGCGACGGCACCACCACCGCGACCGTTCTGGCCCAGGCCATCGTGCGCGAAGGTCTGAAGCAGGTCGCAGCCGGCCTGAACCCGATGGACCTGAAGCGCGGCATCGACATGGCCACCGCCACTGTCGTGCAGTCGATCAAGGACATGGCCCGCGAAGTCAAAGACAGCGCCGAAGTTGCCCAGGTTGGCACCATCTCGGCCAATGGCGAAGCCGAAATCGGCCAGCAGATCGCTGACGCCATGCAGAAAGTCGGCAACGAAGGCGTGATCACCGTCGAGGAAAACAAAGGTCTGGAAACCGAGACCGATGTCGTCGAAGGCATGCAGTTCGACCGCGGCTACCTGTCGCCCTACTTTGTCACCAACCCCGACAAGATGATCGCCGAGCTGGACGACTGTCTGATCCTGCTGCACGAGAAAAAACTCTCGTCGCTGCAGCCGATGGTTCCGCTGCTGGAAACCGTCATTCAATCGCAGAAACCCCTGCTGATCATCGCCGAGGACGTCGAGGGCGAAGCCCTGGCAACTCTGGTTGTGAACAAACTGCGCGGCGGCCTGAAAATCGCTGCTGTGAAGGCTCCGGGCTTCGGCGATCGCCGTAAGGCCATGCTGCAAGACATCGCAATCCTGACCGGCGGTCAGGTCATCAGCGAAGATCTGGGCATGAAGCTGGAATCGGTGACCATGGATATGCTGGGCACCGCCAAGACCGTCAACATCACCAAGGACGAAACCACCATCGTGGACGGCCATGGCGAGAAAGCCGAGATCGAAGCACGTGTTGCTCAGATCCGCACCCAGATCGAGGAAACCACCTCGGACTACGACCGTGAGAAACTGCAAGAGCGCGTTGCCAAACTGGCAGGCGGTGTTGCCGTGATCAAGGTCGGCGGCATGACCGAAGTCGAAGTGAAAGAGCGCAAAGACCGTGTGGACGATGCTCTGAACGCGACCCGCGCTGCTGTTCAGGAAGGCGTGATTGTCGGTGGCGGTGTCGCTCTGGTTCAGGCTGGCAAAGCCCTGGACGGGCTGGTCGGTGCGAACTCTGATCAGGACGCTGGTATCACCATCGTGCGCAAAGCCATCGAAGCGCCCCTGCGCCAGATCGCTGAAAACGCTGGTGTCGACGGTGCCGTTGTGGCCGGTAAGGTCCGCGAGTCGACCGACAGCGCATTCGGCTTCAACGCTCAGACCGAAGAATATGGCGACATGTTCTCGTTCGGCGTGATCGACCCCGCCAAAGTGACCCGGACCGCTCTGGAAGACGCGGCCTCGGTTGCTGGCCTGCTGATCACCACCGAAGCCATGGTTGCCGACAAACCGTCGAAAGACGGCGGCGCAGCCGGCGGCATGCCCGACATGGGCGGCATGGGCGGCATGGGCGGCATGATGTAAGCCTGCCCGGCATATGATTTTGTGAAGGCCCGCCGGTTTCGGTGGGCCTTTTCTTTTGGGCATGTCCTGATCAGGATGCGGCTATGAAACTGATGCTGCTGACTGCCCTCACTATGATCGCTTTTGCCGCCAATTCGGTGCTGAACCGGATGGGGCTGGTACAGGCGGGGATGGACCCGTTGCTGTTCGGCTCGATCCGACTGGCCTCGGGGGCTGTGACCCTGGCGATCCTGGCGCTGATCCTGCGAGGGGGGCTGCGGTTCGGCGGGGCCGGACGGGTGATCTCGGTTTTGTCGCTTCTGCTCTATATTTATGGGTTTTCAATCGCTTATGTGGCTCTGGATGCTGGACTGGGGGCGTTGATCCTGTTCGGTACGGTTCAGGTGACGATGTTTGCCGGGGCGGTTTTCCGGCAAGAGCCCTTGCCGCCACTGCGCTGGCTGGGGGCGGCGATTGCCTTCGGAGGGCTGGTCTGGCTGCTTTGGCCGCGCGGCACACAGCCCATGCCGGTACTCCATACGGGGTTGATGGTGTTGGCCGGTGTGGGCTGGGGGATTTATTCGCTGGCAGGGCAACGGGCGCGCGATGCTTTGCAGGCCACCGCCGCTAATTTCCTACTGGCCGCGCCCATTGGTTTCGGGCTGGGGATGCTGCGCCCCGTGTCCCTGGAGGTAGCCGAGGCATCGGTGACGGGCGTGGCTTTGGCGGTTTCCTCCGGGGCAATCACCTCGGGGTTGGGCTATGCGCTCTGGTACAGTTTGCTGCCGGTTTTGGGTGGCGGGCGGGCGGCCGTTGCGCAGCTTTCGGTGCCGGTGATTGCAATTGCAGGAGGGGCGCTTTTCCTGTCCGAATGGCCCGATTTACGGTTCCTGATCGCGGCCTGTATCGTGCTGAGCGGCGTGGCGATTTCCCTGCGCGCAAAATGAAAGGCCCACCAGATGGCGGGCCTTTGCATAGTCGTTGAAAAGCGGTTTAACCCAGTTTTTCAGTGATTTCAGGCAATGCGTCGAAGAGGTCTGCGACGAGTCCGAAGTCGGCGACCTGGAAGATGGGGGCCTCTTCGTCCTTGTTGATGGCGACGATGATTTTGCTGTCTTTCATGCCCGCAAGGTGTTGAATTGCCCCGGAAATCCCGACGGCGATATACAGATCCGGCGCGACGACCTTGCCGGTCTGGCCCACTTGCCAGTCGTTCGGGGCAAAGCCCGAATCCACCGCCGCGCGCGAGGCGCCGACGGCGGCGCCCAGCTTGTCGGCCAGGGCCTCGATCAGGGCGAAGTTTTCCTCGGAGCCGACACCGCGGCCGCCCGAAACGACAACGCCAGCCGAGGTCAGTTCCGGCCGGTCGCTTTCGGCGACCTTGTCCTCGACCCAGGTGCTAAGCCCGGCGTTGCCGGCGGCGGAGATTGCCTCAACCGGGGCGGCCGCGCCAGTGCCCGCCGCATCGAAAGTCGAGGTGCGAACCGTCAGTACCTTCTTGGAATCGTTGGATTTTACCGTCTGAACCGCGTTGCCCGCATAGACCGGGCGTTCAAACGTGGCGCCGTCCACAATCGCCGTCACATCCGACAAAACCATCACATCCAGCAGCGCGGCCACCCGCGGCAGAATGTTTTTTGCGCTGGCCGTGGACGGGGCAACGATATGTTCATAATTGCCTGCCAGGCTGACCAGCAGGTCGGCCACGGGCTCGGCCAGGCCGTTGGCGTAGGCCGCGTCATCGGCAACCAGAACCTTGGCCACACCTGCGATGGTGGCGGCCTCTTCGGCCGCGCCCGCAGGCCCGGCCACCAGAACCGTCACATCGCCCAGGGCGGTGGCGGCAGTGACAGCTTTGGCGGTGGCGTCCAGCGCCAGCGCCCCACCCGAGATTTCCGCAAGGAGAAGAACAGCCATTACACGACCCCCTTTTCTTTCAGCTTCGCAACCAGATCATCGACCGAGCCGACAATCTCTCCGGCCTGACGGGCCGCAGGTTCCGCAGTTTTCACGATCTCAAGACGCGGGGCGGTATCGACGCCGTAATCGGCGGCCGTTTTCTCGTCCAGCGGCTTCTTCTTGGCCTTCATGATGTTGGGCAGGCTGGCGTAGCGCGGCTCGTTCAGGCGCAGATCGGCGGTCACGATCGCCGGCAGCTTCACGCTGATCGTTTGCAGACCGCCGTCCACCTCGCGGGTGACAACGGCCGTATCGCCGTCAATCCCAACCTCAGAGGCAAAGGTCGCCTGACCCCACCCCAAAAGCGCCGCCAGCATCTGGCCGGTCGCGTTCATGTCGTTGTCGATCGCCTGCTTGCCCGCAATGACCAGGCCGGGGGCCTCTTCGTCGATCACGGCCTTCAGAATCTTGGCAACGGCCAGAGGTTCGATATCCGTGTGAACGTCATCCGCCGCAACAACCAAAATCGCACGGTCCGCCCCCATCGCCAGAGCCGTCCGCAGCGTTTCCTGCGCCTGTTTCACCCCGATCGACACAACGACGATCTCGTCCGCCTTGCCCGCTTCTTTCAGCCGGATCGCCTCTTCAACCGCGATCTCGTCGAACGGGTTCATCGACATCTTTACATTCGCAAGATCAACTCCGCCGCCATCCGCCTTAACGCGAACCTTTACGTTGTAGTCAATCACACGCTTGAC
>NZ_JBNAGJ010000010.1:0-93613 GCF_049803795.1 Youngimonas ophiurae (nom. illeg.)
CGGTCAGCCCCTCTGGCTCTGTCAGGCCATTGGCGCGGCAGCAGGCGGTCAGGGTGTTGGCCAGAAGGCAGGCGATGGTCATTGGGCCGACGCCTCCGGGTACCGGGGTGATCGCCCCGGCCACCGCCGCGCAGCTGGCGAAATCCACGTCGCCCACCAGCCGGGTTTTGCCCGCGCCCTTTTCCGGAGCCGGGATCCGATTGATGCCCACGTCAATCACCGTGGCGCCCGGTTTGATCCAGTCGCCCGGCACCATTTCGGGACGGCCCACCGCCGCCACCACGATGTCCGCGCCCCGCACCACACCGGGCAGATCGCGCGTGCGGCTATGGGCGATCGTCACCGTGCAGCTGTCGCCCAGCAGCAGCTGCGCCATCGGTTTGCCGACGATATTGCTGCGCCCGATCACCACCGCGTTCAGCCCCGACAGGCTGCCATGATGCGCGCGCAGCATCATCAGGCAACCCAGCGGCGTGCAGGGCACCATCGCCTTTTGCCCGGTGCCCAGCAGCCCCACATTCGAGATATGAAACCCGTCCACATCCTTGGCCGGGTCGATGGCGTTGATCACCAGATCCTCGTTCAGATGCGCCGGCAAGGGCAGCTGCACCAGAATCCCGTGTACCTCAGAATCGGTGTTCAATTGGTTAATCAGCGCCAGAAGATCCGCCTCGGACGTGTCGGCGGGCAGTTTGTGCTCATAGGAATTCATGCCCACTTCGACGGTCATTTTCCCCTTCGAGCGCACATAAACCTGGCTGGCAGGATCCTCGCCCACCAGCACCACGGCCAGGCCCGGCGTGATCGCGTTTTCCTCTTTCAGCCGCGCAACATGCTGCGCAACGCGCCCACGAACATCCAAGGCAAACGCCTTACCGTCGATGATAGTTGCGGTCATTTTCAATCCTCCAATCGGCGGGCGGCCACGGACAGGGCGTGCCACAGGGTTTCCGCCAGGCTGCGCATTCCGATCACGGCCAGCTGCGTGTCGCTGCGGCGGATCAGAAAGACGGTCATATGTTCCAGCCCAGTGCGCACCGCGCGCCCCGGACCAAGTGTTTTGGGATCCAGATTCACCAGTTTTTGCAGCAATCCGGTCAACCCTGCACCCGGCGCTGTGATCTCGAAACAGACGAACCCGTCGGTTTGTTCGGTCACCACGCAGTCCGGGGCCTGAGCCTGCAAAGCCGCGGCAAAATCGGTTTCGGCCCGGCCTGCGGCCTCGATCATCCATTGCGAGGGGCCGGTCCAGAAGGCACCATAGCCCCCGGCCGAAACCGCGCCGCCCACCGGGGGCAAATCCAGACCCATGGGGGCCACGTCAGCCGCCCCCGCCAAAGAGGCCAGCGCAAGCCCCGTGTTTTCTGTCAGGCTCACCGAGCCAAAGCTGGCGACGCGCGCAGCAGGCCCACCCAGGGCCGTGATCGGAGTCAAATCAGTCACGCAGACGGTCTCCTTCCGGGTCAATGAAATGGGCCGAGACAACCTGCACCTGCATCTCTTCGCCCTCCAGCGGGTTGGCGGCGACGATCACCTCGCCCTGCCGCGCCACGCCATTTTCCAGATAGCCAAGCGCGATATAGCTGGACTCGTGCGGGGAATAGCAGGACGAGGTCACCCAGCCCTGATCGGTCTGCATGGTCTGCGCCGCGCCCTTGGTGAACAGATGCGCGCCGGCCATGATCTGGCGGTCCGGTTGCACCGGCTTCAGCCCCACCAGACGGCGCGTATCCAGCGCCAGCCCCTCGCGGCGGGACATCACCGCGCCGATACTGTCCTTCTTGGCCGAGACCATCTTGCCCAGACCCAGCATCCCGGCCGTGGTCTGACCGTTCAGCTCGGCCCCTGCTGCGTGGCCCTTCTCGATGCGCAGAACGGCCAGGGCCTCGGTCCCGTAGGGGGTGACGCCCAGATCGTCTCCGGCCTGCATCAGACGCTCCATCAGGGCCTGACCATAGCGCGCAGGCACGGCGATTTCATAGGCCAGCTCGCCCGAGAACGAGATCCGGAACAGCCGCGCCCGCAGCCCGCCGCAAATCGTCAGCTCGGTGCAGGACATGAAGGGAAACGCCGCGTTCGAGAGGTCCAGATCATCCACGATCCGGGTCAGCAATTCGCGCGATTTCGGCCCCGCCACGGCGATCTGCGCCCAGGCATCCGTGGTCGAGATCATCTGCACATCCAGATCGGGCCAGAGACATTGATGCGCGAATTCCATGTTGCGATAGACCAGCCCGGCATTCGCGGTGGTCGTGGTCACAACATAATGCCGATCGCCCAAACGCGCGCAGGTGCCATCGTCATAAAGATGCCCGTCCTCGCGCAGCATCAAGCCATAGCGGACCTTGCCCACCTTCAGCGTGCCCATCATGTTGGCGTAAATCCGGTTCAGGAATTCCCCCGCATCCGCGCCCTGCACGTCGATTTTGCCCAGGGTCGTCACATCGCACAGCCCCACACCCGAGCGGACGGCCAGAACCTCGCGATCGACGGACTGACGCCAGTGGGTCTCGCCCTGTTGCGGGAAATATTGCGCGCGCATCCACTGACCGACTTCGACGAATTCAGCGCCCCGCGCCTGCGCCCAATGATGGCTGGGCGTCAGCCGCCTGGGCCGGAAATGCGGGCCGGTATCGCCGCCGCCCAGCACCCCCAATGAGACCCCGGTATAAGGCGGGCGGAAAATCGTGGTGCCGGTTTCGGGGATGGTTTTGCCCGTCAGCTCGGCCATCACCGCCAGCGCCGAAATATTCGAGGTCTTGCCCTGATCGGTCGCCATCCCCAGCGTGGTCCAGCGTTTCAGATGCTCGACCGGGGTCATATTTTCCTTGTGCGCCAAGGCGATGTCCTTGACCGTCACATCGTTCTGGAAATCCACCCAAGCGCGTTTTTCCCCCGGCACGTGCCAGATCGGCGCCTGAGAGTGCGGCGCATTCTCCGCCTCGGGCAGCGGGATTTGCGCGGCGCTCAGGTCCAGATCAGCCAACGCAACCAGCGCCGCCCGACTGCCAGAGGCCAGCGCATCCGCCACCCCGCCCTGCCCCGCAGCCGCCCCCGCCGGGATCAGCCCGGCAGGCCCGTTCGGACCGGGCACAAAGGCAAGCAGCCGCTCATCCCAGACCGGCCGCCCGCGGTGATGCGAGGCCAGATGCACATTCGGGTTCCACCCCCCCGCAACACCCAAAGCACCGGCGGAATGCCACTCGGACCGGCCGTCCTGAGTGATCTGGATCGCGCGCAGCCCGTGACGGCCCTTGCTGCCCGTCACCATCGCGCCCGAAAACAGCCGGTAATCGCCAAAACACGGCGCATCGGGGCGCGCGTCAATCACGCCCAGCACGCCCACGCCCTTGGCCATCAGGTCCAGCGCAGTGCGGTGGCCGTCGTCGCCATTGGTGAAAATCGCAATCGGATCGCCCCCCTGACGCACAGGTGCCACCGCCCAGCGATTGGCATAGGCGCGCATCGCCCCCGACAGCATGATGCCGGGGCGGTCATTGTCGGCAAAGGGAATGTGGCGCTCGGTCGCGCCGGCGGCCAGCACCGCCCGTTTCGAGGTAATCCGCCACAGCGTCTGACGCACCCGATTGCCCGGCTCGGGCAGATGATCCGAGACCCGCTCAACCGCGCCAAACACCCCGTGATCATAGACGCCAAACACGGTGGTTCTGGGCATCAGACGGACATTTGGCAGGCTGCGCAGCTCTTGAAGAACGGTTTCAATCCAATCGGTTGCGGGCAATCCATCCAGCAAATCGCTTTCGGCCAGCAGCCGCCCGCCAAAGCGGGAATCCTCATCGGCCAGGATCACCTCAGCCCCCGCGCGCGCCGCCGTCAGAGCAGCCACCAGACCCGCAGCCCCGCCGCCAATCACCAGCAGATCGCAATGCAGGAAACCTTTGTCATACTCATCCGGATCGGGCAACATCGACAGGCTGCCCAGCCCTGCCGCGCGCCGGATTGCGGGCTCATATAGTTTCTCCCAGAACGCCTTGGGCCACATGAAAGTCTTGTAATAGAACCCAGCCGCGAAAAACGGCGCAAACAGGTCATTCACCGCCAGCAGATCGCGCTCAAGCGAGCCCATGTGGTTTTGCGAACGGGCCACCAGACCATCGAACAGCTCGGTCACGGTGGCGCGGGTGTTGGGCTCTTGCCGGGTCCCGTCGCGCAGCTCGACCAGGGCGTTTGGCTCTTCTGAGCCGGCGGAAAACACGCCGCGCGGACGGTGGTATTTGAAACTACGCCCCACCATCTGCACCCCGTTCGCCAACAGGGCCGAGGCCAGCGTATCCCCAGCAAACCCTTGATATTGCTTACCGTTAAAGGTGAATTTCAGGGGCAAGGATCGGTCGATCAGACCTGCGGCCAGACGAGTCATTGGCTGCCCTCCCGTTTCATATCCCGCGCCAGTTCAGCGCCCAGAATCTCATGCGTAATCGTGTCACGCGTCACCACCAGCCAGGACCGATCCCCCTGTTCGTGGAACCACAGCTCGCGCAGCACGCCCGCCGGGTTATCGCGCAGGAACACATAGTCGCAAAAGGCCGCCTCGGCGTCCTCGGCTGCGGGATCGGGGCGCAGCATCAACGCGGCGTCGCCCAGATAGGTAAACTCTTGCGCATCGCGCGGGCCAAGCAGGGGATGAGGGATCAGCATCAGGTCACCTAGTGCAGGTTGGGTTGGGCGCCAACGCCCTTTTCGTCAATGACATAGCCGCGATTGAAACGGTCAAAACCAAAGCCCGTCGCGGTGTCATGCGGCCGGTCCGTCGCCAGCAGATGCGCAAAGGCAAAACCCGCCGCCGGGGTCGCTTTGAACCCGCCATAATTCCAGGCTCCGTTGAAATAGAGCCCCTCGATTCCGGTGCGATCAATGATCGGCGAGCCATCCATGGACATGTCCACCAGACCGCCCCAGGACCGCAGCAAACGCGCCCGCCCGATCATCGGCATCAGGGCCATTCCGCCCTCCAGCACGTCTTCGACCACGGGCAGATTTCCGCGTTGCGCGTAGGAATTGTAGCCCTCGATATCGCCGCCGAATACCAGCCCGCCCTTATCCGATTGGCTGACATAGAAATGCCCCGCGCCGAATGTGATCACACCCGGAATTGTCAGTTTAAGCCCTTCGGAAACAAAGGCTTGCAACGCGTGGCTTTCGATTGGCAGGCGCATCCCGGCCATCTGCATCACCCGGCCCGAATTGCCCGCGACAGACACGCCGACCTTGGCCGCGCCAATGAACCCGCGCGAGGTGTCAACGCCCAGAACCTTGCCGTTTTCAACGCGAAATCCGGTGACCTCGCAATTTTGGATGATGTCCACGCCGCGCATGTCCGCGCCGCGCGCATAGCCCCAGGCCACCCCGTCATGGCGCGCCGTCCCGGCCCGCGCCTGCATCAACCCTCCCTTGATCGGAAAGCGCGCGTTATCAAAGTTCACGAAAGGCATCATGTCGCGCAGTTCGGGCACCGACAGCATCCGCGCCCCCGCGCCCGATAGCATCATCGCATTGCCGCGCCGCCGATAAGCATCGCGCTGCGCGTCCGAGTGGATCAGGTTCACGATCCCCCGCTGGCTGACCATCGAGTTGAAATTGGTGTCCTGCTCCAGATTTTCCCACAGTTTCATCGAGAATTCATAGAAGGGCTGATTGCCCGGCAGCAGATAGTTCGAGCGGATGATCGTCGTGTTCCGCCCCACATTCCCCGAGCCGATCCAGCCCTTTTCCAGCAGGGCCACATTGCGCGCGCCGAATTCCTTGGCCAGGTAATAGGCCGTCGCCAGCCCGTGCCCGCCGCCGCCAATAACGATGATGTCATAGGCCGGTTTGGGCGCCGGATCGCGCCACAGCGGCTGCCACCCCTTATGGCCGGTCAGCGCCTCTTTGACGACTTTGAACCCAGAAAATTTCATGCGCGTCGCTCCTGTGCGTACATGACTTTTCTACGCAGATCTTGCGGCAATTTCCTTTCTTTTTGGGTCATATAATTATATATTCAGGACAAATTCTAATCAGCAAACGGGCCCCGGAAAAGTGAAAAGAATCGCCTTTCTTCTGGTGGACGGATTCGCGCTGCTTTCGACTGCCGCAGCGCTGGAGCCTTTGCGGGCTGCGAACCTGTTTTCATCTGAAAACAAACAAGAAAACCTATATGAGATCACGCTTTTGTCGATGTCTGACCCGCAGGCGCGTTCATCAGTCGGAGGGCTGTTCGACACCCGGCCATTCCATGAGATTCAACCGGGTTTTGACCTGATTTTCCTGGTCGCGGGGGGGAAACCGGCCCAAGTGCGCGATGAAGCGTTGTTTACCTGGCTCAGACAGGCGGATCGGGTTGGGGCGGCCTTAGGCGGAATTTCGGGCGGAGCGGTCATTCTAGCCCGCGCCGGGCTGTTGCAACACCACCGTTTCACCGTCCACTGGCACCATTATGACGACTTTGGCAACCTACCCGGAGACTGGCTTCTGGAGCGCCGATTATTCGTGATTGACCGGGATCGCTATACCTGCGCGGGGGGCTCGGCGCCGCTGGACATGATGTATGCGATCATTGCGCGCGATCATGGCACCAGCTTTGCGCAGCGCATTTCAGACTGGTTCATTCAAACCGAGATCCGCAGCCCGGACGCCCCGCAGCAAAGCTCGATTCAGGCGCGCTATGGCAGTTTGCCGCGCGCCGTCGCCTCGGCGCTGGAATTGATGGAAAGCCATATCGCCGACCCGCTGGATCAGGATCAGATCGCCCATCTTTCGGGCCTGTCCGTGCGGCAATTGCAGCGGCAGTTTCGCACCAGCCTGGGCGGCTCTATCATGGAGGAATATCGGCGTATCCGGTTGGAAACAGGGAAAAATATGGTCACCTCAACCCACCTGCCCCTGACCGAAATCGCTGAGATGACGGGCTTTGCCAGCCAGGCGCATTTTTCCGACAGTTTCCGCAAGACCTATGGCCAGCCGCCATCCCGTTTGCGCAAAAAAGGGCCCGGAAAAACCGGACCCTAGGGGGGGGATCATTTCGCCATCGGGCAGCCGATCAGATGTCCAGCGTGTTTTCCTTTTCCCACCGGGAAAAATGCGACACGAACGCGTTCCATTCCTGGTGTTTCATCTTCACGAATGAGGCCGAAAAACTGTCGCCCAATTTGGCCTTCAGCTCGGCATCCGCATCATAGGCGCGGATTGCGTCCAGCATGTTCAGCGGCAGTTTCGGCGCGTCCTTGATGGTGTGGCCTTCGGCATACATGTCGATGTCATAGCGCGGGCCGGGATCGGCTTTGGACCCAATCCCAGACAAGCCCGCCGCGATGATCACGGCCTGCAACAGATAAGGGTTCACGGCACCATCGGGCAGGCGCAGCTCGAACCGGCCGGGGCCGGGCACGCGCACCATGTGGGTGCGGTTATTGCCGGTCCAGGTGACGGTGTTGGGCGCCCATGTCGCGCCCGACATGGTGCGCGGCGCGTTGATCCGCTTGTAGCTGTTGACGGTGGGGTTGGTGATCGCGGCCAGGGCCTCGGCGTGTTTCATGATGCCGCCCAGGAAATAACCGCCCTGATCGGACAGGCCGACCTCGCCGATCTGGCCGCCCGCGTCTCCGGCAAAGGCGTTGACCTTACCGTCCAGATCCCAGACCGAGATATGCGCGTGGCAGCCATTGCCCGTCAGCCCCTCGACGGGTTTGGGCATGAAGGTGGCGCGCAACCCGTGTTTTTCGGCCACCGATTTGACCATGAACTTGAAGAACGAGTGCCGATCTGCGGTGACCAGCGCGTCATCGAATTCCCAGTTCATTTCGAACTGGCCGTTCGCGTCCTCGTGGTCATTCTGATAGGGGCCCCAGCCCAGATCCAGCATGTAATCGCAGATTTCCGCAACCACATCATAGCGGCGCATGACGGCCTGCTGATCGTAGCAGGGTTTTTCCGCCGTATCGAAGGGATCCGAGATTTTATCGCCCTCGGGGGTCAGCAAGAAGAACTCGGCCTCGATCCCGGTTTTGACGCGCAGACCGGCCTCGGCTGCCTCTTTGATCAGCTTTTTCAATACGTTACGCGGAGCTTGTTCAACCGGCGCGCCCTCCATCACGCAATCGGCGGGCACCCAGGCGACATCGGGTTTCCACGGCAGCTGAATCACCGCGTCCGGGTCCGGCACGGCCAGCATATCCGGATGCGCGGGGGTCATATCAAACCAGGTGGCGAAACCGGCAAAGCCCGCACCGTCTTCTTCCATATCTGCAATGGCGGTGGCGGGCACCAGTTTGGCCCGCTGTCCGCCGAACAGATCGGTGTAGGAAATCATGAAATATTTAACGCCATTGTCCTCGGCGAATTTGGCAAGTTTGCTCATTTGTCTACCCTATTCCCTGTGGGTTGCGGGGGGCCTGTGGCCCCCCGGATTGGCGTTTAGAAACCGGATTTTCCGGGGTACCAGTTGGTGCCCGCCAGCGGAACCTGAGCCATCGCGGCGGCCTCCATGGTCAGGGCGCACAGGTCCTCGGGCTCCAGGTTGTGGACGTGATTGTGGCCGCAGGCCCGCGCCAGAGTCTGGCATTCCAGCGTCAGCACATTCAGATAGTTGCGCAGACGGCGGCCGGCCTCGACCGGGTCCAGACGGGCCATCAGATCGGGATCCTGCGTGGTGATACCCGCCGGATCGCGCCCCTCGTGCCAGTCATCATAGGCGCCGGTGGTGCTGCCCAGTTTCTGATACTCGGTCTCCCATTTGGGGTCATTGTCACCCAGGGCAACCAGCGCCGCCGTACCGATAGACACCGCATCCGCGCCCAGGGCCAGCGCCTTGGCCACATCGGCCCCCGTGCGAATCCCGCCCGAGACAACCAGCTGCACCTGCCGGTGCATTCCCAGATCCTGAAGCGCCTGAACGGCCGGGCGGATACACGCCAGCGTGGGCTGACCGACATGTTCGATAAACACATCCTGCGTGGCCGCCGTGCCGCCCTGCATCCCATCCAGCACAACCACATCCGCGCCCGCCTTGACCGCCAGCGCGGTGTCGTAATAGGGGCGCGCGCCGCCGACCTTGATGTAGATCGGTTTTTCCCAGTTGGTGATCTCGCGCAGTTCCAGAATCTTGATTTCCAGATCATCGGGGCCGGTCCAGTCGGGGTGACGACAGGCCGAGCGCTGATCAATCCCTTCGGGCAGACAGCGCATTCCGGCGACACGCTCGGTGATTTTCTGGCCCAGCAGCATCCCGCCGCCGCCCGGTTTCGCGCCCTGGCCCACGACCACCTCGATTGCATCGGCGCGGCGCAGGTCATCGGGATTCATGCCATAGCGGCTGGGCAGGTATTGATAGACCAGCTTTTCGCTGTGGCCGCGCTCTTCCTCGGTCATGCCGCCATCGCCCGTGGTGGTCGAGGTGCCAGCCATCGAGGCCCCCCGCCCCAGCGCCTCTTTCGCGGGGCCGGACAAGGAACCGAATGACATGCCCGCAATGGTGATCGGGATGTCCAGCTCGATCGGCTTTTTCGCAAAACGCGTGCCCAGGGTCACCTTGGTTTCGCATTTTTCACGGTAGCCTTCCAGCGGGTAGCGGCTCATCGAGGCGCCCAGGAACAGCAGGTCATCGAAATGCGGCACCTTGCGTTTGGCCCCGCCGCCGCGAATGTCATAAATCCCGGTGGCCGCCGCCCGGCGGATTTCCGAGTTCACCTCGTTCGAGAAGGTCCAGGATTGCCGCGGCATCGTGTTGGGTGTCTTGTCCATGGGGCTTTCCTCAGTATTCGCCAGCGTGGTCGATGTTGAAGTTATAGAGCTTGCGGGCCGAGCCGTAGCGCTTGAACTCTTCGGGTTTGGCATCCGCGCCGGCGCGTGCCAGCAGATCGGTCAGGATCGCGATATGTTCGGGGCGCATGTCCTTTTCGATACAGTCCGCACCCAGGGATTTGACCGAGCCGCGCACAAAAAGCCGCGCCTCATAAAGGCTGTCTCCCAGCGCATCGCCAGCATCGCCCAGCACCACCAGATTGCCCTTTTGCGCCATAAACGCAGACATATGCCCGATGTTGCCATGCACCACGATGTCGATCCCCTTCATGGAAATCCCGCAGCGCGACGACGCATTGCCCTTGATGTTCAGCAGCCCGCCATGGCCCGTGGCCCCGGCATATTGGCTGGCGTCGCCCTCGATGGTGACGATGCCCGACATCATGTTTTCCGCAACGCCCGGCCCAGCCGAGCCCTCGACGGTCACGGAGGCCTCTTTGTTCATGCCAGCGCAGTAATACCCGGTCGAGCCCTTCACGGTGACAGACAAGGGCCCATCCAGCCCGCAGGCCACCGCGTGCGCGCCGCGCGGGTTCTCGATCACATATTCCGCATTGGCGCCCGATTTCGCCTGCGCCTGCAAAGCCGCATTCAGCTCGCGCAGCGGGGTTTGGGCCATATCAATCGTTTCCATGTCTTAGCGCTCCCAGAAATAGACGGTGGCAGGTTCGGGTTCCCAGACTTTCGCGTCCTCAATCCCCGGAAGATCGGCAAATGCCCGGTATTCGCTGGCAAAAGCGACATAATCCTCGGTTTCGGCCATGACGGCGGGCTTGCAGGCGATGGGATCGCGCACCACGCCAAAGCCGTTCTTTGTGCCGGTCACGAAGGTGAAAAACCCGTCCAGATCCTCGATCGTGCCTTCCAGCGCCTCGCCCAAGCTGGCACCATCCGCGATCCGGCTGGAGATATAGGCCGCGCCGACCTCGGTGTCGTTTTCGCTGCGGGTGAGCACGCCCTTTTTGGCCAGCTTGCGGCGCATCTGGTTGTGGTTCGAGAGCGAGCCATTATGCACCAGGCACTGGTCATCGGCGGTGGAAAACGGATGCGCGCCCATGGTCGTTACGGCGCTTTCGGTGGCCATGCGGGTGTGGCCAATGCCGTGGCTGCCGCCCATATCGCGCAGGCCGAACCGCGCGGCGACGTCCTTGGGCAGGCCGACCTCTTTGTAGATCTCCATCGAGGTGCCCGAGCCCATGATCCGCAGGCCTTTTTCCTCAAGCGCGGTGATAGCCTTGTCTTCGACCTCAGCGGGGACGATCAGCACGGCATGGGTGTCCACCACCCGCATCGTCACCGGCGCATGGATGACCGAGGTCAGCGCCCCATCCAGCTCGGCAAAGGCCTGTTCGGGACTGTCCGATTGGACGGTGATTTTGACGAAACCGTCTGCCTCGTCACCGTAGATGGCGATGCCCGCGCTATCGGGGCCGCGATCCGTCATGGTGATCAGCATATCGGTCAGCATATCGCCCAGCTGGGGGCGCAGTTCATCCTTCTTCAGGAAGAGGCCTACAATGCCACACATGGGGTTCTCCGTTCGTGGTGTCAGAATCGGCGGCAGCGCGCCGTTGAGACCTCACTAAAAGGAAATCTATTTTCTCATCAAGAAAGTTTTTGTCCTCTTTGGAAGATTTCCTTACCCACAGGAAAAAGAACCAATTTGAATGCAAAAATGCCGCCCAGTTGGGCGACATGTTCAAATACCAGGCAAAATGAAAACCGATCAGCGCGCCTGCGGATAGGTGATCACCGACAGATACTTGGCCGGCAGTTCGATCAGCTCTTCGGGCCCGTGCGGCGCGTCGGCGTCAAACAGCAGGGAATCCCCCGGCTCCAGCAGGAAACTCTTGTCCCCGTGCCGGTAACTGACCCGCCCCTCCAGCATATAGAGCAGCTCGATCCCCTCGTGCTGAAACGCCGGAAACCTGTCCGAGGCATCGTCCAGAGAGATCAGATAGGGCTCGACCACGACACCCGAATTGTTCGATCCGATGTGCCCCAGCAGGCTGTACTGATGCCCCGCACGGGTGCCCGCGCGCTCGATCTCCACACCCTCTCCGGCCTTGACGTGCATACAGCCGCGCTCTTCTTCATAGCCGGAAAACAGCTGCACCAGGGGCACTTTCAACGCGTGCGCCAACACCGAAATCGTGTTCAATGAGGGCGAGATCACCCCGTTCTCGATCTTTGACAGCATCCCCACCGACAGCCCCGTCTGCGCCGCCAGATCCGCGCCGGTCAGCCGCTGACGCTTGCGCAGCTCACGCACCTGACGGCCAATGGCGACCTCCAGGTTTTTTTCCCGCTGTTCCCGCACCGCATGGGGGTTCTGACGCAACGCATTCTCAGAGCTTTTCACACTGCTTTCCTTACATCCCGCTGTTAACGATTCACTATGGCGCAACTGAGGTCTGCTTGGCCAGAGCCTGCGCCAAATCCGGTTTCACCCGCTGATGCCACAGCTGATCCACGCGGCTCAGCTCTGCTTGCAGGCGCTCTGCATGGGCCTCCAGCCAGTTCAGAACCGAGCCGAATTCCTGTATCCGCGCCCGCCCCTGGCGGATCGCCACAACCGGCCAGTCCCCGACCAGCGCGTTGTCGATTCCGAACACCTCGGTGCCCCACCAATTGGCCAGGCCAAAGACATGCGGCATCCGCCGCCCCCGCTTAAGCGCGGCCAGGACGGGCCCGGTTTGCAGGCTTTCGGATGTTTCCACCGCATCGTGCCAAAGGTCTAGAATCGCTGCATATTCCCAGCTCACGGCGGTCCAGTCGTTGGGAAAACGCGCGGCATAACTGTCAAAAAAAGCACGCGGGCGGCTGAAAAAGAAATCCGCCTCGGCCAGTTTCGGATCGTCGAAATCGGGGAACTGAAAGGTCACGCGCTCCATGAAATCGGCCGAGGTCCGCGCGATCAGCTCTGGGTAGTTATCACAGGTGCAGGACAGGATTTCGCCAGCGAATCCGGCGTCAAAAGCGGCCTGTGTCAACTCCTTGATCATCGGCGGCGCAGAAGAACACCAGCACAGAACATCCGCCCCGGACGCCATCATCTGCGCCACGATCGCGCGCGCGTCCGGTGCCTCGGAATCGTAAAGAACTTCCTTAACAATCTCTTGCCCGGCCACTCCGAACGCCGCCCGGTAAACCGCCAGCGAGGGCAGCCCCATCCGATCGGTCTGCGAGCACAAAGCCACCCGCCGCGCCTGCGGACGGTGCCGCGCCAGCCACTCGACCCCGGTCACAACAAAGAACGGATGCACCTCGGCCGGAGCGATCAGACAGGGGTGATCGGGGGACAGATCGCTTGGCAGAAGCGTCGCCGTCAGAACGCGCCGGTCCATCAGATAGGCCAGCGCCAGATCCATATCGTCACCGCCCAGCGTCAGCATCAGACGCACGCGCTGCGACTCGACCATCTGCCGCGCGGCCCTCAGCGTCTGCACATTCCCCAGCGCGCTGTCCTGCACCACCAGTTCGACCAGATGGCGGCGCCCATCCAGCATCATCCCGCCATGTGCGTTGATCCAGTCCACCCACAGCTGACACCCATCCACGCCGGGCCGCCCCCAGCGCTCTTCCGGGCCAGTCATCGGCACCAGCGCCCCGATCCGGATCGGGGCACGTTCCTGCACACTGAGCCGGGGCAAACTGCCGCCCACCGCCAATCTCTGCGCCAGGGAAATGCTGCTCATTTTTTCACCTCTCGCCCAAGAATAGATCAAAAATCCAGAAAGACTCGCAAAACAGATATTCCCCTAAAGAAAATTCGTTGACCACCAGAAAATTTTTGGACCAAACCAAATTCAAACAAATGGAACCAATTTATTAATTTGGTCCATACCAAAGTAAGACGCAAAAAACTGAAACCAATACGGAGAAAACCCATGACAAAACGAGTCGCCGTCATCGGCGCGGGCCCTTCGGGGCTGGCACAGCTGCGCGCTTTTCAATCGGCCGCCCAGAAAGGCGCGGACATCCCCGAGATCGTCTGCTTTGAAAAACAATCCAACTGGGGCGGGCTGTGGAACTACACCTGGCGCACCGGCGTCGATGAAAACGGTGAGCCCGTGCACTGCTCGATGTACCGCTATTTGTGGTCGAACGGCCCCAAGGAAGGGCTTGAATTCGCTGACTATTCCTTCGAGGAACACTTCGGCAAGCAGATCGCATCCTACCCGCCGCGCGCCGTGCTGTTCGATTATATCGAGGGCCGCGTAATCAAGGCCGATGTGCGCAAATGGATCCGGTTTTCCTCGGTCATTCGCTGGGTGGAATACCTGCCCGAGACCGAAGAATTCGAAGTCACCGTCCACGACATGACCGAGGACCGTGTTTACAAAGAAAAATTCGATCATGTGATCGTGGCCTCGGGGCATTTTTCCTCGCCCAACGTGCCCGAATACCCCGGATTCGAACAATTCAACGGTCGCATCGTCCACGCCCATGATTTCCGCGACGCGCGCGAATTCGAGGGCAAGGACGTGCTGCTGGTGGGCGCGTCCTACTCAGCCGAGGATATCGGCTCGCAATGCTGGAAATACGGCGCCAAGACGATCACCACCTCGTATCGCTCGGCCCCCATGGGGTTCAAATGGCCGGACAACTGGGAAGAAAAACCCGCGCTGGAGAAGGTCGAGGGCAAAACCGCCTTTTTCAAGGACGGCTCTACCAAGGACGTGGACGCGATCATCCTGTGCACCGGCTACAAGCACTACTTCCCCTTCCTGCCCGACGATCTGCGCCTGAAAACCGCCAACCGTCTGGCCACCGCCGACCTGTACAAGGGCGTCGTCTATGCCAAGAACCCGAAACTGTTCTATCTGGGCATGCAGGACCAGTGGTTCACCTTCAACATGTTCGACGCGCAGGCCTGGTACGTGCGTGACATCATCATGGACCGGATCACCGTGCCCTCCGATCAGGCCACTCTGCTGGCCGATGTCACCGAACGCGAAACCCGCGAAGAGGCCAGCGATGACGTGAAATACGCCATCAAATATCAGGCCGAATACGTGAAGGAACTGGTCGCCGAAACCGACTATCCCAGCTTTGACATTGATGGTGCCTGCGAGGCGTTCTTTGAATGGAAAGGGCACAAGGCGCAGGACATCATGGCCTTCCGCAACAATTCCTACAAATCGGTCATCACCGGCACCATGGCCCCCGTGCACCACACCCCGTGGAAAGACGCGCTGGACGATTCGATGGAAGCCTATCTGAAAAACTGACACCTCCCCCTGGTCCGGGGGACGTATGTGCCCCCGGATTTTTTTATCTACGACGATGGAGATCCAATTGATCCTTGACCCCACCGGCCTGCCGTTCCGCCCCGGAGCGCCCACCGCGTCCTTTGCCCGGCGGCCTCAGGCGTTTCGCCTGTCTCCGACCCAGGAACGCCACACCGTGCAGGGCGGCGGCGCGGCTCTGCTGGAACTGAAACAGGGCGACCGGATCACCATCACAAATCTGGAAGGCGGCCAGCGATGCGAAATGCTGGCCGCCCACACCGATGGCCGCGTGGATGCGGGCGTTCTGGGCTGGTCGGCCGATGGGCAAGGCACCGGGCTGCGCGCGGTTCTGGCCAGTGGCCTGCCTGGCATAGGCCGTGTGCTGCGCGGGCTGGCCCGGCGCGGGATAGATGTGGGCGCGGCGCGCACGATCGGGCTGTTCGCCCCTGACAGCCGCCCCGGCGAAGGCGTCAGCTTTACCGCGCAATCGCCCGGCTGGGTGCTGGTCACCGCCCCGGCCCCTCTCTCTGATTTTGAAGCGCAAACCACCACCAGCCCCCTGCGCGTTCTGATCACTCGCGCGCAGGCGCGGCAGGCCGGCAGCTTTGCCCTGCCCGAGCCCCTGGCCGACCCGCTGCAAGACATCCGCGTTGGCTCGGCCACCGCCCGCGCCTATCGCGTGAAGGCGGGCGAGTTCATCCAGATCATGGATGTGGACGGCCGCCAATGCACCGATTTTCAATGTTTCGACGCCCGCAAGCTGGACAAGGGCATCGCCCATCCGCTGGACGTGACCACCACCCGCACCATCCAGGGCCACAGCTATCCGATGCCCGGCCTGCACGGGAAATACTTTGACCACGACCTGACCCCGCTGATCGAGGTGGTGCAGGACACCTGCGGGCGGCATGATGCCTTTGCCCTGGCCTGCAATGCCAAATATTATGATGACATCGGCTATCCGGGCCATGTGAACTGTTCGGACAATTTCAACGGCGCGCTGGCCGAGTATGGCGTGCCCGCGCGGCCCGGATGGATGGCGGCGAACTTCTTTTTCAACACGGCGGTGGATGAACATGGCGCGCTGATCGCGGATGAGCCCTGGTCCCGCCCCGGCGATTATGTGCTGCTGCGCGCGCTGACCGATCTGGTCTGCGTCAGCTCGGCCTGCCCCGATGACACTTCGGCCGCGAATGGCTGGCACCTGACCGATATTCACGTGCGCACCTATGCCGAAACCGAACGATTCTCGCGTGCCACGGCCTGGCGCCCGACCCCAGATGAGGACCCGATCATGACCCGCGAGAGCGCCTTTCACCAGAATTTCGCCCAGATGACCCAGTATTTCGCCGATTATAACGGTTTCTGGCTGCCCAACAGCTTCCCGCAATGCGACACAACCGAGGCCTATTGGGCCTGCCGCAACGATGTGGTGATGATGGACTTGTCCGCCCTGCGCAAATTCGAGATCACCGGCCCCGATGCCGAGGCCCTGCTGAACTGGATCCTCACGCGCAACGTGGAAAAGCTGGCGGTCGGTCAGGTGGTCTATTCGGCGATGTGTTACCCGCATGGCGGCATGATCGACGATGGCACATTGTTCCGGCTGGGCGCGCAGAATTTCCGCTGGATCGGCGGCTCGGACGAGGGCGGCGCCTGGATGCGCGAAGAGGCCGCGCGCCTGGGCCTGAACGTGATGATCCGCGGCTCGACCGATCAGATGCACAATCTGGCCGTGCAGGGCCCCAAATCGCGCGCGCTGATCACCGGCCTGTTCTGGACCGCGCCGCACCACACCGATCTGTCCGAAATGGGCTGGTTCCGCTTCACCCCGGCCCGTCTGGGCGGCCCTCAGGGCATTCCGGTGGTGATCTCGCGCACCGGCTATACCGGCGAGCTGGGCTACGAGGTGTTCTGCCACCCCAGGGACGGCGACGCCATTTTCCGCGCCATCTGGGACGCCGGCCAGCCGCTGGGCCTGAAACCCATGGGGCTGGAGGCGCTGGATCTGGTCCGCATCGAGGCCGGGCTGGTTTTCGCCGGCTATGATTTCAGCGATCAGACCGACCCGTTCGAGGCCGGCATCGGCTTTACCGTTCCGCTGAAATCCAAAACCGCCGATTTCGTCGGGCGCGCGGCGCTACAGCGGCGCAAGGACACTCCCGCGCGTAAATTCGTCGGGCTGGAGATCGAGGGCCAGAACCCGGTGGCCCATGGCGATTGCGTCCGTGTGGGCCGCGCCCAGGTCGGCGAGATCTGCTCGGCCATGCGATCCCCGCGTACGGGACTCTGGATCGCGCTGGCCCGTCTGGATGTGGCCCATGCCGCCGAGGGCACGCAGGTCGAAGTCGGCCAGATGGACGGCCACCTGAAACGCTATGCCGCCCGCGTCACCCCCTTCCCCCATTACGACCCACAAAAAACCCGCCCCAGATCGTAAAGCTCAGGCGGCATTCTGCGTGAATGAGGCATGACAGTCTCTCCTAGGCCCAGAGCATTACCGACCCTTGTCGAACCAAACCGGCAGGAACGCGTTGCTAGAGGATTGATGGCGCGGTAGCAATCTCATGTATGAGAAGCAGCCGAGACTATTTTGATGAAGAATTTTCCCCACCAGTTCGCAAACGTAAATCGACTGACGGAGGCACTTCGGACTGCTTCGGAAACCATCGGAGCCGGACGAGATTTTGGACGCGATGATGTTTTCGGGCCTGACCTCGCTAAGAGCGGTGTCTACACTTTTCGCGGTGGTGGTGACCTAGATGCAAATTTGGCGGCGGAAGCCCTGAAACCACGCGCTAGCAGGGGCACTGAGACCGCAGCCCGCGAAATGCGAAGGTTTCTGGTTTTGGCGGGCTTCATTGACCACGATCCGATAGCGGGCACCTTTGGCGTTACACCAAAAGGTGCCGAACTGCTTGCCGCAGACAGCGAGACGGTGACGAACGCTCTTTGGCGGGAGGCGATGCTTTCGCTCGAGTTAGAGGACGCCGATGGAAACCGAAGTCATCCGTACCGGATTTTGCTTCGCCTCGTTAGCGACAATCCCGGCATCGACAATTTCAAGCTGATGCTGGCGTTTGAGAGTAGCGACGATTCTGAATCCGAATATGAGCGAATATCCGAATTGCTAGACCTCGATTTCGAGGCTTTGATTGATGCAATTGGCGTCGGCGAGTCGAAGGCCAAGAACGCAGTCAAGATTTTGCCTAGCATTGCGGATCAAGTTGGCGATCTCCATCGGGAGTCGGGGATGAGCTATCCTAGCGCTAGCGTCGAAATCGCTGAGGACAGCATCGAGCCAGTTTCGCGTAAAGCAAAGCGAAAAAAATCTGCGCCGGCATCTGGGAAACGGATCACCAAAGAAGTGGACAGCGGAACTATCGCGGCGACCCCAGAATTCAAAGAGGGTGATTCTGATGAGTCCATGGTAGATTTATCCGGTGCAATTGAACTCAGAAAACGCAGAACGAAGCTGCACCATGAAGTGGTGAAGCAATTCGCTGAAAAATTAGAAGGGGAGAACTACACGCTTTTCGAAGACCCGTTCGATTGCCTTGCGATCAAAGGAAGCACATCATTGCTGGTGGAAGTTAAGACCCTTGATGGGAGCCCTTCGGACGAGCGCCGCCAATCTGAGAAGGCGTTGGGGCAAATCAAGGGCTATGCGCACTTTGACCTACCCGCCGAAGTGAACCCTTCGGATGCCGTTCAGATTGTTCTGTTTTCCCAAAAACCGAGGGAAGCGACTTTAGCCTTTCTGGTAGCTAATGAAACCGTGCCGATGTGGCGGAATTCAGAAGGGAATTTCCAGCTATTTGACAGCGACGGCGCCGTTCTCGAGTTCGGCCCGGAATTCTTCGGCTGAAGTTCTCCTTGTCGACCAACCTCGATCTGTTAGGCGCCGCTCTGCGATGGCGCAATACTCTTCATTGAGTTCGACGCCTATGAAATCTCGGCCTTTTTCAAAGGCTGCAACGCACTCTGAACCCGAACCCGCAAACGGTATCAAGATTAGCCCATCTTTTGGGCAAAAATGATCGACTAGTCGTTCGGAGATTGCCAACGGCTTTTGCGTGGGGTGGCCGACTTTCTCATCCCTAAAGCGACGCCCAGCCAGCGTTGGGATATTCCACACATCCCCAGCCAAACGTCCCTCTGGATTCGGAGTCCAAGTTTTTCCGTTTTTCTTGACGCTGTATTTCAACCGGTCCGCGCTCTTGTACGGCTCACGAATCTCACGGAAGAAAAAGTCGTCAGATTTTGAGAACCATAAAAGGGGCTCGTATGTCGCCCGGATATTCCGGTTGCCACAAAAGCCGTTTTCATAGTGCCAAATTATTTGCCTTCGGTAACGCATTCCAAGCTCGTAGAGCTGGACTTGGTTGAAGCAAATGTAGTGGCTAATCCCATAGAGCAAAATGCTCCCATTTGACTTTAAGATCCGTTCGCACTCAGTCAACCAAGACCAGCACCAGTCCTTCCAATCGTCAAGGCTTTGCCAGCTATCCGGTTTGCCGAAGTCTTTCTCGATGCCGTAAGGCGGATCAGCGATCACGAGATCTACCGATGCGTCATTCAGGTTCTTAAGCTGGTCGAGGACGTCGCCATTTAAGATGACATTTTTTGGATTCGCCTGTGTCATTTCTTCTGGAGGATCATTGCATATTGGTGATGAATGTTCGGCACGAATGCAAAAGGATAGCCGTATGGGAAAACCCTTTTGAACTTTTGGTAGATGATTGTGACGCCCTTCAGCTTGTAGGGGCCGTGCTCTTCTATCGCACGCGACAGGTCAGAATGAAAAAGATAGTACTGGTCTTTATTTCTGAAGTCTCCAACGATGACTACGGCATACTTTTTCGGCTTCAGCACGCGGGCCAGGGAGCCGAAAAGAGCCCCTAGTTCGCCAAGGAAGTCGTCATATTCTTCGACGTTGGCAAGATCAGCTGTCGTGTCGCCGTAGTTGTGATCGAGGCCGTTTGCCAGCCGCTCCTGCTTCGCCTTGTGGTCAATCTTGTTCAGGATGCCCCAATAGGGCGGGCTCGTAATGATGAAATCCACTGATTCATCGGGAAGATCGGCCGCCAAAGTGCGTGCGTCACCCAGTCGGATGTCATGCTGAGTTTTCGATAGGAGTTTTTTCGGAACTTCGCTCTCGAGTCGAAGCTCAGAGAGTTCATGGAATTTTGGATTGAGTTCAAATCCAATCGAGTTTCTCTCAATAGAAGCGCAGGCCTTCGAAGTGGAAGCGACACCGCTAAAGGGGTCGAGTACGGTCTCCCCCTTCTTTGTGAAAAACTCAATGAAACGAGCGACATCTTGGTAGGAAAAGGGCGCGGGATGTTGCCTCTCGATCTGGGCATCTTTAGAGCCCTTGCCCAGCCCCTTTTGTACCATCACGGAGACGGTGCGGGCGATCCACTCGCTGGCGGTGAGGTCGTTGAGCTTGTTGCGTGGATCGACGACCCTTTCGAGCTTTTCGGGTTCGATGTCGCCTGATTCCACATTCATTGCTCTTGTCCCTCACCTGAACGTTTTGACTTCAATTGCTACATAAACGCGGCCCAATATGCAACGTATCTTGTTGCTACGGACGCGCGGAACGCTATACCTAGTTGCCCGTTCGGCTTGGCGCGAGGTAGGTCTGAAGCCACCTCCAGCTTGCTGATTGCTGGCACACTACGGCGACAAGGCTAAACATCCAGTTAGGATTAACTGCCGTGCCGGGTTCGTCTTGACGGGTGATACACGGCCTTCCCACTTTGCCCTAGGTCGTCGGGTCACACAACGGATATGTTGCAAAATCGTTGCAAAAAACAAAAACCGCCCCGGAGGGCGGCCTTGTTACTCTCTTGGTATCTTTGAGAGATTTTGGCTCCGGCGGTAGGGATCGAACCTACGACCAATTGATTAACAGTCAACTGCTCTACCGCTGAGCTACGCCGGAATGTGGAGCGTATATAGACAGCTGAATTTCCGACGTCCAGAGCCTTTTTCGACATTTCTGCAAAAAAAATGTCCGCCTTGTTATTTCAGCTGGAACTGCGCGCTGGCGGACAGGCCTTGGGCGGCGGTCACCATGTTTTTTCCTGCCAGATCAACCAGATGCGCGAATACATTTCTGGTTGCGGCGGGGATCAGGGCCTCTGGGGTGTCGGTATAGATCTTGCGGGCCAGCGCCTGGGCGGTAGCCCGATGGCCCTCTAGCGCCTGGAGGATCGCGGTTTCGCGGCTCCGGCGGTGCTCGAGCAGCCAGGAAACGCGCTCCAAAGGTGCCCGGACCGGAGCGCCATGGCCCGCATGGTAGCGATCTGCCCTGATGTCTTGCAGCATCTCGCACGAGCGCATGAAATCGGTCAGATCGCCATCCGGAGGCGACACCAGAGAGCTGGCCCAGCCCATCACCAGATCGCCCGTGAACACCGCCTCCTCCCATTCAAAGCTCAGGTGATTGCCGAAATGGCCCGGTGTCCACAGCGCCCGCAGCGCCCAGCCATCGCCCTGGATCTGCTCTTTGTCGGCGATGGTGATGTCGGGGGCAAAGGCGGTGTCCGTGCCCTCGCCGCCCCCGGCCAGCCCGGCGGCGGCCAGATCCTGCATCACGGCGCTGCGCCCGGCCAGGAAATCGCCATAGGCATAGACCGGCGCATCGGTGCGCGCCGACAATGCCCGCGCCAGGGGCGAGTGATCCAGATGTGCATGGGTGACGATGATATGCGAAATCCGCTGCCCCGGATGCAACGCCGACAGAATCGCCTGCAAATGCACCGGATCGTCGGGGCCCGGATCAATCACCGCGATGTCGCGCTCGCCCAGCAGATAGGTATTCGTCCCCCGGTAGGTCATCGGCGAAGGATTGGGCGCTAGCAGACGCCGCAGCCCCGGCTCCAGTTCCTCGGCGATACCAACGGGCGGGTTGAAATCATCTGGTGGCAGCATCTAGCTATTCCTCTCGCGTCACTGGCCCGCTAGGTTTAGCGCATGTTCTTTCAGTGGCTCAAACGCTATTTGCCCCGTGGGCTCTATTCCCGAGCGGCGCTGATCCTGATCCTGCCGGTGGTGACGCTGCAACTGGTGATCTCGGTCGTGTTCATCCAGCGCCATTTCGAAGGCGTCACCCGGCAGATGACCCAATCGGCCACACGAGAGGTGCGCCTGCTGCTGGATGCGATTCCCCCCGATCTGCCGGGGCCGGCGATTCCGGCGCGACTGGCACCGCTGGCCGGCCCGCTGGAAATCCCGATCTACGCCCCCGGCACCCCAGCCCCCGCCGCCCCCGACATGCGGCGCTGGTTTGATGTGTCGGGCCTTCTGGTGCAGCATTTTTTCCGCGCGATGCTGCCCGAGCTGCGCTCGGTTTCGCTGCCCGATGACGATACGGTTCTGCTGTTCCTGACCGTCCCCCAGGGTCAGTTGGTCTTGCAGATGGACCGGCGCAGGGTGTCGGCCTCGAATCCGCACCAACTGTTTGTAAACATGGTGTTTTTTGGCGGATTGATGACGCTGATCGCGTTCATTTACCTGCGCAATCAGCTGCGGCCCATCACCCGGCTGGCCTCGGCGGCCGAGGCGTTCGGCAAAGGGCGCAATGTGCCCTACAAACCCTCGGGCGCGCTTGAGGTCCGGGCCGCCGGCAATGCGTTTCTGGACATGCGCGCGCGGATTGAACGGCAGATTGAACAACGCACGCTGATGCTGTCGGGCGTCAGCCATGACCTGCGCACCCCGCTGACCCGCCTGCGGCTTAGCCTGTCCTTGCTGGACGATCCCGAGGTCGAGGATATGGTCAAGGACGTGGACGATATGCAGCGGATGCTGGACGAATTCCTGTCCTTTTCCCGCGGCAGCAGCGAGGGCGTGCCCGAACCCACCGATCCCATCGCGCTGGTGCGGGTGCTGGTCGAGGACGCGCAGCGCAGCGGCCAGGATGTGTCGCTGACGCAGACGTCGCCAATGGGGCAAACGGGCACGGCCGGTGCGAACCTGGTCACTTTGCGGCCCTCGGCCATCCGGCGGGCGGTGTCGAATCTGATCGAAAACGGGGCGCGCTATGGCGGCCGCGTTCAGGTGTCGGTCACCCTGACCGAGAAATCCCTGCGAATCCGGGTCGAGGATGACGGCCCCGGCATTCCCCCGGAATCCCGCGATCAGGCGGTCAAACCCTTCGCCCGGCTGGACAGCGCGCGCAATCAGAACCGCGGCGGTGGGGTCGGCCTGGGCCTTGCCATCGTCACCGATATTGCCCGCGCTCATGGCGGGATCCTGCGTCTCGGAGAAAGTGAGGCACTGGGCGGCCTTCGGGCCGATCTGGTCCTGGGCCGATAGGAAATCAAACAATTAATACAAGTAAAAACCCCCAGAAAAGCGCAGCAAGAATCACCGCCAGCCCAAGGCCTGCGCCTGGGCGTTTGCGCCGCTCACGCGGCAGCCCCCTTCGTCCGACGCAGGGAAGCTCCTCCTCTTTCCCCATATGCGTCTCGTGTGTGCTAATGTCTAAGTTGTAAGTGCCATTTCAGCATATCCTTAAATTGAGCGTAAAAATACCTGTACTTGCAATGCACATTAAATAGCCGCTCAAAAGGCGCCGCCCTGCCCACAGAGTAAGCGAAATTTCCGGGCCCGGCCGCGCGTATCGGCACCAGTTTGCCCCCTGCCCTCAACCATGGTCAAAACCGTGGAAATCTTGACAAGATTGGTGCTCAGGTTTAGCAAACCGGCCAGCTGCATTGGGCCCAACGCCCGAAATCCTATCGCATCCCTGCGGATGCTGACCCCGCCGCGCGCCGAAACCGGGCGTCCTGAAACCTACGGAGATTGGAGAACGGGTGTGAAGGCTCTGGGCAAAAGCGCGCGACAGACGGTCAGGATTGTCTGCATGATCCTTGGGCTGGCCCTGATGACGGGGCTGGCAGCGGGCGTGCAGGCGCAGAACGCCCCCGGTCCCTCGGCTCAGAGCGCCGCTCCTGCGCCGCTTCTGCCCCCCGCAACCGAGCCGCCCCATATGACGCAGGCCGCAACGACGGCGTGGACGGAAGGTGCGAGCGATACAAACCGGGCCGCGGCCTTTTTGCGCGATGGTGGGCCCTCGATCTGGGCCATCGCCGTTCTGTCGGTTTTGACGGTGGCTCTGATCTTGTGGAAAACCTGGCGGCTGGCGCTGATCGGTGCCTGGGCGCGGGGCAAGGCCTTCAGGGCGGTGGCCGCCTGGGAATCCGGCGACGCCGGGGCCGCGCTGGCCATCGTGCAGGGCCGCCGGGGCCTGCGCTCGCGCGTGGTGGCAGCCGCCATCACCGCCCGTCAGACCCGCCCCGAGGCCGCCGCCCGAGAAGAGACCACCCGCGTGGCCAAGCATGAACTGGCCGAGGCCGCCACCGGCCTGCGCGCGCTTGAACTGATCGCCACAATCGCGCCGCTTCTGGGGCTGCTGGGAACCGTGCTGGGCATGATCGCGGCCTTTCAGGCGCTTCAGCAAAGCGGAGCCCGCGCCGACCCGGCGATGCTGGCCGGCGGCATATGGGAGGCGCTGCTGACCACCGCCGCAGGCATGGCCGTGGCCATTCCCGCCTCGGCCGCGCTGACCTGGTTCGAGGCCGTGATCGACCGGATGCGCCGCGATGTCGAAGACGCCGCTGTGCGGATCTTTGTCAGCCAGCCCGACACCGCCCCCCCTCAGGAGCCCCTGGCCGCAGAGTAGCCCATGCAGTTCACCTCGCCCCGTGCATACAGGCGCAAACCCAGCCTGACCCCGATGATCGACGTGGTGTTCTTGCTGCTGGTGTTCTTCATGCTGGCCTCGCGGTTCGGGGTCGAAACCGTCCTGCCCCTGCCGCTGGCCAACGGCGGGGCCGATGTCTCCGGCAAACCGCGTCTGGTGGATATTCTGCCCGTCGGCCTGCGACTGAACGGAATTGACCGCAGCGCGCCGCAGTTGCTGGCCGATCTGAACGCGCTGGTGCAATCGCCTGAGGAAACTGTTATCCTGCGCAGCACAGGGGGCGCGACGGTGCAGCAGATTGTCACCACCGCCCAGATGCTGCGCGACGCCGGGTTTAGCTCTTTGATCTTGGTGGAGTGACAGATGGATTTCCGCCCCGCCCACCGAAAGCCTCGTGCTGAATCCATCGTTCCGATGATCAATGTTGTGTTCCTGTTGCTGGTGTTTTTCCTGATGACCGCCCAAATCTCGCAGCCCGATCCGTTTGAAATCGACACCCCCGTTGCCAGCAGCGCGGCCAAGCCCACCCCGCAGGACGCGCCCGCCGTGCTGTATCTGGGCCAAGACGGCACCATGCAATTTCTGGAGCACACCGGCCCGGCCGCCATGCAGGCTCTGGCCGCGCTGCCGGACGTGCCTGCCCCCCTGAAAATCCGCATTGACGCCCGGCTGGACGGAGACCGGCTGGCCCAGGTGATGCGGCAACTGACGCAACTGGGGGTCAACAGCGTTGAAATCGTCGTGGCCAAAGAATGATCCGGCTGCTTGAGTTTCTGGCCTTTGTGGGGGTGGCGCTTGGGCTGCATCTGGCGGCGGGAATGCTCAGCCCGCCCGCAGGTGGGGATGCCGGCGGGGACGCGGGGGCGGCATTTGTCACCCTGCGGGGCGCCCCGGCAGAGATTGACGACATCGTCGCCGCCTGGACCAAACCGCCGGAACATTCCGAACCCCGGCAGAGCCTGCACCAGCCCATCATCATCCCCGATACCCCGCGGCCGCGTGCGCAGATCGCCCCCCAGCCGCGCCTGCGCGATCGGGCCGCTCCTGCGTTTCGCGCCTCTGATGATAGCGCGCCGCAAATGGACACGCGCCCAGCGGCCCCCAGACCAGCAGCCCCAACGCCCAAAGCCATCGCCCCCAAGGCCAAACCCGCCCCCAAGGCACCCCGAACCGCCGCCCCCCCCAAACCCAGGCAAAACACCCAAAAACCCGCCGTTTCCGGGCAACGCGCGGCGGGCACGGGGGCGTCCGGCCAGTCCGGCACCGGCGGGCCCAGCAAATCCCTGGGCAAGGGACAGGAAAGCAAGCTGATCGCGCAATGGGGCGGAAAAATCCGCGCGCGTATCGAACGCAAGAAACGCGCCCCCCGGACAGCCGCAGGCGGAGGCCGGGTTCATCTGCGGATCAAACTGGCGCCCTCGGGGCAATTGCAATCGGTCCGGATCACCAAATCCTCGGGCGTGGCGGCCTATGACCAGGCCGCATTAAACGCCGTGCAACGCAGCGGCCGCTTTGCCAAAGCGCCACAGGGCCTGACAAAACCCAGCTATAGTTTCCGGTTCAGCATCACATTTCAAAGGTGATGGCGGCATTCAGAACCCCGCGCCGCAAGCCTGCTTGACGGGTGCCCCGCCGCGTCCTATTCAACGGTCAGGCGGGCCTGTAGCTCAACGGTTAGAGCAGAGCGCTCATAACGCTTTGGTTGCGGGTTCAAATCCTGCCGGGCCTACCACCTTTCCGCCAAAACACCCCTAGTATTTCACCCAGATCGTTTTCAGCGCGGTGTATTTGTCAAAGGAATGCAGCGACAGGTCACGGCCAAATCCGGACTGTTTCATCCCGCCAAAGGGCGTCATCGCCGACAGCGCATCCACCGTGTTCACCGAAACCGTCCCGGCGTGCAGCCGGTCCGCCACATCCATCGCGCGGCTTAGATCCGAGGTCCAGACCGAGGCCGCCAGCCCGTAGATACTGTCATTGGCCATGGCCACCGCCTGATCGGTATCGGCAAAGCTCTGGACTGCCAGAACGGGGCCGAAAATCTCGTCCCGCGCGATCAGGGCATCTGCGGGCACATCGGTGAAAATCGTCGGCTGAATGAAGGCATCGCTGCCGCCCAGGGTCAGCCGTGCGCCGCCCGTGGCCAGCCTGGCCTCGGCTTTGCCAGCGGTCAAGAAGCGCTCGACCCGCGCGGCGTGATCGGCATCCACCATCGCGCCCATCGTCGTTGCCGGATCCAGAGGATCGCCCTGCACGATGGCCTGGGCCCGCGTCACCAGCATCTGCACGAACTGCTCTGCAACATCGCGATGCACCAGCAGGCGCGAGTTGGCCGAGCAGACCTCGCCTTGGTTAAAGAAGATCCCAAAGGCCGCCATATCCGCCGCCTTTTCCAGATCGGCATCGGGGAAGATCAGATTGGGGCTTTTGCCGCCGGTCTCCAGCCAGACCTGTTTCATGTTGCTTTCGCCCGCATAGCGCTGGAACAGCTTGCCCACCGCGGTCGAGCCGGTGAAGACCAGGCAATCCACATCCATATGGCGCCCCAGTGCCTGGCCCGCGTCCTCGCCATAGCCGGGAACCACGTTCAGCACCCCGTCGGGCAGGCCGGCCTCTTGGGCCAGCTGGGCCAGGCGCAGCGCCGAAAGGGGCGATTGTTCGGCCGGTTTGAGCACCACCGAATTGCCCGCAGCCAGCGCCGGGGCCAGTTTCCAGGTGGCCATATCCAAAGGAAAATTCCAGGGCACCACGGCCCCGACCACCCCCAAAGGCACGCGCCGGATCATCGCAATATCGCGCCCGCCCGTCGGGGCAAGCTCGTCATAGAGTTTGTCAATCGCCTCGGCGTGCCATTGAAAGAAATGGGCCGCACCGGGCACATCCACAGTCACCGTTTCTGAGATCGGCTTGCCCATGTCCAGCGTGTCCAGCAAGGCCAGCTCGGTCAGGTTTTCGCGGATCAGCCCGGCCAGTTTCAGCAGCACGTCTTTGCGCTCGCCGGGGGTTTTGCCAGACCAGCGCCCATCCTCGAACGCGGCCCGCCCCGAGGCCACGGCCCGGTCAATATCCGCCGCCCCGCCACGCGCGACCTGCGTCAGCACCTGCCCTGTGGCCGGATTCACCGTGTCAAATGTCGCACCATTGGCAGCGGGGCCGAAATCCCCGTCGATCCAGATGCCCGAGCGGAACTCCAGCGCCTGAGCGCGCACAATATATTCTTTATGTGTCAGCATGTTACAGTCCTATTCATCCCCCGGAACACCATAAGAGGGCGCCGCATCGGGGCGCAGGGCGCGGGTCACGTAATCCGCTGCCTGGGGCTTGTAGACCTGCCAGGCGGTGGCGATGGCAGAGATCGGGCACTCTTCGGTCCAGTCGCAGCGCAGCTCGGCATAGGGCCAGGCCTGACGGTCCGCGATCAACAGACCCGCCGAATGAACCGGGCCTGCCTCGCCCCCTGCGGCCAGCCCGGCCAGCATCGCGGCAATCAACCGATCGCCCAAAGCGCCCGTTGCGGCCTCGAACCCCGAAACGATGGCTGCCGGCACCCCGTCATTGGCCAGCAAATTCCCCCCCGAGGCACAGTCCGTCCCGCGCGCCGAGGTCCAAATCCCCAAGGCCTGCGCGCCCGAATGGATCGCTGTTTGCCCCGCACCATCCACCGCCAACAGCTGGCGATAATCGGGGGCAACATCCTGCGCCACGGCCGCGTCAACCGCCGCCTGCGCCCCCTTCCCCGCGGCCAGAGCCTTTAGCATCAGCGGGCCCAGGGCCGGGTTCGTCACGTTCTGGCTGGCCACCGCGCCCACGCCCGCCTGCGCAAAGGCACAGCGCGCCGCCACCGCCGGCGAGGACGAGGCAATCGCCACCCCGAACTGCCCGCTTTGGGCGCAGCGCGCCACGATTGAAAAGGTCATGATCGCCTCCTTAGTCGGGGATCACAAAGGTTGCGTCGATTTCCACCAGCCATTCGGGCCGGGCCAGAGCCGTCACGCACAGCCCCGTGGAAACCGGGTGAATCCCCTTGATATATTCGCCCATTGTCCGATAGACGGCCTCGCGGTTCCGCACGTCGGTGATGTAGACCACCACCTTGCACAGATGCGCCATCTCGCCGCCCGCTTCGGTGATCAGCTGGCGGATGTTCTGCATCACCTTGTGGGTCTGCTCGATCGGATCGGCGCTGGTGATATTCTGCGCCGTATCCAGATCCTGAGGGCACTGCCCGCGCAAAAACACCGTCGCCCCGCGCGCAATCACCGCCTGAGCCAGATCATTATCCAGGTTCTGTTCGGGATAGGTGTCCTTGGTGTTGAATTTCCGCAATCTTGTGTGGGTCATGGTCAGGTCTTTCCTTTGCTGTCCGTCAGCCGCAGGGCCGCGCCCCGATAAGCCAGATAGCCCTCTTGTTTGGCGATGTGATCGGCGATGAATTTGGCATCGTGCCACACCCCCCAGATAAACGAGGATCCGCGCCGCGATTGCCAGGGCAGCCCCAGAAAATAGAGCCCCGGCGCGCTGGACACCCCGCGTTTGTGCATCGGCTTGCCCGCCGCATCCAGCGCATCCACCTGCAACCAGTCATAATCAAAGCCAAAGCCCGTGGCCCAGATGATCGTGGAAATCCCGGCCTCTTGCAGATCCAGCGCCAGGATCGGATCGCGCATACAGGCCGGATCTTCGCCCAGTTCGTGGGCTGCGGGTTCGGGGGGCAGGTCCAGCCCGTTGCGCGCCGCATAGTCATCGGCCATCCGCAGCGTCGCCAGATAGTTCGCATCCCCCGCGCGCACATTCGTGCCCAGATCATCGGCAAGGCGCAGAACACCGTTTTCGCAGGCCTCGGTCCGGCCCAGAAGGGTGACGCCTTTTTCCGCCAATTGCCTGAAATCAATGGTGTACCCCCCGTCAGCCCCGGTCACGGCGATGGTGGTATGTTCCGTGCCCGGAGTGAACTCTGCATCCCACAGGTTCAGCACCCCCAGCCACCACACGAAATCGCGTCCCCGGTAGCGGCGCGGCGGGCGGTCATGCGGGCCGACAGACAGATAGGTTTTGCGCCCGGACTCGTTCAATTCCGCGGCGATCTGCACCCCCGAAGAGCCAGCCCCCACCACCAGCACAGCGCCCTGCGGCAGCTGATCGGGATTGCGATACTGGACCGAGTGCATCTGCATCACCCCCGCCCCCTGCGGGACGATTGGCGGCATCAGGGGCTTTTGAAACGGGCCCGTCGCCGACACCACATAGCGCGCCTCGATCGTTCCCTCCGAGGTGGTGGCCACAAAGCCCGGCCCATCCGGATTGCCGCGCAGCCGCGTCACCGCAACCCCGGTGCGGATCGGCGCATTCAGCATCTGCGCATAGGCCACCATGTAGTCGGCCACCCCCTCTTTGGGGACAAAGGCATCCTCGTGGGCGTCGAACGCCATCCCCGGAAAGCGATCATGCCAGGCCGGCCCGTTGGCCACCAGCGAATCCCAGCGCTGCGAGCGCCAGCGCTCTGCGATCCGATCCTTTTCCAGCACCAGATGGGACAGTCCGGCCTTGCCCAGATGCTCGCTCATGGCGATTCCGGCCTGCCCGGCGCCGATCACCAGAACATCGGTTTTTTCAGTCGTCATTGCTGTGTCTTTCGTCTGCTGTCAGAGGCTGCTCTGAACTTCGGTGATACTCTCGCGCAGAATGGCGGCGGTGTCGTCGATCATCTGTTCGGTCATGATCAGCGTGGGCGACAGGATCAGGATATTGCCCAGGGGCCGGGCGATCAGCCCCCGTGCCTGCGCGGCCTGCGCCACTTTCAGACCCACCTGTTCTTCGGGGTCGAAGGGCTCTTTGGTGTCTTTGTTGCGCACGAACTCGATCCCGATCATGAAGTGGCTGCCGCGCACCTCGCCCACCAGTTCCAGATCGGCCAGGGCCTTGAGGTTATTCTCAAACCGCTTGCCGGTGCTGCGCACGCGTTCAGGGAGGGCGTCGCGCTCCATCAGCGCGATATTGGCCAGCGCCGCAGCCGAGCCCGCCGGATGCCCCGAATAGGTCATCCCATGCAGGAACGTCCCCCCCGGATCCGAGATCACCTCGTGAATCTCATCGCTCAGGATCGTCGCCGACAGCGGCTGATACCCCGAGGTCAGCCCCTTGGCCGTGGTGATGATATCGGGCTGCATCCCGAACACATCCTGAGAGGCAAAGAAATGCCCCAGCCGGCCAAAGGCGGTCACCACCTCATCGGCGATATATTTGATGTCATAGCTGCGGCACAGCGCGGCCATCTGCGCGTGATACCCCTCGGGCGGAACAATGACACCGCCCGCGCCCATGACCGGCTCGGCGATGAAACAGGCGATATTTTCCGCCCCCAGGGCTTCGATCCGCGTCTTGGCATCCTCCAGCAGGGACGTCAGGAACTCGGCCTCGGTCATCCCGTCGCCATTGCGCCAGTAATGCGGGCATTTCAGATGGTGCACCAGCCCCTCGGCCTTGTCCCAGCCATCGGAATAGGCCGGCGTGGTCATCGCGATCGCCAGATGGGTCGAGCCATGATAGGCCCCCTCGCGGCTGAGGATCAGTTTCTTCTGCGGCTGGCCCAGACGGTTATAGTAATGATGCAAAATCCGGATCGCGCTGTCATTGGCCACCGAGCCCGAATTGCCGAAATGCACCGCATTCAGATGCCCCGGTGCCAGCTCGGCCAGCTTGGCGGCCAAAGCGGCGGCGGTGGGATGGGTGAAATTGTAGAAGGTCGAGTAATAATCCAGCGTGTTCAGCTGCTCGGTGATGGCGTCGATGATTTCGGAGCGGCCATGGCCCACGTTCACGCACCACAGCCCGCCGATCCCGTCGATCAGCTGATTGCCGTCGCTGTCGGTCACATGGGCGCCCTGGGCCCCGACGATGACAGTCCGCGCGCCATTCTGTTTCAGCGCGTTCAGGTCGGCAAAGGATTGCACCAGATGCGTGTCAGCCGTCAGCACCGCATCGGTGGTCAGATCGAGATCAAGAGACATAGGTCAGACCTTTCGATAGTCAGAAAGTTGGGTTGGAATAAGCTGCGGGGCCAGCGGCGCCCGCAAAGAAGAGATCAGCAGAGCCTCGGCCGTGCCTGCCTGCGCCAGGGCCTGCCCGTCCGGCCCCGCGATCACCGACTGCCCGGCAAAGCGCAGCCCGTCCTCGGCGTTGCAGTAATTGGCATAGGCGATGGTCAGCCCCATTTCGGCCGCCCGCGCAGGCACCAGCAGGCGCGAGACATGCTCGAACCCGGCCGGATTGGCCGTCGGCACCAGGATCACCTGCGCGCCCCGCTGCGCCAGCGCCCGCACATGATGTGCAAATTCAACGTCATAGCAGATCAGCAGCGCCGTCTTCAGCCCGTTCAGATCGAACAGGCAATAGGCCGCGCCGGGCCGGAAACTGGCGGCCTCCATCGGGCCGAACAGCTGGATCTTGCGGTAATGCCCCAGCATCTGCCCGCCCGCATCAAAGGCCGTGGCCGCGTTATAGACGGCCTGCCCGTCCCGTTCGGCCCAGCCCACGGTCAGCCCGCATTTTGCCGCCTGCGCCAGCTGGGACAGGGACTGAAACCAGGGCCCGCCCATCGGCTGCGCCAGCGTTCCATGCAGATCGGGCTGATTATAGCCGGGCAGGTACAGTTCGGGCACCACCAGCATATCGGCCCCGCCCGCCGCCGCCGCGCGCAGTTTCGTGCCCAGCCGCAGCAGCGCCGCCTTGGGGTCGCCCTGGCTGGGCGGCCCCTGGTATATGGCCAGTGTCAGGCTCACTTTTTCAGATTGGTCCAGATGGCATCATAGAGCACCTGCACCTCTTCGGGGCAGGCCTCGACAAAGACACCCTTGGCATCTGCGGGCGGGTTGGATTCAGGCGAGTTGGCCACAGCCGGATCCAGCAGCGGGCCCACACCCTTCACGCCAGCGGTGTATTGCGCATAGTTCGTCACCGCCGCCGCGTTTTCAGGCTCTAGCAGGAAGTCCATGAATTTCAACGCGTTTTCGCGGTTCGGCGCGTCCTTTAGCAGCACCACATTGTCCATCCAGACGATCATGCCCTCTTTGGGAAAGACATATTCGATGGGCGCCCCCTCGGAGCGGGCCTTGGCCGAAAAGCCCGACCAGATCATGCCGGCCGCCGCATCGCCCGACACCAACACGTCCTTGGCCACGTCCGAGCCGAACGAGGCCCAGTCCTCCTTGGACGATTGCACCAGCGCGTTCAGCGCCTTCAGTTGCTCGCGATCCCCCGAACATTGCGGGATCCCCAGATAGAGCGAGGCCAGGGTCAGGGTCTCGCCAGCGGTGTCCAGCACGTTGATCTTGCCCTTCAGCTCGGCCGGGGGTTCAAAGATCAAAGACAGGCTGTCCAGCGGGCCGCCATAGGTTTCGGTATTGACGGAAAACGAGGTCGAGCCCCACTGATACGGGATCGAGGATTTGCGGCCCGGATCGAAATCCACATCCACCCATTTGTCCTCGATATTGGCGAAATTGGCCAGCTCGCTGGGCTCGAACGTGTCCAGCATACCCTGATCGGCCATGATCTTGACCATATAGTCGCCGGGCACGGCCACGTCATAGCTGCCCAGTTTCCCCGCCTTCAGCGAGGCCAGCAGCGCCTCGTTGCTGTCAAAGGTGTCCATCGTCACCTCGACATCATATTCGGCGGCGAATTTATCCAGCAGCTCTTGGGGGATGTATTCGAACCAGTGGTAAAGCGACAGTTTGCCCTCGGCCTGCGCGCCGGTGGCAACGCCCAGGGCCAGGATGGATGCAGTCATCAGATGTTTCATGTCAGGTCTCCGCTGTTGTGGTTAGTTTTTGGATTGGCCCGCTCGCCCGATGAACCAGGAAAGCGTGACAAAGACGGCCGACACCCCAAGGAGGAGAGTGGATATGGCCATGATGTTGGGCTTGATGCCCTGTTTGACTGATCCGAAAATCGCCGTGGGCAAGGTTTCCACCCCGGCCCCTTTGACAAAATTCGTGATCAGAAAATCGTCCAGCGAAATGATGAAGGCCAACAAGAACCCCGACAGGATCCCCGGCATCATCAACGGCAGCAGGATCAGGCGGAAGGCCTCCCATTTCGAGGCATAAAGATCCATCGCCGCCTGCTCGTACATGTCCGGCACCGATTGCATCCGCGCGGCGATCGGCAGATAGGCAAAGGGGATACAGAACACCAGATGCGCGACGAAAATCGTCAGCAGCCCGGATTTGAACCCAATGGTGATGAAAAACACCAGGGACGCCACGGCGGTGACGATCTCGGGCACCATCAGCGGCAGGTTGATCAGCGCCAGGCTGGCGGTTTTGCCCCGGAACCGGCCCGCGCGGTTCATCGCAACGGCGGCTGCGGTGGCGATCATCATCGCGCAGCTGGCGGCGGCAATGGCAATCACAAAGGAATTGATCGCCGCGTTGCGGAACTTTGGGGCCTCGGGGCCGGTAAAGACCTCGGCGTACCAGCGCAGCGAAAACCCGCCCCAGCGCGTGATCGAGGTACTGTCATTGAAGCTGTAGACCGCCACGATCACCAGGGGCGCATAAAGCAGGAACAGGCACAGAAGGGTCAGGAAACGAAAGCCGGCGAACCGGCGCAGATCAATGGGTCTGGCCATCATGCGTCCCCCTTGGATTGGGCGCGCGCATGGATCAGCAGCACCACCATGACGATAGACAGCAAGATCATCGCCGCCGCTGCCCCAAAGGGCCAGTTGCCCGCCGCGCCTTTGAACTGCTCTTCGATCAGCGAGCCGATCATGAAGGTCTTTGCCCCGCCCAGCAGATCCGGTGCCAAAAACGCCCCCAGCGAGGGCACAAAAACCAGAATGCAGCCCGCCACGATCCCCGGTTTCACCACCGGCAGAATGATCAGCCGCAGCGTCGTCCAGTTGTCGGCATAAAGATCGGCCGCAGCCTCGGACAGGGCAAAGTTATACCGCTCGACCGCCGCATAGACCGGCAACACCATGAACGGCAGGTAGGAATAAAACAGCCCCAGCTGCACCGCGAAATTGGTGTTGATCAGCGACAGGGGCTCGGAGATCGCGCCCGTCCACAGCAGGAATTCATTGAACGGCCCGGTGTCGCGGATCAGGAACTTCATGGAAACGGTTCGGATCAGCAGGTTCACCCAATAGGGAATGGTGATCAAAAACAGCCAGATCGCGCGGGATTTTTCGGGACGCGTGGCGATGAACCAGGCGGTGGGAAAGCCGATGATCAGGCACAGAACCGTCGCCAGCCCCGCCTGCCAGATCGAGCGCCAGAAGATCCCGATATAGGTCCACTCGATGACCGGCGGCTCGTCTCCGAAAAGGCCCCGGTCCAGGAAAAACTGGTCATAGGCGGCCAGGCTGAATTCCCAGATGACACCGCCGCGGAATTCCTTGGTCAGGAAGGAATAGACCGCCATCATCAGCACCGGCAGCACCAGGAAAATCCCGATGAAGACCCAGGCCGGCAGCAAAAGGCGGGGCCCCTGCCCCTTGTAAATCGCGGATTTCGAGGCGCCTGCGGGCGCGGCCCCGGCCATCAGTCCGCCAACAGACGCGCGGCATCTGCCTCCAGATTCAGGCCGATCGTGTCGCCGATGCCGGGCATTCCGGCACTGCCCGAGTTCTGCACCCGCACCATCAAGGCCTGCCCGCCGGGCAATTCGACATGCAGCTGCACATCGGTGCCCAGATAGATGTGATTGCTTACCCTGGCACGCAGCGCGCCCTGGTCTGCGGGCGCGACGGTCAGCCGCTCGGGCCGGACCGAGACATGCCCCACCCCCAGCGCGGCCCCGTCCACCGCCGGACAATCCGCCAGCGCGCCCCCCGGCAAAATCACTTGTGCCCGCCCCTCCGAGAGCGCCCGCACCTCGACCTCGATCAGGTTCGTTTCCCCAATGAAATCGGCGACAAAGCGGTTCTTGGGGGCCTCGTATATCTCGCGCGGAGAGCCGACCTGTTGCACATGGCCCGCAGACATGACGGCGATCCGGTCGGACATCGTCAGCGCCTCTTCCTGATCATGGGTGACAAAGACAAAGGCGATGCCGGTTTCGCGCTGGATCTGCTTCAGCTCGATCCGCACGGCCTGGCGCAATTTCAGATCCAGCGCCGACAGAGGCTCGTCCAGCAGCAGCACCTTTGGATTGGGCGCGATCGCCCGCGCCAGCGCGACGCGCTGCTGCTGCCCACCGGACATCTGCGCCGGCTTGCGCTGCATGAACTCTTTCAGATGGACCAGTTCCAGCACCTCTTTGGCGCGCCCTTCGGCATCCATTCTGGACCAGCCCCGCCGCAACAGGCCAAAGCTGACATTTTCCAGCACGCTCATATGCGGGAACAGAGCGTAATGCTGGAAAACCGTGTTGACCGGCCGTTTGTTCGGCGGCAGCGGGGCGATGTCTTCGCCGTGCAGACGAATAGCGCCATCGGTGACGTCCTCGAACCCGGCGATGCAGCGCAAAAGCGTGGTCTTGCCGCATCCCGACGGCCCCAGCAGGGTAAAGAACTCGCCATCCCTGATGTCCAGCGACACCCCGTGCAGCGCGGTGAAGGTGCCGTAATTTTTCACCACGCGGTCCACGTCGATGGCGATTGTTGGTGCGGTCATATTTGCCTCTTGAGATATACCCCTGGAGCTTTATGAATCGATTAAATTCATCCAAATCGGGGGGTATATACCCCCAAGGGGGTATGATGACCGATCCGCAAATCTCTGCCGAGGCTCATCTGGGCGCTGCAATCTCAGCGCTTGGCGAGGATGGTTTCACCGCGCATCTGTACCAATGGCTGGGCCAGTGTTTCGAGGTCGATAACGTGACCATCCTGGCCTTTTTCCAAACCCGCCAGCCCGAGATATTTTTTCACCACGCGAAGGTCAGCCATGTCCATGAAAAACTGGAAAGTGATTATTTATCATTTGCTTACCTTCTGGACCCTTTCCACGAACTGCACGTGATGCAAGAGCCCGAGGGCCTGTACAGGCTGCGTGATTTCGCCCCCGATCAGTTCAAACGAAACGAGTATTTCGCCAAGTATTATGCCCGCACGACCCTGATAGATGAGATCGCCTATGTCGCCTATCCCGCGCGGGGGGTCTCGGTGCATGTGTGCCTGGGGCGGGATGCCAGTTCGCGCCGGATGTTTTCTGCCGCAGACATGCGCACTGCCCAAAATTTAAGCGCAATCGTCTGTAGCCTGATCCGAAAACAGTGGCAGAACCTGAGCGCCAGCGGGGATTATACCGACGACTCGCTGGTGACGCGGGTCCGCGCACGCCTGGCCAGCCAGCACGATATTCATCTCAGCCCCCGGCAATGCGAAACCGCTCTGCTGATCCTGCGCGGACACAGCACCATGTCGATCAGCCTGCGCCTGAATATCAGCGCGCAGACGGTCAAAGTGTTCCGCAAACAACTGTACCGGCGGTGCAAGATCTCATCCCAGGCCGAACTGTTTTCGCTGATCACTCCGATCCTGACCTGAGCCCGCAATTTTACGCTGCGTCCCATTGGGAATGACGCACCGTTCCACCGTCAGAGCCCTAACGTCAACTAGACAATCCACACCGCCCGCTTCAGTACACAGCGGAATGCAGACCGGCGCGGGCGCCCCTGCCCCGCGCGTTCAGAGGAGGACCCTTATGCTTGGTCAAATGATGCGCCAGGAGCTGACGATCAGCTCTTTGATTTCTCATGCCGCCCGCTATCACGCCGATGGCGAGGTCGTGTCCGTTGAAACCGACGGCACCATTCAGCGCACCAGTTGGGCCGATACCGAGCTGCGCGCGCGCAAGCTGGCCTCGGCCCTGGAAAACCGCGGGATCGAGAAAGGCGACCGCGTCGCCACCATCGCCTGGAACAATCAACGCCATTTGGAAATCTACTTTGGCGCGGCAGGCGGCGGCATGGTCTGCCACACGATCAACCCGCGTCTTTTCCCCGAACAGCTGGTCTATATCATCAACGATGCCTCGGATCGGGTGCTGTTTCTGGACCGCACCTTCCTGCCGATCGTGGCCAAGCTGGGCGCGCATCTGAAAACCGTCAAACATATCGTTCTGATGGGCCCGCGCGATGACGAGGCCGCCGCGATGCTGCCCGGTCTGATGTTCTATGAAGAACTGATCGCCGAGGGCAACGATGCCTATGAATGGCCGCATGTGGATGAAAACAGCCCCTCTTCGCTGTGCTATACCTCGGGAACGACGGGCCATCCCAAAGGCGTTCTGTATTCGCACCGTTCGACCGTGCTGCATTCCTTGGGCGGCAACCAGCCCGACACGCTGAATATCTCGTCTCGCGATAGCGTCATGCCCGTGGTGCCGATGTTCCACGTCAACGCCTGGGGCGTGCCCTATATGGCGCCTGCGGCCGGGTGCAAACTGGTGCTGCCGGGGCCGAACCTGGACGGCGAAAGCCTGGCCAAGCTGATCGACGCCGAGGGCGTGACCCTGGCCCTGGGCGTGCCGACAATCTGGATGGGCCTGTTGCAGGCACTGGAGAAACTGGGATCGCAAGCCGAAAGCCTGGAGCGCACGGTCATCGGCGGCTCGGCCTGCCCGCCCTCGATGATCCGCGCTTTCCGCGAAAAATACGGGGTCGAGGTAATGCACGCCTGGGGCATGACCGAAACCAGCCCGCTGGGCACGGTGAACACCCTGCTGAAAAAGCACGATGCCCTGCCCGAGGACGAACAGTACAAAATCCGCGAAGGCCAGGGCCGTCCTCCCTTTGGCGTAGAGCTGCGCATCATCGACGACGAAGGCCATGTGCTGCCGCACGACGGTGCCACCCAGGGCGAGCTGCAAATCCGCGGCCACTGGATCGTGGATACCTATTTCATGCAGGAAAAATCGGCGCTGACCATGGATGGCTGGTTTGACACCGGCGATGTGGCCACGATCGACCCCAACGGGTATATGATCATCCGTGACCGCTCGAAGGACATCATCAAATCGGGCGGCGAATGGATTTCCACGGTCGAGCTGGAAAACATCGCCATCGCCCATCCCGACATTGCCAATGCCGCTGCTATTGCAGCCCGGCACGAGAAATGGGATGAACGCCCCGTCCTGATTGCCCTGCGGCACGAAGGCGCCACCATCACCGAGGACGCGCTGATTGCTTTCTACGACGGCAAAATCGCCAAATGGCAGACCCCGGACAAGGTGATCTTCGTGGATGCGCTGCCCATTGGGGGCACTGGTAAGGTTTTGAAAAACAAACTGCGCGAAGAATTCGGAGACGTGCTGATTTCGGCCTAAGCGCTGCGATCAGCGCTTCAGCGCCGGCAAAGCCCACCTTTGCCGGCGCTTTTTTGCCCATCTGTCGGCAATCCGGCGCGGGTCTGGAATTCCTTCCCTTTACCGCGCCGCTGTGATCGCCCTATCGTCCTTGGGTATTCTTTGACCAAGGACTTTCCCATGACTTTATTTCCGCCCCCGTCTGGCCCGCCTGAATCCCGGCTGCCCCAATGAAACAGCCTTAATTCAGCCCATTTCCCGTCACTGGCGGACCCTGCGCATGTCCAAATCCTGCGGTAGGGTTGATCCCGTAACCAGTGCCGCTGCCGGAGCCTCTCCGGCAGCCCGGTGTGTGAAAACAGACGAAAGGAGCCCTCCAAATGGCACAGCAGCAAACCTCTCGGCCGCCCGCCCCCAAACCTGCCCCCCAGCCGGCGCAGGATACGCAGCAGGCCAAACCGATCTTTACCGATTTCGCCAGCATCTAGGCGCTATTCGGGATGACAGACGCGCCCCCGCGCGATAGCCTGCGAGGCATGAGCACCCCTGTCTCTTCGATCCGTAATCTGGGCCCCGCCTCGGATGCGTCCTTTGCACGGGCGGGGATTCACTGCGCCGAACAGCTGCGTGAAATGGGGGCCGATGCGGCCTATGCCCGGCTGATGGCGCACGGCACCAAACCGCATTTCATCGGCTATTACGCGCTGGTCATGGGGCTTCAGGGCCGTCCGTGGAACGATTGCCAGGGCGCGGAAAAGGATGCCCTGCGCGCCAAATTCGACGCGCTGAAAGCCGCCCATAAGCCAGACAGCAAAAAGGGCCGCTCGAAACTCGAAGCGGCCCTTGATGAGATCGGTGTGATCGAACGGAAGGCTTAGCCCACCAGCTCCAGACCCGAGAAGAAATACGCGATTTCAACCGCGGCGGTTTCCGGTGCGTCCGACCCGTGGATCGAATTTTCGCCCAGCGACAGGGCGAATTCCTTGCGGATGGTGCCTTCGGCGGCTTCGGCCGGGTTGGTGGCGCCCATGACTTCGCGGTTTTTCAAAATGGCGTCTTCGCCTTCCAGAACCTGAACGACGATCGGGGCCGAGGCCATGAATTCGCACAGCTCGTCGTAGAACGGGCGCTCTTTGTGCACTTCGTAGAACACGCCGGCCTGCGCTTTGGTCAGGTGGATGCGTTTCTGGGCGACGATGCGCAGGCCAGCGGCTTCCAGCTTGGCGTTGATTGCGCCGGTCAGGTTGCGGGCGGTTGCATCGGGCTTGATGATCGAGAAGGTGCGTTGGATGGCCATCGGGCGCGCTCCTGTTTTCAATGAGTTTAATCCTGGCCCGCCTCTAGCACGCAGTTGCCAAGGGATAAAGAGCTTTCCTGCCCCCCTGCATTCCGACATTGACAAGCCCCCCGGCGCTGGTCCACTGCGGGGCCATGCTACGGATCGACGACCTGCACTATTCCATCGAGGGCCGCCCCATTTTCGAAGGGGCCAGCGCCACCATTCCCACCGGCCATAAGGTGGGCCTGATCGGCCGTAATGGCGCGGGCAAAACCACCTTGTTCAAGCTGATCCGGGGCGATCTGCATCTGGACAGCGGGTCCATCCAAATCCCGGCCCGCGCCCGTATCGGCGGCGTCGCGCAGGAAGTGCCGGGCAACGAGGTTTCCTTGCTGGACACGGTTCTGGCCGCCGATACCGAACGCGCCGCCCTGATGGCCGAATCCGAGACCGCCACCGACCCCACCCGCATTGCGGACATCCAGACCCGTCTGGCCGACATCGACGCCTGGTCAGCCGAGGCGCGGGCCTCCTCGATCCTGCGGGGGCTGGGGTTTGACGCGGACGAACAGAAAATGCCGTGCAGCGCCTTTTCCGGGGGCTGGCGGATGCGCGTGGCCCTGGCCGCCGTGCTGTTTTCGCAGCCCGATTACCTGCTCTTGGACGAACCCACCAACTATCTGGATCTCGAAGGTGCGCTGTGGCTGGAAAACTATCTGGCCAAATATCCGCATACCGTGATCATCGTCAGCCATGACCGGGAACTCCTGAACCGCGCGGTCGGCGCGATCCTGCATCTGGAGAACCACAAGCTCACCTATTACACCGGCCCCTATGACCAGTTCGTACGCCAACGCGCCGAGCAGCGCGCCGTGCAGGCCGCCCAGGCCAAGAAACAAGAGGCCCGCCGCGCCCATCTGCAATCCTTTGTGGATCGGTTCAAGGCCAAGGCGACCAAGGCCAAACAGGCGCAATCGCGCGTGAAGATGCTGGAGAAAATGGACGTGATCCGCGCCCCCGAGGATGCCGCCCGCACCGTTTTTTCCTTTCCCGAACCCGAAGAGCTGTCGCCCCCCATCATCTCGGCCGAGGGCGCGGTGGTGGGCTATGGCGACACGCCCATTCTGAAGCGTCTGAACCTGCGCATTGATCAGGACGACCGCATCGCCCTGCTGGGTAAGAACGGTCAGGGCAAATCCACGCTGGCCAAGCTGCTGTCCGACCGCCTGCCGGTGATGGAGGGGCGGATCTCGCGTTCCTCCAAACTGCGCATCGGGTTTTTCGCCCAGCATCAGGTGGACGAGCTGCACGTCGATGAAACGCCCCTGCAACATATCCAGCGCGAGTTGCCCGACCAGACCCCGGCCAAGCTGCGCGCCCGTCTGGCCGGGTTTGGCCTGATGGCCGAGCAAGCCGAAACCGAGGTCGGCCGCCTGTCGGGCGGTCAAAAGGCGCGCCTGTCGCTGCTGCTGGCCACCCTGCCCGCGCCGCATCTGCTGATCCTGGATGAGCCGACCAACCACCTGGACATCGAATCCCGCGAGGCCCTGATGGAGGCGCTGAACGCCTATTCCGGCGCCGTCGTGCTGGTCAGCCACGACATGCACCTTTTGTCGATGGTCGCCGACCGGCTGTGGCTGGTCAGCGGCGGCACCGTCAAACCCTATGACGAAGACCTGTCCGAATATCGCCGGATGCTGCTGCAATCGGACGCGCCCCCCAAACCGGCCAGCAAGCCGGCCGCGCCCAAACGCGCCGGGCGCGATCAGCTTCTGACCCTGCGCGCCGAAGTGCGCAAATGCGAGGACCGGGTCGAAAAACTCTCGCAGATGGAAGACAAGCTGCAAACCCTGCTGAACGATCCTGAACTTTTCACCACAAAGAAGGATCAGGCCGTCCCCCTGCAAAAGAAATACGCCGAGTTGCAAGAGGCCATGGCCCGCGCGGAATCGCTGTGGATGGAGGCTCTGGAGAAGCTGGAGCAGGCCGAAGCCAGCTAAAATCCTGCATCAAAAATGGACAGCAAAACACTGCTTTTAAAAGATTAATCCCAAAACCAGCCATTCCAGAACAGAGACTGGCACCAAACCCGCGCCCCGGATAGCATAGCCCCATGGACACCGCATTCCTTATCACCGGCTTTGTCACGTTGTTCGTGATCATCGACCCAATCGGCCTGACCCCGATGTTCGTGGCCCTGACCCAGGGCATGGCCTCCAAGCGGCGCAGATCCATTGCGTTCCGCGCTGTTATTGTGGCGTTTTTCGTGCTCAGCCTGTTCACCGTGTTCGGCGAGGCGGTGCTGGGTTTCGTCGGAATATCAATGCCCGCCTTCCGGATCGCCGGGGGATTGTTGCTGTTTCTTACGGCTCTGGACATGCTGTTTCAGCGGCGTGAAAAACGGCGCGAGGATCAGGCCGACGACGAGGATCATCAGGATGACCCGTCTGTTTTTCCCCTTGGGATTCCGCTGATCGCCGGGCCCGGAGCAATCGCCACCATGATCCTTCTGGCCGGGCAGCAGCCGGGATATGCAGGGATTGCGCTGGTTCTGGGGATTATGGTCTCGGTCCTGGTGATCGTGTTTTTGCTATTCATGACAGCAGGTTGGCTAGAGAAAGCCCTGGGGAAAACCGGCATCAGCGTGGTCACCCGATTGCTGGGCATGTTGCTCTCGGCGCTGGCGGTGCAGTTCGTTCTGGACGGGCTGCGCGCCTTTGGTTTCGCCGCATAGGATGAAAACCGCGATAAAGCTCTTATATGATGAAGCAGGGGTTAACAGCGAAGGACCATCTGCATGACCAGCTGGGAATTTGGGCGCATCATCTACTTGGTTTTGCTGCTGGTGGTCGTTGGCGGCTGGTTTTTCATACAGAACCGCAATGGCCTGTCAAAGCTGCTGCAACAGGCCCTGATCTGGGTGTTTCTGTTCATCGGCGTGATCGCGGCCATCGGCCTGTGGGAGGACGTGCGCAACATTAGCTCTCCCAGGCAAGCCATTCATTCCAATGGACAAATTGAGATCCCCGCCTCTCCGGACGGGCATTTTTACCTGACGGCGCAAATCAACGGCACGCCTGTGCGCTTCGTTGTGGACACCGGCGCGACGGATATTGTGCTTAGCCGTCAGGATGCGCTGAAATCCGGGCTGGACCCCGAAGAGCTAACCTTCCTGGGCGAGGCCATGACCGCGAATGGGGTGGTCAGGACGGCTCCGGTGCGGCTGCAATCGGTGTCTGTTGGGCCGATCCTTGATCAGAATGTGCGCGCCTGGGTGAATGGGGGCGAAATGGACAGCTCTTTGTTGGGCATGTCCTATTTGCGGCGCTATTCAGGGATCGAGATCACGCCGAAATCGCTGACGCTGACCAGATAAGCTTTGGCCTGCAACCCCTTAGGATTCGGCCTTTTTTTCCCATTTTCCGGATTCTTCTGACCAGTATTGCGCCGCGCAGCCGGCGTCTGTCAGCAGCTTCCACTGCACGCGCGCCTCCTGAACGGCCTGCTCATCCGTGCCATCGAACAGGATGCAGATGCGCTCAAAGCTGTTCACCTCTTCGGCGGAAATCCGGGCCCCGTCCACGCACATCACACATTGCGGATCATTGGCGGCGGGGCCGGTTGTCAGCAACACCGGCTGAAGCGCATCATGCGCCCCCCCCGCCAGCCCATGCGGCAAGAACTGCTCTTCGGGGCCCAGCCAGAGCTTCTGATCCAGCCAGTCCAGCCGCCCCTGATCCGTGCCGCGCACGGCCACCTTCCAACCAGCCTGAAGCGATTTGTCCAACAGCATGGGCAGGGTCGCCTCTAACGGGCGGCGCGTCAGATGATAGAAGAAGGCCGCGCCCAAGGATCAGGCCTCAAAGCGGTTGGCGATCAGCCGGTTCAGCGCCAGAACGCCCCAGCCCGTCGCGCCTTTGGGGGCATATTTCGTGTCCGCTTTCACACTGGCGACCCCGGCAATATCCAGGTGGATCCAGGGGGTTTCCTCTTTCACGAAACGGCGCAGGAATTGCGCCGCGGTGATCGAGCCCGCAGGCCGCCCGCCAGAGTTTTTAATATCCGCGATGGCCGATTTGATCATGTCGTCATAGGCCTGGCCCATGGGCAGACGCCAGGCGCCCTCGCCCTCTTGGCCGGCGGCCTTCAGGAAATCGGCGCAGATGTCATCGTTATTCGAGAAGACCCCGGCATTTTCATGCCCCAGCCCGATAATCACCGCGCCGGTCAGCGTGGCCAGGTTGATCATCCCCGTCGGATTGAACCGTTCCTGCGCGTACCACAGCACGTCGGCCAGCACCAGGCGCCCCTCAGCATCGGTGTTGATCACCTCGATCGTGTCGCCCTTCATCGAGGTCACCACGTCGCCCGGACGCGTCGCCGTGCCCGAGGGCATGTTTTCCACCAGCCCCACCAGGCCCACGACATGAGCGGGGGCCTTGCGCAGGGCCAGCGTCTTCATCACGCCCGCCACGACGCCCGCGCCGCCCATATCCATGGTCATGTCTTCCATGCCAGCAGCCGGTTTCAGCGAAATCCCGCCTGTATCGAACACCACGCCCTTGCCGACCAGAGCCAGCGGCGCGCCCTCGGCGCCCTTCCATTGCATGACCACCACCTTGGACGGGCTGGCCGAGCCCTGGCCCACGGACAGCAGGCTGCCCATGCCCAATTCCTCCAGCTTGTCCTCGTCCAGCACTTCAACCTCGACGCCCAGTTCGGTCAGGGCCTCCAGACGGTTGGCAAATTCGGTGGTTGTCAGATAGTTGGCCGGCTCAGAGACCAGATCGCGGGTGAAAAAGACGCCCTCGGCCACGGCCAGTTTCGGGGCGGCCTTTTCTGTCATCTCTTCGGGTTTCGAGCACATGACGGTCACGCCGGCGGCATCCTCTGCGGGGGCGCTTTTGCGGTCGGTAAAGCTGTAGGCGCGCAAGGCGATCCCCAGGGCAAGCTCCTCGGATCGTTGCAGATTTCCGGCCAGAACCAACAGCGCGGCCTTACCTTTGCAGCGCGCCAGCGCCGCCCCGGCCCGGCGCACGGTTTCCACATCGGCACGGCGGGGCAGCTTGATCAGGTCCAGCGCCTCGGCCTCCATGCCGACGGGCCAGGCCAGGGTGGTGACATCGCCGTCTTTCAGTTTTTCGAAGGCGTCGGATTCGATGAACCGTTTCACAGCGCCCTTGGACAGCCGGTTCGCGCGCGAGCCCCCCTGCCCCAGTTTTCCGTCCTCGCCCACCACAACGGCAACGCGTCCGGCAAAGCTGGCGATCTGGTCGATCTGGGTCTCGGTGAACTGGATGGAAACGGGTGTCGTCATTTGGGGCCTCCTTGGCTGCTCTGACACGAGTCCTAGCGTGACCTTGCCACCTTGACCAGATAGCAGTTTTCCCCCGGCGGCGCTTGGGGTAACACTGACCGCAATATGTGGTTCCCGGGGGGGTATCTTGGCCAGATTCGACAGATATATGCTGTCTCAGCTTATGGTCCTGTTTGGATTCTTTTCGCTGGTGCTGGTGTCCGTTTATTGGATTAACCGGGCCGTGCGCCTGTTCGATAAGCTGATTGGCGATGGGCAGTCGGCCTTTGTTTTCCTGGAATTCACCGCGCTGACCCTGCCTAATGTGATCCGGCTGGTGCTGCCGATGGCGGCGTTTGCGGCCTCGGTTTACGTGACCAACCGGCTGAGCAGCGAATCCGAGCTGGTGGTGATGCAGGCCACGGGCTACAGCCCCTGGCGTCTGGCGCGTCCGGTGGTCACCTATGGGCTGATCGTGGGGCTGATGATGTCGGCGCTGACGCATCTTCTGGTGCCTGCCAGCCTGTACCAAATGCAGCAGCGCGAGGCCGAGATCGCCGAAAACGTCACCGCCAAACTGCTGACCGAGGGCACGTTCCTGCATCCTACTGACGGGGTGACGTTCTTCATCCGTGAAATCACCCCCGATGGCGCGCTGGAGGATGTGTTCCTGTCGGATCGCCGCCGCGAGGACCGCGCCCAGACATACACGGCCACCCGTGCCTATCTGGCCAATCAGGATGGCGCGGTCAAACTGGTGATGCTGGACGGGATGGCGCAAAGCTTTACCCGCGACGGCAACCGGCTGTTTACCACGCATTTCACCGATTTTTCCTATGACATCACCGGCCTGATCCGCAAAACCGAGGCCCAGACCCGCGGCGTGCGCCATACCGGCACGCTGGAGATGCTGCGCTTTCCCGGCCGGATCGCGGCCGAAACCGGCGAAACCGTTGGCCGCGTCATCGAAGAGGCGCACGGAAGGATCAACCAGGCCTTCTTGTGCCTGGCGGCGGCCCTGATCGGGTTCGCCACGCTCTTGGTGGGCAGTTTCTCGCGCTTCGGCGTCTGGCGGCAGATCGTGGCGGCGCTGGTGCTGCTGGTGCTGGTGAAACTGGTCGAGGGCGTCTCGGCCGATGCGGTGCAGGCCACCCCGGCCATGTGGCCGCTGGCCTATGCGCCCTCGGTGGCGGGTATCGCGATGGCCGCCGGGCTGCTGGCCTGGGCCGGACGCAGCCGCCGCCCCCGCAAGCCCCACCCCCTGCCGGAGGCCCCGGCATGACGCTCTATTTCTATTTCGCGCGCAAATTCGCACTGATCTTTCTGGGCATTCTGGGCGTGTTTTTCCTGCTGATGACCATGATTGATCTGGTCGAGCAGATCAGCCGGTTTTCGGCCCTGGGCGTGGCCTTGCCGCAGATTGTCGAGCTGACGCTGCTGAACACGCCGCAGGCGATCTACAATATCCTGCCGCTGGTGATGATTCTGGCGACGATTGCGCTGTTTCTGGGGCTGGCGCGCTCGTCTGAATTGGTGGTGACGCGGGCGGCCGGGCGCTCGGCGCTGCGCAGCCTTCTGGCCCCGATTTCCGTGGCCGCGCTGATCGGCGTTCTGGCTGTGGCGATGTTCAATCCGATCGTCGCGGCGACCTCGAAACGCTATTCCGAACTGTATGAATCCTATCGCAACGAGGGCGCGGATATTCTGTCGATCAGCTCTGAGGGGCTGTGGCTGCGCCAAGGCGGGCGCGAGGGGCAGACGGTGATCCGCGCCGCCAGCGCCAATCCCGACGGGACCACGCTGTTTGACGTGACTTTTCTGGCCTATGCGCCCGAAGGCGGGCCGTTCCGCCGCATTCAGGCCGAAAGCGCCACCCTGCTGGACGGTGCCTGGGCGTTGACGAACGCCAAGGTCTGGCCGCTGACCGCCGGTCTGAACCCCGAGGCCGGGGCCAAGACGCATGACACGCTCAGCCTGCCCTCGACCCTGACTCAGGACCGGATTCGCGATAGTTTCGGCACGCCGGGCGTGATTTCCGTCTGGGATCTGCCGCGCTATATCCAGCAGCTGCAAGAGGCCGGGTTCTCGGCCCGCCGCCACGCCGTCTGGCTGCAAATGGAGCTGGCCCGGCCGCTGTTCCTGATGGCCATGGTGCTGATCGCCTCGGCCTTTACCATGCGACACACGCGGTTTGGGCACACGGGGATTGCGGTGCTGACGGCGATCATGCTGGGTTTCAGCCTGTATTACATCCGCAATTTTGCGCAGATCCTGGGGGAAAACGGACAGATTCCCGTGATGTTGGCCGCCTGGGCCCCGCCTGCGGCCTCGGTGCTCTTGGCGCTTGGGCTGCTTCTGCATATGGAGGACGGATGAGCCGTAAATTCGCCCCCCCGGCCGCGCTGGCCCTGATCGGCGCGCTGGCCCTCTTGCCTGTTTCTGCCGCTGCGCAAGGCGCTGAGACTGAAACCAGCCCCCCTGCGGTGCTGGTGGCCGACAGCCTGTCCCTGTCCGGCCGCACCCGGCTGATCGCGCAGGGCCATGTGGAGGTCATGCACGGCAACGCCCGCCTGAAAGCCGCGCGGATCGAATATGACCGCACCAAGGATCAACTGATCATCACCGGCCCGATCACCCTGACCGAGGGCGAGGATACCGTGATCCTTGCGGGCTCGGGCGAGTTGGACAGCAAGCTGGAAAACGGCATCCTGCGCGGCGCGCGCATGGTGTTCGAACAGCAGGTGCAGCTGGCCGCCAATCAGATCAACCGCATCGGCGGGCGCTATACGCAGCTTTACAAGGTGGCGGCGACCTCGTGTCAGGTGTGCAATTCCAACACGCCCCCCGTCTGGCAAATCCGCGCCCAGCGGACGATCCACGATCAGCAGGAACGCCAGCTCTATTTCGAAAACGCGCAGTTGCGGCTGCTGGATGTGCCGGTGATGTGGCTGCCCCGGATGCGCCTGCCCGACCCTACGCTGGAACGCGCCAGCGGGTTTCTGATTCCCTCGTTGAAACAAAGCTCGGAACTGGGGCTGGGGATTCGAATCCCCTATTTCATCAAGATCGGCGATCACAAAGACCTGACGCTAACCCCTTATCTGTCGGCTGAAACCACCACGCTGGAATGGCGCTATCGGCAGGCCTTTCGCACCGGGCGTATCGAATTCGAAGGTGCGCTGACGGATGACACCCTTCTGCCGGGCGAGCAGCGCGGCTATGTTTTTGCCGACGGGCTGTTCGATCTGCCACAGGATTACAAACTGTCCTTCGGCATCGAAGCCGTGACCGACCGCGCCTATCTGCTGGATTACCTGTATTCCGAAAAGGACCGCCTGAAGAGCGAGATCGCCGTCACCCGCGTCAAACGCGATGAATACCGGCGGGCGGCTCTGGTGTCCTTTCAGACGCTGCGCGAGGGCGAGGATAACTCGACCATCCCGACGATCATCGGAGATCTGGAATACGAGCGCCGGCTGTTCCCGGCCCGTCTGGGCGGCGAGCTGCGCCTGAACCTGGCCAGCCACGCGCATTACCGTTACTCGGATCTGGCCACGGACGGGCCGGACAGCGACATCTGGGGCGACGGGCGCGATGTCAGCCGGGCCGAGATGTCCGCCCAATGGCTGCGCAGCTGGAGCTTTGGGCCCGGCATTCAGGCGGAATTCATGGCCGGGGCCTCGGTGGATGCCTATACGGTGCGGCAAGACGCGGTGGCCGCAATCAATAACGAGGTGCTGCTGACCCCGCAGACCGCGCTGACCCTGCGCTGGCCCTGGCTGAAAACCGGACGGGGGGGCACGGTTCATGTGGTGGAGCCCGTGCTGATGATGGGCTGGGTTGGCGGCGACGGGCTGGACATTCCCAATGACGAAAGCACCCGCGTCGAATTTGACGAGGGCAATCTGCTGTCCCTGTCGCATTTCCCCGCCCCTGACCGGCGCGCGCGCGGTGCGGCGGCCGCGATCGGGCTGAACTGGACGCGCACGGCGGCCAGCGGCTGGGGCTCGACCCTGACCCTGGGCCAGGTTCTGCGCGAGGACGAGGACGCCGCGTTCTCGCAAACCTCGGGGCTGTCGGGCACGCGCTCGGATCTGCTGGTGGCGGCGCAGCTGCGCAATGACAAGGGGCTGAACCTGACCGCCCGCGCTCTGATGGGCAGCGGCGCCGATCTGCACAAGGCCGAGGCCCGCGCCAGCTGGCAGACCTCGAAATCGGGGTTCGGGCTGTCCTATGTCTGGCTGGGCGCCGATGCGGACGAGGACCGCGCCAACACGGTGTCCGAATGGTCCCTGGACGGGTATCACCGTTTTTCCCGGCACTGGTCGGGGACGGCCAACTGGCGCTATGATGTGGCCGACCGCCGCGCCACCGAGGCCGCCCTGGGTTTGCGCTATATGAACGAATGTATCGAGGTAAACATGTCCCTGTCGCGGCGCTTTACCAGTTCGACGATTGTTGATCCGTCAACGAATTTCGGCTTTACCGTGGGTCTAAGGGGGTTTAGCGCTGGCAGCAATGATCGCAGCTATACCCGCACCTGTAGGAACTAAAGGATGACAAAATTGACCATGCGCCGGATTTTCCTTGCTCTTTTCGCCTGTGCCCTGGCTGTGACCAGCTTTGGGGCCGCCCAGGCGCAAAGCCCGTTTTCCCCCGCGATCCGGGTCAATGACCGCGCGATCACCTATTATGAGATCGACCAGCGCATCATGCTGATGGAGGCGCTCAGCGCGCCCGGCGATCTGCCCAAGGAAGCGCGCAAACAGCTGATCGAGGACCGCCTGAAACTGGATGCGGCCTTTGCCATCGGGGTGAATATCACCGAGGAAATGATCACCGCCGGCATCAAGGATTTCGCCGGCCGGGCCAAGATGACGCCGGAAAAATTCATGGACTATCTGGCCAGCAAGGGCGTCGCGCGGCAAACCTTCGAGGATTTCCTGTTCTCGGGCCTGGCCTGGCGCGAGGTGGTGCGGGCCAAGTTTGCCTCGCGGCTGGCCGTCACGGACGAGGACATCGACAAGGCGCAGCGCGCGCTGGCCAATAACAGCTCTACCCAGGTGCTGCTGTCCGAGATTTTCATCCCCGTCCCCCAGGGCCGCGAGGATGAAGCGATGGAACTGGCGCTGCTGATCCAGAAAGACCAGACTTTTGCCGGGTTTGCCGCCAATGCCAAACGCTATTCGCGCGGGCGCACCCGCGAACAGGGCGGCAAGATCAACTGGATGCCGTTGACGAACTTGCCGCCGCAGCTGCGCCCCGTCATCATGGCGCTCAAACCCGCAGAGATCACCCAGCCTCTGCCCGTTCAGGGGGCGCTGGCGCTGTTCCAGATGCGCTCGGTCGGGGAAAGCGCCTATCGCGCCCCGGCGATTGCGGCGATTGAATATGCGGCGCTGCGGATTGCCGGCGGGCATACCCCCGAGGCTCTGACCAGCGCGCAAAAGATCATGGATCAGGCCGATACCTGCGATGATCTTTATGGTCTGGTCCAGGGGCAGCCCGAGGAAAACCTGACCCGCGTCACCCTGAAACCCGGTGAGATCCCCCGCGACATTGCCCTAGAACTGGCGAAAATGGACAAGGGCGAATTTTCAACCGCCCTGACGCGCAACGACGGTCAGACGCTGATGCTGCTGATGATGTGCGGGCGCACCCCGGCCCTGACCGAGGATGCCTCGCGCGAGGAACTGACCGCCCAGCTGCGCAACCGCCGCGCCGAGGCCCTGGCCAATGGCTATCTGGAACAGCTGCGCGCCGACGCCCGGATCATCGAGGAATGAGCCTTCCCATCGCGCTCAGCTGCGGGGAACCGGCAGGCGTCGGCCCTGAAATCGCGGCCAAGGCCTGGGCCAGCCTGCGCGCCGATCTGCCGTTTTTCTACATCGGCGATCCGCGTCATCTGCCCGCTGGCACCCCCGTTACGGAAATCCGCACCCCCGCCGAGGCCGCGCAGGCCGCGCCCCATGCTCTGCCCGTTCTGCCGCATCGTTTCGCCGCCCCCGCCACGCCCGGACAGCCCGATCCGGCCAACGCGCAAGGCGTGATTGACGTGATCGCGCGCGGGGTGGATCTGGTGCAATCGGGTCAGGCAAGCGCGCTGACCACGGCGCCGATCCACAAAAAGGCGCTGAAAGACGGCGCCGGGTTTGCCTATCCGGGCCACACCGAATATCTGGCCGCTCTGGGCCGGGTTCAGCGCGTGGTGATGATGCTGGCCTGCTCGCAATTGCGCGTCGTGCCCACCACCATCCACGAAGCCATCGCCGATGTGCCCAAGCTGCTGACCCCCGCGCTGCTAAGCGAAACCCTGCGTATCACCCATGCCGCCCTGAAGCGCGATTTCGCACTGCCGAACCCGCGTCTGGCGGTTGCCGGCCTGAACCCCCATGCTGGCGAAGGCGGCGCGATGGGCACCGAGGAAATCACCCTGATCACCCCCGTTCTGGATCAGCTGCGCGCCGAAGGGATGGACATCGCGGGGCCCCTGTCCGCCGACACGATGTTCCACCCGGCGGCCCGTGCCCGCTATGACGCGGCGATCTGCATGTATCACGATCAGGCGCTGATCCCGATCAAGACGCTGGATTTCGCGGGCGGGGTGAATGTGACGCTGGGCCTGCCGTTTATCCGCACCTCGCCCGATCACGGCACGGCCTTCGACATTGCCGGGCGCGGGATTGCGGATGCCAATTCCCTGATCGAGGCGCTGAAACTGGCTCGCCAGATGGGCCGCGCCAGAAAGGCATCCGCATGAGCGGCATCGACACGCTTCCTCCGCTGCGACAAGTGATTGAAACCCATGGGATCGCGGCCAAAAAATCGCTGGGGCAGAACTTTCTTCTGGATCTGAACCTGACCGCGAAAATCGCGCGGCTGGCCGGGGATCTGGCCCAAAGCGACGTGCTGGAGATCGGCCCCGGCCCCGGCGGGCTGACCCGCGGGCTGCTGGCCGAGGGCGCGCGCCGTGTGCTGGCCATCGAAAAAGACCCCCGCTGTATGCCCGCTCTGGCTGAAATCGCCCAGGCCTATCCCGGCCGCTTGCAGGTGATCAACGGCGACGCGCTGGAGGTGGACCCGCTGGCGCATCTGACGCCGCCCATCCGCATCGCGGCGAACCTGCCCTATAATGTCGGCACCGAGCTGCTGGTGCGCTGGCTGACGCCCAAGGACTGGCCGCCCTTCTGGTCATCCCTGACGCTGATGTTCCAAAAAGAGGTGGCGCAGCGGATCGTCGCGCAGCCGGGCTCCAAGGCTTATGGCCGGCTGGCGATTCTGGCGCAATGGCGCACGGATACGCAGATCGTGCTGCACCTGCCCCCCGAGGCTTTCAGCCCGCCGCCCAAGGTGCATTCCGCCGTGGTGCATCTGACTGCCCTGCCCCAGCCGCGTTTCCCCGCCGATGCCAAAACGCTGGAACGCGTGGTCGCCAAAGCGTTCAATCAGCGGCGCAAGATGCTGCGCGCGGCCCTCAAGGGGATTGCCCCGGATCTGGAGGATCGCCTGATCGCTGCGGGCATCAAACCGACGGACCGGGCCGAGACTGTCTCGCTTGAGCAATTCTGCGCGCTGGCCCGCATTCTGAAAACCTGAAATGAAAAACGCGAGGGCAAAGCCCCCGCGCTGATCCGATGAAATACCGGTGTCTTACTCGGCCGCTTCGGGCGCCGGTGGCTGCTGAGGCGGCGTGACATCCCCATTCTCGGCCTTGGGCGCATCTTTGTCCGCCTTTTTGGCGCGCGGTTTGCGCGGCGAAGACGCGCGGGTGCGTTTGGGTTTGGGCGCGTCCTCGGCCGGTTGGCTTTCGGGGGTTTCCACCAGCCCGCTTTCGCCAGTATCGCCCATATCCATCACGTCCGGCTGCTCGCCCGCGCCCTTATCGGCGGCGGCTTTCTTACCGGCCTCGGCGGCCTCGCGTTCCTGACGGGCGGCGCGCTCGCGGTCACGTTCGGCCTGACGCTCGCGGTTCTGGCGTTCCTGTTCCTCGCGGCGGGCGTCCTGCTCGCGCTGCGCCTCGGCCAGCATACGCAGGTAATGTTCGGCGTGCTGCTGGAAGTTTTCCGTGGCCACGCGGTCATTGGCCAGCTGCGCATCGCGGGCCAGCTGATTGTATTTGTCGATGATCTGCTGCGGCGTGCCGCGCACCTTTCCCTCGGGGCCGTTGCTGTCAAACACGCGGTTGACGATATTGCCCACGGATCGGTTATTGTTGCGGTTCGATTTGGACCGCGAGCGGCTTTTCGAAGATCTCATATTCCTGATTTCCAGCCTTCAAAATATTCGAACTGTTGTGCCCGTTTCGCGCCTCTTGCGCTCTCAACATCAGACCGGATCACAACGATTTTGGCTTGGTGTTGACCGGGACCGCGCCGCAGGTTCCACCGCGCATCCACCGGATCAACACCCCCTGAGTAAAGCCTAAACCGACCGGGTGACAAGTAGAATCACCGCATTTTCAGCCCAATCAGGTAAAAAAAACCTTCCCAAAGGTGCATTTCAGCCACGGGTTGCCGTGACCACCCGGTCTTTGCCATCCAAGTCGGGCAGAACCCGAACGTCGCGCCAGTCGTGATCCAAGAAAATCTGTGCAACCTGAGAGCCTTGTCGCCAGCCGATTTCCAAGAGGATGCGCCCCGCCGGTGCTAGGTAGCCCGGCGCCTGCTGGGCCAGAATGCGGTACGGGCGCAACCCATCCCCCCCCGGAGTCAGCGCCATGTGCGGGTCGTGGTTCAGTACTTCGGCGGACAGCTCGGTCATTTCTTCGGCAGAAATGTAGGGCGGATTCGACACGATCAAATCAAAGGTGCCCGCGATGCCGCTGAACCAATCGCTGTGCAAAAATTCGGCGCGGTTCGCCACACCCAGATCGCGCGCGTTTCCCTCGGCCACTTTCAAAGCCGCCTCGCTCAGATCGCCGCCGATCCCGGTGGCCTGGGGCCGTTCGGCCAGCAGGCTGATCAGGATACACCCCGAGCCGGTGCCCAAATCCAACACAGTTTGAAACTTCTGCGTCAGGGCCTCGGCCACCAGAATTTCGGTTTCGGGGCGCGGGTCCAGAACCTCTGCGGTCACGCTGAACCTGCGGCCAAAGAAATCGCGATAGCCACGGATCATTGAGGTCGGCTCGCCTGCGGCGCGGCGCAAGCAATAGCTGACCGCGCGTTCGAAAATGGCCAGATCCAGATCATCATGGGCCATCAGCACCAGCCGTTCATGCGGCACGTCCATCGCGTGGGCCAGCAGCAGACGGGCCTCACGCGCGGGGGCGTCGATCTGAGCGTTTGCCAAGATTTCGGCCAAAGCGCGCAGCGCCTCTTGGATGCGCATTTATCCGTCCATCTCGGCCAGCAGAGCGACCTGATGTTCCGCTGTCAGAGCGTCGATGATTTCGTCCAGATCGCCCTGCATCACCTGATCCAGCTTATAAAGCGTCAGGTTGATCCGGTGATCCGTCATGCGGCCTTGCGGGAAATTATAGGTCCGAATCCGTTCGCTGCGATCGCCCGAGCCCACCTGCGCCTTCCGATCCGCCGAGCGTTCGTCATGCACCTTCTGCCGCTCCATGTCATACAGCCGCGCCTTCAGCACATTCATCGCGATCTCGCGGTTGCGGTGCTGGGATTTTTCGGAACTGGTGACCACAACGCCGGTGGGAATATGGGTGATCCGCACCGCCGAATCCGTGGTGTTCACGTGCTGCCCCCCCGCGCCCGAGCTGCGCATCGTGTCGATCCGCAAATCGGCGGGGTTGATCTGGATGTCCACGTCCTCGGCCTCGGGCAGGACGGCGACGGTGGCGGCCGAGGTATGAATGCGCCCGCCGCTTTCGGTTTCGGGGACGCGCTGCACCCGGTGCACGCCGCTTTCGAATTTCAGCCGGGCAAAGACGCCCTCGCCTTTGATATGCGCGGTGACTTCCTTGATGCCGCCCAGTTCGGTTTCCTGCATGTCCAGAATGTCAAAGCTCCAGCCGTGCGTTTCCGCATAGCGCTGATACATCCGCAGCAGATCGCCGGCGAACAGCGCGGCCTCGTCCCCGCCTGTGCCGGGGCGGATCTCGATCATCGCGGGACGGGCGTCGGCGGCATCCTTGGGCAGCAGCGCCAGTTGCAGGGCTTGCTCGGCCTCGGGCAGGCGGGCCTTCAGCGATGGCAGTTCCTCTTCGGCCAGAGCCTTCATTTCGGGGTCTGACAGCATGTCCTGTGCCTCGGCAATGTCCGAGGTCAGCTGTTGGTATTGCTCGATCTGTTCGACCACGGGCCGTAGCTCGGCATATTCACGGCCCAATGCGGCAATATCCCCGCTCCCCTCGGCCATTTTAGCCTCAAGGAATTGGAACCGTTGGGTGATCTGGTGAAGCCGCTCGATAGAAATCATGCTGTGTTCCTTGGCGGATCGCCGGGATTTGGTCAAGTCCCCGGTCTGTGCTATCCTATCTGTATGCGCCTGATCCCTGCCCTTTTGATGCTGGCCAGCCCGGCACTGGCCGATGCCACGATCGGTGGCAAAACGGTAGAGTGCTATTGCACCGATACCGGCGGCGCGCGGGTGGAACTGGGTCAGACGATCTGCCTGCAAGTGGACGGGCGCATGTTCATGGCGCAATGTCAGATGTCGCTGAACGTGCCGATGTGGCGCGAGGTGGCCTCAGGGTGTCTGAGCTCATTTTTGGGCCAGAGCGTCCAGCCATCCCTGAATCCGGGCCTTGTTGACCCCCAGATCTGAGCGCCCAAACCGCAGCCGTCCCAGAATAGCGACACCGTTTTTGCGCAGCTCCAGCGTGGTGTAATCGGGAAACCCCCACAGCGCCGAGCGGGTGATATAGGTGATTTCCCCATCCGCAAGCGACCCGGCCAGCACCGAGGTGCGCGGGCTGGCCTGGATGATCCGGTCCAGCGCCGCGAAGGTCTCGGCCCCGCTGCCGGGCAGGATGCGCAGCGCGCCGCCCTTGAAATCCTTGTCCTGCGCGCCTTTGATCGGCTGATGCCAGCGCGCCGGATCGCTGGGCGCCAGACGCACATAGAGCCCAAAGCCCACCACCAAAACCACAATCACATAGAGCCAATTCATCGCGCATCCCTTATGTTTTGTCCTGCATAGAGTTGGGATGCCTGCTGCCGTGGTCAAGCCTGACGGCGCGTCCAGGCCCACAGGCAGATCAGCTCCATCGCGACATGCGCGCCCGCCACGGCCGTGGCGCCGGTGGTGTCATAGGGGGGGCTGACCTCGACGATATCACCGCCGACCATGTTGATCCCGGCCAGATCGCGCAGGATGATGGCCGCCTGCCCGCTGGACAGACCGCCCCAAACCGGCGTGCCCGTGCCGGGGGCAAAGGCCGGATCCAGACAATCAATATCAAAGGTGACATAGGTCTGATGCTCGCCCACGATGTCCCTCACGCGTTTGGCGATGGCGGCGGGGCCGTCCTCGTGCACGGTGCGGGCGTCGATATAGTTCATCCCGCAATAGTCATCGCATTCCGTGCGGATCCCGATCTGAACCGAGCGTTCGGGATCCACCAGCCCCAGCTTCACCGCCTTATACATGAATGTCCCGTGGTCGATCCGGTCCATATCGTCATCGGCCCACAGATCGGAATGCGCATCGAACTGGATCACGCTAAGGGGCCCGTATTTTTCCGCATAGGCGCGCAGGATCGGCAGGGTGATAAAGTGATCCCCCCCCAAGGTCACAGTGCCCACGCCGCCCGCCAGAAGCGTCTGAAAATGCTGCTGGATCGCGCCGGGGGTGGCGCTGACATTGGCGTAATCAAAGGCCAGATCGCCATAGTCGATGATCGCGAATTCTCCCAGCGGATCAAACCCCCAGCCATAGGGCGGATCATAAGGTTGCAGCGTGCTGGCCTCGCGGATGGCGCGCGGGCCCATGCGGGTGCCGGTGCGGTTGGTCACCGCCTGATCGAAAGGCACGCCGGTCACCGCCAGATCCACGCCGCTCAGATCCTTGGTATATTTGCGCCGCAGGAATGATGTCGCCCCGGCAAAGGCGTTCTCGAAGCTCAGCCCCTTCAGGTCCGCGCGGGTGAACGCCGCGTCGATCTGCTTTTTCGCGTCTTCCAGTGCCATTGCCGCCTCCGATCAGGGAAAGAATAATTTGATCAAAATTACCATCCCGGCTTTCGGGGTCAAGCCTGCAATGGCAATGCGGCCTCGGCCGCCCGCGCAAAGAACGAGGCCCCGATGGGTGCGATCCGGTCGTTGAAATTGAACTGAGGCTGGTGCAATCCGGCCCCCTCGCCCGCGCCCAGAAACAGATAGGCACCGGGGCGGGCATTCAGCATATACGAGAAATCCTCGGCCCCCATTTCCCGGCTATAGGCCGCATCCACCGCGGCCTCGCCCACCACGGCGCGGGCCACATCGCAGGCAAAGGCGGTTTTTGCCGGATCGTTCACCGTGGCCGGATACCAGACCTCATAATTCAGCGTGGCCTCAACCCCATAGGCGGGGCCCAGCCCGTCCACGATTTCCTGCATCCGGCCCATCACCATTTGCTGCACCGCCGGATCGAACGTGCGCACGGTGCCGTTGATATAGGCGGATTCGGGGATGATATTTTCCGCGCTGCCCGTGTGAATCTGCGTGACCGAGATCACCAGATCGTCCAGCGCATAGTGATTGCGGCTGCTGATCGTCTGAATCGCCTGCACGATGCCCACCGCGGCCACCACCGGATCGCGGGTCTCATGCGGCATGGCGCCATGTCCGCCGACGCCTTTGACATCAATATGGAAGGTGTCCACCGCCGCCATGATCGGTCCCGGAGTGGTGTAGAATTTGCCCTCGTCAAAGCCCGGCGCGTTGTGCAGCGCATAGACTTCTTGGATGGCGAAACGCTCCATGATGCCCTCTTCGACCATCACGCCGCCGCCGCCGCCGTTTTCCTCGGCCGGTTGAAAGATCAACGCCACGCTGCCCGCGAAATTACGCGTCTCGGCCAGGTATTTCGCCGCCCCCAACAGCATCGCGGTATGCCCGTCATGGCCGCAGGCGTGCATGACGCCCGGATGCCCCGAGGCATAGGCAACCCCGGTGTCCTCGGGGATGGGCAGCGCATCCATATCCGCCCGCAACCCGATTGTCGGCCCCGTTTCCCGGCCATGGATCACCGCCACAATGCCCGTCGTGGCGATGCCGGTATGCAGCGCATCCACGCCGAATTCGCGCAGCCGCTCGGCCACGAATTCCGCCGTTTGGAAACAGTCGAATCCCAGCTCGGGGATGGTGTGCAGATGCTGCCGCCAGGCGGTCATCTCGTCGGCCAGACCGGCGATGCGATTGATGACGGGCATAGGTGGACTCCTGTTTGGCAAAAGGTCAGTCTTTATCACAACCTCAAAGACGGAGCCTGCGCAATGCCCGATGACGCCCTGATCCACAACCCCAACGGCGGCGTGCCGCGTTTGCTGGAAATCATGCGCTGTCTGCGCGATCCGCAGACGGGCTGTCCGTGGGATATTGCGCAGGATTTCAGCACCATCGCGCCCTACACGATCGAGGAAGCCTATGAGGTTGCCGACGCAATCGAGCGCGAGGCCTGGGACGAGCTGAAGGGCGAATTGGGCGATCTGCTGTTCCAATCGGTGTTTCACGCGCAGATGGCCAGCGAACGGGGGCTGTTCACCTTCGATCAGGTGGCCGACACCATGTCCGATAAGATGGTCGCCCGGCATCCGCATGTTTTTGGCGATGAAAGCCGCGACAAATCAGCCGAGCAGCAGACTCGCGACTGGGAAACCATCAAGGCGGCCGAGCGGGCAGGCAAGGCGCAGACTGGAGCTTTGGACGGGGTGGCGGTGGGGCTTCCGGCGCTGCTGCGGGCTTATAAATTGCAAAAACGGGCGGCGCGGGTCGGGTTCGATTGGCCCTCGGCCGATCAGGTAATCGACAAAATCGCCGAAGAAGCCGCCGAACTGCACGAAGCCCGCACAGAGCTGACCCAGGCCGAGGTCGAAGAGGAATTTGGCGACCTGCTGTTCGTGATGGCCAATCTGGGGCGTCATCTGGGGGTCGAACCCGAGGCAGCCTTGCGCGCTGCGAATGCCAAGTTCATCAAGCGTTTCCAGGGGGTTGAGGCAAAACTGGCCGAGATGGGAAAGCGCCCCGAGGAGTCGGACCTGACGGAAATGGATGCGCTGTGGGACCAGGTAAAACTGGAACATCGGGCAGCGGACAGGAAAAGGTGATTTAAATAATCAGGTATTGACCTGAGTGATTTAGTCAGAATAAAGCTTCCCCAACGAAACCAACGATTCTAGGGGACCCCAATGTTCTGCACTCCGAAATCCATTCTGGCCGCCGCGCTGGCCACTCTGACCGCCGCGCCCGCGCTGGCCGCAGATGTGAACCTGTATTCCTACCGCCAGCCTGAACTGCTCAAGCCCCTGACCGACGCCTTCACCGAAGAGACCGGAATCAAGGTAAACGTCGCCTATCTGGCCAAAGGCATGATCGAGCGGCTCCAGGCCGAGGGCAAACGCTCGCCCGCCGATCTGGTGCTGACCGTGGATATTTCGCGCCTGGCCGCCGTTGTGGACGCGGGCCTGACGCAGGCTGTCAAATCGGACGTGCTGAGCGCCAACGTCCCCGCCGCCTATCACGATCCCGATGGGCAATGGTGGGGTCTGACCACCCGCGCCCGCGTTGTCTATGCCTCCAAAGAGCGCGTGGCCGAGGGCGACGTGACCACCTATGAAGACCTGGCCGATCCCAAGTGGAAGGGCCGGATCTGCACCCGTTCGGGCACCCATGCCTATAATGTTGCGCTGACCTCGGCCGTGATTCACCACCTGGGCGAAGAGGGTGCGAAAACCTGGCTGGAAGGCGTGAAGGCCAACCTGGCGCGCAAACCCCAGGGCAACGACCGCGCGCAGGTCAAGGCGATCTGGGCCGGCGAATGCGACATCGCCATCGGCAACACCTATTACATGGGCAAGATGCTGGCCGATGAGGAACAGCAGGCCTGGGCGAACTCGGTCAACGTGGTGTTCCCGACCTTTGGCAATGGCGGCGCGCATGTGAACATCTCGGGGGTGGCGATGACGAAACACGCGCCCAACGCGGATAACGCGCTGAAACTGATGGAGTTCCTGACCTCGCCCAAGGCTCAGAAAATCTATGCCACCGCGAATTTCGAATACCCGATCGCACCGGGCGCCGAGGCCGATGATCTGGTCAAAAGCTGGGGCAGCTTCACCGCCGATGACGTGAACCTGATGGATCTGGCCGCGCTGCGCCCTGCCGCGCTGAAGCTGATCGAAGAGGTGGATTTCGACGGCTGATCGGATCGGTCTGTTCAGCTTGGGGCGGTCTTCATGAGGGGAGGCCGCCCCTTTTTTATGGCGCAGCGCCTGTGGGCCGCTGTGCAATTGAGTATTTTCATCAGAAAGAAGCAGGCGGGATTTTTCTGCTGAGACAGGCAGGGCATGGACTTTGGCGGCGATAGGCGGCAGGGTCGCGCCAAAGCAGGAGACCGCATGAGCAAGCACCGCATCATTATCGATACCGACCCCGGACAGGACGACGCGGTGGCCATTTTACTGGCGCTGGCCAGCCCCGAAGAGATTGAGGTTCTGGGCATTACTGCTGTGGCGGGCAATGTGCCTTTGGCGTTGACGCAGTTGAACGCGCGCAAGGTGTGTGAGCTGGCCGGGCGGCCCGATGTGCCTGTGTTTGCGGGGTGCGACCGGCCTTTGGGGCGCGACCTGGTTACGGCGGAACATGTGCATGGCAAGACCGGGCTGGACGGGCCTGTGTTGCCGGACCCGCAGATGCGCTTGCAAGAGCAGCACGCGGTGGATTTCATCATTGATACGCTGCGGGCCGCGCCTGCCGGCTCGGTCACGCTGTGCCCATTGGGGCCGTTGACGAATATCGCCATGGCCTTTGAGAAGGCCCCTGATGTCGTGACCCGTGTGCGCGAGATCGTGCTGATGGGCGGCGCTTATTTCGAGGTGGGCAACATCACCCCCACCGCGGAATTCAACATCTATGTCGATCCTCAGGCGGCGCGGATCGTGTTCCGTTCAGGTGTGCAGATCACCGTGATGCCGCTGGACGTGACGCATAAGGCGCTGGTCACCCGTGCGCGCAACGATGCCTTTCGCGCGATTGGCAACCGGGTTGGCAGGGCCGTGGCCGAAATGACCGATTTCTTCGAGCGTTTCGACAAGGAAAAATACGGCAGCCTGGGGGCCCCCTTGCATGATCCGTGTGTGACGGCCTATCTGATCCGGCCCGAGCTGTTCTCGGGGCGGCATATCAATGTGGAAATCGAGACCGGCTCTGAACTGACCATGGGCATGACTGTCGCCGATTGGTGGCGCGTGACGGGCCGTCCGGCGAATGCGCTGTTCATCGGCGATATTGATGCGGACGGGTTCTTTGCCCTGCTGACAGAACGGCTGGCCCGCCTGTGACCGCGCTGCATCTGGCCCGCCCCGAGGATCTGGACCGGCTTTTGCCTCTGGCCGGGGCGTTTCATGCCGAATTGGCCCTGCCCACCGACGACACCACCCGCCGCGCCGGTCTGGTTCCGCTGCTGGAGGGCTCGCCCCATGGGGTGGCCTATCTGATCGGGCCGCAAAAGGCGCCCATCGGCTATGTGGTGATCTGTTTCGGCTGGTCGGTGGAATTCGGCGGCATGGATGGGTTTGTGGATGAAATCTATATCCGTCCCGGCGTCCGCGGGCGCGGCATCGGATCCGAGGTGCTGACCGCCCTGCCCAAAGCGCTGGCCGGGGCCGGGTTGAAGGCCCTGCATCTGGAAGTCCGGACCGAGGACAGGCGCACCCGCGCATTCTATGAAAAGCTGCATTTTAAGCTGCGCGACGGCTATGCGCTGATGACGCTCAGACCATAGCCCCATTGCCCTGCCGCGATTGCACGTTAAGTTGGCGTTCATGACTTTCTCGATCCCGTTTCAGAACAGCTATGTCACCCTGCCTCAGCGGTTTTACGCGCGGCAGGCCCCGGCCCCTGTGGCCGCCCCGCAGTTGATCGCGTTCAACCACGATCTGGCGCGCGATCTGGGCATCGCGCCGGGCGCGGAGCCGGATATGGCGCAGGTTTTCGCGGGCAATATCGTTCCCGATGGGGCCGAGCCCCTGGCCCAGGCCTATGCGGGCCACCAATTCGGCGGGTTTTCCCCGCAGCTGGGCGACGGGCGCGCCATTTTGCTGGGCGAGGTGATCGACACCCACGGCCAGCGCCGTGACATCCAGCTAAAGGGCGCGGGGCGCACGCCGTTTTCGCGCCGGGGCGACGGGCGGGCCTGGCTGGGGCCGGTGCTGCGCGAATATGTCCTGTCCGAGGCCATGTATGCTCTGGGTGTGCCCACCACCCGCGCCCTGGCCGCCACTCTGACCGGAGAGCGCGTGCAGCGCGAACGCGGCCTGCCCGGCGCTGTGCTGACCCGCGTGGCCGCCAGCCACATCCGGGTGGGCACCTTCGAATATTTCGCCGCCCGCCGCGATGTGGACGCAGTGCAGCAGTTGTTCACCTATACCCGAGACCGGCATTACCCGGATGCCGAAACCCCGCTGGAGATGCTGCAACAGGTGATCGCGCGGCAGGTGTCCTTGGTGACGCATTGGCTGTCTTTGGGGTTTATCCACGGGGTGATGAATACCGATAACACGGCGCTTTCGGGCGAGACGATCGACTATGGCCCCGCAGCCTATATGGACAGGTATCATCCGGTCACCGTCTATTCCTCGATCGACCGGCAGGGGCGCTATGCCTATGATAACCAAGCCAATATTCTGGCGTGGAACATGGCTCAGCTGGCGACATCCCTGGTGCCGCTGATGCCCGATACCGATGCGGCCGTGCAGGATTTCACCGCTGCGATCCACGCGATGGGCGATCAGATCAAGGCTCAGTGGCTGGCCCGGTTCGGCCGCAAGATCGGTCTGGAAAACGCGCAGGCCGAGGACGAGCCGCTGATCTCGGATCTGCTGACCCTGATGGCCGACGGGCAGGCCGATTTCACCAATACCTTCCGCGCCCTGGCCACCGGGACGGCGCCGCGCGACCAGTTCACCGACCCTGCGGCCTTCGATCTTTGGGCGCAAAAATGGGCAGCGCGGCTGGAATCCGAGACCGATCCGCAGGCCGTGATGCGCGCCGTCAACCCGGCCTTTATCCCGCGCAATCATCGCATCGAGCAGATGATCCAGGCCGCCGAAGCGGGCGATTTCGCACCCTTCCACCGGCTGAACACGGTTCTGGCGCAGCCCTACACGGATCAGCCTCAGGCGCAGGATCTGACCCGTCCGCCGCTGCCCTCGGAAGTGGTGGAACAGACATTCTGCGGCACCTAACCCCCTAGCGGCGGTTAATCAGCACGATCCCCAGCGCCACCAGCGCCATTGCGCCCAGAATGTTCAGGCCCAGCGGCTCGGACAGGATCAACCAGCCCAAAATCACGCTGAGCACCGGGGTCAGAAAGGCAAAACTGGCCACCCCCGCCGCCGGGTAGATGCCCAGCAAAAACACCCAGAACAGGAACCCGAAACTGGCCACGGCAACGATCTGATACGCCAGCCCGACCAGATGCCACAGCCCCGGATCCCGGAGCAGCGGCCCGAACAGAGGCGACAGTGCCAGCAAAATCACCGCCGAGACCGCCAGTTGCCAGAACAGCTGCATCTCGGGCGGCTCAGAGGCCAGTTTCGTCAACCGCAGCGTCAGCGCAATCCCCGCCCAGCCAAAGGCCCCGGCCAGCGCGGCCAGATCGCCGATCAGGCTGGCCGCGCCGCCGCGTTGCCCCATCAGAACCAGCCCAACGCCCCCCATCGCCAGAGCCAACCCCAGGGTTTTAAGCGGGGTCAGACGCTCGTTCGGCAGCAGGAAATGCGCCGCAACCGACAGCACTACCGGCATCGAATAAAACAACAAAGAGGCGTGGGAAACCCGCGTATGATCCAGCGCCCAGAACAGGGCCACGAACTCGAACGCAAAAAGCGCGCCCAGCAGCAGCCCCGGCCCCAGCGTCCCCGGCCGCATCCGCACAGGTATGGCCCGCAGACGCATCCAGATCAGCAGCACCACCAGCGCACCGACCGAGCGCACCCCCGCCATGAACACCGGCTGGAATCCGTCATTGCCCAGCTTTACCACCACCTGATTAAAGGCCAGCAGCACGCCGAATCCAATCAGCGAGACAGCCCCGAAACTGTCAATCTTGTCTTTGCGCTCCATCCGCGCAGATGAGGCCGGAACGCGCGCGCCGTCAATCCGATTTATTTGCGAAAACGCTGGAACAGCCTGGGATTTCTGCGGACGAATTCATCAATCATGCCCATCGGGCCCCGGTCTGCCTGCCACTTGAGGTACAAAAACCCCGAGGCCGCCCCCACCAGCGCCCCCAGCGTATCGACGATCAGGTCTCCCATTGTGTCCAGCAGGCCCGATTTTTGCATATTCAGACCGAAACTCTGATCCATGGCGAATTCGAAAATCTCCCATAGGGCGCCGACGGCCAGCGCGAAACAGAAGGCGAAAAAAGCCATGGCCGAGGGCGGCGCGGCAAATCTGTCCCCCTGGAACATGATGAAAACCAACACGAATCCGATCAGGCCGAAACCCACCGCGCTGCCGCCATGCATGGCGATGTCCCACCACCAGAATCGGGTGTAGAAATCGAACACCTCGCCCAGGAACAGCGTGCCTGCGATAAACAGCACGATCGCGGCCATGAAACTAGGAGGAACACGAACCTCGGCCCAGCGGGCCAGCCATAGCGGCGCCATCGACAAGGCCATCGTCAGAAAGGCGACAAAGGCCAGGCTCCAGCGTGTGCTGAGCAGCGCCCCTGCCGCCAGAAGCAGCAGCAACACCCAGATGATCCGCACCAGCCATGTTTGTTCGCGCAACATCGCGTGACATCCCTTTTGCGCCGTGGTGATATCCCCAGATGACCGCATCTTCGCTAAGAATTGCAAGCTACAACCTACAAAAATGCGTCGGAATGGACTTGCGCAGACGCCCGGATCGGACGTTGCGGGTGATCAATGCGATCGGCGCGCAGGTGATCGCCCTGCAAGAGGCCGACAAGCGCCTGCCCCCGCGCCCGGCCGCCCTGCCCCACGCAATGATCGAGGATGACGGCTGGCAGATCCTGCCTTTCGGTCAGCCCGGAGGCTCTCTGGGTTGGCACGGCAATGCGATGCTGGTGCGGCCAGGGGTGCGGCTGCTGCACACAGCGCATCTGGATCTGCCGGGGCTGGAGCCGCGCGGCGCGATCCGGGCCGATCTGCACACGCCTCTGGGGCCGCTGCGGGTGGTCGGCGCGCATCTGGGACTGGTGCGGCGCTGGCGGCTGATGCAGATCAGCGCGATTGCCCGTCATCTGGCGGCGCTGCGGCCAATGCCCACCGTGCTGGCCGCCGATCTGAACGAATGGGGCTCGGTCGCGGCGCTGGATCATGCCGCGCGCGGCCTGCGTTTTGTGCCCACCCCCAGAAGCTTTCCCGCATTGCAGCCTTTGGGGCGGCTGGACCGTTTCGCGCTCTCGCCCGAGCTGCGCGCCCTCGCCACCGGCGTTCAGCTGGCGCAACCGGCCCGCGTGGCCAGCGATCATCTGCCGGTCTGGGTGGATCTGGCCCTTGCGTGACGGCTTCTCGGGCGGGGCAATCCATGCTAGCGCTGGGGGAACAGTTACAGGATTTCCCATGAATTTGCTTCAGATTACCTCGCTTTTGATCGTCCTGGCCGGAGCCTTCGGCGCGATCAATTACCTTTTCTTGAAATTGCCCTCGGCGATCGGGATTTTGGTGGTCTCGCTTCTGGCCTCATTGGCGGTGCTGGGGCTGGATTTGCTTTGGCCCGGTCTGCACATGGCCGATACGGCGCGCAGCCTGGTGCTGGGGATCGACTTCTCTGATGCGCTGCTGGAGGGGATGCTGGGCCTGCTATTGTTCGCTGGCGCGCTGCATGTGAAACTGGCCGATCTGCGCGCCCAGTGGAAGGTGGTGGTGCTGATGGCCACGCTGGGCGTGGGGCTGTCCACCGCCATTGTCGGCGTCGGGTTCAGCTGGATCACCGGGATGCCGCTGATGGTGGCGCTGGTGTTCGGCTCGTTGATCTCGCCCACCGATCCGGTGGCGGTGATGGGCGTGCTGCGCCAGGCCAGTCTGCGCAAATCGCTGGAGACAAAGATCGCGGGCGAATCGCTGTTCAACGACGGGGTGGGCTATGTCGTTTATCTGGTGCTGGTGGCGATGGTGTTCCCGGCCGTCGGCGCGCATGGCGATAACCACGGCAATGAGGTGGAATTCGCCGCGGTTCTGTTCATCCAAGAGGCCTTTGGCGGGGCGCTGCTAGGCATTGTTCTGGGCTGGCTGGTGTTCCGCGTGATGCGGCTGATTGACGACTACTCGCTTGAGGTGCTGCTGACCCTGGGCCTGGCCTTCGGCGGCTATGAGCTGGCGGTGTGGCTGCATGTTTCGGCGCCGATCATGGCGGTCTGCGCGGGGCTGCTGATCGGCGACATCGGCGCCAAGCACGGCATGTCCGAACAGACCCGCAACTATGTCGATGCCTTCTGGAAACTGGTGGATGAGATCCTGAACGCGGTGCTGTTCCTGCTGATCGGATTCGAGGTCTTCGCCGTTGCCTTTGATGCCTCGTATCTGACGGCGGGCGTGCTGGCGATCGCGCTGGCGCTGGTGGCGCGGCTGGCGGCTGTGGCGGTGCCGGTCTATCTGCTGGGCGGGCCGCGCCAGTTTGGCCCCGGCGTGGTGCCGATCATGACCTGGGGCGGGCTGAAGGGCGGCATCTCTGTCGCGCTGGCCCTGTCCCTGCCCGAGAACGAATGGAAACCGCTGATCCTGACGGCCACCTATATCGTGGTGGTGTTCTCGATCATCGTGCAGGGGCTAAGCGTGGGCAGGCTGGCCGCCAAGGTCGGGCGCGAGCCGGGGCTGGTCTGATGCCGCGCTGGCTGATCCTGTTGCGCGGCGTCAATGTCGGCGGCAAGGGCAAGCTGCCAATGGCCGAGCTGCGCGCCGCCCTGCCCCAAATCGGTGCGCAGACTGTCCGCAGCTATATCCAGTCGGGCAACCTGCTGTTCGACCATACGGAAACCGACGCCGCCACGCTGGCCCACAGGGTCACAGAGCTGATCCAGACGCATTTCGGCTTTGCGCCGTCCGCGCTGGCCCTGCGGTCCGACGATCTAGACAGCCTGCTGGCCGCCCTACCCGATCCGGGGCCCATTCCACCCAATCAGGTCTATCTCTACCTAAGCGACCGTGCCCTGCCCGCCGATCTGCCGGCCACGCTGGCCCGTTTTTGCACAGCGGGCGAAACCCTGCACCTGCTGCCCCGCGCGCTGGCGGTGCTGGCGCCCAACGGGATTGGCCGCTCGAAACTGGCCGGCCCGCTTGAGCGCACCCTGCCCGCCGCCACAACGGCCCGGAACCTCAACACCCTGCGCAAGCTGCAATCCCTGGCACAGTCTTCATGACCCGATACCTTGTCCTTGATGTCTTTACCGATCAGCCCTTTGGCGGCAATCAACTGGCGGTGATCCCCGATGCGCGCGCCCTGCCCCAGGCCCGGCTGCAACAGATCGCGCGCGAGTTCAATTTCTCGGAAACCACCTTTGTTTATCCGCCGCGCGATCCGGCCCATACGGCGCGGGTACGGATTTTTACTCCGACAATGGAAATCCCCTTTGCCGGGCATCCCACGATCGGCACCGCCGTGGCGCTGGCGCAGATGGGGCATGGCCCGGAGATGATGCTAGAGCTGGGCATCGGCCCGCTGCGCGCCCATGCCACCGAAGGGGCGGCGCGGTTCACCACCTCGGCACCGCTGCAAATTCTGGCCCAGCCAGAGCCCGCCCTGGTGGCCCGCGCGCTTGGCCTGCCCGGTGCGGCGCTCAGGCCAGAGACACATGCGCCGGCGCTGGCCAGCCTGGGGCTGCCCTTTGTTCTGACCGAACTGACGGACCGAGAGGCCCTGTCGCGGATTGTCACGGATAGCGCGGCCTTCCGCGAGGGTGCGGCGCGCTACCCCGGCGCGCTGGATTTCGCGATCATGGCCTATGTGCGCGAAGGCCAGACGGTGCACGCCCGTATGTTTGCCCCGCTGGACAACATACCCGAGGATCCGGCCACCGGCAGCGCGGCGGCGACTCTGGCCGCGCTTCTGGCGCAATTGTCCGGCCAGGCGCAAATCCTGACGCTGCACCAGGGCGAGGATATGGGCCGCCCCAGCGTCATTGGCTTGCAGACAGAAGGAACGGCCGTCACCGTTTCCGGTGCGGCCGTTCTGACAATGCAAGGAGAGCTGGTGCTCTAGCCTTTTCAGGGCGTATCTCAGGCCGTATTTCAGGCCGCGTTCTTGCGCGCCGAGCGTTTCTGCGATGGCCCCTTGCGGCGGCGGAAGGGTTTGCCGCCGGGTTTACCCCCCGCAGCGCCAGCCGGTTTGCCCCCCGGCCCGCCGGGTTTGCCACCGCGGCGCCGGTTACCGCCCTGTTTGCCTGCGGGCTCCATCGGTTCCCACGCCCGCCCCGAGGCCACCGGGATCGACAGTTTCATCACCTTCTGAATGTCTTTCAGCTGGCCCATTTCATCGGGAGCGCAGAAGGCGATCGCCTTGCCGTCCTTACCCGCCCGCGCGGTGCGGCCAATGCGGTGCACATAGTTTTCCGGCACGTTGGGCAGCTCATAGTTATAGACGTGCTTGACGTCCGGAATATCCAGCCCGCGCGCCGCCACATCGGTGGCCACCAGAACCTTTGCCTCGCCCGAGCGGAACGCGGTGATCGCGCGCTGACGCTGGCCCTGGCTTTTGTTGCCATGCACGGATTCAACGGCGAACCCGGCTTTGCCCAACTGACGGGCCAGACGTTCCATCCCGTGTTTGGTGCGGCCGAAAACGACGGTGCGTTCGTCCTTGTGCGCGGCCAGCAGTTCGATCAGCAGGTTGGTCTTTTCCGCCTTGGCGATGAAGTGCACGCATTGATCAATCTTATCGGCGGCCTTGCCCGGAGGGTTCACCTGCACGCGCTGGGGGTTGCTTAGATAGGTCTCGGCGATTTCTGCCATCTGTTTGGGCATGGTGGCCGAGAACAGCATGGTCTGGCGCTGCTCGGGCAGCATCCGCGCGATCTGGCGCAGGGCGTGGATAAAGCCCAGGTCCAGCATCTGGTCGGCCTCGTCCAGTACCAGGAATTTGGTGTCCTCCAGCAGCAGCGCCTTGCGCTCCATCAGGTCAATCAGGCGGCCGGGGGTGGCCACCAGAATATCGGTGCCGCGTTGCAGACGTTTGACCTGCGCACTGATCGAGGCCCCGCCCACAACCAGCCCCACCTTCATCGGGGTGCCTTCGGTGAAATCGCGCAGGCTGTCGCTGATCTGCTTGGCCAGCTCGCGGGTGGGCGCCAGCACCAGGCCACGCACGGTTTTGGGTTCGGGTTTGCCCTGGCCGGACAGCAGTTCGATCAGGGGCAGGCCAAAGGCGGCGGTTTTGCCGGTGCCGGTCTGGGCCAGGCCCATCACGTCCTTGCCCTCCAGCGCCAGAGGAATGGCGCGCGACTGGATCGGGGTAGGCTCGGTCAGGCCCAGCGTCTCGATCCGCGCAGCAAGCTTGGGCGCAAGGCCCATCATTTCGAATTGGTTCACAAACTTGTCTTTCTGGCCCCGCAAAATGCAAAGACCTTTGCCCACGGGCATCGGCCCGTTGGGATCGCAGGTTGCCGTTGGTCGCTGCGGGGGGCCTCGTGCCGTCCCGCCGCCATACGGCCAATCCCACGCGTGATTTTGGGAAATCGGTGTGGCGCCCCGCTGGCTTCGGGCCATTTGCCCGTCTGATGCCCTGCTCACGCGGCAGAGGACGCCTCTGGGCGCAGCACATGGGTTGCCGCAGTGCAAAAGTCAAGGGAATTCGCGATCAGGGCAGCCCGATCCGCATCTCGCGCAGCGCCCGCAGGACGGCTTCGAAGGCGGGGCCCTTGAGGCGCAGCGGCTCTTCACTGCGTCTGGCCAGACCCGGCGCTGCCCCCTGCTGTACCCGGTCGCCATTGAACACATAGGACCATTGCGAGTTATCGCGCACCGACATCCACATCAGCCCCTCGGCCTGCGGATGCGCGCGATACAGATCCTGCGCCAGACGGCGGCAACGGGCGTAGACGCCCGGCCCGATGCCAAAATGATCGGCCGTTTTCAGCCCCATGGCCCCCATGCCAAACGTATCCAGACGGATCATCCGCAGGGGCCGTGTCAGCTCGATCTCTGAGACCGACACCCCCAGCAGATCCGACTCGCGCACGGTGGCCATCGGGTCGTCGGGGTACAGGTCATGCAGGACGGTTTCGGCCAGGGCGGCGCGCAGGCTGTGCCCGGCATAGAGGCTGGGGATACAGCCGCGCTCTTCCAGCGGGGCAAAGCGCGTCTTCTTGCCCATGCAGGGATTGAACTGAACCGCGCCAAAACCACTGTCATGCACGCGAGTCAGCCGCGTCCCTGGGGGCAGCGGCTCTAAAATTGCATCCGCCAGCGTGCCGCGATCAGCCAATGGCCCGCTCTTCCGCCGCCTGAGCCGCCGGTATCAGGCGTGCATCGGCCGAGGCCACCAAATCGCGCGGCACCGCCCCATCCAGCGTGAAATTGCGCTGCGCAAACCAGGCACCGATTTCCCAGGGGCTCCAGGTCTTGGGCAAGGCGCGTAGCAGCGCGGCCATCACCGGATAGGGCTGCCCGTCGTCATCAAACTGGAAGGCCGGGAAATAATCCTGCCCGCTATAGCGCACGGCAAAGACCTTCCCCTGGGTTTTCAGACGCGCCGCCCGCTGAGATTTGTTGGATCCGCGCGCGCCGCCAATACGATGCACATCCGCGCTGGTCAGGCAGGGCACGGTTTGCAGGAACCGCGCGCGAAAATCGGCCCGCGCCTCGCTGAGCAGGGCATCGGCTCGCGCCATGGGCACGAAATCCAAAGCGGCCTCGATATAGCGTTCCATCGCGGCCTCATTGCGCCGTTCCAGCAGATCCTGCCCTTTACTCAGCACGCGCGAGATGACCTCCAGCAGGCGCGGATCGGTGCCGGTATTGGCCAGCAGCATGACCTCGCCCATGATCAGCGGCACATCCGTGCGCGCGCCCCCGTCCAGATGGATCGGCTGCGCGATGGCATCGGGCGACAGGCGCAGCATTTCCAGCCCGCCATCTGCCTGATCCAGATCGGTAATCGAAATCATATTCTCCTTGAGCATCTGACCCTCCTTGGTGCGATGCGTGATATAAGATATATCCGATATTCCTTCTGTCAAGTTAACAGCCACACCCCCGCCGGCAAAACCATCTGGAAAACCCACGCGCGCCCCGGTAAAACTACGGCAAAAAGGACGCACCATGACCGACACGATCACATCCCGATGCGAGGCCATCGGCCTGCGTATGACCGGCCAGCGCCGGATCATTGCGGCTGTGCTGGAAGAATCGGCAGATCACCCGGATGTCGAGGAACTGTATAACCGGGCCTCGGCGCGGGATGCGGGCATATCCCTGGCCACGGTTTATCGCACGGTCAAACTGTTCGAAGAATCGGGCATTCTGGAGAAACTGGAATTCGGGGACGGGCGCGCCCGCTATGAGGACGCCGAGCGCGAGCACCACGATCATCTGATCGACGTCTCGACCGGGCAGGTCATCGAATTCTGCGACCCCGAAATCGAGGCGCTTCAGGAAAAGATCGCCGCCAAGCTGGGTTATCAGTTGAAGGGGCACAAGCTGGAACTTTACGGCGTTCCGCTGAAAAAGGACTGATGCCGTAACATTACGGGGGGCGTTCACGGATGCTTGCCCCGCCCCGTTTGCCGCTCTAAGGCAGGAACAGAGCGACGGGACGAAAACAATGACCAATCTGCGCGGGATTCTGCTGATCCTATTTTCGATGGCGGCTTTTGCGATCGAGGACATGCTGATCAAATCTCTGACCATGGACCTGCCCACGGGGCAGATCCTGTTTCTGCTGGGGCTGGGCGGGGCGCTGGCCTTTGGGCTGGCGGCCTGGCGCCGGGGCCAGCCCCTGTTCCGGCCGCTGCTGGAAAGCCGCACACTGCTGATCCGCACCCTGTCCGAGGGCTTTGCCGCGTTCTTCTTTATCACGGCCCTGTCGCGGGTGGATCTGTCCATTACGGCAGCGGTGTTTCAGGCCACGCCTTTGGCGATCACCCTGGGGGCGGCGCTGTTTCTGGGCGAACATGTCGGCTGGCGGCGCTGGAGCGCGATTCTGCTGGGCTTTGCCGGGGTGCTGCTGATCATCCGTCCGGGGCTGGAGGGGTTCAACCCGTCCTCGCTGCTGGTGCTGGGGGCGGTGGCGGCGATTGCCGTGCGCGACCTGATCGCGCGCAAACTGCCGCCCGAGATGTCCTCGCTTGTGGTCAGTATGCACGGGTTCGGCGCGCTGATCTTTGTTGGCCCGGTGGCGCTGCTGATGCAATCGGACAGGGCGCTGGCCATGGATGGGCCTCAGATCGGCTATATGCTGGGCGCGCTGGTGGTGGGCGTGTCGGGCTATCTGTCTATCGTAATCGCCACGCGCACGGGGGATGCGGCGGTGATCACGCCCTTCCGCTATACCCGCCTGATCTTTGCCATGGCGCTGGGGATGCTGGTTTTCGCAGAGCGCCCAGACCTGCTGACCTATGCCGGATCGGCGCTGATCGTGGCCTCGGGGCTGTATGCGTTCCTGCGCGAACGGCGGCTGGCGCGACAGGTTGCGCCCTCTGCGACGGCATAAATCGTCTCAATCCGGGCGCGTTATCGCAAACGTCGGCCTGAGGGTCTTTTCACCCGAGGTCAGGCGCTCTACAAGCGCGCTCAAACGGCTTTTTCAAAAGGGAACCGACCCAATGAGCATCATTATCGACATTCACGCGCGCGAGATTCTGGACAGCCGCGGCAACCCCACCGTCGAGGTGGACGTGATTCTGGAAGACGGCACCCTGGGCCGCGCCGCCGTGCCTTCGGGCGCCTCGACCGGCGCACACGAGGCCGTGGAAAAACGTGACGGCGACAAATCGCGCTACATGGGCAAGGGCGTGCTGGAAGCCGTCGCTGCCGTGAACGGCGAGATCGCCGAGGCTCTGGTCGGGTTCGACGTGACTGAACAAGTCGCCATCGACGCCGCCATGATCGAGCTGGACGGCACCCCCAACAAAGCCCGCCTGGGCGCCAACGCCATTCTGGGCGTGTCCATGGCCTGCGCCAAGGCCGCAGCCGATTTCACCGCGCAGCCCCTGTTCCGCTATGTCGGCGGCACCTCGGCCCGCGTTCTGCCGGTGCCGATGATGAACATCATCAACGGCGGCGAACATGCCGATAACCCCATCGACATTCAGGAATTCATGATCATGCCGGTCAGCGCCGCGAATATCCGCGAAGCCGTGCGCATGGGCTCCGAAGTGTTCCACACCCTGAAAAAAGAGCTGACCGCCGCCGGCCACAACACCGGCCTGGGCGACGAGGGCGGCTTTGCCCCCAACCTGGAATCGACCCGCGCCGCGCTGGACCTGATCCTGACCTCGATCGAAAAAGCCGGCTATAAGCCCGGTCAGGACATCTATCTGGCGCTGGATTGCGCCTCGACCGAATACTACAAGGACGGCAAGTATGAGATGGTCGGCGAAGGCAAATCGCTGACCTCGGAAGAAAACGCCGACTATCTGGCCCAGCTGTGCGCCGATTACCCGATCATCTCGATCGAAGACGGCATGTCCGAGGACGACTGGGAGGGCTGGAAAATCCTGACCGACAAGATCGGCGACAAGGTGCAGCTGGTCGGCGACGACCTGTTCGTGACCAACCCCGCCCGTCTGGCCGATGGTATCGCGCAGGGCGTGGCGAATTCCATGCTGGTCAAGGTCAACCAGATCGGCAGCCTGACCGAAACGCTGAAGGCCGTCGATATGGCCCACCGCGCGCGGTATACCAATGTGATGTCGCACCGCTCGGGCGAAACCGAGGATGCCACCATCGCCGACCTGGCCGTGGCCACCAATTGCGGCCAGATCAAGACCGGCAGCCTGGCGCGCTCGGACCGGCTGGCGAAATACAACCAGCTGATCCGTATCGAAGAGCAGCTGGGCGAAACCGCCGAATATGCCGGGACATCCATCCTGAAATAATCGGGTCGATTCGGCCCCAAATCAGAACGGCTCGCCCTTGGCGGGCCGTTTTTTGTTGGAAAACCGCCGGCAACCCGCCGGAATTCCTGCGAATGTTTCCCCTACGTCACCAATAAGGCCGAAACAAACCTGACTCTGCGCCGATCTTTTTTCGGCCACAAAGCGATGCTACCCTGAGGCTGCACACAACTTCTTTGATCCACCAAAACCAGAAAGGGCGCCCCCATGCGGGCGCTGGCCGGTGACGCTATGGCTCATGGTTGGGCATCACGTCTCTATCGTTTTATCCGGTGCGGTCTGTGCCTGTCCGTGGTCTGCGCCCTGCTGACGGCCTCGGACGGGCCGGGCCCGCACCAAGCCTGGGCCGCACAGCCCAAGGATCATGTGGTCCTGAACGATCGGGGCGGGCTGGTGTCCGAACGTCTGGCTGAAATGGCCAGGCTGGCGGCCAACAGCACCCCCATCCAGATCCGGGGCCGCCTGTGCCTGTCCAGCTGCACCATGTTTCTGGGGGCGAAAACCGTCTGTGTCATTCCCCAGACCCGGTTCGGGTTTCATGCCCCGACAGACCATGGCCGCCCCCTGCCCCCCAAAGCGTTCGAATACTGGTCACATGTCATCGCGGCGCACTATCCGCACGCTCTGGCCGAGTGGTACCTGAAAACCGGGCGATACTTGCATAAGGGGTATTACTATCTGACCGGCGCACAGCTGATCGCGATGGGCATTCCCGCCTGCTAGGGGCCCGAACCGCAGGGTCGTACGACCAAATGGTCAGAGAGCCCAAAACCCACCCGGCGCAGTCTTACCCGAGGTAAACACGTAAAATCACAGCCATTTCAGCGCATTAACAGATTTTCAAAAAAGTCACCCCCTTTGAGGTCGTATAAACAAAGGTCTCATTCGCAGGGCAACAAACGCCCCCCTATGGTTTCGGCGCGGACCAGAGGCACGTTCAAAACGTGTCTCTTTCGCACCACATTAGGGAGGAAAAACTCATGAATCTCATCAACGCTCTGGCGATCTCTATTGGCGTTCTGGCCGCCGTGGCGACCTGGCTGTGCCTGGGCACGCCCTATGGCCTGTCGGTCTGGGCCCTGTTCATCGGCTGGGGCAGTTTCTACCATACCGGAGGCGGCACCGATGGCGCTGTCAAATCCGCAATCAACCACACCTGGGGCGTAATCGTCGCCGCGCTGGCGCTGTTCATGGTGGCCACGGTCGGAGGCTCGGTCATCGTGACCTCGGGCATTGTCGGTGTGTCGGTCGTCATCCTGGTGCTGGGCGCGCATATCCCCGCGCTGGCGACCATCCCGGCGGCGGTCTATGGCTATGCCTCAACGGCGGCCTTCTGCCTGCTGGCGGGCGTCGCCCTGGCCGAGCTGCCGGCGGTGATCTCGGCCGCGGCCATGGTGCTGCTGTCGCTGGTGCTGGGCAACGCGTTTGGCTTTGTGTCTGAAAAGATCGCCGGCGCTCTGACCGGCACGGCTGCCGAACCCGCCGAATAAGGCGGCGCAGCCACAGGCAAGAGGCCTCCCGCAGGGGCCCCTTGCCTGTTCCCGCGCGCAGTTCGGAACCGGGATAGACCTTTGCCCTGAAATACGGTTTGCTTGGGCGGCACAGAATTGCACAGCGCTGCACAGGCCAGGCCCATGACACCAGAGCAAATCATCCAAAAGCTGAACCTGCGCCCCCACCCCGAGGGCGGCCATTATCGCCAGACCTGGAGCGCGGACGCAGATCAAGAAAGAGCGGCAGGCACCTGCATCTATTTCCTGCTGTGCGCAGATGAGCGCAGCCACTGGCACACAGTCGATGCCGCCGAGATCTGGCATTTCTATGCCGGCGCGCCCCTGGTTCTGTCCATGGCGCAATCGGATCAAGGCCCCGCACGGGACCATCTGCTGGGCCCCGATCTGCTGGCCGGACACTCTGCGCAGATCATCGTGCCCGCGCATCACTGGCAATCGGCGCGCAGCACCGGCGCATGGACGCTGGCAGGCTGCACGGTCTCGCCGGGATTTCAGTTCGAAGGTTTCACTTTGGCACCATCCGGCTTTGAAATCCCCCGTATGACGTGACGTAAAATCACTTTACGCAAAGCAAATCCACGTGAATCAATTAGCCTGTTCTTGCCTAGTAAATAGGCAACTTGCCGAACCGCATTGGCCGGATCGGCGGCCCTCGGATGGAAAGTATCAGTTCTGGTGTTGCACGTCTTTTCCGTCCGGGGGCCACACAGGACGAGCCTTATCGGTACGGCGAACATATTGATTTCAGGCGTTTTCAGGGTGCCCAATGCACCACAGCCGCATCCAGCAATGCCGCAATCGGAGCCGTCTCGGCGGGCAGGTGCTGCGCTTTCAGAACGGCCTGGCGCTTATCCTGCCCGGTGATCACAACATGCACGGACAGGGCCTGATTCAGCACCCGCGCGCTTAGCGTCAGGCGGGCATCCGGCTGGCTGTCGGGGCGCATCGGCACCAGGATCGGCGCATCCTCGGCCAAGGCCCTGGCCAGATTATCCGCCCCCGGAAACAACGAGGCCGTATGCATATCGCCGCCCATCCCCAACAGCGCCACCGAGATCGGCAGATGCCCGCGGATCACCTGTTCCAATTGCCCAATCGCCAGTTCCGGCTGCGCGGCAGGCGCATAAAGCGGCAACAGATGCGCCCGCGCCGCAGGCCCCACAAACAGCCGTTTGCGCAGCAGCGCCGTGTTCGAGCGCGGGTGATCCTCGGGCACCCAGCGTTCGTCGCTCAGCATCACATCCACGCGCGCCCAGTCCAGATCGGCCGCGCATAGCGCATCGAAAATCGGCCCCGGCGTGGTGCCGCCGGGCACGACCAGCGTGGCGCGGTCTTCATGCTGCAAGGTTGCGGTCAGCTCTCCGGCGAGGATCTGGGCCAGGTCGATTGCCAGCATGTCCCGGTCTGGATATTCGATCAGTTTCATGTCCGGATGTCCCGCCATTTGCGCCCGTCCTGATGCATCAGCGCCAGAGCCTCGTCCGGACCGGCGCTGCCGGATTCATAGGGGATGGGGCGATCGCGCCGCTCTTCCCAGCCCAAGATGATCGGATCGGTCCAGGCCCAGGCGGCCTCGACCTCATCGCCGCGCATGAACAGGGTCTGATTGCCGCGGATCACATCCATGATCAGGCGCTCATAGGCGTCGGGAATATCCTCGCCCTCGGGCCCCAGCGCCTCAGAGAAGGTCATGTCCAGAGGCACATCCACCAGGCGCATCCCCCCCGGTCCCGGCTCCTTGATTGTGACGTCCAGATCAATGCCTTCGTTCGGTTGCAGCCGGATCGTCAGGATATTGCGGTGGCGGCCGCTGTCCTCGGCAAAGATGTTATGCGGGGCCTCTTTGAATACGACCGCGATTTCGCTGGTGCGGGCCTTCAGGCGCTTGCCCGTGCGCAGATAGAACGGCGTGCCCGCCCATCGCCAGTTGCTGATATGCAGCTTCATCGCAATGAAGCTTTCGGTGGTCGAGCCGTGATTTTCGACATGGTCCAGATAGCCGGGCTTGTCCTCCTCGGCCTGGTATTGTCCGCGCACGATCTGATCGGCCGAGACCTGGCCCAATGCTCTGATAACTTTCAGCTTTTCATCGCGCACCGCGTCCGGATCGAATTGCGAGGGCGGCTCCATCGCGATCAGGCACAAAAGCTGCATCAGGTGGTTTTGCACCATGTCCCGCATCGCGCCAGAGCGGTCGTAATAATCCCCGCGCCCGCCGACCCCCACGGTTTCGGCCACGGTGATCTGGATGTGATCCACATACTGGCTGTTCCAAAGCGGTTCGAACAGCATATTGCCAAAGCGGATCGCCATCAGGTTCTGGACGGTTTCCTTGCCCAGGTAATGGTCAATCCGGTAAATCTGGCTTTCGTCGAAGTGATCGGCCAGGGATTTGTTCAGCGCTCTGGCCGTTTCCAGATCGCGGCCAAAGGGTTTTTCCACCACGATCCGTGTGTCGCTATCGGCCATCCCATATTGATGCAGCCTCTGCGCCAGATCTCCGAACAGGCTGGGCCCGACCGAGAAATAAAACGCCCGCACCTGCCCCGGATGCATTTTATCGGCCAGCGCCTGCCAGCCCTGCCCCCCCCGCGCGTCCAGGGTCACATAGGACAGGATTTCCTGGAATCGCTTAATGGTGCCGGGCTCGCAGCTGCGGTGGCCCGCGTTGAACTCGATCAGAGCCTCGGCCACGAAAGCGCGATACTCCACATCGTCCATCTGGGTCCGGGCCGCGCCGATGATCCGCGTACCCTCGGCCATCTGACCGGCGCAAAAACGGCGAAACAACGCCGGCAGAATCTTGCGCCGCGCCAGATCGCCGGTGCCGCCAAAGACAACCAGATCGAAAGCATCCACTGGAATGATGCGTGACACCATGGCCGTTTCCTTTTCGCGTTTCTGTCAGCCTCAGACAGAGGTGTAGCACGTCACCAGTGGTTCACAATGGTGTCAGGCGCAAAAGGCTGCTCTTTCCTGCGGTTGGGCGGCAGGCTAGCTTGGCCTTTGAACAGATCGGGGAAAGTCATGAAAGATCACGCAGTTGAGACAGCCAATGCCGGCAAGTTCCAGAACCCTGCTGTCACCGCAGACGGGCAGACCCGCGCCAGCGTGGCGCTGACCCGCCCCGAAACCCTGTGGTTCAACACCGGCACATTGTGCAACATCACCTGCCTGAACTGCTATATCGACAGCTCTCCGACGAATGACGCGCTGGTCTATATGACCGCGGATGAGGTCTCGGACTATCTGGCGCAGCTGAAAGCCCGCAACTGGCCCGTGCATGAAATCGGCCTGACCGGGGGCGAGCCCTTCATGAACCCCGAAATCATCGAGATAACGCGCCGGGCGCTTGTGGCGGGCTATGCGGTGCTGATCCTGACCAACGCCATGCTGCCGATGATGCGCCCCACCATGCGCGCAGGCATCGCCGAGCTGAACGCCGCCTTCCCCGGCAAGCTGACGCTGCGCATCTCTTTGGATCATTGGGACGAACCCCGCCACGATGCCGAACGCGGCCAGGGAAGCTTTGCCAAAACCCTGAAGGGCATGGATTTTTTGCGCGATACAGGCGTGCCCATGGCCGTGGCAGGCCGCGCCCTGTGGCACGAAAGCGATGCCGCCGCCCGCACAGGATACCGGCACCTGTTCCAGTCACGCTGCTATGATATCGACGCAGACAACCCTGGACAATGCGTGCTATTCCCGGAAATGGACATGACAGCCGAAGTCCCCGAGATCACCACCGCCTGCTGGGACATCCTGAACAAATCCCCCAACGATGTCATGTGCGCCTCGTCCCGTATGGTGGTGAAACGCAAAGGCTCCCAGTCCCCCACCGTGCTGGCCTGTACCCTGCTGGCATATGAGCCCGAATTCGAATTGGGCACCACCCTGGCCGAGGCAGAGCGCGACGTCGCCCTCAACCACCCCCATTGCGCCAAATTCTGCGTACTCGGCGGTGCCAGCTGCTCAGCCTGAATCCCGCCAGATTAAGGGGCAGATGGGGGCGCTGCCCCCACGGCCTGCGGCCTTCCCCCGGAGTATTTACATCAAAAAGAAATCAGAGGCGCGTAAACTGCTTCTTTCTGACAAAAATACTCATAACGCGCCGAGCGCGTCTGCGCGCGCAGGTCAGTAAGATGGGAAAGACAGCTCGCCCCCGCCAACCAATGCCCGCACGCCGGTTGTGGCCGGGCAAGAGGTAGGCAGCCCGCGCTGGACCCGCGCAGCCAGATAGGCGAAGGCCTGGGCTTCGAGCATGTCGCCATCCAGCCCGACTTCTTCCACCGGACGCACGGGGCAATCCAGGCCGGCTTGGAGCATTTCCATCATCACCGGATTGTGACGCCCGCCGCCTGTCACCAGGATCTGATCGGGGGGCGTGGGGCAATGCTCGGTGCCCTGCATCACGGCCGCGGCAGCCATACCCGTCATTGTGGCAGCAGCATCGGCATCGTCCAGTTCGCGGACCAGATCCAGCATGTCGGCAAAGGCGTCTCGATCCAGGGATTTGGGCGGCATTTTGCGAAAATAGAGATCCTCCAGGAACAGTTCCAGTGCACCGGCCACCACATCCCCTTGCGCCGCCAGCGCACCGTTGCGATCAAAGGCTTCGCCCCGGCGCTGCATCATCAGATCATTCAAAGGCGCATTCGCAGGCCCGGTATCGAAGGCCAGCAAAGCCCCCGGCGTTTCCGGGCCGGGGCGGGACGGATCGACCCAGGTCAGATTGCCCACCCCGCCCAGATTCAGGAAACACAGAGGGGCGCGTGCGCCGATCCATTGCGCACAGGCGAAATGATAGAACGGGGCCAGCGGTGCCCCCTGCCCGCCCATCCGCACATCAGCCGAGCGGAAATCCCAGACCACGGGAATGCGCAATTCCTCGGCCAGGCGCGCGCCATTGCCCGCCTGATGGGTGCCGCGCCCGTCGGGGTCATGCGCCAGAGTTTGCCCGTGAAACCCGATCAGGGCCGCACCGCCGATGCGCCGCAACAGATCCAGATGCGCATCCTCGACCAATTGAGCCGCCTGCGCCGTGCCCTCTTCCATCGGCCATTTGCCCAGGGCGGCGCGCAACACCGCCTGTTCTTCGGGGCTGTAGGGGCGATAGCCGCTTTCGCCGAAATCCAGAATGCGCACGCCATCGGTCAGCACCATGGCCGCATCCACCCCATCCAGAGATGTCCCCGACATCGTGCCCAGCACCCATTGTTCTGATTGCGTTTTCATACCCAAACCCCGCCGAAAACCGGTTTCGCTTGCCCCTAATGCACACTATACAAAGCCGCGCAACGCTCAATAGGAACAGACACGATGACCTACCATCCCAAATCGGACTTCATGACCGTCATGATGCAACGCGGATTTATCGCGGATTGCACCGATTATCAGGGCCTCGATGAGGCGCTGAGCAAGGGGGTGGTGCCCGCCTATATCGGCTTTGACGCGACGGCAAAGTCGCTGCATGTGGGCAGTCTGATCCAGATCATGATGCTGCGCTGGCTGCAAAAAACCGGCCACCAGCCGATCACCCTGATGGGCGGCGGCACCACCAAGGTGGGCGATCCGTCTTTCCGCGCCGATGAGCGCCCCCTGCTGACCGCCGGCCAGATTGATGACAACATCGCGGGCATCAAACAGGTCTTCGCCAAGTATCTGGACTATGACCGCGCCGACACGCCGGCGCTGATGCTGAACAATGCCGAATGGCTGGATGGCCTGAACTACCTGGATTTCCTGCGCGACATCGGGCGGCATTTCTCGGTCAACCGGATGCTGTCGTTTGAATCGGTGAAATCGCGCCTGGACCGCGAACAATCGCTCTCGTTTCTGGAATTCAACTACATGATCCTCCAGGCCTATGACTTCCTGGAACTGAACCGGCGCTATGGCTGCCTGCTGCAAATGGGCGGCTCGGATCAATGGGGCAATATCGTCAACGGGATCGACCTGACCCGCCGCGTTCTGGACCATGAAATCTACGGGCTGACCTCGCCGCTGCTGACCACCTCGGACGGTAAGAAAATGGGCAAATCGGCGGACGGAGCTGTCTGGCTAAACGCCGAAATGCGCTCTCCTTACGAATTCTGGCAATTCTGGCGCAACACCACCGACGCCGATGTAGGCCGCTTCCTGAAGCTCTACACCGAAATGGACGTGCAGGAATGCGACCGCCTGGGCGCCCTTCAAGGCGCCGAAATCAACGAGGCTAAGGCCATCCTCGCCAATGCGGTCACTACCCTGTGCCACGGGGCCGAAGCCGCCGCCGCCGCCGCCAAAACCGCCCGCGAAGTCTTTGAAAAAGGCGGCGTCGGAGACGACCTGCCCACCGTGGAAATCTCCCGCGCCGACCTGGGCGAGGGCCTCTCGATCGTCCAGGCCATCGTCCGCGCAGGCCTGACCAAATCCGGCAAAGAGGCCAAACGCCTGATCGCCGAAGGCGGTGCCAAAATCGACGACCAGCCCCTGACCGACACCGGCCTGATGCTGGACGCAGGCGCCCTGGCCTCCCCGGTCAAACTCTCGGCCGGCAAAAAACGCCACGCCCTGATCAAACTGACCGACTAACCTTGCAGGCAGCCCCACCGGCTGCCTTCTTTTTGATCCAAATACTCCGGGGTCTGGGGCAGCGCCCCAGCCTGCCCTACAGCGGCAGCGCCGTGGTCGACTTGATCTCTTCCATCGACAACAGCGCCGTGACGTTATGCACTTTCACCTCGGCGATCAGCGACTGATAGAACACATCATAGGCCCGCGCGTTTTTCACCCGCACTTTCAGAATATAATCAATGTCGCCGGCCAGCCGGTGCGCCTCTTGCACCTCGGGGCGATCCCGTAATGCTTTCAGGAACTTGGCCTGCCAATCGGCCTCGTGTTCCGAGGTCCGGATCAACACAAAGAAACACGCATCAAACCCCAGTTTCTCGGCATCCAGCACCACGGTCTGCGGCCCCATGATGCCGCCCTCGCGCATCTTGCGGATACGATTCCACACCGGCGTCTTGGACGAGCCGACTTTGCGGGCGATTTCATCCAAAGACTGCCCCGCATCGCGCTGAAGCTCCATAAGGATTTTTCTATCCGTTTCGTCTATCCGAACCGACATTTCCGTCTCTCCATCAAATGCAGAACAAATCACCCGCGCTGCGGCGCAACATGTGACATGCGTCCTTATTTCTTCCCGCATATAGCGCATATTGGGGAATATTTTCTATATTAACCCCCAAGTCAATCGAACAAACGAAACATCTTCCCAAGCCGAAGGATACTTCCGATGCCGCGCGCTTTTACTCCCAAGGTGGTGACCGCCAACGCCCTGCTCGAGGGTGATGTCGTGTACTTTACCCAGGCCGACAGCTGGACCCGGCACATGTCCGAGGCCGAACTGCTCGACGATGAGGCCCACGCTCAGCTGCGCCTGCTGGAGGCCGAGCGCCAGCAAGATCAGATCGTCGGCGCCTATCTGGCTGACGTCACCGCAGGCGACACCGGCCCCGAGCCCACCCATTTTCGCGAGGATTTCCGCCGCACCGGCCCCTCGAACTATTTCCACGGCAAACAGGCGGAGGCCAACTGATGTACAGCTACTCAGATTTCGATCACGATTTCCTGGCAGCCCGCAACGCGCAATTCCGCAAACAGGTCGAACGCCGCATCGCCGGCAACCTGACCGAGGAAGAGTTCCGCCCCCTGCGCCTGATGAATGGCCTGTATCTGCAATTGCACGCCTATATGCTGCGCGTCGCCATCCCCTATGGCACGCTGAACAGCGCTCAGATGCGCCAATTGGCGTTTATTGCGGATAAGTTCGACAAGGGATACGGCCACTTCACCACCCGTCAGAACATCCAGTACAACTGGCCGAAACTGCCCGACGTGCCGGATATTCTGGACGCGCTGGCTCAGGTCAACATGCACGCGCTGCAAACCTCGGGGAACACGATCCGCAACGTGACCTCGGACCATTTTGCCGGTGCCGCCGCGGACGAGGTGGCCGATCCGCGCCCCGTGGCCGAGTTGATCCGCCAGTGGTCCACCGACCACCCCGAATTCCAGTTCCTGCCGCGCAAGTTCAAGATCGCTGTCATCGGGTCGGAAAACGACCGCGCGGTGGTGCGTTCGCATGACATCGGCGTGCAGATCGTGGAACAGAACGGCACCGTCGGCTATCGCATCTTCGTCGGTGGCGGTCTGGGACGCACTCCGGTGATTGGCAAGATTATCAATGACTTCCTGCCTGCGGCTGACCTGCTGCCCTATCTGGAATCCATCGTCCAGGTCTATAACCTGCTGGGTCGCCGCGATAACAAGTACAAGGCGCGGATCAAGATCACCGTCAATGAAAATGGTCTGGACGAATACCGCGCCTTGGTTGACGAGCGTTTCGCGCTGATCCGTCCGCAATTCAGCGGCGTGGATCAGGATCAACTGGCCCAGATCGAAACCCATTTCACCCCGCCTGCCTTCCGCAACGCGCCCGAGGATGCCTATCAAGCCGCCTATGACGCCGACCCTGTGTTCCGGTCCTGGGCCGATACCAACCTGACTGCGCATAAGGCCCCCGGCTATGCCATCGTCACTGTGTCGATCAAGAAACACGGCGACACCCCCGGCGATGCCACCAGCGATCAGATGCGCGCGCTGGCCGATCTGGCCGAAAAATTCGGCCATGACGAGCTGCGCATCAGCCACGAGCAGAACGTGATCCTGCCGCATGTCCACAAATCGGACCTGCCCGCGCTTCACGCCGCTTTGAAATCGGTGGATCTGGCCACCGCCAATGTGGGCCTGATCAGCGACATCATCGCCTGCCCCGGCATGGATTACTGCGCACTGGCCACCGCCCGCTCGATCCCCGTGGCGCAGAAGATCGCCACCCGTTTCGAAGAGCTGAAGCTGGAGCATGAAATCGGCCCGCTAAAGATCAAGATCTCGGGCTGCATCAACGCTTGTGGTCACCACCACGTGGGCCATATCGGCATCCTGGGTCTGGACCGCGCGGGCGTGGAAAACTACCAGATCACCCTGGGCGGCGATGGCACGCAGGATGCAACGATCGGTCAGCGCGCGGGCCCCGGCTTTGCCTATGATCAGGTTGTGGACGCGATCGAGCGGATCATCCGCGCCTATCTGGACCTGCGCGAAGGGACCGAGGAAACCTTCCTGGAAACCTATCGCCGGGTGGGGGCCGATCCGTTCAAGGCCGCGCTCTATCCGGAGGCCGCGAAGAAAAATGCCGCTTGAGCAACCGCTGACCTCGATCCCCGAGCGTGTCGCGCATCTGAACCGGCGCTATCAGCACCATGCCGCCAGCGCGGTGCTGAAACGCGCCATGTCTGATCCGCAGGTGGGGCGCATCGCGATGGTATCCTCGTTCGGGGCGGAATCGGTGGTGCTGCTGCACATGGTGGCGGTGGTGGATCGCACCACCCCGGTGCTGTTCATCGACACGCAGATGCTGTTCCCTGAAACGCTGGAATACCAGCAAGAGGTCGCCGAAAAGCTGGGCCTGACGGATGTGCGCGTAATCCGCGCCGATGCCGCCGAGGTCGAGGCTGAGGATCCTTACGGCGCGCTGAACCTGCGCGACACGGATGCGTGCTGTGACCTGCGCAAAACCCGGCCGCTGGAAAAGGCCTTGTCTGGGTTTGATGCCTGGATCACCGGGCGCAAACGGTTTCAGGCGGGCAGCCGGGCCACGCTGGAGTTCTTCGAAAGCGAAGAGGATCGCCGGATCAAGGTCAACCCGCTGGCGCACTGGGATAAGGGCGACGTTCAGGACTACCTGATCAACAACCGCCTGCCCCGGCATCCGCTGGTGGCCAAGGGATACCCCTCGATCGGGTGCCGCCCCTGCACCTCGCCGGTCAAACCGGGCGAAGACGAACGCGCAGGCCGCTGGCGCGGCAGCAACAAGGAAGAATGCGGCATCCATATCGTGGATGGCAAAATGGTTAGAACAGGAGCAGCGCAATGAGCGTGATCGTGACGGATGCGGGCTTTGGCCCTGATAACTGGACCGCTGGCTTTACCGCCCTGGGCGAGGCCGCAAATGACGTGCTGTCGGTGGATCTGGGCTCGGATGCGGATCCGGCGGATCTGGCGGCGCGTCTGGATAGGCTAGAGATGATCCGCGTGGATTTCCCCAGCTTTGCCGATGGGCGCGGCTTTACCATCGCGCGTCGTCTGCGGCTGATGGGCTATACCGGGCGCCTGCGGGCCAAGGGGCACGTGATTTCCGACCAATACGCGATGGCGCGGCGCTCGGGCTTTGACGAGGTCGAGATCAGCGATGATCTGGCCGCCCGTCAACCCGCCGAGGAATGGCTGTTCCGTGCAGACTGGCAGTCGCATGACTACCAATCCCGCGTCCGCGCGGGCTGAGACCATTCGACCTCTTCCATCTGATATGGATCAAAGATAACTGGAGGATGCTGGTTTAGACCACCAGCGAACGAGACCCATGACCGAGATAAAACCCGTGACCGAAGCGAAAGCTGTCAAAGTTCCCACCCTGCCCGACGCCCAGACCGTAACCGAAGTCAAACACTGGACGGACCGGCTGTTCTCTTTCCGCTGTACGCGTCCGGCGTCGCTGCGGTTCCGCTCGGGAGAGTTTGTGATGATCGGCCTGATGGGCGATCCCGACCCCAAGACCGGCAAGCAAAAACCGCTGCTGCGCGCCTATTCCATTGCCTCGCCCAGCTGGGACGAAGAACTGGAGTTCTACTCGATCAAGGTGCAGGATGGCCCGCTGACCAGCAAATTGCAGCATATCCAGGTCGGGGATGAAATCATCCTGCGCCCCAAGCCCGTCGGCACCCTGGTGCATGACGCGCTGCTGCCCGGCAAACGGATCTGGTTCTTTGCCACCGGCACCGGATTTGCGCCCTTCGCATCCCTGCTGCGCGAGCCGCAAACCTATGAGGATTACGACGAGGTGATCATCACCCACACCTGCCGCGAGGCAGGCGAGCTGACCTATGGTGCCGAGCTGATCGAATCGCTGAAAGAGGACGAGCTGCTGAACGAGCTGATCGGCGAAGGCTTCTGGAAGAAGATCAAATACTACCCCACCACCACTCGCGAACAAAGCCCCAAGATGGGCCGGATCACCGATCTGATGCGCTCGGGCGAGGCATTTGCCGATCTGGGGGTCGAACCGCTGAATCCTGAACATGACCGCGCAATGATCTGCGGCAACCTGGCCTTTAACCTGGAACTGAAAGAGATGTTCGAGGAATACGGGCTGGAGGAAGGCGCGAACTCGAAACCTGCCCATTACGTGGTCGAGAAAGCCTTTCTGGATTGATCCTGGCCCGCTCTGGCCGGGCTTTCGCCGGGTCCATATAAAAACGCCGCGCAGGATAGCGCGGCGTTTTCGTTTTCATGCCCGGTTCACGCCCGGAAGCCCGAATTAGTTCGAGCCCCCCTGAACCGCGTCTTTCAACGCATCGGTCACGGCATCCGTGGCCGACGAGGCAGAGTCTTCGACGGCGCCCTCAACCGCGTCCTTGGCGATATCCTCGGCCGAGTCGGTCGCCGTATCCGTGACGGCTTCTTTGACCTTGTCGGTCACGGACTGAACGGCATCGTCAACCGCGTCCTCAACGGCCTCGACGGCCTGGTCGGCGGTCTCCTTGGCGTCTTCAACGGCCTCTTCGACAGCATCTTTGGCAGCGTCGACAGCCTCTTCGACTTTCTCTTCCACGGCGTCCTCAACGTCGGCCACCGCATCTTCAACGGTGTCCTCGACGGTCTCTTCAGCCGGGGCTTCGACCGGAGCTTCGACCGCGGGCTGGGGCGCTACGGGCGCTTCTGCTTCGGGTTTGATCAGGAAAAAATACCCCGCAATCGCGATGGCTGCGATAACGATGATCCCGATAATGCTTTTCATGATTGGCTTTCCTCTTATGGCGGGCGTTGCGGCACACAACACCCGATGCGTCTAAGTGAATGCTGCTGCGGGTGCAAAGGTACAAGGGGAAAAGCCCGACAAATGCGTCACAAGCAAGGATTTGCCGCTTGAAGAAAGCCCCTCGGACGTCTACGTTACGGCCTCAAATTTCGTTAATTATCGAAGGAACGAACCCATAGCCCGCAGACCTCATAACGCGCCACCCACACGCGACACCGGCCCCCGGACCAATGGCCGTATTCGCGCCCCCGAAATTCGCCTGATCGGCGCGGATGGCGAAAATGTTGGCGTCGTTTCCCCGCAACGGGCCCTGGCCATGGCCGAAGAGGCCGGGCTGGACCTTGTGGAAATCTCGCCCAATGCAACCCCTCCGGTTTGCAAGATCATGGATTACGGTAAGTTCAAATACGAACAGCAAAAACGTGAATCCGAGGCGCGTAAAAAACAGAAAATCATCGAAGTCAAAGAGGTCAAGTTCCGTCCCAACACGGATACGCATGACTATGACGTAAAGATGCGGAACGTGGTGAAATTCCTGGAAAAAGGCGACAAGGTGAAGGTCACCCTGCGCTTCCGGGGCCGTGAAATGGCGCACCAAAACCTGGGCCGAGAGCTGCTGGAACGTGTGGCCGCCGACGTCAAGGAACTGAACCTGGGCAAGGTGGAAAACATGCCCAAGATGGAAGGCCGCCAGATGATCATGATGATCGGACCGCTGCCCAAGTAAGGCTTGCGCGGCTTTGAATTGCATCGCCCCTGCGTTTCCTGCAAACGTGGGGGCGATGTCTTTTTCGGGGGTGGCTTATGTGGGAAGAACGCTATGCAACGGATGACTATGTCTTTGGCAAGGCCCCGGCCCGGTTCCTGACCGAGCACCAGGCGCTTTTGCGCCCCGGTCTTACCGCCCTGTCGGTGGCCGAGGGCGAGGGACGTAATGCTGTCTACATGGCGCAACAGGGCGTTCAGGTCACGGGGCTGGAATTTGCCCCCTCGGCGCTGGCCAAGGCCCAGACCCTGGCGCAAGAGGCCGGCGTTCAGGTGGATTTCCGCAACGCCGACGTGCTGAACTATGACTGGCCGCAGCAGTATGATCTGGTGCTGGGGATCTTTATCCAGTTCGTGGGCCCAGCTGACCGCGCCATTTTGTTCGACGGCATGAAGCGCGCCGTCCGTCCCGGTGGCCGGATCGTCCTGCACGGGTATACCCCCGAACAGCTGCGCCACGGCACCGGCGGCCCGCCCTTTGCCCAGAACATGTACTCGGCCGATCAGCTGGCCGCAGATTTCGCAGGCTGGCAGATCGAGGAAAACACCGCCTATGAACGCGAGGTCCAGGAAGGCCGGGGCCACACCGGCCTGTCCGCCCTGATTGACTTCATAGCACGCAAGCCGGAATAAAGGCCTGTTTCAATCCCAATGCCGGCCCTCTGAGTAAAGCGAGTTCCTTACGACATTCGGTTGTCTGGGAAACAGCTTAGTGCCCTCAGCGCCGTTTCTCTGGGTGCCGGCAGGAAAGACGGCCTGGCATTCTTCCGCATGTCGTATTTGGCTTGCTTCAGTGCCGCGCGGCTGCGGATAATATCCAACGAAAAGGGCCCCAATGGACCCTTTTCATTTTCCTTCAGCATGCTTTTACGGCGCGTATTGTGAGTATTTTTGCCAGATGGGCGCGGTATTTTCCCGATCCGTGCAGATCTGCGATCATCTCTTCTCCGGGCAGGTTCAGCGGGTCGATTGCGCCTGCGCTGAAGTCGGCGCTCAGCGCCGCTTCGGCCTCGGTCCAGCGGAACACGCCGTCATTGCCCGCCCCGGTCACCGCCACGCGCACGCCATCGGCAAACTTCGCCACGAAGACACCGCATAGCGCAAACCGCGAGGCCGGCTGCTCGAACTTCTGATAGCTGGCCGCCTGCGGGATCGGAAAGCGCACCGCGGTGATGATCTCGCCCTCCTCCAGCACGGTGCCGAACAGCCCGTCAAAATACGCATCCGCAGCGATCTCACGCGCAGAGGTCACCACCACCGCCCCCGAGGCCAGAACCGCCGAAGGATAACACGCCGCCGGATCGTTATTCGCCACAGACCCGCCAATCGTACCGCGATTGCGCACCGCCGGATCGCCGATCCCCCCCGCCAGCGCGGCCAGCGCCGGATAGGCCCCCGCCTCGGCCGCCACAGTCGCATGAGTGCTCGCGCCCCCCACGCGCAGCACACCGTCCGCAGAGGTCACCCCCTGCATCTCGGCAATCCCCGCCAGACGCACCAGCGCCGAAGGCATCGCCAGCCGCTGCTTCATCGTCGGCAGCAGGGTCTGTCCACCCCCCAGCGCCAGCGCCTCCTCATCCTTCAAAGCCTCCACAGCCTCGGCCACCGATCCGGGCGCCACAAAGTCAAAATTATACATCTCGTTTCTCCTCCCAAAGCGCCCAGAGCCACAGCCCAACCCGCTTCTTTGTTCCATAAATACTCATTGCGGCGGCGCCGCACCCGCCGCGCCGCCCCAAAACAAAGCCTCAGCCCCCCTGCATCGCTTCCCAGACCCGCGACGGGCTGACCGGCATGTCGATGTGATCCACCCGGTACCCCCCGCGCTGCAACGCATCGATCACCGCATTCACCACCGCCGGCGGGCTGCCGATCGCCCCGGCCTCGCCGCAGCCCTTCACCCCCAGCGGGTTATGCGTGCACGGCGTCTGGCACGAATGATCCACATCGTAAAACGGCACATCCGAGGCCCGCGGCATCGCGTAATCCATGAAGGATCCGGTCAGCAGCTGGCCGTTCTCATCATAGACGGTGTTTTCCAGCAGCGCCTGGCCGATGCCCTGCGCCACGCCGCCATGCACCTGACCGGCCACGATCATCGGGTTGATCACATTGCCAAAATCATCCGCCGCGGTGAAGGCCAGGATGTCCACCTTGCCGGTCTCGGGGTCCACCTCGACCTCGCAGACATAGGCGCCCGAGGGATAGGTGAAGTTGCTGGGGTCATAAAACGCGGTCTCCTCCAGCCCCGGTTCCAGGTTCTCCAGCGGGTAGTTATGCGGCACATAGGCCGCCAGGGTCACATCGCCCCAGGCCACGGATTTATCCGTGCCCGCCACGCTGAACTGGCCGTCTTTCAGCTCGATATCCGCCTCCGAGGCCTCCAGCAGATGCGCGGCGATGGTCTTGGCCTTGTTGATGATCTTCTCGGTCGCGCGCACCATGGCCGAGCCCCCCACCGCGATGGAACGAGACCCGTAAGTCCCCATACCCATTGGCGTTTTCGAGGTATCGCCATGCACGATGTCGATCTGGCTGACATCAATCCCGATCATTTCCGACACGACCTGCGCAAAGGTCGTCTCGTGCCCCTGCCCGTGGCTGTGGGACCCGGTAAAGACGCTGATGGAGCCGGTCGCATTCACCCGCACGGTGGCGGATTCATACAGCCCCGCCCGCGCGCCCAGCTGGCCCACCAGATTGGACGGCGCAATCCCGCAAGCCTCGATAAAATGCGCCAGGCCGTAACCGCGCAGCTTACCGCGCGCTTTGGATTCGGCTGCGCGCGCGTCAAACCCCGCATAATCCGTCATCTCCAGCGCCTTATCCAAGGTCGCGTGGTAATTGCCGGTGTCATAGGTCACCGCCACGGGCGTGTCATAGGGGAACTGCTCGGGCTTGATGAAGTTCAGACGGCGCAGCTCGGCCGGGTCCATGCCGATCTCGCGCGCGGCCTTGTCGATGACGCGTTCCAGCTGATAGGTCGCCTCGGGGCGCCCGGCCCCGCGATAGGCATCCACCGGCACCGTGTTGGTGAACACCGCCTTTACGTTCACATAGATCAGCGGCGTGGTGTAATTGCCCGCCATCAGCGTGCCATGCAGCCAGGTGGGAATCGACGGCGCAAAGGTGCTTAGATACGCGCCCATATTGGCATAGGTATCGGTGCGCACGGCGGTGAACTTGTGGTTCTCATCCATCGCCAGTTCGATCTTGGTGACGTGATCGCGCCCATGCGCATCCGAGATGAACGCCTCGGAGCGCGAGCAGGTCCATTTGACCGGCCGGTTCACCACTTTGGACGCGTAGGTCACAAAGGCCTCTTCGGCATAGTGGTAAATCTTCGAGCCAAACCCCCCGCCCACATCGGGCGCCACGACCCGCAGTTTATGTTCCGGAATGGACAGCACAAAGGCCCCCATCAGCAGCCGGATCACATGCGGATTCTGGCTGGTGGTGTAGAGCGTATATTCGTCATTGGCGCGCGCATAATGGCCCACGGCCACGCGCGGCTCCATCGGGTTGGGAACCAGGCGGTTGTTGACCAGCTCCAGCGTGGTGACGTGATGGGCCGACTTGATGGCCGCGTCCACGGCCTCGCGGTTTTCTTCGACAAATCCCCAGTCATAACAAAGGTTTGAGCTCAGATCCTCATGCACCTTGGTGGCCCCGTCCTTCAGCGCCTCCTTCATGTTCAGCACCGGCTCCAGCTCTTCGATCTCCAGCTCGATCGCCTCGGCCGCGTCGCGCGCCTGTTCCAGGGTTTCGGCCACCACAACCGCGATGGGATCGCCCACATGGCGCACCTTGCCCTCGGCCAGAATCGGGTGTTTGGGTTCCTGCATCGGCTGGCCATGGCGGTCCGTCACCTGCCAGCCGCACGGGATGCCGCCCGCCGCCGCAAAATCGGCAGCGGTAAAGATCTTCACCACCCCCTCCAGCGCCGACGCCGCGGCCGTGTCCAGCCGCGCGATCCGCCCATGCGCCACATCCGAGCGCAGGAAATACGCGTGGGTCTGGCCGTGAATGTTGATGTCATCGGTGTAATTGCCGGCCCCCGTCAGGAAACGGACGTCCTCGCGCCGTTTCGTGCTGTCGCCGATGCCGCCCGCCTTGGGCATGTCCTTGGGCATGTCTTTGGGCATGATCTCTCCTCCCTGAGAAAATCGTCCTGTAATCAGTGATTTATGCTGCGCTCTTCATTCTGCCGCCACGGCACCCACGTCCTGACCGGACGCCGCCATGATCGCCTTGACGATGTTGTGATAGCCCGTGCAGCGGCAGATGTTGCCCTCCAGATGATGCCGGATCTCGGCCTCAGTGGGCTTGGGGTTGTCCTTCAGCAACGCCGCCGCAGACATCACCATCCCAGGCGTGCAGAACCCGCATTGCAAACCGTGATGATCCTGAAACGCCTGCTGCAAAACGCTCAGCGTTCCGTCCGCAGACGCCTGGCCCTCAATCGTCGAAACTTCTGACCCATCCGCCTCAACCGCAAGCATCGTGCAGCTTTTGATCGCAACACCGTCAACATGCACAACACAGGCCCCACATTGCGACGTGTCACACCCAACATGCGTCCCACTCAAACCCAAACCAAAACGCAAAAAATCAACCAATAACGTCCGACTCTCAACATCAGAA
>NZ_JBNAGJ010000011.1:0-84239 GCF_049803795.1 Youngimonas ophiurae (nom. illeg.)
CAGGGTTCCCGCATGTTCGTTGAAGGCGGGCTGCTCCTGCGCCGACGCGAGCGGGGCGAAGCCCGCGGTCAGAGCGAGGCAAAGCACCACCATTCCGGTCCGCGAACGCGGGCCGGCCAAATTGGCTGTCCGTGACATGAATTTCCTCCAGTTTGATGCAGCGATGAAATCCGGCTCCTCTTCCGGGGAACCATCGCCGGGAAAAACATAGATAGCTAATTATTAGTGTCAAGGGCTCTGATGCACAAATCGGCTTAAGGCCGAGGTTCCCCTTTCCCCGGACGGACTTATCCCACAGCTTCCGTGACGGGTATTCCGAGCGCGGTGTAGCCGTTCAGGACGGCGATGCGGACCTGGAGTTCGGCGACCTGTCGATCGAAGTCCCGTGCCATGAGCCGCTGGCCCAGCAACTTGATACAATGCATCTTTGTCTCGACGCGGCTTCGGCGGTGGTATCCACTCCATCGTCGCCAGAGCGCGCGGCCCAGGTATTTCGCCGCGCGCAGGGCCTCATTTCGCGCCACGGCTCCGGCGGTGATCGTCTTCCAGGGCTTCGCGTTCTTGCGGGGCGGGATGACGGCATGGGCACCGCGATCTGCAATCGCATCGTGGCATTTGCGCGTGTCGTAGGCGCCATCAGCCGTAACGCTACCGATTTCCTGGTCCTGCGGGATTTGGTCGAGAAGGTGGGTGTCGCGTAGCCCTTAATTGTGAGATGAGAAATCCAACGAAATCAACGGCCTTGCTTTGCCCTTAAATATGATATTTTGCCTTTAAATCCGATATTTTTGCCCTTAAACCTGAGACAGGGTTCGCAGCTTCGTGTGGCAAATATTGATGGATGATGATCGCGAAGACTTCGTTGCCGCTGGTGCTGAGGAGGCGCGCAGGGCGGCCGTTCTGCGTCCGCTTGTTCAGGCATATCTCAAAGGAACTGGCAGTCTGGAAAGTGGCATCAATGACGCCGTTTGGGAGCTTGGTGTCAGCAGGGCGACTGTCTGGCGCTGGATAAAGCGTCTGGCCGAAGAGGGTGGGCGCACCAGCGCGCTGGCTTCTCGGAAACGGGGCCGCCCGACTGGTACAACCTTGATATCCGGCAAGGTGGAAGCGGTGATCGAAGAACATCTTCGCCGTTATTTCTTACGGCGGGAACGCCCAAGCCTGTCGCGCATCGTGACAGAAATCCGAAGCGCGTGCTGGCAGCAGGGCTTGCAACCGCCGACACGTCGGACGGTTCAGCGCAGGCTGGATGCAATGGATGCCCGTGAAATTGCCAAGGCACGCGAAGGCGCAAAGGCGGCCCGCCAGAAATTTGCGCCGGTCGTAGGCGACAACAAGGCAAACCGGCCACTGGAGGTCGTGCAAATCGACCATACGCCTGCGGACATCATTCTCGTCGACAGTTTTGAACGCAAACCAATTGGGCGGCCTTGGGTCACGCTGGCGATCGACGTCGCAACGCGGATGGTGACCGGATATTACACCTCTCTCGAGGCACCTTCGCGTCTGTCGGTGGCGCTTTGCCTGACACAGGCTGTGGCCCCCAAGGCGGAACTTCTGGCGGAATTGGTGCGCAATGTTCCTTGGCCCGCGCAGGGTAAACCGCATAGCATCCACGTCGATAACGGGCGCGATTTCCGGTCGCATGCCTTTCGGTCGGCATGTGCAGAATGGGGGATCGATCTGGTCTATCGGCCGCCAGGCAGTCCTCATTTCGGAGGGCACATCGAACGATTGATCGGCACGATGATGGGGGCCGTGCACCTGTTGCCTGGAACAACGCAATCCTCGGTCGTGGCCAAGGGCGACTATGACGCCGAGGGCATGGCCACGATGACCTTAAGCGACTTCGATCGCTGGTTTGCTCTGGAAATCTGCCGCTACAACAACAGCATTCATTCAAGTCTTGGCTGCACGCCCGTTGCCAAATGGGAGGCGCTCTCAGAGCAAATGATGGGCGATATCCCCTTCGAGATTGAAGCCTTTCGGGTGAGCTTTCTGCCAAGTGAACTGCGCAAGGTCAGGCGTGACGGCATCCATCTGTTCCAGATACGGTACTGGTCCGATGCGCTTGCAGGCCACATCGGGCGCGGGGATGGAAAGGTGGTCGTCCGCTACGACCCTCGCGACCTCTCGGTGATCTGGGTCGAACTGGATAATGACCGATACGTCGAAGCTCGGTACCGAAACCTGGAAATTCCGCCTGTGTCGCTCTGGGAATATCGCGAAGCCATGAGGAATGCCCGTGCCCTTGGCAAGTCCGGGTCCAATGAGCTGGTCCTGGCTGAGCTGATCCGACAGCAACGCCAAATCGAGTCTGAAAGCCGGAGCCTGACGAGGGCCGAACGCCGATCCCGTGAAAGAAAAGGGACATTGGAGGGCGCCAACTCGGCCGTCTCAACAACCGAAGGGCTGCGCGCGATCGATACGGGTGATACATCGCGCCCATTGTTCAAGGTGGAGAGATGGTGAATTGAGGGCAGGAAAAACAGAGGAAGACGGTCGGATCACCCTCATTCAATCGGATATCTGGATTGGCTTTCCGCGGGCCGAACAAGTTCTGGACCGTTTGCAGTGTATGATCGAAGCGCCAAGGCAAACCCGTATGCCTGGCCTTCTTGTGCATGGCGCGTCCGGGATCGGAAAGACGATGATCGCCCGCAATCTTTCGCGCAGATATGCACCGGAATATGACCCAGCATCGGGAATTACGCGAACGCCGCTGTTACTGTTACAAGCACCACCAGCTCCCGACGAACGACGGTTCTATCTGCACATCCTGGCGACCGTCGGGGCACCGGCCACGGCACTGAGCGCGCGCGCTCAAAATGTGGCCTCCCTCGAAGTCCGTGTCGTCGCGCTCTTGCGCGACCTTGGCCTGCGGATGATCATGATCGACGAAGTCCACAACCTCTTGGCCGGGACCCACCGCGAACAGCGCCGCTTTCTCAATGTTCTGCGGTATCTCAGCAATGAACTCGAAGTGTCGCTGGTCTGCCTGGGGGTCAGCGAGGCCGTCGATGCCATCCGTGGTGATATCCAGCTTGCCAGGCGGCTGGACGAACATCACCTTCCAAACTGGCGCGACGACGCCGAGTTCTCGGACATGATCCAGACACTCATCGCGGCAATGCCCCTCGAGAAGAAATCCAATCTGAAGGTCAAGTCACTAAAGCAGATACTTGCGCTGACCGGCGGGGTGACCTCGCGCATCTTCGCCCTGATCAAGGATCTTTCCATCGACGCCATTGTCACAGGTGATGAATGCATCACCGATGACGCAATCGCAAAATGGACGCCGGTTTGGTCGCGCCATGCGAACCCCCATCGGCGGCTCGAGAAGTCCGGGGTGTGAAGCCGCACCCGCTGCCCAAGACTGTCGCGCCGCTGCCCGACGAGTTGTTGTCAGGTTGGTTGTCTAGGCTGGCGGCGGCCAACTACTGTGATGATGCGGAACTACTGGCTCATCTCAGAATCGATACCGCGCATGGCACCGCCTTGAACTTCAACGTCGACGCGGCTGCGGCGGCGAAGATTGCCAACGCCGCACGGATTGACCCAGATGTTGTGCGATCTTTGACCTTCCCAGCAATGACGACACGAGAAGCCTCGCTGACGGCCCAGATACCATTCCAGCATTGCCTGCAATGTTCCAGAGAGGGCCTTTCGCTCAAGCATTGGAGGCGAGCCTGGGCATTCGACTGCCAGGTTTGTGGGACGAGACTTGTGCCGACGCTCGGCAAGGCCAGTGGCGAACAGATGCCCGAAAAGCTGATAAATCGTGCGCGCAACGGCGCCGCGCGGCTTGAATACGCCGCGCGATTACGCAGCTCCAAGCAATTTCGGCGCGCAATGCGCGCGGTCACCTTTGCCATATCATTAAAGGCCTTCCGCGGAGATCCGTTATACGCTCTTCAGGGCCACAGGCTGGAAGTAAGGCTGTTTGGCCTTGCTGCAATTGATGCAGCCCAATCCCGTCCACTGGTCAAAGCGGCCATCTCAAGCTCCGGCATCGACGACTATGCAAGGGTTGCTCTATTGCGCGCCTTCGATAAGGAGCCACGTCTGCTTGCCGCGGTTGTTTACATCGCCCGGCAGCGCGCGAAAAGCATAGGCGCGATGGCAGTGGAATCTCATAATTAAGGGCAAAAAATATCCCCGAACGCGTCGTGTCTCAGATTTAAGGGCAACGCGACACTTGTTCTTCACATAGTAACAGAGGGCAGGCTTGGAAACATCGAGCAGGTCGGCCAATTTGCCAATTGACGTTTCCGAATACCTCTTGGTGGTGAACTCGTGCGCGGCCGTATCCAGCAACACCCAGCGCTTCAGCTTCTGCTGATGCTCGGCATCCTTGGCCTTGCGGGCGAATTGATCAGGTTGCGGCTGCGTCCTCCTTAATCATGTCGGCGGCTTTTTCACCGATCATGATACAGGTGGCATTGGTGTTGCCGTTGATGATCTCGGGCATGATTGAGGCATCGGCGACACGCACATTGGCCAGTCCCTTGACCTTGAGCCGCGCATCGACCACGGCCATGTCGTCGCGGCCCATCTTGCAGGTGCCGACCGGGTGATACGCATGGTTGACCTCGGCGCGCAGGTAGTCGTCGATCTCGGCATCGGTATTGAGATAACGCTTTGGGTAAAGCGGCTTGGCGATCATATCCTTCAGCGGTGAGCCGTGCAGGATGTCCTGCGTCACCTTGAAGGCATTGCGCATGTCCTTCAGGTCATCGGCGTGATCCAGCAGGTTCAGGTCGATATTGGGCTCGGACCCCGGGTTGGCGTTCTTGAGCGTCAAACGCCCCCGGCTGCGCGGGTGACCGATATTGACAATCATGGTAAAGCCCCACTTGATCATCGACATGTAGTCATGGGCATGGTTGCGATAGGGCAACGGCACCATGTGAAGTTGGAAATCCGGGTTGTTCTTACCCGGCTCGGACCGCAGGAAGCCACCCGCCGCTGTGGGCGGATTGGCGAGCCAACCTTTGCGCCTGGTGAAATACTGGTAGAAGGCACCAAGGTTCTTGAGCGTGCCCAGTGGGCCAAGGGAAATTCCGGTGCGTTTCTTAGATTTGAACACGAACATCACGTCCGGGTGGTCATGCAGGTTTTCGCCCACGCCGGGCAATTCATGCTGCACCTTGATGCCATGTTTCTCCAACTCGGCCCGGGGTCCGATGCCCGAGAGCATCAGGACTTGCGGCGAGCCGAAGGCCCCGCCGCTGACGATGACCTCCTTGTTCACCCCGACCCGCTTGGTTTCGCCGCCCTGGTCGTATTCGACGGCCACCGCGCGCCCGTCTTCCATGACGATCCGGCGCACCGTGGCCTTAACCTGGATATCCAAGTTCTTGCGGTCCGTGATCGGGTCGAGATAGCAGAACTTGACCGAGGCGCGTTCGCCGTTCTTGGTGGTGAACTGGTAGATGCCCAGCCCTTCGCGATTGGCGCCGTTAAAATCCGGGGTCTTGGGGTATTCCAGCTTCTCGCCCGAGGAGAGGAAGGCGTTGTAGAAATCAAACGAGGCATCGCCGTTGCTGACATGCAAGGGACCGCTGTCGCCGTGATAGTCATCCGCACCGCGTTCGTTGTTTTCGGCCTTTCGGAAATAGGGCAGCACCTCGTCATAGCTCCAGCCTTCGTTGCCGAGTTCGGACCAGCGGTCATAGTCACCGGATTCGCCACGGATATAGACCATGCCGTTCATGCCGGACGAACCGCCCAGCATCTTGCCGCGCGGGTTATAAAGCGCACGGTTGTTAAGATTTTTCTGCGGCGTGGTGTTGAAGCGCCAGTTCAGCTTGTTGATTTTGTAGTTCTGGATCAGCCCGGCGAACATGCCGGGAATCGAAACGAATTTCGAGTTACCCGGACCCCCTGCCTCGAGAAGCGTGACGGTAGTGTTCGGATCCTCGGATAGCCGCGCGGCAACCACTCCTCCCGAAGATCCTCCACCAATGACTACATAATCTGCCATTGTTACTCTCCCTGTTACCATTTTTTGTGTCTGTGTCAGACGATTTTCTTCATGACCGCCAAGAGCGTGTCGGTGAGCCTGCTGTAGGGCGGATTCAGAAGGTTGGCCGAGTTCAGCCGCGCCTGCCGGAAGACCGGCTTGTGGGCGCTGAAACTGTCAAACCCAGCCTTGCCGGTATGGGTGCCCATGCCGCTGGCCCCAATGCCGCCGAAGGGCAACTTTTCCTGGAACACGTGGAACAGGGTTTCGTTGACGCACATCCCCCCGGCCCAGGTGTTTTGCAGCATGTGTTTTTCACGGGCGCGGTCATGGCCAAACCAATAGAGCGCCAACGGACGGTCATGGCTGTTGATATAGCCCGTGACCTCATCCAGGCTGTCATAGGTCTTGATCGACAGAACCGGGCCGAACACTTCCTCCTGCATCACTGCCATGTCGTCGCTGGGGTTGATCACTATATTCAGCGGCAGAATCCGGTTGTTGGTATTGCCCTCGCCACCATCGGGGTTGACCGTCACCACCTTTGCCCCCTTGTCACGGGCATCGGTGACCAGATTGCGCAGCCGGTCGTAATGGCGGTCCGAAACGATCGTGGTGTAGTCTACGTTGCCATCGAGGTTGGGAAAGAACTTGGTAAAGCCCTTCTTCATATCCCCGACGAACCCATCAAGCTTTTCGGTGGGCACAAAGACGTAGTCCACTCCGATACAGGTCTGGCCACAGTTCAGCACCTTGCCGCGCAGGATCGAGCTGACCGCCTTGGCCGGATTATAGGAATGGTCGATGATCGCGGGGCTCTTGCCCCCCAGTTCCAGCGTGACAGGCGTCAGGTTGGGTGCCGCGGCCTGGGCGATCTTGCGCCCCACGGCGGTGGACCCCGTAAAGATCAGGTGGTCAAAAGGCAGTTCGGCAAAGGCATTGCCCAGCTCGGCCCCGCCGGTGACGACGGCCAACAGGTCCTCGTCAAAATTGTCGGAAACGAGATTGCCCAGAAGTTCGGTTGTATGTACCGTGACCTCGCTGGGCTTGATCATCATACGGTTGCCTGCGGCCAGCGCATGCACCGCCGGAAGAAGCGCGATGGCATAGGGATAGTTCCAGGGAGCGATATTGCCGATCACTCCTAGGGGCTGCGGCACCACCTTGCATGTGGCCGGCAGCGAATGCAGGCTTGTGCCCACCCGGCGCGGGCGCATCCATTTGCGCAGGTGACGGCGGGCATGTTTGGCGCCCTGGATGACAAGGAACAAATCGCTCAGCGTGGTTTCGCGCACCGAGCGGTTGCCGAAATCCTTGTCGATGACATTACAAATGTCGTGCTTGTGTTTCTCGGTCAGTTTCAGCAGCTTTTCGACATTGCCGCACCGTTCTTCGTAGGACGGGTAGGGGTTGGCATTGGAGGCGGCTTTCTGGCAGGTGAAAAGCGCCTTGAGATCGTCGATGGAGGTGTCAGGGACGATAGGCGTGGCATAGGAATTCATGGTTAGTCCTTTGTATCAATTTCGAGGAAGCGGCGCAGCATATCGCAGGCCATTGTCTGTTCTTCGGTCTTGAACATCCTGCTCTCCTATCGCGCCAGAATCAGAATCGAGGCCACAGCCCCTTCGATCCCGATCAACCCACCACCATTTTCGGCAATTGCCACGTTTGCGCCGTCAACCTGGCGTGCGCCGCACTGGCGCAACCAGGCCACCGATCCCCGCGTCTCCAAAATGACATTTACATGTTGTACATGTTGCATTTTCATACCTTTATTTACTGACCAGTAAGTAATAATAAGCCTGCGCTGTCAACATCAAATTTCCTTATCTATTACAGCACCTTGGAAGAAACGCTCGAATGGGGGTTCATAAAACCTGTAAAAAACCGAGAATCAGAGTGACAGCTTTTTCGGGCGAGACTCGTTGTTCGCGAAGGAAACCTCACAGGAATTGCCCAAGGCCCAGGCTCGACGCGATCTTCCGCGTTGCCAGGCCAGAGGTCTTCAGCCTGAGGGCTTCGGCGATCTTCCGCATAGGCAATCGTTCATTCTGGGGCTCTTAACTCTTCCTGCCGGAAGACAAGGCTACCCCGCCGCACGATCGCCCAGCGGCGTCTCTCAGCCCGGGTCCGGGGTGACCGGATGCCCCGGAATCCGTGGCCGGATCAAACCGGAATCACTGACCGGATGTTATCGGAATGCCAGACCGGATGTGCCCGGTGTGCGCAACCGGGTTCCATCCGTTCGCTTTGAGTGGTCAAAGACAGGGATGAAAGGCAGTATTTTGCGCTTGAGCGCCAGCCAGACAAGGTTCTCAGAATACCCGTATGCCGAGTCCGCTGCCACCCAATCTGGCTTCAGGCCGACCCGCTCTGACGTCCGGTCGATCATCTTGATATTGCGCCCACTTCTGCCTGCCGGATCAACCGCCAAGCATCGACATCCACGATGATCCCATGATCCGTGTCGATCAGATAGTTGTCAGAACAGGCAAAGAAAGCCGGGCCTTTCCGCGCAGCCGTCTATTGGCTGGCGGGATCCAGAGAAGTCCCAAGAAATGGAGTTGACGAAACATGCCCACCTAAAGAAACGAGCGGTATGCAAGGTTCAAATGAACCTCTTCGCAAAGCCGTCGCTCGGACCAGAGGCCAAAGCGGTAGCCTACGCGCAGCCCATGCCAGAAGTTTTGATTTCGTGCAGCGCCTTCGCTGCAAACTTCTTCGACAAACGGGGAGCAGGCCGTCTGGGCCATGTGTGGTTTTGGCTATTGCCAACGCAGCATTCCTAATCGCGTGCTGCATAGTCTTCGGTGCGATCAGGCCTACATCACCAAAGCTATCATTGAGCCCGGCGCTGAGGCCCAGAGTCCGAACAACTCCGTTCCTACGTTCGTTGCCGCTGTCGGGAGCGGGACCTGTCAGAAATCTGCGATGTGTAGCCGACTGAATTTGTTCGGTGTTGCCTGTTCGGCATTCCTGAAGCGCAAGCACACATGATTACCGACAGGCAGCAATTCCTGTGAGATTTCCTTCGCGAACAACGAGTCTCGCCCGAAAAAGCTGTCACTCTGATTCTCGGTTTTTTACAGGTTTTATGAACCCCCATTCGAGCGTTTCTTCCAAGGTGCTGTAATAGATAAGGAAATTTGATGTTGACAGCGCAGGCTTATTATTACTTACTGGTCAGTAAATAAAGGTATGAAAATGCAACATGCAAATGTCATTTTGGAGATGCGGGGATCGGCGGCCTGGTTGCGCCTGAACAGACCCACCGAATTGAACGCTCTTTCGCGGGACATGGTCTTGGAGCTTGGGGAGGCGCTTGAGCGCATTCGTCGTGACGAAAAGCTGCGCGTTGTGGTGCTGACCGGCAGCGGCCGGGCGTTCTGTGCGGGCGCTGATCTCAAGGCGGTGCAAGCTGGTCTGTCACAGGAGCGGTCCGACGACGGCGACTTCCTTGATGCCGTAGCGGAGGTTTTTCAGATTCTCCGCGATTTTCCCAAACCCGTCATTGGTGGCCTGAACGGCGTGACCGTCGCCGGCGGTCTGGAACTGGCGATGTGCTGCGACGTACTGATCGCCGCAGAAAGCGCGAAGATCGGCGATGCGCATGCCAATTTTGGGGTCTTTCCAGGGGCGGGAGGCGCTGCTGTCCTGCCCTCTCGGATTGGCTTGCCGAACGCCAAATACCTGCTGTTTTCCGGCCGCAGTCTGCCGGCGCGCGATTGGTTGCGCATGGGGCTTGTGCAGGAAGTGGTTGCCGATGATGCGCTTGAGGTTCGTCTGGACGCGTTCGCAAGAGAACTGGCTGACAAAAGTCCTCTGGTTCTTTCGCGCATGAAAGCGGTCGCCAATGCGTCAGTCGAGATGCCGCAAGCCGAGGCTCTGGCCTGGGAATTGTCGGTCCTGCGCGACCACCTGACATCGAACGACGCCGCAGAAGGGCTGGCGGCATTCTCCGAGAAACGAAAACCGGTTTTTGCCGGAACATGATGAGGACCAGATGGATAAGGTTTACATAACCGGTGTGGCGATGACGCGCATGGGGCGCTTGGACGGAGCGACTGTGAAGTCGTTGACCCGCGAGGTCGTCACCGGAGCCCTGGAAGATGCCGGGATTGCTGCCGGTGCAATCGAGGCCGCCTATTTTTCGAACGCCACCCAGCGGCATTTGGAAGGGCAGTTGATGATCCCGGGCCAGATCGCCCTGCGCGATATGGGGATCGAGGGAATTTCGGTTGTGAACGTCGAAAACGCCTGTGCCAGCGGATCGACCGCCCTGAACCTAGCTGCGCAGTTTCTGAAGGCGGGAGAAGGCGATGTGGCGCTGGCCGTTGGGGCCGAGAAGATGTGGACTGGTGATAAGGCCAAGATGTTCAGCTTTTTCGACTCTGGCTGGGAACTGGCGACCGCCGAGGAGAATGCAAAACAGTTGCTTGCGCTGGGGCATGGGATCGATTTGCCGGAAGGCAGCGAGTCCGGAAAACCCTATTCCGTTTTCATGGCCGTCTACGCCGCCTTTGCTCGCGCGCATATGCGCTTGTTCGGGACAACGCAGGCACAATTCGCGGCCATCGCGGCCAAGAACCACATGCATTCGGTGGAAAATGCCAAGGCGCAGTTCCGCGATCCTTACACTGTTGGCGACGTGCTGGGCGCACCGCCGATCACCTATCCGCTGACCTTACCGATGTGCGCCCCGATGAGCGATGGCGGTGCAGCGGCCGTATTGATGACCGAAGCGGGCATGAAGCGCCTCGGCATTTCCCGAGACCGCGCCATCGAGTTGCGTGCCAGCGTTATCCAGACCGGTTCGGACCGGGATGGCGACGACTTTGATAACCATCTGACCGCCAAGGCGGCCCGGCGCGCCTATGAAAAGGCCGGGCTTGGACCCGAGGACGTCTCGGTCGCCGAGGTGCATGATGCCACCGCCGTGGGCGAGCTGATCCAGATCGAAAACCTTGGTCTCTTTCCCTTTGGTGAGGGCGCGGCAGCCTCCGAACGTGGCGAGACCACGATTGGCGGGCGTGTGCCGGTCAACCCGTCGGGCGGGCTGGAGTGCAAGGGCCACCCGATCGGCGCCACCGGTCTGGGGCAGGTCTATGAGCTTGTCAGCCAGCTGCGCGGCGAATGCGGCACGCGCCAGGTCGAAGGGGCCAAGGTGGCAATTGCAGAGAACGGTGGCGGGCTGATCGGGATCGAAGAGGCCGTGGCCTCGGTCCTGATTCTGGCACGATAGGAGAGCGAGATGTTCAAGACCGAAGAACAGACCATGGCCTGCGACATGCTGCGTCGCTTCCTCGATGACCAGATCGAACCGGAATACCTGAAGGTCAAGGATGCGCCGTTTGAAAAAGAGGTGATCCAGGGGTTCCTCATGCAGCTGTCCGAATTCGGCCTGACCTCGGCCCCCCATCCAGAAGAAGCGGGTGGCATGGGGCTCGATTGGTCCACGCACCTGATGCTGTTCGAAGAGGTCGGCGTCACGGCGATGGACATTGCGTTGCCGATCCTGATCAACGTGGTGGGGGCCGATCTTTTGCTTCGCCTTGGCACCGATGAACAGCGCGCGCGCTATATCCCACAGCTTCTGGCAGGTGAAACATCCGTGGCCATCGGCATATCGGAACCGGGCGTCGGCTCGGATGTGGCGGCGGTCAAAACCCGCGCCCGCAAGGATGGCGGCGACTGGGTGATTTCGGGCGAGAAGACTTGGATCTCGAATGGGCGTTTCGCCGATTTCCTGATTTGCACCTGCAACACCGGCGAGGGGCTGACGCATATCCTGGTCGACCGCAAGGAACACGGGTTCGAAACCCGCGACATCCCCAAGATCGGCCTCAATGCACAGTCGACCTCGCAGGTCTTCCTCGATGAGGTGCGGGTGCCCGTTGAGAACACCATCGGCGCCGAAGGGCGCGGGTTGCAGCAGACGCTGGTCGTGTTCGAACGCGCGCGGGTGCATATGGCGATGTGGGGCATCGCGCTGGCGCGCCGGGCGCTGGAGGAATCCATCCGTTACGCGCAAGAGCGCAACCAGCATGGCAAGCAGATCGCCGGGCATCAGATGATTGCCGACAAGATCGCCACCATGGCAACCGAGATCGACGCCGCGCGCCTGCTGACCCATCGCGCCGCCGGCATGATCGACCGCGATGAACGCTGTGACACAGAATGCGCCATGGCCAAGTGGTACGGCACCGAGATCGCGGTGAACGCCACGCGGCAGGCGGTGCAGATCCATGGCGGCAACGGCGTGACCCGCGAGTTCATCGTCGAACGCCTGGCCCGCGAAGCCATCATCGGGCCGATCCCGGACGGGACCACAGAGATTCAGAAACTGCTGATCGCCCGGTCCCTGACCGGTGTGGCGGCGTTCAAATAGGGGCCCAGGTCATGAAGATAGAAGGCAAGACCATTATCGTGACCGGCGGGGCCTCGGGACTTGGTGCTGCGACGGCAGAATACCTGCACGGGCTGGGTGCACAGGTGGCCATGTTCGACCGCGACATGGAACAGGGCACCGCGCTGGCCGACCGTTTGGGCGCGGACCGGGCCATGTTCCGGCAGGTGGATGTGACCAGCGACGAGCACGTGTCCGAGGCCATCTCGGCTGTGGTCGACCGCTTTGGCGCGCTGCATGTCGCCATCAACTGTGCCGGTGTGGTCAGCCCGATGAAGGTGGTCGACCGCGAGGGCGCACCTGCGTCTCTCGATGCCTTTCGCCGCACGGTCGAGATCAACCTTGTGGGCACGTTCAACGTGATGAGCCAGGCCGCCGCGCGGATGCTGGAAAACCCGCCCGAAGACGGGGAAGAGCGTGGCGTGATCGTCAACATCTCGTCCGGGGCGGCCTATGAAGGCCAGATCGGGCAGACTGCCTATGCCTCGTCCAAGGCCGGTGTGATAGGGCTCAACCTGCCTGCCGCGCGCGAGCTGGGGCCGAAAGGCATCCGTATCAACGCCATCGCGCCGGGACTGTTTGGCACACCGATGGTGATGAGCCTCGGTGATGAGGTCGTCGCCTCGCTCGAAGAAAGCGTCGAGGCCCCCAAGCGCGTGGGCCGGATGGAAGAATTCGCCCATGCCTGCGCTTTTCTGATCGAAAACAGTTACATGAACGGCGCGACCCTGCGTCTGGATGCCGCCACGCGGCTGCGGGCGAGGTAGGGCGATGCTGACTCGCAATGGTCCCCTCAAAGGTGTTCGGGTCATCGAAATGGCCGGGATCGGGCCTGCGCCCTTTGCGGCCATGCATCTGGCCGACATGGGCGCCGAAGTGGTGCGGATCACCCGCCCCGGTCAGGCTTTTCCCTTGCCAATCGAAGACAAGCACAACCTGTTCAACCGCTCGCGCCGCAGTCTGGTGCTCGATCTGCGGCAGGCGGATGATGCCGAAAAGCTCTGGGCGCTGATCGAGCGGACCGAGATTCTGATCGAGGGCTTTCGACCCGGCAAGATGGAGAAACTCGGTTTCGGTCCAGAGGCGGTTCTGGCGCGCAATCCGGCGCTGATCTATGGCCGCATGACCGGATGGGGCCAGACCGGGCCGCTGGCGCAGGCTGCCGGGCATGATTTGAACTATGCCGCGATCACCGGCGCGGTTCACGGGCTGGGCGAGGCCGACCGGCCCCCTCCCGCGCCAATGAACCTGATTGCCGATCAGGGTGGTGGCGCGATGATGCTGAATGTCGGCATCCTCGCGGCCCTGACCCATGCGCGTGCAACCGGCGAGGGTCAGGTGGTCGACGCGGCCATGTGCGATGGGGTCAACCTCTTGATGACCATGCAACACGGGCTGGCGGCCGGTGGGGCCTGGAGCGGCGAGCGCGCTGGCGATTTCATCAATGGCGGGGTGGCGTGGTATCGTTGTTACGAAACCGCCGACGGAAAGTTCATATCCATCGGCTGTGTCGAGCCACAGTTCTTTGCCGAATTCCTGCGCCTGACCGGGCTGAGCGATGATCCGCGTTTTGCCGACCAATATGCGCCCGAGGCGCAGCCGGCCATGCGCGAGGCTCTGACCGAACTGTTCCTGACCCGAACACAGGCCGAATGGTGCGAGGTGCTGGAAGGCAGCGATGCCTGCTTTGCGCCGGTGGTGCCACTGGCCGAAGCCGCCACACACCCGCACAGCCGGGCACGCGAGAGCTTTGTCACCGTGGGTGGCGTCGAAATGCCCGCCCCGGCGCCGCGTTTTTCACATACCCCGCCAGACACTCCGACAACTGGTGACGCCGGTTCCGTCGAAATGAACGAAATTCTTCAGCATTGGAGGACCGCCACATGACCGGTCTGAGTTTCGCCGACGCCATACAGCTTTTGCTCGTCGGCCTGTCACAGGGCTGTCTTTACAGCCTGATCGCCATCGGCCTGGTGCTTGTCTACAAAGCCACCGAGCAGGTGAACTTCGCCCAGGGCGAGTTCATGATGCTGGGGGCCTTTGTCGGTTACCAGTTCATCGTGCTTTGGGGCCTGCCCTATTGGTTCGGGGCCTTGCTGACGCTCGTGTTCATGGGCGGGTTCGGTTACGGGGTCGACGCGCTTGTTGTGCGGCGGCTCACCGGACAGCCGGTGTTCACCGTTTTCATCCTGACGCTGGCGCTGGGAATTGCACTGCGCGCCGTGGCCGGGATTGTCTGGGGCTTCGGCAACTATTCGCTGCCTGCTCCGGTTGAGGGCAATCTGACACTTGGGTCGGTCATCATCGGCTGGTCCAGCGTTCTGGCGATCCTGGTGACCGCCATCGTGGCCAGCGGGCTTTACGCCTTCTTCCGCTATGCCCGCCAAGGCGTGGCGATGCAGGCCTTGTCCCTGAACCAATTGGCGGCCTTTTACATGGGCATCCCCGTCAAGCGCCTGACCTCGTCCATCTGGGCCATGTCCGCAATCTTCGGCGCCATCGCCGGCCTGCTCCTGGGCCCGGTCACGCTGGTCTCGACGCAGATGGGATTTGTCGGCTTCAAAGCCTTTGCCGGCGCCATTGTCGGCGGGTTCGGATCGATCCCCGGCGCCGTTCTGGGCTGTTTGCTGATCGGCGTGACCGAGCCGTTCTTCGACATCATGTTCCCGACGTTCAAGGGCATCGGCGCCTATCTGATCATGTTCGTCGTGCTGCTGATCCGGCCCGAAGGGCTGCTGGCACAAATCTACGCAAAGAAGGTATAGGCTCATGCGCGTTCTTTTCCGCAAATCCTACAAGCAGGACATCCGCCTGTTTCGCGACCGCACACAGGCTTTCTGGTATCTGCTGTTCTTGTGTATCGCGCTTGCCGCCCCGCTGTTCCTTGACGGCTACTTTCTGGACGAATTGTCGTTTGTCTACATCTATGCCATCGCCGGCCTGGGTCTGATGATCCTCACCGGATTCTCGGGACAAGTGAGTTTCGGGCAGGCCGCCTTTGTTGCCATCGGCGCCTATGCTCATACCATCCTGCTCAGCCGCTACGGCGTGCCGTGGATCCTGTCGCTGCCCCTGGCGGCGCTGATCACTGGTTTGGTCGGGCTGGCCATCGGGCGCATCTGCGGGCGCATGCATGGCTTGTATCTCGCCATCGCTACGCTTTCGATTGCTATCGTGACCGAACGGCTGATCGGCGGCGGCGGCGATTTTACCGGCGGACATCGTGGCCTGCCGGTTCCGGGCATCGACATCTTCGGCATCGCCATCGACCAGAGCTGGAAGACCTACCTGTTAAATCTCGCCCTGTTTGTCGGCGCCATTCTGATGACGCGCAACCTGTTGCGCACACGGTCTGGCCGCGCCCTGATCGCGATCCGCGACAGCGAAGTTTCGGCCCGTTCGCTGGGCACGAATGTGGCCTTCTACAAAGCCTATGCCTTCTTCCTGTCGGCGGTGTTCGCCGGTCTGGCTGGTGGGCTTCTGGCGCATGCGTTCTACTACATTACACCGGAAACTTTCGGCATGGGTGAGAGCATTCGCCTGCTTCTTATGATCGTTGTCGGTGGGATCGGCACCATCCACGGGGCCATCTTCGGCGCGTTCTTCATCGTGCTGCTGCCCACCGTCCTGAGTTGGGTCAAGGTGCTGCTTCCCGGGGCCATAGCCACATCCGGCGGGTTCGACAGCCTCGCCTTCGGGATGATCCTTCTTGGCTTCATCCTGTTCGAACCTGATGGGCTCTATGGCCGCTGGGTCAAAATCCATCACTATTTCAACGTCTTCCCGATGTACAAGCGCCGCAGCTTCCAACGTCAGAAGACCTTCCTCAAGACGGAGCGTCTGAAATGAGCTGGCTTGAAGTCGAAAACGTGTCGCTGGCATTCGGTGGGCTGAAAGCCGTCGATAACCTGAGCTTCTCGGTGGAACCGGGCAAGGTATTCACCATCATCGGTCCCAATGGTGCCGGCAAGAGCACGGTGTTCAACCTGATCTGCCGCATCTATGACCCGCTGGAAGGCGATATCCGCTTTGGTGGCGAAAGCCTGCTGGGGGCCAGGCCCCACGAAGTGATCAACCACGGCATCGCCCGCACCTTCCAGAACATCGAATTGTTCGAGCATGCCTCACTTCTGGACAACCTGTTGATCGGCCGGTTCCGGCATGGGCGGTTCTCGCCGCTGAGCGAGCTGTTCTTCCTGCCCGGCCAATTGCGCCAGGAACTGGAGCACCGCCGCAAGGCGGAAGAGGTTATCGAGTTTCTCGATCTCGAAGGCTACCGTCACGCCCGCGTCGCCGACCTGCCTTACGGCGTGCGCAAGAAAACCGAGATGGCGCGCGCGCTGGTCGCCAGCCCCGAGATCCTGTTGCTGGATGAGCCCTCCAGCGGGCTGACCACCGAGGAAACCGACGACACCGCCTTTGTGATCGAAGACATCCGCGAGGATCTGGGCATCACCGTGGTGATGATCGAGCACGACATGAAGCTGGTGAACAAGGTCTCGGACAAGGTTCTGGCAATCAACGAAGGCCGCTTCCTGGCCACCGGCAGCGCCTCGGAGGTGCAGGACGACCCGGATGTGCAGGCAGCCTATCTAGGGGGGGAAGCGGCATGAGCGAAGTTCTGAAAGTCCGCAATGTCGAAACCATGTATGGCCGCGTCATGGCGATCCGCGGTGTCAGCCTTTCGGTGCGCGAAGGCACCGTGGTCACGGTCATGGGATCGAACGGCGCTGGCAAGACCACTATCCTGAAAACCATCTCGGGGGCGCTCGACCCGTTCAAAGGTGAGATCACATTCAAGGGTAAGGCCATTACCGGCCTGGATCCGGATGTGATTGCCCGCACCGGTGTGGCCCATAGCCCCGAAGGACGCGAAGTGTTTGCGCTTTTGTCGGTGAAAGACAACCTGATGATGGGTGCCTATTGCCGCAAGGACCGCGACGAGGTGGCGCGCGATTTCGAAAAGGTTCTGGGATGGTTCCCGGTCCTGCGCGAATTTCTCGACAAGCAGGCGATCTATCTATCGGGTGGGCAACAGCAGATGGTGGCCCTGGGCCGCGCCTTTATGGCGCGGCCCAGCCTGATGCTGCTGGACGAGCCGTCACTGGGTCTCTCGCCCCGGCTGATTTCCGAGATTTTCGCGATCATCAAGCGGATCAACGTCGAAGAGGGCATGACCATGCTGCTGGTGGAGCAGAACGCCAGCGTCGCGCTTCCTGCCGCCGATTTCGGCTATGTGCTGGAAACCGGCCGGATCGTCATGGAAGGCGAACGCGACATGCTGATGAACAGCGCTGACATTCGCGAATTTTACCTTGGCATCAAGGCCGACAGCGCGCGGGGCGACCGCCGCTGGAAAGCAAGGAAGACCTGGCGATGAACGACATCTCTACACAAAACTGGACCCCGCCCGTCTTTGAAATCGACGGCTGCGACACACTGCCCAAACTGTTTCGGCAGAACTGCCGGAAATTCGGGTCCGCGATCGCGATCCGCGAAAGGGATTTCGGCATCTGGGAAGAATACACCTGGACCGACTACTATGACCGGTCCCGGCAGGCGGGCTGTGCGCTGATAACGCTGGGGATCGCGCCCGGCGACATCGTGGCGATCATCAGCGAAGACAACAAGGAATGGGTGTTTTCCGACCTTGGCATTCAGTGCATCGGTGCGGTCACCCACGGGCTTTACCCAACTTTGCAGGAAAAGCAGGTGGCCTATCAGCTCAACGACAGCGGCGCCAAGGTGTTGTTCGTCGAGGACGAGGAACAGCTCGACAAATACCTGCTGGTGCAGGACGAGCTGCCGGGGATCGAAAAGGTCATTGTCTACGACATGGAAGGCCTGCGCCGGTTTTCTCACGACAAGGTCATGGGATGGGAGGCGTTTCTCGAGCTTGCCGCGGACGGCGCCCCCGAAATGCACGCCGCCTTCGAAACCCGAATTGATGCCGGCAAGGGCGAGGACATCGCCACGCTGATCTATACCTCGGGCACCACCGGCGCGCCGAAGGGCGCGATGATCTCGCACCGGTTCTTTCTGGCGCAGGCCGACAACCACCCGGAAATGCCGCTGGGCCCGGGCGACGAAATCCTGACTTTCCTGCCGCTGTGCCACGCGGCCGAGCGCATCATCTCGGTCGCAACCCCGATCCGGCATGGCATCACCATCAATATTGCCGAAAGCGGTGAGACCTTTAATGCCGACATTCAGGAAGTGGCCCCGACTTTCATCTTTGCCGTGCCGCGGGTGTGGGAAAAGTTTTATTCCCGCATCTCTTTCATCATGAATGACGCCACCGCCTTTGGACGCTTTGCCTATACGCAGGCGCTGAAAGTGGCCGAACGCCGGGCAGATCTGCTGGCTGCGGGCAAACAGGTGCCGCTGGGCCTTTCCCTTTTTCACCGAGCGATCGATTTCCTTGTCCTGCGCAACATCCGCGTGGAACTGGGTCTGGCACGGGCGCATACGATCGTTTCGGGCGCCGCGCCGATCTCGGCCCGACTGCTTCGCTGGTTCAATGCGCTCGGCGTCTCTGTGCAGGAAGCCTATGGACAGACCGAGACTGGCATTGTCACTGCCACGGTTCCAGGCCAATCGCCCATCGGCTCGATCGGGCGGGCCATGCGCGGCGTCGAAGCCAAACTGGCCGAGGATGGCGAGATCCTGATACGCGCGCGGTCAAACTTCTCTGGCTACCTGAGCCAGCCGGAAAAGACCGCCGAGACCATGGTGGATGGCTGGGTGCATACCGGCGATGTCGGCAAGATGGACGACAATGGCGATCTGACCATTCTGGACCGCAAGAAGGACATCATCATCACCGCCGGCGGCAAGAACATCACGCCCTCGCAGCTGGAAAACGAGCTGAAATTCTCGCCCTACATCTCGGACGCGGTGATCATTGGCGACAAGCGCAAGTACCTAACCGTGCTGATCATGATCGACCAGGAAACGGTCGAGAAATACGCACAGGACAAGCGCATCCCGTTCTCGAACTACAAATCGCTCTGCGAAAGCGAGCCGATCATCGAGTTGATTGGCAACGAGGTGGACCGTGCGAATTCCGGATTTTCGCCGGTGGAACAAGTGAAGAAGTTCCGCCTGATCGACGTGCTTCTGACGGCTGAGGATGAGGAACTCACTCCGACGATGAAACTCAAACGCAACGAGGTCGAGCGTAAATACAAAGACCTCATTGAAACTATGTACTGAAACTTGAAAGGGAGGAAATCATGAAGAATTTTGCAACTGCACTGGCGCTCTCCGCGCTGGTCACCGGGGCGGCCATCGCTGGTCCGCAGGGCGTGACCGAAGATAAGATCACGCTTGGCAGCTATACCGATCTCAGCGGCCCGCTGGCTGTCTGGGGCGTACCTGAAGCCAACGGACTGCGCATGCGCGTGGACGAGATCAACGCCGCGGGCGGCATTCACGGTCGCCAGCTTGAGATCGTGATCGAGGACACGCAGTATCAGGTGCCGCGCGCCATTCAGGCTGCCAACAAACTGCTGCGCCGCGACAGGGTCTTTGCTATGGTCGGCGCGCTGGGAACACCGATGAACCTCGCGGTCATGCCGCAGCAATTGGACGCCGGCGTTCCCAACCTGTTTCCCATGACTGCGGCGCCCGAGATGGCAGAGCCGCTGCACCAGATGAAATACGCCTTTTTTCGCAACTATACCGAGCAGTTCCGTGCGGCGGTAGCCTATTTCCATGACAATGGCGGGTTTGTGACTCCCTGCGTGTCGCAGATCGCCAACGAGGCGGGCGAGTCGATGACGCTTGGCGTCGAACAGCAGCTACATGAATACGGCATGGAGATCGTTGCAAAAACCGAGCATGCGGCCACAGAGACCGACATGGTGTCTTCGGTCACGACCTTGAAGAATGCAGGCTGCGACATCGTCTTCAACGCCGGCAGCGTCAAGGACACGATCTTGACCGTTGCCACCTCGAAGAAGCTCGGTTTCGAACCGATCTTCGTCACGGGCATGGTCCCCTACATGGATGCTGTGGCCAAGGCGGCAGACGGTGCAATGGAAGGGCTCTATCTGGTTTCGCCCTTCGTCTTCGCCGATGTCGCGACCTCGGAAGGCGAGGCCAAACGCATCCTGGAAAGCTATGCAGAGACCTATGGGACAAAAATGGAGCCGCAGGCGCAGTTGGGCTATATTTTCATCGATTTGCTGGCCGAGGCGCTTGAAGCGGCAGGCCCCGAACTGACCACCGAAGGCTTCTTGGCTGCGATCGAGGCGATCAATGGCTATGTCGATCCGATCGGCGGCCAAACAATCAGCTTTGGCCCCGAAGATCACCAGGGGGTGGAAACGCTGATCCTGGCCAAGGTTGAAAACGGCGCCTGGACAGTTGCAGCCCGGGGCCTCGACTACTAAACTTGGTAAGATGCCGGGCGGGAAGAATTCTCGCCCGGCGCACAATTTCAAGCGAGGGTCATGTGCCTGCAATCCAGTGGCATAGAAAGACAAAAGACGTCGAAGAGCAGCAGGAACTGAAGCGCCGTGCCGTGTTGGACGTTGCGGCGAGACTGTTTTCGACAGTCGGTTACAAGAAAACCTCGCTCGATGATATCGCCGCCGAACTCGATCTGACCAAGCCTGCACTCTATTACTACGCCCGCAACAAGGAAGACATCCTGATGCAGTGCTCATTGGTGTCGCTGGAAGGGGTCAAGCTTTGCTTTGACGCGGCCCAGGTATCAACTGGCAACGGCCTTGACAGGTTGCGCGTGTTTTTTCGTTCTTACGCCGCATTGGTTGTGAGTGATTTCGGTTCCTCATTGATGCGCGAGGCGCGCCGCAACCTCACGGGCAGAAACCAGGACAAACTGCGCCAGACCCTGCGCGATGGTCAGGATTTCCTTGAAGAGATCATCAAGGCCGGCATTGAAGACAAATCGATCCGCCAAAGTTCAACAAAAAGACTGGCGCAGGTGCTGTTCTCGGCCTTCAACCAGATGCCGGAGTGGTACAACCCTGACGGTTCGGAACCTCCTGAGGTTATTGCCAACCAGATCCTTGAACTTGTCAGCGATGGAATACGAGCCTAGCGCACCCAATGCTGTGTTTTTGCGCTCAATTTCGGCATACAACCAGACCAGTCACAGTCGGGATTTCGGAATGCCGGTTGATTGGGGGGCAATTCATTCGGTGAAATCTGACGAAGATCGTTGCCCTGCCCACATATGCACAGGAGTATCCGCTACCGGCCATTTGATTATGCCGAGGAATGCAAGACGTTTGATGCTTGGTTCAATAGGGATAGGATTTCCGGTCGTTCCGCTTCACGAGGGATGGCGTTCAGGTTTCGCGGCGATTTCCGGCAGTACCGAACGACCACATATCCCTGTCATGGAACGCGGTCTCAATTCGCCCGAACGTAGCTTCCCGGTGCCGGCTCGATGGATTTGTACTTTCCGCGGTTGACGGGCTTTCGAGGCTTGACGGTCTTGCCGTCTTTGGCCTCGAGCCAGTCCGCCCAGTAGGGCCACCACGACCCCGGCATTTCCGTGGCCTTGGTCAGAAAATTCGCTGGTTCTGGCGGATAGGTGTCGCTTTTTCTGAAACCGTATTTGGCACGTTCGGTCGGGGGGTTGATGACTCCGGCAATATGGCCCGAGCCGCCAAGGACAAATTCAACCTCGCCGCCGAGTATCTGCGTCGCTGGATAAATCGAGGTCCAGGGGGCGATGTGATCCTCGGACGTGGCAAGTACGAAAACCGGCGTTTCTATTTTGCTCAGGTCGATCTTGATGCCGTTCATTTCCAATCCGCCGGGCTGGCGAAGCCGGTTCTCGAGATAGATCTCTTTGAGATACCAAAGCAGCATCGCCGCCGGTAAACGGGTGGAATCCGAGTTCCAATACAGAAGGTCGAAAGCGCGAGGTTTCCTGCCGCGCAGGTAATTCGCCTCGAAGAACGACCAGATCAGGTCGTTCTCGCGCAGCATCGAAAACATGTCCTGCAGGTGATAGGCTTCAAGATAACCTTTCTCTTCCATATGCGCGCGCAGAACTTCCAGCCGGTTCTCATCAATGAAGACGCCGATTTCTCCCACGTCCTTGAAATCGACCATGGTGGCCAGTGTTGTGGCGCTATTGACCCGGTCATCACCAATGCCTGCGAGGTAAGCCAGCGTCGCCGTCACCAGGATGCCGCCGATGCAGAAGCCGAGGATATTGGCCTTTTCTTCTCCGGTGATGTCGCGAATGGCATCAAGAGCGGCCAGCGGGCCGAGGGTCATGTAGTCGGCAAAATCTTTGTCCGCGTGTTCGCTGGTTGGATTAACCCAGGATATCACGAACACGGAATGTCCTCGATCCAGCATGTAGCGCACCAGGCTGTTCTTTGGCTGCATGTCCAGAATGTAGAACTTGTTGATCCAGGCTGGGACAAACAGGATTGGCACGCTATGCTGTTCCGGAGTGCGCGGATGGTACTGGATCAGTTGCATCAGGTCGTTCTGGAATACGACCTCACCTTCGGTCGTACCAAGGTTTTCGCCCACCTGGAAAGCCGTTGAATCGTTGGTAGCGATGTCCAGACGCCCCTCGCCGCGCTCGAGATCGTCGAGCATGTTGGACAGCCCCTTTCGGAAACTCGTGCCGTCGGTTTCGATGAACATCTTGCGCGCCGGAGCGCTTGTCAGCAGGTAGTTGCTGGGCGACAGAGCACTCAGCATCTGCCGGGTGTAGAAACTGACGCGCATATGATCCCTGAAGTCTTTTGGAAGCTTTTCCAACAGGTCATTGGTCGCGTCTTCGACCGCCAGGAACATGTCGCGATAGATGCGCGATACCGGGTCCTTGTCCCAATTGGGGTCACTGAAACGGCGGTCCTGCACGCTGCCCTCTTCCCCGGTGTCGCGCAACATCGCCTGCCAGGAGGACAAGATTGCCGTGCCCGCTTTCATCTGTGCATCAAACAACTTTCCCGGGTTCTGCAGCATGTCGCCCCAGAAAGTTCCATAGGCTTTGGCAAGCGTTTGGGTGTCCATCAGGGAATACTCCGACCCGCTGGCTTTCTTGAGGGCGCGCTCGTGGAGCTGTGACAAAACTGCCATCGTGCGCAGCGTCAGATCCTGCATTTCCGTTGCGGCCTCTGCCATGTCAGCGCTGTCTGTCGAATTTGTCTGTTGCGTCATCATCCGCGTCCCATCATGTAGAATTCGTCATTCGGGCGCATCGAGGTGACATTCGCCATCCTGTTGGACAACCCGACGAACGCCGTGATGCCTCGATGTCCCAGATATCCTCATCGTTGAAACCGTGCCCATGTAGGGTTTCGAAATCGAACTCATCGATCGCAACTGCATTATCGAACACTTTTAACGCGAAATCGAGCATTGCCACCTGCCGGGGTGTAATATTCGCTTTGCGACAATTCGTGGCGACCTGGTCTGCAATCATCGGGTTCCTGACGCGGATCCGGAGAATCGCCCCGTGAGCAATCGGCAATACAGGCGGCTATTGTCATTGGAGGTTGCCACAACGATCATTTCGCGGTCGGCCTGAGACAATCCGCTTTCTTTCTCCATCAATGCATCATGATAGGCCATGAACGCGCGCAGTCCGCGGGTCGGTGCGCAAAGGCCAGAAACACATTCGGAATAACCCCCGCCCTTTTTCTGAATGCCGAGGATCATGGATTTCGGATCCTCGGGAAGCGCATTCACGTCGGGAACCGAATAGCGGCTGATGGGACGTTCGGTCACAGGTGTCTCCGTCTGGGTGACTGAATCAGGAAACGTCGGCACTACCGGCACCGCGTTAAGCGGCCTTGGCGGCCCGTTTGGCGCTGGACGTCAATTTGACCGTTGCCTCGCCATCCACGACGACCTGGTCCCGTACGCGGCAGGTCGTTTGCAGGACGGCGCGGCAGCGCCCTCGCATGATTTCCTTGACAACCACTTCAGCATGAACCGTGTCACCCGGACGCACAGGCGCCACGAAATTCATCGCCTGCGAAATATAGATTGTTCCTGGCCCAGGCAGTTTGTTGGCAATCGCTGCTAAAATGGTGCTGGCGGTCAGAAATCCATGCGCGATACGGCCATTGAACGGGGGGTCTTAGCGAATTCATCGTTGATGTGAATCGCGTTGTTGTCGCCGGACGCACCCGCAAAAAGAATGATGTCGGCATCGGTAATGGTTTTCGAAAACGTGGCGATCATGCCCGGTTCGAGATCCTCGATGTCATATCCGTTCAGCTCGTTCATAGTCCGGTTCTCCTGATATTGCGTTACATGTTGGGATAGTTCGGCCCGTCGCCCCCCTGCGGCGTGACCCAGTTAATGTTCTGGCTGGGGTCCTTGATGTCGCAGGTCTTGCAGTGCACACAGTTCTGGAAGTTGATGACAAATTTGTCTTCAACCACCTCGTACACGCCCGCAGGACAGTACCGCTGTGCCGGTTCGGCATATTTCGGCATGTTCACGGACATCGGCACGTTGGGGTCTTTCAGCTGCAGATGCGCAGGCTGGCTTTCCTCGTGATTGGTCATCGAGAAGCTGACATTGGTCAGCCGGTCAAAGCTGAGCGTGCCATCGGGCTTGGGGTACTCGATGGGCTTGTGCGTGCTGGCCTGCTCGGTCGCGGCGGCGTCGGTCTTGCCGTGTTTGAGCGTACCAAACAGGCTGAAGCCCAGCGTGTTGGTCCACATGTCGAACCCGCCCAGCGTCAGGCTGGCCAGCAGGCCATACTTGGACCAGAGCGGCTTGACATTACGCACTTTCTTGAGGTCCTTGCCGATGGGGCCGGTGCGGACTTCGGTCTCGTAGTCGCTCAATTCATCGCTGGAACGTCCGCCTTCAATGGCGGCATGCGCGGCCTCGGCGGCGGCCTTGCCGCTCAGCATCGCATTATGGTTGCCCTTGATCCGCGGCACGTTGACCATGCCCACCGAACAGCCCAGCAGCGCCACACCCGGCGCCACCATCTTGGGCATCGACTGGAACCCGCCCTCAGAGATCGCCCGCGCGCCGTAAGCCACGCGTTTGCCGCCTTCCAGCAGTTCGGCCACCATCGGGTGATGCTTGAAGCGCTGGAATTCCATATAGGGGAAGAGATGCGGGTTCTTGTAGTTCAGGTGCACCACGAACCCGACATAGACCTGGTTGTTCTCGAGGTGATAGATGAACGACCCGCCCCCGGCATTGCCTCCCAGCGGCCAGCCCATGGTGTGGGTCACCTCACCCTCGTTGTGCTTGTCCGGGTCGATCTCCCAGATCTCTTTCATGCCGATGCCGAATTTCTGCGGCTCCTTGCCCTTCGACAGGTCGTATTTGGCAATCACTTCCTTGGCCAGTGACCCGCGCACGCCCTCGGACAGAAACACGTACTTGCCGTGCAGCTCCATGCCGGGCTCATAGGCCGGCCCCGGTGTGCCATCGGCTTCCTTGCCGAACTCACCGGCCACAACACCCTTCACGCCGCCGTTTTCGTCATAAACCAGCTCGGAACAGGCCATGCCGGGGAAAACCTCGACGCCCAGCTCCTCGGCCTGCTCGGCCATCCAGCGACAGACATTGGCCATGCTGACGATGTAGTTGCCGTGGTTGTTCATCAGCGGCGGCATCGGAAACCCCGGCACCCGGATCTGACCGGCCTCGCCCAGCATGTAGAACTTGTCGGAGGTCACCGGGACGTTTAGCGGCGCGCCCTTTTCCTTCCAGTCGGGGATCAGCGCCTCGAGCCCCGAGGGATCGAGTACTGCGCCGGACAGGATATGCGCCCCCACTTCCGAACCCTTTTCCAGCACCACCACGTCAAGCGAACTGTCGAGCTGCTTGAGACGGACCGCGGCGCTCAGACCCGCAGGCCCCGCGCCGACGATCACCACATCATATTCTATCGTTTCTCGTGCAGATCCAGACATCTCAATGACCTCACGCAACGCTGTGCAGATCAGAGGGTGCCAGCGCCAGAACGCTCGACGCACCATCCGTCGCCGCGCTCAGCCGTGCCAGCGCCTCGGGGAAGACTTGCTGCGCATAGAATTCCGCCAGCCGGATCTTGGCGCCGGCATGGTCGGATTGGCCACCCGCGGCAGGTTCCCCAGCGGCAGCAAGCGCCGCATCGCCCAAGGCCCAGGCGCCCAGCGAAAGGCCGAAGAGCTCTAGCACGTTCATTGCCGACGCGGCCTGCGTATGTGCGGTTTCCTTACCCGCATCAAGCAGCCATCTTGTAGCGGTTTCCACCGTATCGGCAGCGTGCGAAACGCTGCGCGACAAGAGCGTCCAATCACCGTGCGGGCTGCTCTCGCAGGCAAGTTCCGCCGCGCTCAATCGCATGTCGTCGATGATTTCCTGAACCGCCGCACCGCGGTCGCGCAGGATCTTGCGCCCGGTCAGGTCGAGTGCCTGAATGCCCGTGGTACCCTCGTAGATCGTGGTGATCCGGGCGTCGCGCAGGTGCTGTGCTACACCGGTTTCCTCGATATAGCCCATGCCACCATGAACCTGAATGCCAAGCGAGGCGGTCTGGATCGACATCTCGGTCGAACAGCCTTTGACAACCGGGATCAGTAGATCAACCCGGCGCTGTGCACGGTCCCGGGCCTCGGGGTCGACGGCGCGATGCGCAAAATCCAGCGCCGCCGCGGCGCGGTAGGCGAGAATGCGGGCGGCTTCGGTGCGGCTCTTCATGATACCCAGCATGCGGCGAACATCTGGATGGTGAATGATTGCGGCCGACCCCTCGACCCCGTCAACCTTGCCCTGCCGGCGGTCGGCTGCATACGCCGCCGCGTCCTGGCAGGCATGTTCGGCAACGCCGATGCCCTGGATTCCCACATTGAGCCGGGCGTTGTTCATCATCGCGAACATATACTCCAGTCCACGGTTGACCTCGCCCACAAGGTAACCGACGGCGCCACCGCTATCTCCAAATGACAACGTGCATGTCGGGCTGGCATGAATACCCAGCTTGTGCTCAATCGAAACGCAGTGCACGTCATTGGGAGCGCCATCTGGCATCACCTTCGGTACAACGAAGAGCGAGATGCCTTTGACGCCCGCCGGAGCATCAGGCAGTCGGGCCAGCACGAGGTGGATGATGTTGTCAGTAAGGTCATGCTCGCCGTAAGTTATGAAGATCTTCTGGCCGCTGATCCGGTAGCAATCGCCCTCGGGCACCGCCTTTGACCGTATCGCGGCCAGATCAGACCCTGCCTGCGGTTCTGTCAAGTTCATGGTTCCGGTCCATTCGCCGCTCACCAGTTTGGGCAGGTAGGTCTCTTTCAAGGTGTCCGAAGCATAGCATTCAAGCGCCTCGATCGCGCCCTGGGTCAGCATCGGGCAGAGCTGGAATGCCATGTTGGCGCCGTGGAACATCTCCTGGATGCAGGCATTGACCACGAAGGGCAGACCCATGCCACCGTATTCGGGGCTTGCCGACGGGCTGTTCCAGCCCATCTCGACCAGCATGTCGTAGACGGTTTTCCAGCCTTCGGGCATGGTCACCCGGCGATCTTCAAAACCCAGACCGGCGAGGTCGCCGGACCGGCTGAGCGGCGACAGTTCTAGGCCGGCATATTTGGCGGCTTCCTCGAGGATCGCGTCCACCATATCCGGCGTTGCCTCTTCAAGGCCAGGCAACTGGCTGATCGCGTCGAGATCACAAAGCTTGCGCAGAACGAAACGCATGTCCTGAAGGGGGGCGGTATAGGTCATTTTCTGACTCCAGATCAGAGCTTTTCGATCAATTCCGGCACGGCGGTGAACAGGTCGGCGACCAGTCCGAAATCCGCGACCTGGAAGATCGGGGCCTCTTCGTCCTTGTTGATGGCAACGATGACCTTGGAGTCCTTCATGCCGGCGAGGTGCTGGATCGCACCCGAGATGCCGACCGCAACATAGAGGTCCGGGGCCACGACCTTGCCGGTCTGGCCGACCTGCCAGTCGTTGGGGGCATAGCCCGAATCGACCGCCGCGCGCGACGCGCCGACAGCGGCGCCTAGCTTGTCCGCGAGGGCTTCGATCAGTTTGAAGTCCTCTTCGGAACCGACACCGCGGCCACCCGAGACCACGACGCCTGCCGAGGTCAGTTCAGGTCGATCGCTTTCGGCGACCTTGTCCTCGACCCATTCGCTGAGGCCGGGATTGTCACCCGCCGAGATGGTTTCGATCGGGGCCGAACCACCGTCACCGGCCGCATCAAAGGTCGAGGTGCGGAAGGTGACGACCTTTTTGGCATCGTTCGAGCGGACCGTCTGCACGGCATTGCCGGCATAGATCGGGCGTTCGAACGTGTTGCCGTCAACCACGCCCGAGGCATCTGAGATCACCATCACGTCCAGCAGTGCGGCAACACGCGGCATCACGTTCTTGGCGTCGGTGGTGGCGGGCGCAACGATATGCTCGTAATCACCGGCCAGCGACACGATCAGCGCAGCGGTGGATTCCGCCAGGCGGTGGCCGAGGCTTGCGTCTTCGGCGACCAGCACTCTGGACACGCCGTCGATCTTGGCGGCGGCTTCGCCCGCGGCGGCGGCAGAGCCCCCGGCACAGAGCGCGGTCACGTCACCCAGGGCCTTGGCGGCGGTCACGGCCTTGGCGGTGGCGTCCAGCGACAATTCGCCATTGTTCACTTCGGCAAGGAGAAGAACAGCCATTACACAGCCCCCGCTTCTTTGAGTTTCTCGACCAGTTCGTCGACCGAGCCGACGATGATCCCAGCGGCGCGGGCCTCGGGTTCGGCCGTGCTGACGATTTCCAGGCGCGGGGCGACTTCGACGCCGTAATCGGCGGCGGTTTTTTCGTCCAACGGCTTTTTCTTGGCCTTCATGATATTCGGCAGCGAGGCATAGCGCGGTTCGTTCAGGCGCAGGTCGACGGTGACGATGGCCGGCATTTTGACCTTGATAGTTTGCAATCCGCCGTCGACTTCGCGGGTCACGTTGGCGCTGTCGCCGTCGATCTCCAGTTTGGAGGCGAACGTCGCCTGTGCCCAACCCGTGAGCGCCGCAAGCATCTGCCCGGTGGCGTTCATGTCATTGTCGATGGCCTGTTTACCGCACAGAACGATACCTGGCTGTTCTTCGTCGATCACCGCTTTCAGCAGCTTCGCCACGGCGAGGGGTTCGATGTCGGTATGCACATCGTCGGCGGCGACAATCAGGATCGCCCGGTCGGCCCCCATGGCCAAAGCTGTCCGCAGCGTTTCCTGCGCCTGCTTTACGCCGACCGAGACCGCAATGATCTCTTCGGCTTTGCCGGCCTCTTTCAGTCGGATCGCCTCCTCGACGGCAATTTCGTCAAACGGATTCATCGACATTTTCACGTTGGCGAGATCAACGCCCGATCCGCCCGCTTTGACGCGAACCTTCACGTTATAGTCGATCACGCGTTTGACAGGCACCAGCACCTTCATTATGAGGCTCCTTTTTTTGATGTTCGGCCATCGGGAAGTGTCCGATGGGAAACGCGACTTCACTTGGTAGTTTCGTTCAGGTTCCAGAGATTGTTCACCACGTCACTGCCATCTTCGAAAACCCGGTTTAATGTGTTTTCAACTTGCCAAATGCAGCTGATTTTGTGGCTCGCCTTTTTGGCGCCCATGCCAACAATCGACGCAACCGCCACCGGGTACCTTGCTTGTAAGGTACATGTGGACGAGGTGTTTGTAGCTCTTGCTGTCCTTGATCCCCTTCAGGCTGAGGCTTTCCAATTGGGTGGACGACGTGCGGCAGCTGGCATCGCATGTCTTCGATCACAATCCTGAGCTGGCAGCCCTGGTTACAGCCTGCAGCAATGATTTCGTCAACGCGCACCAGATCGGCGACCCCTTTGGTTCCAAGACGACAGTTTTTTTGTCAGCATTTAGGTTTCCTTTTTACTGACTAGTAAGTAATAAATAGCTGAAGCAGTCAACAAAAAATATTGACGCTTTTTCATAAGCTTGGGGATAGCTATCAGAAGAAGCGGGTGCTTTGCCGCGTTCAAACGAGAATCAGAAGTAGTGTGTTATCGTGCCAAGCACATTGTCCGTTCAATATATGCGTTGCGGTCTGTGAACTCTCGTTTCTGCTTGCGCCCGCTCAGTGCCGGTCGGGAACAAGGGAAAAGCACATTTGCGACCCATCGGCTTTAGCCAAAAAAAGACGGGCTCTCGAATTCCCGAGGATCGCAAATACTTAACATAAACTTCATTATGCGACTTTATACTTAGCGTTGCGATAGTATATTATTGTATGTATGCTGAACTCCTATCACGGAGGCTCCACAGCATGCGCCATTTACTCAAGAAGCTCCTCCCCTCGGTCGCAGTCGCTTTGACCGTGACAGGTTCTTCGCTGCCAATACCCGCCCGCGCGCAGACATACCCGATCGATTGCGCGATCCTCTTGTGCCTGTCTGGCGGCTGGCCTGCTTCCGTCCCTTGCGCCCGAGCCCGCGCCGAATTTATCCGGCGGATTACACCTTGGCCGGTCGAACCACCGCTGCAAATCTGGCGCTGTCCCATGGGCGCCTCCTACGAGAACGATCGGTTACAAAACAACGCTGGCGGCATCTTTGAAGCCTTGTACCGAACCGACAGCCGTCGACCGCTTCAATCCTTGCCAGTAGATAATCTCGTTCCCACCGACCTCGCCCTGCGGCTCGTTCAGGACCGCGCGGACATCGATATCAGCGGGCCAGAGTTCAATTTCGTGCGGTCCATCCGCGTCTTCGATGTACGGTATGCACGACAGCACGAGTCCGGGCGCGATGGGGATTGTAACCGAAGCGCGACCGTGGTCCTCGGCACCTACGGGACCCAAGGCGATTTCTCATGGCAGCGATCTTCGATAACTGCCCTGCCCGAGGCCCATGTGGGACTTGAACGTTGGGGCGAGCATTGCCCTGGCATTTATCACCGATCCGTCTTCGTCGATTGGCGTGACTATGACGGCAACTACGGGTTCGAGCAGGTGAACTACTGACCTGCCGCTACGTAGATTTGTCATGGAAGACGGCTTCTTTGGCTTGCACGACCGCACCGCATACGCTTCGCGGTCCACATGCTGTTTGGCGTTTAGGCAAACACCGCGGGTTCGCTCTGTTCACCCGTCGTCGCTTCTTCCGATCCTCGTCAGCGCATCGAAGTCGATTTCTTGCTTCTGTTCGTCACTTATATCCGGCCGGGTTTCCGATACCGGCTGGGGCCCTTGGACGTCCCACATCACCGCATGTGAGCCTGTCCTCCAGCGATAAACCCAACCAACAACACTGCACCCATCGGTCCCGATCAGATTGGCGATCGCGACGCCCTCACCCTTATCTTCGTTCACTGTTTACTGGCTTCCTGCACTGCGGCGCTGCGAATTGCGGCGTGGGGTTGCAGAGCGTTCACTACGACCGCGCGCCGGGCTTCTTTGATGTTGGCTAACTGGTCCTCGATGAGGAAATGATCATCAGACCGGGAAAGTGGGTTCCCGTGTTCTCAACAATTCATTGGCTTCAAATCCTGTGGTCGGGCTCCGTGGCGGCTTCAACGATCGCCAGAACCTCGAACGGGTCAAAGCCGATGGCGCGCGCCAAGACGACCAGCTCGACAACGTCGACCCGGCGCTGGCCGCTCTCAAGGCGGGCAATAAGGGACTGGTGGCATCTGAGCCTGTCTGCCAGGTCTTTCTGACCAAGGCCCGCTTTGACACGGGCGTCGACCAACGCCTGACAGAGTGCCACTTGTCCCTTGCTTCTGATTGTCTTTGCCACGCGTCACATACCTTTTGTGACGTCGCTAGCGGATGAAATCTGTTATCTAAAAAGTAGATATATGAGGGTGTTATCGGCGTCTGGTTTCCATGGGCTGCAAGTCTGATGCTCCCGAGGTTGCCCATCAATCCCCTACCAATTGCAGGAACCGGCCATAGTCCTCGCTGACTTCGCGCGCTTCCTCGAAGGCGCGGGCCCGTTCACCGTCGAGGCAACGGAAGTAGCTCTGGATATCCTGAATGTAATCTTCGAAGTCGCCGCGGATGATATCCGCATAGTCCCGCGCGGCCTGCGAATCGCTTGGCAGGAAAGGACGGGATGGCGCAAAGCAGGATTCCGCCAAAACCGGCCCAGGAACGCAGATCAGAAGGGCCATAGCTTGCAATGGGAGCAGGCATGTCAACCTTGGGTTTCTCAAACCTGTTATCTCCTTGATCGCGGACACTGGCCGTGACTAGTGTTTGCGTAACCAAACTACAGCCAAAGCACGATATTACATCTTGCGGTTGATAATATACTATCGTAACTCTGGGCTTCAAGTAGGAATGCCTGGGGTCGCGCCATTGGAGAAAGCGTGAGCCGGGCCATGAACTGGGACATCGAAGCACCAAATGTGGTTACGGAAGCCAGGTTCCGCGAACTCGTGGAAAGCGGCTATAGCGCAGAAATCCTGTGCCAAGAGTCGGCACACAAGAAAGGCCCCAGCTATTACGGGGTCTGGATCATGCGTGTTGTCTCTGATGACGGGGTGGAAAAGCTGCTGGTCACCGCTCGCACCCGGACGACCTACAACGATATCAAGATCCGCGAGTTCAAGACGATCTCCGGCGTGGTGTCTTTCTTCATTGGCCTTGGTTTTGCGCATGTCGACCTGCCGCTTGAGGCGGGGACAAGCCGTACGCACAAATTTGCGCCGCCAGACAAAGCCCCATCAGACAAGGGCGCTGGCAGCTAACCTCGTCTGTCTCTGGCTGGTCGCAGCACCTGCCTCAGCGCAAATGGTCCTGGTCATGGAGAGCGACGGCTCCCTGACCCCGTCCCGCTCTCAGAGCAGCTTTGCTCGAAACTACAATGAAGGGATTGGTCAGAGTTCGGCCTCCGATGGGATCGCGATCTTCGGCGAGGTAGAGGCCGAGCAAGAGGGCGTCCAAGTCGCGGCCCTTGCCCGCCCGACTCCCCTGCCCCGCGCCGATGTCCTCTCCGGGATTCAGACCACGGCCTTGCGCTATGCCGGCCATCCCGGCCTGCGTCGCGCGGGGCTTTCCGTGACGGATTGGCTAGCTCTCTATCGAGCCAATATCGAGGTTGAGAGCGCCTACCGGCAGGATGCGATTTCAAGTGCAGGTGCCATTGGCCTTGGTCAATTGATGCCAGCGACGGCGCGTGATCTGGGCGTCGACCCGCGTGACCCTCAACAGAACCTCGACGGCTCTGCCCGCTACCTCGCGATGATGCTGGAGCGCTTCGGCGATCCGCATCTGGCGCTGGCAGCCTACAACGCCGGACCCGATGCGATCCGCCAGTACGGCGGCATTCCCCCCTACAGAGAAACCCAGAACCACGTGGCGCGCGTCATGGCTGTCGTGGCCCGATTGGAAGGATCAAATTCATGAAGCACATATCTAACCTGTTTATTGCGTCGCTCGCGCTCTTCCTGCTCTTCGCAGAGCCTGCGCTTGCTCAAAGCATCGATCTCTCCCCGATCCAGAGCTTGTTGCAGGGCATTGTCGATGCGCTGACCGGTCCGCTTGGCGTTGTCATCGCGACGCTGGCCGTGCTGGGCGTCTTCCTGAGCTGGTTCTTCAACATCATCGACCTGCGCCAAGCCCTCTGGGTGCTTGTCGGCATCGCCGGTGTTGCCGCCGCTCCCACCATCGTTGCCGCGGTCTTTGCCGGTGGCTGAGCGCTCGCCTCTCTTTCTCGGCCTCGTGCGCCCGCCGAAGCTTCTGGGCCTGCCCATCATGTATGCGATGGTCTGGCTCTTCGGCTCGGTGCTCTTGTTCGTCTGGGTCCAGCACATCGCGGTGCTGGGCGTGGCCGCCCTGCTCTACCCGGTTCTCTGGAAGGCCGCGGACTGGGATCCGCGCTTCATCGACGTGATGATGACGGCGCTGCAGGAGACCCCGCCGACGCGGAACCGCTCTATTCATGGCGGGGACAGCTATGCGCCCTGATGAAGCCATGAACGAAGCGCTCGATCTCCGCACGATGACGCCGGACTGGTATGCTCGGGAAACCCGCCTCGCGCATATGCTGCCTTACGTCAGTCTGGTCGATGACCGCACTGTACGAACCCGGGTGAACGAGCTTTTCCAGTGCATCCGGCTCGATGGGGTCAACAGCTACACGACGGATGATGCCTATCTCGACAAGGTGACTGCCCTCTTTGCCAGGATCATCGCGCAGCTGGGGCCGGAGTTCAGCTATTACGTCCACAAGGTCTCAAAGGCGATCACGCCGGACCTCGAGCCCCTGCGTGAGGACAGTTTTGCTGGAGAAGTTGACCGTCTCTGGCGCACGAAACTCGAGACCAGCGGCCTGCGCGACAAAACCTTGACGCTCACCGTGATTCATCGCCCGCCTCCGAAAAGCGTCCTGCCGTTCCTGAACCGCAGCGCGCCGGATCGCCTTAAGGAAGCAACCGAGAAGCGCCTGCGCCGTCTGGGCGAGGCCGTGAGCGTGTTCCTGTCAGGCCTGACGGAGCTTAACCCACGTGTGCTTTCGGCCAAGTCCGGCGAGTTGATCGGCTTTCTGGGGGCCCTCAACACTGGCCAGGAACTGCCGCTCTACCCGGCCAACACCTACGGCTTTCTGTCCTTCAACGTCGCCAATACCCGCGTGACGTTTCATGGGGACCATTTCGAGCTCTCGGAAGGCGTCGTGGGGCATCGCTACGGCAAGAGTTTCACCATCGGGGAATACTCGGAAGGCACCTCCTGCACCATGTTCGACATGCTGAACCTGCCGGTCGACATGATCGTCACGCACTCCTTCACGCCGATCAATTCGAACCTCATGGCGGGCCGTATCAAGCGGCAAAAGCGCCAGATGCAGGCCAGCCAGGACGCAGCCCTCTCGCTCCTGGAAGCCCTCGACATCGCCGCCGATGATCTCGAGGCCAAGCGCCAAAGCTTCGGCGAGCATCACATGGTCGTGACGCTCTTTTGCGACACGCTCGAAGAACTGCAAACCCTCAGCGCCGAGATCGTGAACGCCGCCGCAACCGAAGGCATAAAGATGATTGGCGAGCGGGTCGCGGCCAAGGCGCATTACCTCAGCCAGCACCCGGGCAACCAGCCCAAGCGCGTGCGTGCCAGCGCCGTCACCAATCGCAACTTCGCGGATTTTGGGGCGTTTCATCGCACGCAGCTTGGCAAACCTGCTGAGAAAACCCCTTGGGGCAAGGTCATCACCTATCTGCCCACGCCGGAGCAGAGCGCCTACCGGTTTTCCTATCACGAGCAAGGCTCGCCCGACAAAGAACCCACCAGCGGCCATACCCTGATCATGGGGCGGCCCGGGTCAGGTAAGTCTGTGCTTTCGGCCTTCCTGATGACCCAGGCCCGTCGCGCGGGCGCCCGGGTCTTCGTCTTCGATTACCGTCTTGGTATGGAGATGGCGGTCCGCGCGAATGGCGGGCGCTACGCGTCCCTGAACGCCGGTCAGCCCACGGGCCTCAACCCGCTCTGGACAGAGACCGATGCCCGTGGCACCGCCTGGCTCTCGGACTGGCTTGCCACCTTGCTCTACCGCGCTGACAAGCCCCTGACCCCGGCGCAGACCAACCGCATCCAGGAAGTGGTACGCCAGAATGCCCAGGCCCCCAATCCGGCCCTGCGGAACTGGCGGGATTTCGCATCGCTTTTTGTGTCCACCGATGATGGCGGCGATCTGCACCAGCGCCTGCTCGAGTGGACCGAAGACGGCCGCTACGGCTGGATCTTCGGGCAGAGCCTCGAGGACACGTTCTCGCTCAAGGGCGATGTGGTGGGCTTCGATCTGACCGGTATTCTCGACAGCGAGGCCGACAAGGAGCGGATGGCGGTTCTCTCCTATCTTTTCCGCCGGGTCGAGCGCGAGATCGAGGACCGCCGCCCCACCATCATCGTGATCGACGAGGCCTGGAAAGCGCTCGACAACGCATATTTCGCCGAAAGGTTGTCGAACTGGCTCGTGACTGCGCGCAAGCAGAACACCGTCGCGGTGATGATGACGCAATATGCCAGCCAGCTCGAGCGCACCCGGACCGGCAAAACCATCATCGAGGCGGTGCCGACGCAGATCCTGCTGCCCAATATCCGCGCGCAGCCTGCGGATTACGCAATGCTGAACCTCACGGAGAAGGAGCTCGACGTGCTTCTCAACACCGGCAGCGACAGCCGCCTTGCGCTGATCCGTGACGACCAAGGCTCGATCGTCGTCGATGCCGATCTGAGCGCCCTTGGGCCCAATCTCACCATCCTCGGCGGCATGGAAAAAGGCGAGGCCTTGGTCGGTGCCGACTACCGCGACCGCCCAGACTTCTGGAGGCTTTCATGATTCGTACTCTGTTTCTTCTCACCGCGCTCGGCGCTTTGGCCTCCTGCGCCCAGTACCAGGAACCGCAGGCGAACTGCTTCACATTCCTCGCGTCCACGGCACCTGTCACGCCTGATTGCACCTTTACGCCTCTAGATGCGCCGGAGGGCGACATTGAAGTGTAGCCTGCCCCATATCCTGGCACTTTGCCTGCTGCCCGGTCTCGCCTTGTCTCAAGGCGTGCCGACCAATGACAGTGGGCTGACCGCGCGCGATATCGTCGAAACTGGCGATCGCGAGGCTGACTTGGCCGTTCAGGCGGACAAGCTTGCCGTGCGCGAACTCATTGCCGAGATCGAACGGGAGCAGCTGGAAACCCTGCAACGCATCCTCGATGCCCAGACCAGCTTCGGCGGTCAGGGCCTGCCCGCGATGATCTCTGGATTGGAGAGCGGTAGTGGCGATCCAGCCCGTTCCGTCGAAGCGGTCTACGGCAATGCCGAGATCGACCCCAATCCCGGCGGCGCACAGATGTTTGGGGATGCGGCAGAAAACATCGAGCAACTCATCATCCGCGTCGCCCAGGAAACCAGCGGATTTGCGGGCGTGGGCCGCGCGGGCCTCTCCCCAGTCCAATGGCGCGCACTCCTACAGGCGCTCATCTGGCAGGAAAGCCGGTTCACGATTGGCGCCCGCTCGCCCGTCGGCGCGTTCGGCCTCACCCAGATCATGCCCGGGACCGCCAGCGATCTTGGCATCAACCCGGAATACTACAACAGCCCCTACCTGCAGGTGCATGGCGGCGCGCGGTACCTGGCGACACAGCTCAACACCTTTGACGGCAATATCATCAACGCCCTCGCGGCCTATAACGCCGGACCCGGTCGCGTGTTCGAATATGGTGGCGTGCCGCCCTTCCGCGAGACCCGGCATTACGTTCAGGTCATCCCCGAACGCTACAATCTCTACCTGGGCCGCATCGGCGGGATCGAAGCGCTCGGTACGATCAACCCCGCGCTTCTGGCAAATGCAAACCTCTCCCTAACGGGTCATGGGGCGGCCTTTTATGGCAACAACTCACCCGCTGCGATCAGGCAGGCCGCCCTGCGCATTGCGGATATCGTCGAGCGGATTTCCGCGACGGAAGACGTGCAGGAAAGCGTCGCGCTCAACACCTATGCCCGCGCCGAACTCGTGCGTCTCGTCGCCGCGCGTATTCGTCTTCAAGCGGCGCGGACCCGCGTGCTTTCGGCCGAGGAATTGGCACAGGCCAGCGCCCGTATGGCCGAAGGCACGTTCATGGAATTCACGATCAGGGAGATAGACTGATGAGAGATTTGCTCGTGAGGATGGCATTGGCCACGACGCTTGGGATCGGTCTGCATCTCGGCACCCTGTCCGCTGCCGTGGCGCAAGGTGTGCCGGTCGTCGACACCCAGAATATTGCGCAAAACATCCAGCAGCTCCGGCAGATGATCGAAGACGAGATCCTGCAAAACGAGCAGCTGACGCAGCTCCGCGAACAGCTTGCGACACTCACGGACCAACTCGCGGAGCTGCAACGAACCTATGAGGCGCTCACCCGCCTCGCCGAGCTTCCAGAAATCATCCGCACCGAGATGGAGGACGAGCTGAACGGCCTGCTTGATCAGGAGTTCGGAGACATCCTCGCCACCATTGAAGCCATCAAGACCGGCGACTTCTCTGGCCTCTCTGGCTCCGGCGCGGGCGAGATCGAAACCCAGATGGACCGGGTCCTGGCCGATCTCGGATTTGACGATGACACCCTCTCGGAAATGGCCACCAGCGGAAATCCCGGAGCCAACCGCGTGGCAACGCAGGCAACAACCGGCGCGCTCGTCTCGGCCGCCGCCCAGAACAGCTATGAAGACGCAGGCCAATCGCTCGAGCGGGTAGACCGCCTCGTCGGGCTCATCGACGACATGGACGAACTCAAGGAAAGCATCGATCTTAACACGCGCGTGACGGCGGAACTGGCCATCGCACTTGTCGCCATGTGGCAACTCGAAGCCGTGCAAACCGTGGGTGACGGCACCGTCGGCGTGATCGATGCCGCCACCATCGCCGAGGAGCAGCGCTTCATGGATTTCACCTTGCCGGACCTACGGGCAGACTGATCGTGGGGGCATGAATGGTGGCGAGTGAACAAGAAATCATCGAGGAAGAACTGGTCTACGGCGCCTTGCGCCGCGAACGCCTCTGGCAACGCCTTGGCCTGATGGGCCTTGTCTTCGGCATCCTCGGCTGTCTGTGCGCCGCGGCTGTCTCGATCCTCGATGTCGACCCGCCCCCCGTCGTTGTCCCCTATGATCCCGCCACCGGCTTTGCACTCCCCGAAGCCTCGGTGGGCGCGACTTCGGTAACCGCCAACCAGGCGGTCATCGAGGCGGAGGTCTTCCGCTATGTGACCGACCGCGAGGTCTATAACCAGCTCGACAATGACCTGCGCATCCGCAGCGTTCTGCGCCGCTCGGACGGAGCTGCCGAGAGCGGGCTGCGCCAGATCTGGAACAGCGCCAATGAGAACTACCCGCCGACGGTCTATGGCCCCAATGCGCGGCTCGACGTGGAGATCCTCAGCATCAACCGGATCGGAACCAACCGCGCGACGGTCCGCCTGCGCAAGCGCCTGACATCTATCAACGGCGTCCAAACCGGGCTTTTCACCGCCACCCTCCTCTTCGAGTTCCGCCCCGAGACCCGCCGCTCCATCGATGAGGTCTGGACCAACCCCTTCGGCTTCACGGTCCTCGAATATTCCATCCGCTCCGACAGATTGGAGAATTGAATTTGTTCCCTGTTCGACTTTTCATATTGCTGATTGCCCTGTTGCCCAGCCTCGCCTTCGCCGAAGCCATCCCGCGCGGCGGGCCCAATGACAACCGGGTGCGGCTTGCCAGCTATCAGGAGGGCCAGGTCTACCGGCTAAACGTCTCGCTCACCCATGTGACCACCATCGAGTTCGGCGAGGGTGAAAGCATCCGTTCGATCATCGCGGGTGACACGGAAGGGTTTGAGATCGACGGCGTACCCGGCGGTCAGGCCTTCGCGATCAAACCCGTCGCGCGCGGTGTCCATACCAACGTGACGGTCTATACGAACCGGCGGAGCTACTACTTCAACGTCCAGGAGGTCCGCAGTCCGACCTTCTACGTGGTCCAGTTCCGCTACCCCGAGGATACCAGCCGCCCCACACGTGCCATCGCAGCCCAAGCGCCGAACTACAATTACGGTGCCAGCGCGCGGAGCGAGTTTACCCCTGCCCGCGTCTGGGATGACGGGACGTTCACGTATTTCGAGTTCCCACGGAACGCACCGGTGCCAGCGATCTTCCGCTACGCCAGTGGCCGCGAACGGACGGTCAATACGCAAGCCACCGAGGATGGCGTGATCCGGGTCTCGGGGGTGAACCGGCAATGGGTCCTGCGGATCGGGGAAGAGGTGGTCTGTATCGAGGCCACACCGCCTGCGGGGGTGGGATCATGAGCGACACCGGAAACGCGGACCTCGAGAAACGCCTCGCTGCTCTAGAACAAGGCAAGGGCGCTGGTTCGCCCCCTGCCCCGCGGCGCTCGCCACTTCTGGCCTTGGTCGTTGTTCTAATAATCGGTGCTGGCGGAGCGCTGCTCTATCTCCTGTCCCAAGCCTCGAAGCTCTCGCGGATGATGTGGTCGGTCAGGATGTGATCTTCGGGGATCGGCAGGTGGGCGTCCTTCTCGGTCAGCCCGAAAAGTTCGATGGTCTCGTAGGTGTTCGCGGTGTCGTAAGCCATGTCTGGTCTCCAGTGTTCGGTTATAGAGCCACCACGTGAGTGTGGGGGCATGGCCGAATGTCTGGTTTCCGAATCTGCCCGGGTCAGGGACGGCGCAGCCGCCGGCTTGCCGGGCGCAAAAGTTTTCCGCGCGCAGCACCCGACACAGGCGCGCACTCACGCACGGAACCGCCCCGGGCCACAGGCCCCGACCTCGCCGAAAAGTTTTGCGATCCTTGACGCGGGCTGATTTGGGGGCCATCCGGAGGATATGCTTCCGCACTTATGTGTGTGTGTTTTGACGGTAGGTTTGCCCGACCCGAGCAGGCAAACGGCCCGACCGGACGCGGGAGACGGATGCAGCGGCGGGATCGTTTTGCTCCGCAAAACAGACCAGAGCGCAATCCGGCGGAGCGGCCAGGGAGAGACGTGCTCGCGAGGCGGGCAAACCGGGGGCCTGGGTGCAACGCCGCGGTGAGGCCGCATGGCCGAATGCGCGACGGACCGAAGGGCCGTTCTCCCCTGCGACACGCGAAGCCGAGCTGGGGAGGCCGCAAGGCTAGATCGAGGTCTACGTGCAGGCGACGCCGCTGCTGACTATGTGAATTACTTTTCGCAGAGTTGCGGGTTTTGGCGGCGGGTGGGGATACATATGCTGAATGCGCATCTGGATAAACCGTCTTTCGCCGTAGGTGCAGCCGCCATACATCATCGAACGGAAGGGATTCGGGACAAGGACAAAACCGCTCTCGCGGTAAGGATATCGGCGTCGGTACTAACCATTACTTGCCGCTTAGCCACCGCCGGAAACGTTGCCAAAGACCTTGTGGCACATCTGCATTCGCCATTGATGCGGGGGCTTCCGGCGCATCGTAATACCGATCTTTGGCGCGACGGTCGTGCGCCCGTCCGGCGGCAATCTGTTCATCACTCATATCACCTGCCCACCGGATATTGCTGTGCTTGATCCAGTAATGCGACCGGCAGGGAAAGCTCCAGTTCCCGATGGACGGCGAGAGCGAGATCGACACACCGTCATAGCCCATCTTCCAATCCGTCGGGCTTAAGGGCGTGACGACTTCCCTGCCACAGCCGCAGGCGCATTTGTGCACTGCCGTTGCGTAATCCATGGCAAGATACAGGATGCCCTCCTCGGTCCGTTCGGGGATCGCATTTACAAATTTGTGGGTAATCTTCTTAATCGCCATCGCGCTTGTCCATGTTGTCTATTTTGTTGCCATCAATAGTGTAGTTGCTGGAATGCTCGCCCTCAAAATCGGCATAAAACCCTACCAGCTTCTTCCACCGGATCACCGCGAGTGTCGCGTTCAGGGAGTTGAGATCAGCCACCTGAATGTTGGTGGCGTACGCATCATCGACGTCCGCCTCGCCTATCCCCACGCGGCGGCGTAAAGGTTCACGCTGCTCATCGGTGCTTAGCGTCACCCGCAGCACGCCCACCAAGGCATCATCGCCCATCTCAATGCCCATACCTACATCGATGAAGGGGGTGCCCTGTTCTTCGAGACGTTCGACCGCCGGGCGCTTGGCTGCTCCAGAGTCAACGCACACGAAGACGAAATCCATCTCGTCCAGAAGTTCCGCGTTGGAGGCGTCGAGATAGACCGGATGCGGGACGATCCCCTTGCGCATGGGTGCATAAAGCGCCGCGAAGTAATCGACCTTTTTGTTTCGTTCGCGCAGTGTTTCGATGCCAGGCGCGCCGGGGCTGCGGAACGCGTTGTGCTGCAGGAAATCATCCCCATCGATGAGATGCAGTTCGCGGATCGGCGTCTTGGCGATAAGATCGAGCACGTAAGAGCCGGTGCCGCCAAGGCCGACAATGGCCACTTTGTTCATAGCCAGTTTGTCCGAGAGGGCGCCGATCCCGGCTCGTGTCGAGGCCGTGTCATGGTAGTTGAACACCGGATCAGGCTCATTGGTGTTTGCCACGACGTAGGTGCGCGCATCCGCTGTCGGATCGATCTTTCGCGCGGGCGATGCGATCATCTCCACATAGGTGGTCATCTTGTGTTCGTAGTCGCGGTAGCCCTCTTTCGGCTTAGCGGAAAACATATGGTCTACCGTGATGTCCTTGCCGAGGCTCTGGCGTTTGGTGGAATGCCTGATGCCTTCGAGCGTTTTGCCGTCATGATTGCAAGGATGTTCGCCCGCGAAATAAGCCTTGTGGTCGCTTGGCGTCATCGTCTCGCCCCCGTTCATCTGCAGAACCGAAACGAGCGTACCGAGCTTTACCTCCCGATTGGCGTTCACGTAAGGCACGTTGGAGATCACGAGGTGGCCACTTTTCACAGCCACCTCGTATCCGCCTTCTTCGAGAGCCTTGAGATCGTCGTTACGACTTATCAGTTGCCGTGACATTGAAGATCATGCCCTCCTTCAGCTTCACGGTATCGCCGTCATCCAGCGTGCCCTCGGGCTTGTTGCCCTGGCCGCGCCGGTAAGTGATCGTGAAGCAGATCAACTCGCCAGTGGGCGGGTTTTCGTAGGCAAGGGCGACCAGATCGTCCTCGCCAAGCTCTGTCGCCGTCACGGTCTTCTCGCGGCCGTTCACGACAATCGTGTACTCTTTTGCGGGTTTGCCCGTTTCGTCCTTCGCCATGGCCGTGTCCTTTCTTTTTAGCCTTTGGGCGGGAACGGATCGCCGCCGTGGCTGTCGCTGTTAGCGATCCGTCCGTCGCGGTTGTGGATACGCAGTTCGCTTTGCTGGTTGCGGCTGATTTCACGTCCGCGATCGACAGCGTCCTGCTTGGTTTCATGGTGGCTGCTGGCGCGGGATGCGCCGCCACGCTTCACATCCCATCCGCCCGCCGGGTTCGGCACGACGTGATGGGTCTTCGGTCCCTTACTCATGGTTTTCACATCTCCTGTTCGTTAGGGGTGTAGGCACAAAAAGTGCGCCTACACCGAACATCATATATTTGTTGAAAGTCAGAAGTCAAGCACGTAAAGTATGTCTTTACCGAACAAGAAGATCGACGGGGAGGCCGCCACATGACCAACAGCCTGGGAGAGAAGATTCGCCGCTTACGGAAGGAGCAAAAGCTCACGCTCGACAAACTCGCCGAGCTCACCGGCTCCAGCAAAAGCTACATATGGGAGCTGGAGAACAAGAACCCGCCGCGTCCATCGGCGGAGAAGCTGGCTAAGATCGCTGGAGCGCTTGGCGTCACGATTGAGTACCTGCTCGATGAAAAGCAGACGATCACCGAGGAAGACGCTGTCGATGCGCAGTTCTATCGCGAGTACAAACACATGGACGCCGACACGAAAGAAAAAATTCGTGAGATGGTAAAACTATGGGGGAAACCCGGATGAGCAAGCCGAAGTCGCCACAACGATGGGCATACGATCTGACCATCATCCTGAACACCTTGGGTGGCGACGACCGCTTTCCGGTGAATGTTGAAGCGCTCGCCTATGATTTTTCCAAGCAGCGCTTTCCTGACGATCCGATAAGCCTTGTACAGGGCGCCCCGTTGAAAGGTTTCGAGGGCGCCTTGATGAAGGCGCCGCCTAGCGAGAAAGGCTGGGGCATCTTTTACAATTCGGACACAGCATCGCCGGGGCGGATCAACTTTACGCTCGCCCATGAGTTCGGGCACTATCTCCTGCACAGGCAGGATCATCCTGACGGTATCCAGTGCAGCACCGAGGATATGGAACGCTGGGACAGCAAGTACCGGCAGATCGAGAAGGAGGCGAACGAGTTTGCCGCAAATCTCCTCATGCCGCTGGATGACTTCCGCGCGCAGATCGGTCCAAAATCTCAGCCTGACCTGGAGGCTTTGGGGGCATGCGCCGACCGCTACGGCGTGTCCCTGATCGCGGCGACGCTGCGCTGGTTGCAGTACACCGAGCGCCGTGCAGTTCTGGTGAAGTCTATCGATGGCTTCATTCATTGGGCGCGGTCGAGTGATCGCGCCTTGCGCACAGGTGCCTACTTCAAGACGGCTGGCCGCCCGGCAATCGAGATACCGGCCGCCGCGATACCGGCAACGGAAACCGAACTGGTTCGGCGAAAAGCAACGCGAGAGCATGAGGCAGGAATCTGGTTCAAAGAGCCCTGCACCGAGTATGCTCTGGTCTCCGAAGTCCACGACTTTGCGCTCTCCCTGATCCATCTTGGTGATGCGCCATCACGCTTCGAGCCTACCGAAGAGGCCGAGGAAGACATATACGACCGTATGGTGAGCCGCACGCCGGGCTCTTCTTGGCTGGGCTAAAAGCGCGCCAAAAATGATCTATAAAAGTAGATCATCTCGGTCTTTCGATATATGAAAACAGATCACTCCTTGAAAATTCGTGTTCCGTATGATACATTAAAATAGATCAAGCGCTTTGCTTGATATGCAGGATTACATCAAAATGAGCTATGAGAGCGAAAAACTAGCGGCAACACTGAAAGCTGCACGCGAGAAGAAGGGGCTTAGCCAGCGTGCGCTAAGCGCCCGTGCAGGCGTGCCGCAGTCGCATATCTCCAAGATCGAGAGCGGCGCGGTGAACCTCACCGTCTCAAGCCTGACCGCCATCGCCAACGCCCTTGATCTGGAACTGGCGCTCGTGCCGCGCAAGGCTGCGCCAGCAGTCAGGACAATCACCCGTAGCGTAAACGACGTCCCGAAGGCCACGCCGGAAGCCCGCAAAGAGATTGCCCGGCTCGCCAAGCAGCTTGAGCACATCCAGTCGCTCAAGATCGATAGTCCCGCCTTCGAAAACCTGCAGCGGCAGTTTCGGGAGATGCGGCAATTCGAGAACCTGATCCGGAACACCGACACGTTGCGCAGTATCCGCGAAGCGCTCAAAGCCGTGGAGGGCGCGGGTGGCGTTGCAGCGCTGCAAGACGTGTCAAAGCAGATGAACAGTTTGCGCAACATGCTTGCTCATGGCGTAGCCGACGAGGAGCGGACTCGATTGCCGCGCCCTGCCTATCGCCTTGATGGAGATAACGATGAGTAGTGTCTCAGTCCTGAACGTAAACCTGTATGGGGAGCCTATCGGCACACTCACCAATCTTGGCGGCGATCGCACCATCTTTGCCTTCACCGATGAGTACATCGCCGATCCTGACAGGCCGACGCTTGGTCTTGCCTTCAAGGATGAATTTGGGGAGCTCTACACGGATTTTAGGCCGTATCAGAAGCGCGTCATGCCCTTCTTCTCAAACCTTCTGCCCGAGGGTCATCTGCGCAAATACCTGGCCGAACAGGTGGGCGTGAACCCCGAACGTGAATTCTATCTGCTCTGGGCGCTTGGCCATGACCTGCCCGGCGCGATCACGATCGCCCCTGCTGACGGTGAAGCCTGGCCACCGGATGCTGCCGACGGAGCCGATGATCATGGTGATGATCAGCGAGAGAACGCTTTGCGGTTTTCGCTGGCAGGTGTTCAGCTCAAGTTTTCCGCCGTGATGGAAGCAAGTGGCGGGCTGACCATTCCCGCCTCCGGGGTCGGGGGCTCCTGGATCGTCAAGCTCCCCTCCCGTGAATTCGCAGGCGTCCCTGAAAATGAATTCTCGATGATGAAACTGGCCAGCCTAATCGGGATGAACGTGCCTGCCATCCATCTGGTCGGCATCGATGCGATCAAGAACTTGCCCGAAGGCATCGATAAGATCGGCAACCATGCCTTTGTGATCGAGCGCTTTGATCGGCTATCCGACGGATCGCGCGTGCATATCGAGGATTTTGCGCAGGTATATGGGCTCTATCCCGAAGACAAATACGGTAATGGCACATTCCGGAACATCGCCCAAGTGATCGCCGCCGAAGGCAACGATGCCGACATCATCGAATATGTCAGGCGCCTGACCTTTAACATGCTGATCGGCAATGCCGACATGCACATGAAAAACTGGTCACTGATCTATCCGGACAGGCGGTATGTCTCGCTGGCACCTGCCTATGATTTTGTGGCGACTGTGCCCTACATTCCGGGCGATGCGACCAACATGAAGATCAGTCGTGCCAAGGTGTTCTCGGCATTCTCGGTGGATGAGCTAGAGCACCTTGCCGTCAAAGCGGCCATTCCGAAGAAGATGGCGATCGATGCTGCCAAAGAGACGGTTCAGCTCTTTCGGGAGCATTGGGAAGCGGAAGCGGCAAACCTGCCGATGAGCGATGAGGTCAGGTCAGCCGTTGAGGCTCACATGAAGACAGTGCCAATTTTGGAGGAGCTTTCATAGGGTAAGGGGTTCCTGACTCACCAGCAAAGCAGGGCGGAGGCCGGTGCCCTGTTCTTCTGCGCCGCCGCACCCCCATCAGCAAGTGAGGGGTGACGGACAGCTCCGGCGAAGCAGGGCGACAGGTACGCTCTAGCTTGCGGCGTTCGGCAGGTTTCAGATTTTCTTGGCGTTCTCGAACAAGTCACCTGATCGTTCTTTGATCTTTGCCTCGTTCCAGTTGTCATGTTCGCAAAGGCGCTTGTTGAGATAAAGAAACACTGAGTTTGCAAAGATCGCTATCTGCGCTTCGCTGCCCTTGGTGCTTTCTGCAGCATCAGCCGGGGCCGCTACCGACTGCAGAATGGCGGCTCTGGGCCTACTCCAACACCTGACTTAAGCATAGTTTCCTTCGCGCAATCTCCAAACCACACCAGCACAGAAAAAGGGGAACCGTGGTCCCACGGCTCCCCTCCGGGTTTAGTTGGTCTCGGCTCTCGCGCTGATCACGCGACCAGCGACAGCCCCGCGCCTGCGTCCTGCGGCTGCTCACCGCTGTCGATGAACGGGATGATCGAGAAGGTCTGCCCGCCGCGCTGTTCTTCGTTCTGCACGGCGTTGACACGCAAATCGCCATCGGGCGTGTTGATCAGCAGCGACAGGTAGTCGTTGCCCGTGCGGCTGCTTTTCGCCATCCAGGCCGAGCCGACGCGGATCGGTGTGCCCCGGGGGGAGCTGACCTCAATGCGGTAATCGGGGTGGGTCTCCTCGGATTTGTAGCTGTTCTCGATCAGGATGAACTCCAGATCAAACATCATGTTGGCGATGTAGCCGGTGAAGGCGTTGTCGGCGTCCATGGCGGTGAGCTCGCCCGAGATCGAGCCGGATTTCATCGGGCCGTTCGAGACCAGAGGGATGATCTCGAATTCGCCACTCTGAGCCGCGCGCGCCTCTTTCGTCTGCACCGCGTTGACCCGGAACGGGCCGATGCCAACGTCGATCTGCATCGAGATGTAGGGGTTGCCGCTGGTATTGCCGGTTTCGTTCCAGGCCGTGCCGATGCGGACCTTGCGGCCCGACTTGTTGATCGCCGTCACGTCATAATCCGGGCTGCGCGCGGACATCTTGGCCCGTGCCTCAAGCTGGATGGCGATGTCAAATCGCGTCGAGTGAATCATGCCGGTGTATTCGGCGGCGGCGGTCTCGACATTGCGGGTGAGGGTTCCTGCGAACATGGGATAGTTCCTTCTTGGATTGGCCGGTGCCTGACGTTCTTGCCAGCGCATCCGGGATTGCTTTCTCGACCCCTTGAGGGATCACAAAACAGAAAGCTTGCTTTCCTTTCAGCCCCGCCCAAGGGTCAGAGCTGCCGTCCGAGTGGGAAGGCCCCCGCGCCTCCGGGTGCTACGCCCCTCCCCTGCCCGTCTGGTCTAGATTGGCTGTCCGGATTTTCCGCGGCGTCCTTCGATTGCGCGATGAAAAACTCCGCCTCTCTTCCGTTCAACCGTTGCCCGCCCCGGTCGGTCAGGCCGATGCAGCTGCCGTTCAGCACATAGGTGATGAGGTACTGATCGAACCGGTCCTTCTGGACAACGTAGCCGGTATTGGCCCAATGCACGGTCTGCCCGGCATCGACCGCGGCTTTGATGTCTTCGAGTGTCATGCGAACCTCCTTACGAAGAATGGTGGGGAAACGACGCAAGAAGCCCGGTCATCCAACCGGGCTTCCACGCAGCATTCGTTTGGCAAACGGCCGAGAGCTGTCAGGCGCTCTGCGTGGCTTGCGTCGCGCGTGCCGCCATCCAATCTTTCAGGCCAAGAACCGTTCTGCCGGCGGCGACCTCGGAGGCCCAGGCAACCCTTGGATCGCCGCAGGGCTCCCCGCTGACGTGCTGCTCGATATGGCCATTGGCCATCCATGGCTCAGGCTGTATGCGTCGCAGCCAGTCCGCCATGCTCGGGATACGGCCCTGACAATCTTCGCGGACATGTTGCTCGCCGATCCAGCGCACGGGGATGTCCCGACCAGCGCTATTGGTCAGGGTCAGACCGAAGACACGTTCGGCCTCGAACAGGCCTTGGGCATGGTGACGCAAGGCCCGGTGCGTGAAGAGCGCGAGGTGCTCTTTCGAGGCGTCAAACCAATCGTGGACGGCCTGATAGTCAGACGGCACCCCGCCGAACTTCCGGGCAGAGCTTTCGGCATGATGAAGCGGATGGGCCATCTCAAAGCCCCTCGTCACAGCTGTGCGAGCATTCGACATAGCGGTCGGCGTGATCGAGGGTGATGCTGTCTGCTGCAATGTCCCAGGTCAGCGTGCCGTAGCCGCCCTCGTTGTTCTCGAACCCCGGATGATGGTGATAGGCGAGTGACCAGGCGAAATCGCCCACGGCGGTGACAAGCGCTTCCGGCAGTTTGACCTCCGCAGGCTGCACATTCACGTCCTCGACATTGCCGGAGTCGCCATAGCCTTCGTATTCGGCGGTGACCTCGTTGATGCCAAGCGCGCGCAATTGCGCGATCAGTTCCGCTCGGGTTGCTTTCAGGGTGGTTTCGCGCTCGGCGCGCCACTGAGCCGCCATTGCGGCATAGTCGATCTGGGGATTGGTCATGGGTCTGTCCTCTTGTCAGAAGTTGGGGGGCCAGGCGTCGCATTGGTCGGCGCGCGCCCGGAAAGCGCAGACCGGCCAAAACCCGATCCGCGACGCCCGACACAAAGCCCCCTTTGACTTTTCAGGCGGCTTGGTCTGACGCCTTGCCGGTTCCCTGCCCCACGATCCGTGCCAGAATGCCCAATGTATCGACCCCATCCCCATGCGGCAGGAACACACGAAACTGGAAGGCGATGATCTCGGTGAAGCAGCCGAGAGCTTTGAGGCCGTCCATCATGCCCTTGTCGGCACCGCCCAGCTCGAGACGCATCTCGCCTGCGACCCGGCGACGGGTCAGGCTCAGGCCCCGGCCCAGATTGACAGGTGCGGTGTTGCCAAAGGCGGCGGTCAACATCTCCTGCGGCGTTTGCGGGTTGGAGACGAGGAAGCGGGCGCGCAACGCTGCCGCCCCTTCCTCGCTGAGCGTGCGCCCGATCATGGCGGTCGGCCCGTCTGGCGTGACGCGGTAGATGCGCTCGTTGGTGGTCGGGATGTCCTTCCAGATCGGCAGCAGCAGCCCAGTCAACAGGTAGAGCTTGGTCGTGGTGGTTTTTGGCAGGGACGCAGCCTCGGAATCCCAAAGCCGTGCGAACTCCGGCTTGCCGATCTCTTCCCAGGCCGAGGACTCGAACCGTGCCTCTTCGAGGTAGCTCGACCCGTTGGGCCGCACCGCCTTGCGCATCAGCGTGACGATGTCCTCGTCATACATCTGCATGGGCCGCGCCGAGATGAGCGCCGCGCGACCGGAGGCGCTATTGACCATCGGCAGCTTGTCGGAATTGCGAGAGAGGGCGTCATCTGCCGACAGCACGTGAACCGGGTCGGTGACCTCGAGCCCGATGATCCGAGTCACGGCGCCAGATTTCGGGCAGGTCCAGAGATCCTCCGTGGAGACCTGCTCGATCTTTTCGCCGCGCAGGGTTTCCACGCCGAGATCGAGCGTGCCTGCCGCGCGCGCCCGTTCCGTCTGATCAGCGATCCGGCGCATGAAATCGGCAAAGAGCGCGTTCTGCATGTGGATGGGAAGGGCAAGCATCCGGTTCAGAAACCGCTGGATCGGCGGCAACTCCTCAAGGAGCACCCCGTCCTTGTCGATCAGCCGCAGGGCCGTCCAGTCGGTGAAGCTCTCGTAGCTCATCGCCTCAGCGCGTCCGGCGGCAAGATCGGCGAAATACCCACGCAGCGCCGCCCGCGCGATCGGGCTTTCCAAATTGTCCTCCTCGCGGAACATGCCCTGCGAGCCGGTCTCGCGCTGACCCTTGGTCAACGCCCCCAGCTGGTCGAGGCGCTTGGCGATTGTCGAGGTAAAGCGCTTCTCGCCATGCACATCGGAGGTGCAGACCCGGAAGAAGGGCGCTGACACTTGAGCCGATCGATGCGTGCGGCCGAGCCCCTGGATGGCCGCATCGGCGCGCCAGCCGGGCTCCAGCAGGTAGTGACGCCGACGCTTCTGGTTCTTGGCCGTTTGCGCCGCATGATAGGATCGGCCCGTCCCGCCCGCGTCGGAGAAGATCAGGATATCCTTCTCGCCGTCCATGAAGGCTTGGGTCTCGGAGGAATTGCTGCTGGCGGCGCGCTTCTCGATGAAGAGGTGGCCATCCTCGGCCTTGAGGGGCCGGATAGATCGCCCCGTGACCTCGGCGACAGCCTCATCACCAAAGGCCCAGAGGATCTGATCGAGCGCCGAGGGGATCGGGGCCAGCGTCATCAACTCCATCATGGCCGCATCACGCAGGGCGAGCGCCTCGCGCGAGACAACCAGCGCGCCGGCCTCATCCCGTAAGGGTTCCGCGACCATGTTGCCGTCGATCTCCACGAGCTTTTGCGCGTGGATCGGGAAGGCCTGTTCGAGATAGCCCAGGACGTAGTCGCGCGGCGTCAAGGCACCCTCGACCAGCTCGTCCTCCGGGTCCATCGTCTCAAGCCGACGTTTCAGCAGGCTCTCACCGGTCGAGACCACTTGGATGACGCAAGCATTGCCCGCCGCCAAATCGTCCTCGATGGCGCGGATGATGGTCGGCGCCTTCATTCCCATCAGGAGATGGTTGAAGAAGCGCTGCTTCGTGCTCTCGAAGCGGGACTTGGCCGAGGCGCGTGCGGCCGAGGCATTGGTCTCTCCCGAGGCGTCGTTGACGCCAGTGGCGGTCAAAGCGGCGCCGAGATTGTGGTGGATCGTCCGAAACGCGCCCGCGTATGCGTCGTAGATCTCGATCTGGGCTGGAGTGAGCGCGTGTTCGAGCACATCATATTCCACGCCATCAAAACTGAGGGCACGCGCAGTGTAGAGCCCGAGCGTCTTGAGATCGCGCGCGACCACCTCCATGGCAGCGACGCCGCCGGCTTCCATCGCAGAAACGAAGCTCTCGCGGCTCGGAAAGGGGTATTCGGGGCCCTGCCCCCAGAGCCCGAGACGCGCCGCATAGGCAAGGTTGTGGACGCTCGTGGCACCCGTAGCCGAGATGTAGAAGACGCGGGCGCGCGGGGCCGCGAGTTGCAGCCGCAGGCCCGCAAGGCCCTGCTGGGAGGGTTTGACCCCCCTGCCCTGCTCGGACCCCGCCGCGTTCTGCATGGCATGGGCCTCATCAAAGGCCAGCACGCCGTCGAAATCTTCGCCCATCCACTCAAAAATCTGGCTCAGCCGCGTGGTGCCGCATTTGCCCGCGGACCGCAGCGTGGCGTAGGTGACAAAGAGGATGCCACAGGTCACGGTGATGGGCTGGTCCGGTTTCCATTTTGAGAGCGGCTGGATGTCGGCTGGCGAGCCGCCGAGATCGGTCCAGTCGCGGATGGCGTCCTCGATGAGCGTGGCGGATTTGGAGACCCAGATCGCCTTTCTGCGCCCGGCAAGCCAGTTCACGAGGATGAGCCCCGCGCATTCGCGCCCCTTGCCGCAACCGGTGCCGTCGCCGAGGAAATACCCGAGGCGATAAGCATTGGCATCCGGGTCATCATCGGCCCGGGTGAGCTTGGTCTGGTCGTCGTCGATGGTGAACCGCCCCGGCAGGTCGCGCCCATGGGCGTCATGCGCCATGATGATGGTTTCCAGCTGCGCCTCGGAGAGATGTCCCTCCTCGATCAACCGTGCGGGCAGGCGCAAGCCATCACGGCCCGTGTTTGAGGGCATGGGCGGGGCAACCGAGGCCATGGCGATGCTTTCAACGAGCGGCGTGGGATGTTCCTGCCCACCCGCGATCTCGATCCGCTGCGGACGGTAGCGCGCGTAGATGTCCGAGATGGGCGTGTTGTCACGGGGGGTCTGAAGGCTCGTGAAGCTGAGCGGACGGACGGCGTTGGCCCAGGGTTTGGAGGTGGTGACAGGCGCAGCAGCAGCCTTGCGCGGAGATGAGGATGGAACGGTCGGCCGAGCATGAGGGGTCGCTTCAGTCCGTTGGGCGGGGCGCATCTCGGTCCGTGTTGCGGCCACGGCGTCGACATATGCCAAGGCTTCATCCAGAACCCGGACATTGGCGCGGATCATCGCGCCGTCCTCCTGCACCTTGTCGAAGACCATCAGCTGGGTTTCGACAGAGGTGCCGAGCTTGCGGTAGACCTGCCCCGGCATCGTCAGCGCCAATCGTGGCGTCAGGAGACCGCAGGCGCGGGACCAATGCGCGGCATCGCGTTCGGGCGTGAACCCCGGCGGCATGATCGCCACCAGGCGCCCACCTGGTGCCAGGCGCTTTGCAGCCGCAATGAGATGTTTGGCAGCGATGTGCTTGTCGCGGGATCGGTCGACCGAGGAGGCGAAGGGTGGGTTCATCACCACGACGTCGGGTAGAACCGGCGTCTGTAGCAGATCATCGATATGCTCGCCGTCATGGCCTGTGACCTCGCCGCCGAAAACCGCGCGCAGGAGGCGCTGGCGAAAGGGGTCGATCTCGTTGAGCAAAAGCGTGGCATCAGCCCGGGCGGCGAAAGCGGCCAGTGCACCGGTGCCAGCCGAGGGCTCCAGAACGGTCTCGCCCTTGCGGATCGCCGCGGCCCGCAAAACCAGCGCCGCGAATGGCAGCGGCGTGGAAAACTGCTGCAGCCGGATCTGCTGTTCCGACCGGCGGGTTTCCGTAAGGAGCCGTGAGGCAAGCAGCTTTGCGGTGGCGATGTCACCTACCTCGCCGTCCCCGCGCAGCAGCACTTGGATGGCCGTGGCCTGCATCAGGTCGTAGGCCATGCGCCAGTCCCAGGCACCGCCGGCATCGCTGCCATGAAACGTCTCGCGCATGATGCGCGCGAGCGCTGAACTGCGCAGGGGCTGGTTGTCGACCTCCGCGCCGATCTGCGCGAGGGCAGAGGCGAGGTTAGCGTCGGATTCAACAGGATTGGGGAGCGTTGAGCGGGGCTTGGACATGGGGATTTCCTTTGGATCAGGGTCTGAGTTCCAAAGGACAAAAAGCCCACTTTCGCTTTTCAGGGTGACGGGGGTCAGACCGCGCTGACCTCCAAGGCTTGCTCAGGTCTTGGGTTCGACCTGCCGCTTCGCATCAATCAATGCCTGTGCGGCCTGCATAACCTGAACCTGAGATGTTCCCGTGCATTCCTCCTCCAGCGCGGCCTGCACCTTCGCGCGAAACCACGCGTCATACGAATTGACATCAGCCGCCACGGAAATGCTCCTCGAGCCCGATATCCAGCAGCTTGCCGAGGTCATCGGGCATGTCTGCAACTTGCACGGCAATTGGGAAACGGTGCCCCGTCAGGTCAGGCGCGCATTGCTCCTCTAACCCGAGGTGCTGCCTATCCTTTTCCGCCTCAATCATTGTGCTTTCTCCGACCGTATTATCAGCCGATGCTACATCTTCCAGCGGGGCGTCGTAAACGATAATGCCAAAGGGTCACAGCAAGCTGGCCCACTTACCGATCGGGCGCCGCTTCAAGAGACGTCTCAAACCGCTTGTCCGCCGCCGCAGCTTCTTTCAAGAGCGCGTCGAAATTGTCAGGTGGATTGCCATCTTCCAACATCCCTTTGAACGTCGCATAGGCATCCGTCTTGCTGCCGTAGGCGCGCAGGGTCTTGTCGTCGTTCACCCAGGCCACCACGATGACCTTCGCATCGCTGTTGAACCGATAGAACAGCCGATACTGCTGGAAGAATTTCGCCCGGAACCAGTGCTTGCGGTGATCGCCGAGCGTGCCGCCTTGCCGGTAGGCGGCGGCACCCGGGTCCGCCGGTATGGCCTCGGTGACCAGCTTGAAGATGGCTGCCAGCCGTTTCGTGGGGTTTTTCTTGCGCCAGGTCTTTGGATCGCGTGCCTTACGCGCTTCAACCTCCTCGATCAGCCCTTCGAGCTGGTCCAGAAAGAGCGGATGCGCATAAATCGACCATCCGTTTACGACAAGGGGCGCCCCTGCGGGCACGCTATCGCCGCTCATTCATCCTCGAGCGATAGCGGCGCATCGAGATCGACGTCAACGTCTCCGACCAGTGCTGCAAGACGGTCATGCAAAGCCCCATCGAACGCCCGAATGCGATCCGGATGCGCCTTGATATCGGCCTCGACAAAATCGAGAAAAGCTCCGAGCACGGGATCTTCCTCGTCGCTGCGCACGGGCTCGATATAGACCCTGCCACTCGGCTCGGTACAGTAGCGAATCTGGTCGCCCTTGCCCAGCTTGAGCTGCTTGCGCACACCCGCCGGCACGGTCGTCTGATACCGATCCGTAAGTTTCGAGACATCTTGTGCAAGCGCTGTCATGGCAGTCTCCTGAAAGAATGGGGGTCTTTGCTGCTTGTGATAGGTAATGCATTTGCATTGCCATGTCAAGATAAGCCGCAGGATCTGCTGTCGCCGGGCAGGCCGATGAACCGTCCGGCGCAGGACCTAATGTCGCCCCGCGAGATACTCCGCCAGCACCGGGCTGGCAGCACCTTTTGCGGAACTGAGCAGCTCCGAGCCCGCAAGCGAGGCCTTCGACAGGCGTACGAGCCCACCGGTTTCCTCGATGCGGTAGCAGCGGCGTTTTTGCCGCCCGCGTCTGTAGTGGGTTGCGGTGACGATCTGGCAGGTGCTGCCATCGGTCAGGGTCACAGGCGCGGCGAGCTTGATCCTGTCCCCCTCTTGATAGTCAGGGATCGCGGCCCAGTCCCGGCAGCGCTGGCGCCATGCATGCGCGTAGCTGTCCGGATCTTTCAGGTCGGAGAGAAGCTTGATCAGCCCAAGGGGAGCGCGAGACTCGTTCGGACCACCACCTTCTTCAATGTCCTTGTAGCCCCAACACCCATCGTCGTATCGGGTGAGGAAGACAGCGCCGAAGGTGATCGAGCCGTCAGGTTCGGTGACATAGGTCGCGTCCTCGACAGGGGTGCCGTCAAGATTGGTGACCTTTGCCGCCGCGTACCAGGTGGAGCCGACCTTGCAGGCCTTGACCAATTCGGTTCTGCGCGTTTCGCCATGAGAGGTGCAGAGCCGGGCAATCTCCGCTTTCTCATCCGCGTAGGTCTGGACGCGGCCGTCGGTGTAGAAGAGCCATCCCATTTCAGAGTCCTTTCTCTCGTAGGGAAAATTGTTGTCGCCAATGTCCCGAGAGGGCCGCAGGCCCGGCAGGGTATTGGCGATGCTTGTTTGAGAAAGGGCGCGTTAAGCAGCCCTCCGGTCATCGATTTCCATCAGGGCATCGAGCGGCACGCGGTAGGGCTGCATGGCGTCGAAATCCTCGCAATTGCCGCAGTTCTGCACGATCGCGAAGGTGTCGCAGGCATCCTTGAGAATGACCCGGAAGGTGCCCCCGAGGCCCGAGGGCACCTCGTAGGTCCCGCCGATGAGATAGTCCGAGGCCCGGCGCACGAAGACGCGGATGCTGTGGCCATCGGTGGCGAGCCGGATGGCCCCCCGCCCCCGGTCGATGAGCACCTGCACATCGTCGAGAATGTCCGTGTAAAACTGGCCGGTCAGATCGCGAAACGCCATGCGGCGCTGCGCCATCCAGTCGGTATCCCGAAATGGGTTCATGCCGTCGGCGAAGGCAAAGGAGGGATCGGCCTGTTCGGTGGTGACGATACGGGTGGTCGTGCCATCGATGCCGTTCGAACGCAGATGCACACCATTGCCGACGATGAGGATCAGGGCCGGCCTGTCCACGGGCCCGTTCCAGTTGGGCAGGAAGGTTTTGCAGGCGCGCGCATGTGCGATTTGCGCCGCGACAGCGGACGCAGAGAACTTGAGAATAGCCATGGGGATGTCTTTCTGTTCGGTTTGGAAGGGTCGACCCGCGCGCTCGGAATGCTCCGCGCGGGTCAATTGATGCGTCAGGCCGCTTGCGCGACCTCGCTGGCAGGCTCCGGAGTTTCCACGGTGGGCTCCGCCTCCTCAAAGGCGACACCGGCGGTCTGCATCATCGGCGGGCACCAGGCGGCCACGGCAGCGCGCTGCGCGTCCGTGAGTGTGGCGAAGGGTTCGGCGAAGAGCTTGTCACAAAAGGCGACGATCTCCCTCTTGCTCGACGAGGCCAGCGTCACCGCCTCCTGGGCGAGACCCAGATCTTCGCCGAGGATCCTCAGGAGCCAAGCCTTCTTGAAGCGGTTGAAGAGCGCCGCATTCGGCGTCCAGTGGGAGCGGATGTCGGGCATGATCTCGATCTCGAACGCATGCATCAGGCTGTCGCGCTGGCGGTCCCGCGCGAAGCAGGACTGCGTGGTGCTGGCCGTGGCATAGGCCACGAGCTTGGCCTTTTCGCCTGCCTCCAGCGCGCGAAACGCCGCGAACTGATCGGCGGGCGCGCGGGTGTCATCAAGCCACGAGAGGTCAAGCGCATCATGCGCCGCCGCCACCTGCTCGAGCGAGGTCTCGTCGATCTCGTCCATCTTGGCGTGGGTGCGGTATTCCCTGCGTGCCTCGATCCTGATCGCCTGCGTGACACTCATACCGCTGGCCAGAACATCACTGACCAGCTTGAAGAGCGTCAGATCGAGCGTGGCCTCCGGATGCAGCGCCATCGCGGCGCCAAGGGCCATGGCCCGCTCGGTTTTAAGGTCCTCGGCCAATGAGGCCGGGTAGCTGATTTCTCCAGCGTCGGGGGCTTCCTCCCCGGTGGTGTTGGTCGAGGAACTGCGCGCGCCCTCCTCTTTCACGGTGTCCTCGGGGCGCACGAGGCCGATATGGAGCGTCACCTGCCCGTTCGACCAGGACGCAATCACACCGGCGCGGGCGAGGTCCTCGGCGCTATAGGCCTCCTGCAGATCGCGGGCTTCGTCTTCCAGAGCGTCCACGCGCTCGTAAAGGGCATTGTAGGCATCGTCTTCGAGCCCCTCATCCTCCATCTCGAGTTGCAGTTTCTCAAGTTCAGCGGTGATCTCATCCACGCGCTTCTGGGCGGTCTCATCCGGCTCGACGGGTCCTGGGTAGACGCGGCCATATTCGGCCATGGTCGCGTAATCATAGCGCACCATTGCATCGGCCCAGGCAAAGCCCAGCTTTATGCGAGCCTCTTCGGCGGCGGCCCCGAGCTTCTCGAGTAGGATGGTTTCGACCAGCGCCGCATCCTCGAGCACGGAATGCTCTTCCAGAAGGTCAGCCGCGACGGCGCCGCCGCGGGCCTCATAGTCCTCGCGCACAAAGGCACCGATATCATCGCTGACCTGGACGCCGCGGGACTTGAGCGCCTGGCGGACTGTATAGGCCTGCAGGTAGCTATCTTCCTTGGTGAGCGCCTCGAAGACCTCGCGCTGCACCTCCTGGCTCGGATGCTCCGCAAAGGCCTTCATCGTGTCGAGCGTGATGGTCTTGGCCCGGGCCGCGGCGCGGATCTCGGGGTGGATCAGACCGTAGCGCAACCGGCCTTTCACGGCTGCCACCGTGGTGCCGAAGGTCTTTGCGATCGTCTCGGGTGTCTGGCCGTCGACTTCCATCATCCGTGCGAAAGCCTCGAACTCGTCAATCGCGTTCATCGGGGCTTGCGTGATGTTCTCAGCGAGTGACAGCGCTGTGGTCACGTCGCAATCCTCCGGCACAAGGCGGCAGTCGACCTTGGTCTTGGCGGTGAAACTCTTCGCACTCTTGTCCGCGACCAGTTCCTTCAGCGCGGCATGGCGTCGGCCACCGGCAAGAACTGCGTATTTGCCGTCGATCTTCTGGACCAGGAGCGGCTGGAGCACGCCCAGCACAGCGATGCTGGCCTTCAGATGCGCGATATTGTCGGGGTCGTAGGTTTCCGGGGAGTTACTCCGCACATTTGCGGGGTGAGCTGTCAGATCGCCGATGGCGACGGACGCGGGTTTGAAGCTTGCAGTCATAGGATATCCTTCTCGATGGATTTGGAGCGGCCCGCGCATTCAGATGCGCGGTCAATCCCCAAGGGCGGGGATCACAACGACAAAAGGCCCACTCTCCCTTTGATGGGTCAGCGGGCCTTCATTTCTTGGGGTGTCAGGGGGAGGAGTCCCCTGCCCTTCTACCAGTCGCGCGCCAGCATGATGGTCAGCACGCGCATGGTGGTGGCGGGGTTGTCGGGGGCCTCCGCGCCATAGCGGAAGTCGGAATCCGCTTCGTACAAATCCAGTTTCCAGAACACGGTCTCGCCGCGGATCTCGACCGCCCCGAAATCGTGCCATCCCTCGGGATCATTCTCAGGCTCGAATACGTCGAACTCCCCGGTCGCCCTCACCGCCTCGGCCATGAAGCCGTCACCAGCCTCCATGAGCGAGCGGGTGACATGCATGCGGCCCTGGATCGGCTGCTCAGGTGGCACCCCTAGGCAGGCAAGCTTGCGAAACGCGTCGTTCTGCGCTGCGATCACACTCGGATCAGGGCGGTCTGTCTGGGGTTGTGCGGTGATGGTCATCGGATATTCCTTTGAGAAGTTGAAACACCCAATCCAAAGCTCACTTTTTCTTTTCCGCCTGGCGGCAGGACCGAAGGAGAAGGTGCCCTACCCGAACAGCCCCTTGGAACTGTAATTCGGGTTGGGGATGGTTTCGATCCAGCCGCCCTGGTCCGTGATGCTCTCGAGCGCTGCCGAGAGCGGATACGCGCCCTCAGACGCGCTCCACCAATAGGCACCGCGTTTGAAGGAGATGATCTTGCGGCGGCCGTCGTTGAAGCAGGCCACCCGCAGCGTCTTGGGTTCTTTACGTGACATGCGAGTCTCCGTTCTCCGTATGGTCAAGCAGCCTCGGCGCTGCGCCCTGCCCTGCCCGCCTCTGACCGTGCGATCAGGTAGTCGCAGGCGCGCTGCGCATCAGCGGCGTGCTTGAAGATGGCGCCCTTGTCCGAGCGCAGAACGCGCAGCCAATTGTAGAGGTAAGCGGCATTCATCTCGAGCGTATGCGCTGTGAAGCCGAGCGTCTGGCCAAGGAACACCGAGGTCAGCTCGGCGACGATCTCCTCACGGGCATAGGCCGTGTTGCCGAAGCGCGAAAGGCCGTAGTCGCGGTTCAGCCGATGGCGCGCCTTGGTGGCATGGGCCAGCTCATGGGCCCAGACCCCGTAGAAATTCCGCGGGTTCTCGAACCGGGCAATCGACGGCATGAAGACCTTATCCACGGGCGGCAGGTAATAGGCTTCCGTCCCCGTGAAGACAGTCGTGATGTCAATGGCGTCGAAAAACGACTGCATGTGCGGGATGGGTTCGGACGGCGGATGTTCAGGCGCTGGCTTGGGGTCCGGATAGAAGCTCTCGGGCAGGCCCTCGATCTGGCAAGCATTGAACACGCGGTAGGATTTCTGGAAGCGGAAGATCCGGGCCTCCTCGGAGCGGTCATCCCCATCGCTGCGACCGTCCTCATCAGCGGCGTTCGTCCGGCTTTGTCCGTAGTAGACGACGACAGACGACTTCTCGCCCTTGCGAACCTTTGCGTCCAAAGCATTGGCCTGAGGCAGCGTCATCCAAAAGGGTGAGCTGTGGCCCGCCATCACGGTCCGCATCGTCAGCAGTAAGTTGTTCACGCCTTGGTAGGGTTCACCGCCCACGCGCAGGGGGCGTGAGCTGCCGCCTGCGGTCCAGGGCTTGCGCCACGGCAGGACGCCGCGCTCGATGATGCGGATGATTTCGTTTGTGATGACCTCGGAGGCATCGAATTTGGGCGTGCGGGATCGGGCCATGGCTGGCGTCCTTTCGTGTGTTGGTGAGGGGGAATGGGGATCAGATTGACCGACGGGGCCGCGGATCGTTGGCGATCCTGGCGCCGAGTGCTTCGACCATGTCGATGTAGGTGGTCAGCGAGACGGACCTGCCAGGACCGCAAGGGTCAGGGTCGGTCGATCCGTCCCGCGCCACCCGCGGCAGGTTCGCGAAGGTGATGACATCGGTGACCGGTCGGATATCGATGCACGGCGTGCCACGTGCGACCGCAAGAGCGGCCAGGGGAAAGCGCTCGATCGGCGCGAAACTCGAAACGGTGGTCCAACCGAGGTGGAGGAATGTCCCACCCTCCCCGCAGATCACATGCGCGTTTGGCAATGACGTAGCCTGCCTGAGATAGCCGAGATCGCGGAGAACGGCTTTCCTCTCGAGCTGCCGTGCCAGCTCCGTCTCGCCAGTTCGGCGCAGCTCTCTTTGCCGCCACCAAGAGGCAGCGGTCGCGCGCAGCACGCGCATGACACCTGTTTGCATGGGAATGCCCTTCATCCGGAACAGCAGACCGGAACCCGGCCCGGACCCATCTGAGGGACCCCAAAGGCCCTCATCCGTCAGTCACAAAACCCGAAGGATACTTTCCCTTTTCACCAGCCAACTGGTCTGAGGTAAATGTCAATGGCCCAACACCAACGCGGACCCCAGTGACTGCATGCAGTAAGTGCCGGTTCCGGTCCAAGATCGGCAAGCCATATCGGCAACCCCGATCTGATTGCCGCAGTCTTTGGCATATTATCAATAACTTATCTGACGTTCTCGATCGGCAAAAAACGCGCCTACGGCGACTTCTCAAGCCCAAAAATCAGGATTTCCAACGTTCAGAGTAATGGAGCGTTACGAATAAGTCTGGGAAACGAAGGCACAGCACCTCCTGAAAACTTGAAAATCAGCAATAATGTCGCTATATACCGTCAGTATCGCTGTAGGAGCATAGATCATGCACATCACGAACTTTGCTGAAGCTGGGCAATTTGAACCGCGCAAGATCGCCGCGGTGCTACGCACGTCAGCAGAAGAGATCGCATTGACCGTCGGCTTGGGCAAAGACGCGCTGCAGAGGCGAGCCCGCATCGGTTCGGACAAGACGCAGCGCCGCCTGCGCGAACTGGTAGAGGTGCTGAACAAAGTCGAACCCCGCTTCGGCTCGGAACTGATGGCCTATGCATGGTACCGGTCAGAGCCCCTGCCCGGCTTTGATGGCCGAACAGCCATGCAGCTGGTGCAGGAAGGCAAAGCTCAGCAAGTTCTGGAATACATCGATGCGGTCGATGCGGGCGTCTTCGCCTGATGCCGCTGAAAGATGGACGCTACGCAGGGCCACTCTATCGCGCCCTGAACCCGGTCTATGCGCGTGAACCTCTATCCGGACGAGGCGCCGAACTCTATGGAGGGCGCTTTAACGCCAAGGGCACCCCTGCCCTCTACACCTCGCTGGATCCCGCGACCGCTCTTAGAGAAGCCAACCAGGTCGGCAGCCTGCAACCCACGATCCTGGTGTCCTACAAGGCCGACCTTGGGCCTATTTTCGATACCCGCGATCAGGACGGACTTGACCGGTATGGCGCGACCGAGGCGACGCTTGCCGACCCTGCATGGCGCATGAAGATGCTCGATGGCCAATCGGTTCCGACACAGGAGTTAGCACGCGCCCTCATAGCAGATCGGTTTGCGGGGCTCCTGATCAAGAGTTTTGCGAAGGGTGCGTCGTCGTCGGACTTCAACATTGTGTTGTGGAATTGGAGCAACCAAGGTTGCGGCCTTATTGTGGTGGACGACGAAGACCGTCTTTCACAGATGTAATCCGCTGGGCCCAGCCTTACCGACGATGGATTCGCGGACAGTCTTCGATTGGGAGTATCTGAACTGAATGCAGGCTTTCTTTTGCATGTTGCCCTGAGTCATGATGAAATCCGAACTGTTCCGAATACCTCTGAATACACAGATCGAAGCAGCCCAAACAATCCGACCGCTGCGGGAGGCTTGAGATCCACGTTATCGAAGGCGCCTTTCCGGCCGGCATTTCCTTTGGATAATCGAGAGCGGCTCTTTCCAAACCTCTTTGGTGATGGTGACCTGCCCGTGTGACTGGCAACCGAAGCACCCTGTTTCTGGCCAAGTCCGCGAGCGCAGCCTCTGACCGTGTTGGAAAGAAGTTCACAGCTGTGAACTATCCCGAGCTATCCTACTGGTCGGCCGAGTTCACAGCTGTGAACTCATCATGCAGCATCCCGCCGCATCAAGGCCATGATCATCGGACCGCAGGAGAACTCCCCAATTGCTGCCTTTGAAGATAGGGTTCTCAAGTAGCCTCCAGGTGATCGGATATCCGCAAACCGTTCAAGCATTGCAACGATCACAACAGACGCTTCTTCGGGACCCATATAGCGTTTCGCCTCGTCCCACGCGGACGGGGAAATACCCATCATGGGCCTGACCACATCAGCCACCCGGACCAGATCGTGCCAGTGGCGCACGGGCTGCTCGGAATACGCTTTGAATTCCTGACAGGAGGCGAGGACGAGACCAAGCGGTATGTTCGGCATCAGTTGATCGTCAATAGTTGCCGTTGAGTTGCCCTCATCTTCAGAACACAGAGGACTATTGGCAACTTCTGGAGTTTCGCGCACAGTGCCTCCGCCCCGCGCTTGTTCTAAGCGAGGTTCAAGATCATAAGAGTCTTTATTTGAATTCTGATAGTGCTGCTCAGAAACAGCATCATTGGTGCTCATATTTTCTGCTTCACAGCCATCCAGAAGGCTTCTGGCATGATCTAAAGCTGACCCCAAAGCGTCTTCGATGCGCCTAAGGTCTTCCATTTCGAGTTTTCTGCGAAGATCTCGGGCCATTAGGGCCGCAAGATCAGAGAATTGGTCCCAGACGCCCTGATCCGGACGAAGTGAGCGCCCGTACTCGGCCAGCCCTGCGAGGTCACGCCGCATGAGGCTCACAGTGGCACGTAGGCGCTTGTACCGCTCTTCTGCGGCCCGGACGGTCTCAGCGGCCTCACAAACCTCCTGGAAGCGTCGAACGAGCGGAGAGAGGTCGAACCCAAACGCAACCTTTTCGTCGCCGTAGCGGCGGGCATAGCGCTTCCCATTGGGGCTATCGCGCCGGACAACAAAGCCAGTCTGCACAAGGTTGGAGAGGTGGCGCCGCATCGTCGAGCAGGGCATGCCGTTCAGGCGCTCGCAAATCGCCTTGTTGGACGGATGTACAATCAATTCGCTGTCATTGCCTCCGAGAATTGTCGCTTGGTGAAAGCTGACCAGCGCCTGAAGCACCGTCAAATCCCGATCGGACAAGCCGAACGCGACTCGAGCGGCAGCGAGCTCCCTCAGGACCTCCCACTTGTTGGCGCCGGCTGGGGGCAGGTCTTCCTGGGTCGCTGCCTGATGTTTCAGGATGGCAGCATCTATCGTTCGCCGGAACGGCGTTACGGGCGTGTAGTCCATTTTGTCATTCACGAAGACAAAAATATCCCGGTCCGCGAATCACTTTGGACTTGCGGAAAACAGCTCCGGACACTACCTTGAAGGTGCTAGAAACAAGTTAGGGTCTCGTGGAGTGGTCGCTTTGCGGGACCTTTTCTTTTGCCTTTTCGTGCCTCCTTCTTTGATTTCTGCTCTTCCTCAGTCTTCCGACCGCTGCTTCCAGCGTTCGTGAAGGTCTTCAATCATGTCATGCACTTGCGTCTCGACCCAATCGGCGAAGTCTCCATCCGCCAACTCGATCGATAGGCCCTTGGCAGTGCGTTTGACCGTGCCGCCGCGTTTGCCGCCGATCTTCAGCGGGACGCTGGAAGGTGGGGCAGGGGAGGGCGACTTGGCCGGTTTAATCGCCTGGGTCACAGCCTTTTCTACGGCCAGGAACGCTTGGATGGACGGGTCATTGGTAGAGGCAACGTCATCCACCACCATGGAGGTCTCGGCATTTTCACGTGCCTCTTTCGCGATCCCGATAAGGTCCTCGCGGTCCAGACCATTCTCGTCGATGGCCCGACCAAGGGATTCCCATCGGGGTCGGCCAATGCCATGGGCGGCGCCAATGGCGCGTACCAGATCTGGCCCGACCATGTCCGCGATCGCGATCGCCATAGATATGGACGACTTCGTGACGGTAAGAATTTCTGCAACCTGAGATTGATTTCCGAAGCCGGACGACACAAGGTCCTTTGCGAACAGGGCCTTTTCAATAAAAGACAAATCGCGCCGCCCCATGTTCTCCGAAATCTGAGCACGCAGAGCGCTGTCGTCATCCAGGTTGGTGACTAACGCGCGAACCTTGGTAACCTTATCGGACTGACGGATCGCCTCCAGCCTGCGTCGCCCATAGACCAAAAGGTAGCGATCATCTTCACCCGGCGCACGTCGCACGAGGATCGGAACGGTCTGACCGTTCGCCTCAATCGCATCGCGCAAATCCAGTACATCGGCCGGGTCAAGCCTGTCCGCCATACGCCCGTCTTCGATGCTCGCCGGGTCCAGTTCCCAAACATGATGGGAATCGACCGCGTCGCGGGCGGACCGAAGGGCGCGATTTGAGGTCATCATCGGTGTCACAGCACCTGTCTGAGGGGCAGGGGAGGGGGCCCCAGCTGCCGCGAGACTGTCCAGCATTGACATGCGCTTCTTCTTGCCACTGGTCATGTGCGCCCCCAGGTTTTCTGGATTAGGTCGGCGATCTCGTCATTTAGCGTATTCAGGCTCTCAATCGCGCGATCATAGGTGGAACGCGTGAACGCGCTGCGTTCCACTTCATAAAGTGTCTGCTTGGTCAGGCCCGCATCTGAGATGGCTGTAGACTTCAACATGGGCGAATTCAGCACGGCTTCGCCGTACATTGTTCGCAGGAAAGCCACGATGCGGTTCTGCGGCGCATCCTGCGGCTCGTAGCGGGTCAAAACATAGCGCATCCAGTCATGAGACATGTCAGCGCCGCTCTCGGCGATCACGTCCATGAGGTCGGCTGTCATGCGGAGGAATTGCGACATGGACATCACATCGAGCATCTCTGGATGGATGGTCACCAGAACGCCCGTGGCCGCGGACAGGGCGGACATGGTCAGAAAGCCAAGCTGCGGCGGGCAATCTATGACGACCACGTCGTAGTCCTCATCGACCTGGGCCAGCGCCTCCTTCACGCGGAAGAAGAAAAGTCCGGCATTGCCCTGCGCCAGCGCGCGCGGGGTGTCGTGCTCGAACTCCATCAGTTCGAGGTTGCCGGGGATCAAGTCCAAATTGGGGATATAGGTCTTGCGGATGACCGACCGGATCGGCTCCGGGTCCTCATAGCGGATCGCATCGTAGAGAGTGCCGCCATCTTCGAGGTCCAATTCCGGCTGAACGCCGTGCAGCGCGGTGAAGGAAGCTTGTGGGTCAAGATCAATGCCCAGCACACGATATCCGCGCAGGGCAAGCCGTTGGGCGAGATGGGCAGAGGTTGTTGTTTTTCCGGACCCGCCCTTGAAATTCATCACGCCGATGACCTGAAGATGATCACCTTCTCGTCGTCCGGGAACGTAATCGCCCGGCTTGCGAGCAGTTTTTTCAAGGAGCACACGCAGCGCCTGGATATCCTGCGCCGAGTAAAGACGACGGTTGCCGGCGGTCAGCTCGGGAGAAGGCCCTTTGCCATCCAAGTTGAGTTTGCGAAGATAGGAATCGTTTACGCCGAGCAGCGCCGCAGCCTCACCAGAGGTGAATTTGCGCATGGTCTTCTCGGCATCGGGTGGAAACAGGCTCTCACGTTGCGAATGCAACTGGTTCGCCAGCCATTCCGAATGCTGGCGGATCACCGCGTTGAGATCCTCATGCACAAAGGTATTATCCATCTGCCCTCTCGCTTCCGAGACATCGCGTCTTTGGCGTGTTCACGGAAATTGACGTTTTTTGCCTCGTTTCCGTGACTATTGGCGCAAGAGTCGGATTCGCGCAAGGTTTTTCCACATCTAGTGGGCGAGTCCTCACCGAACACAAGGCTGTTAGGCTTCCTGCTGCATGGTGTAACGCACCGCATCTCACGAAAAGGGACAGGGGAAAACTCTTTTCGGAGGGCTCCAACATGGCTTTTGAGCGCACCAAAGCTTGCCTTTTGGCAGTTCTGGATATACATTATTGGATGTTTATCCACGCCTGAGAGGACAAGATGCAAGTTGCCAAATGGGGAAACTCCCTTGCCGTCCGGCTACCCGCAGATCTTGTGAGGGAACTCGGCTTAAAGGAAGGCGATCAGGTCGACCTGGTAAAGGACGATGGAACCATTCTTGTGAGACGCCAACCTCGCGCCGATGAAGTTCTACAAGGGCTAAGGCGGTTTCGCGGAAAACTGCCCAAGGACGCGCGTCTAAGCCGCGACGCCGCGCATGAGCGCTGAATTCGCAGACACGAATGTTGTGCTCTACCTGCTCGACGATGGTCCAAAGGCTGAGAGGGCGGAGGTAATTCTGGGGCAGGGACCCCGGATCAGCGTTCAGGTCCTGAACGAAGCGATGGTCAATTGCCGACGGAAAGCTGGGCTCAGTTGGGAAGATACCGGAGCGTTTCTTGAGGGTATTAAGTCCTTATGCCCTGTCGAGGGCCTAACGGTTCAAACCCATCAAGTCGGTCGCGCGTTGGCAGAGAAGTACCAGTTATCGGTCTATGACGCGATGATCGTGTCTGCCGCGCTGATCGCTAGGTGCACGACGTTGTGGACTGAGGACATGCACGACGGATTGCTGGTTGAGGATCGGCTGCGCATCGTCAATCCATTTGCCTGACCAGCAACCCAAGTCGCTCCGCCCGTTCCAACAGCATCCTGACGGATGACGGTTGCCAGCTTGTACGTCCCCGTGGAGTCCGCTCACGCATGGCTTCCAACCGGTCGCAGATCGCCTGTAGCGTGATATCCGGGTCCGCACCCTTAATCGCCGCCACGATGGCAGGCAGGCGATCGTCGGTTTCGCGACGTCCAGCGCGTCCAAGCACTTCATCGGGCAGGAACCCGTCTCGCACATATGCTTTCACGGCGCGGAGCAGGCGGCTTTGCGTCCAATGGCGGCTGTGGGGTAGGGGGCCATTAATAATCCGCAGAACGTCTTCCCATGCCATATCGGGGCGCAAGCGGCGCACATGTGGCACCCAATCCTGCGCGGTTTCGTTCAGGCGCGCCATGTAGCCGTCCTGTCGTGCCAACCGCACCTTGCGCAGCGCGGCGGGGTCCTTGGTGCGAAGCCCGGGATTGCCACCAACGCGACCTTTGGCGCGTGCCGAGGCAAGGCCCGCCTTGGTACGCTCGCGGATCAGAGCGCGTTCGAACTCGGCCGCGGCGCCCAGAACCTGCAGCGTGAACTTTCCTTGAGGGGAGGCGGTGTCGATTGGATCCTGCAGCGAGCGGAAGAACGCCCCCTTGCCCTCCAGTCTTTCGATCACCTCAAGTAAGTGCGACAAAGACCGCGCAAGCCGGTCGATCCGCACGACGACCAGCGTGTCGCCCTTGCCAATCCGCTCCAGCACACGGGCAAGCACCGGTCGCGCCCGATTGCCACCTGAGGCCTGCTCTTCGAAGATTTCGACGCATCCTGCGGTTTGTAGGGCTTCAGACTGGGGCAGGGGGGTCTGATCCTCTGTGGATACGCGCGCATAGCCTATCAGGGGCATGAAATCGGGCCATTTGCAATTTTAGGTATCGCTAATAAACGACCGTTTGTAAATGAATGCAAGGGCGCGCTCTGTGGCGCTGTTCATCAGAAAGCCCTTGGTTTCCATACGCAGAGCGCGATCAGGGAGGTCTCGCGGACCATCGCGCGCGCGTGCTATGTAAGGTGTACAAACGCACTCTGATAAAACCCTTGGGTAAAGCTCAAAATAGCTGTATTTTGCGCATATGAGGCCTGGAACCCCCGCATTGTATGATGAATCCGACGCGCTCGGCATTTATGCTGAGGAGGTCGAACAGGCGTCTGAGGACGACCTGTGGTTTCTGCCCGGTCCGATGGACGACGAGCCGGACTATTTGCCGCCGGGACCACGGGCCGAACCGCGTGAAACCGAGGTCCTCGACGAATGGCGGAAGGCAGAGGGCGGGCAGGCCGCGCGTCTTGCCCGTGTGGCCGGTCGCGTCGGCGCGCTGGACGACCGGTTGAAGCGCGGACCGGAAGGATGGCGGCATCGGCTTGCGCTGATGGAGGCCGCAGATTTGAGCTGGCACACCGGTGACCGCATCAGCCAAGACCGGCTGGCGCTCTGGATCTCGCTGCGCCTGTCCGGTGTCCAGGACGACACGGCGGCGCTGGCGCGAGTCGGATGGGCGATTCGGCGACTGACGGGTGGACCGGGACCGGAGCAGGACCTTTCCGCCTTCCTCGACCGTCGCGACCCCGAGAACATCAGTGATGAGACCGAGCCGTTCGTGGATCGCGCGAGCGGTTGGCTGGATCTGATGGGGCAGGCCACGGACCTGCACCCGATCACTCGCGCTTGCGCGGGCTTTCACCTCTGGCGCCTCGCGGGGCTCGGGCAGCACGACGACCGTATGGAAGCGGCTGTCGCAGCTGCGCGGATCGCGGCCAGCGATGGAAGAGGCGCAGTCTTCACGCCTCTGGCCATGGGCGGGGCAGGGGGACTACGAGCCGGTGGTTCACCGTTCGAACGTCTGGAACGCTGGCTATACGGGATGGAAGCCGCGTGCCTGACCGCGGTGCGGCACCTTGACGATATCGAGGCATGGTCGGCGCGGGCGGAAGCCGAAATGACATTGCTCTCGGGCAGGACGCCGCCGGCCTTGCGCGCAGTGCTGACCGAATGGCCGCTCGTCTCTGCGCCAATGGCCCAGGCCCTGACGAGTGCCAGTCGCGCCGCTGTTCAGCGCAACCTTGCATGGATGCAAGAGCGGGGTCTGATCCGCGAGGTGACAGGACAGGGGCGGTTCAGGATGTGGAAGGCGACAAACTGAAGGTTAGCGTGGGTCTCACCCGCTCACTCGACAGCAGCGATAACCGCGAGCACGCGGCAGGGCGCGCAGAAACTCACCAACACTTAATGCATTTGTTGCACTTATTTCATATATGGTGGTAGAGAACAGAAACCGGAGAGGAGACCACCATGAACATGCTGGCACACCGACATCTTCCGCCCACGCCGCAGGACGCAGCGATTGCGCGCGTCTCTGGCCAGGCATTGTCACGCTTCGCCCAGGCGCGCGCGCCGTTGAAACTTCGTGTGACGGACTCCGAGCAGATGGAGCCGATCGAGCTTCCTGCGGGCGCCGTATCGCTGCTCATGGAGATCCTCGAGGCGATGGCAGCGGGGCGGGGGGTCACCATCATCCCCGAGAACGCCGAACTCTCGACCGTACAGGCCGCTGAGGTTCTGAACGTCTCGCGTCCGTTCCTGATCAAGCTGCTCGAGGATGGTGCCATACCGCATCGGAAGGTCGGCAAGCATCGCCGCGTCCGCATGGAAGACGTGATGTCCTACAAGGCCGCGATCGATACCGAGCGTGAAGCTGCGCTCGATCAACTGGCCGCCGACGCTCAAGAGCAGGACATGGGCTACCGCTCGAAATGAGCCAGTACACGGTCCTGTTCGATGCGAACGTCCTTTATCCCGCGCCGATGCGCGATGCACTGATGCAGTTGGCGGTCACAGACCTTTTCAAGGCCAAGTGGACGGCCGATATCCATCGGGAGTGGATTGATGCGCTTCTGCGCAATGAACCTCATCGGGAGCGCGCCGCGCTGGAACGAACTCGCGACTTGATGGACAGGGCCACACGCGACTGTCTGGTCACCGGCTACGAGGCATTGGTGCCGGCCCTAACACTGCCGGACCCTGACGATCGGCACGTTCTGGCGGCGGCAATCGTTGGGCGCTGTGACGCGATCGTCACGCAGAACCTGAAGGACTTCCCACCAGCGGCACTTGCGCCCTTTGGCATCGAGACCCAACACCCTGACGACTTTTTCCGGAACCAACTGTCTCTCGCGCCCGGTCTGGTCTGTTCCGCGCTGCGGAAAGTTCGCGCGCGCCTCAAGAATCCGCTCAAAAGCGTCGACGAGTATCTCGCGATCCTGACACAGCAGGGGTTGGTCGCCACGGTTGCCGACCTGGAGCAATTCGCCGACCTGCTTTGATCCCAGAACTGCCCTGACTGAATACGTTCTGGCCAGAGTTGTGGCACCCGATCCATCATCACCGCGAGATTTCGCCCGCCAGGACTGCACGCCCGTGGACTGCAAGCGTAGCAGTGAACCTCGGGCAACCGAACTGCCGGATCACGGCGACAATGCGCGCATCGTACGCCGCTTGCCCTATGACGCGACACAGGTCTGACGCGTGAAACTGGCGGTTCGAGCTTGGCGCAGCCTTGATCTGTTCGTGCAGCTCGCGCTCTCGTGGCTCTTGAACCGGCTGTGGTGCGGGGAGAGCCGGTGGGCGCGTCGCTTCTCCAAGCGAGGTGCGCCACCGGCGCATGAAGCCGAGCAGGAAACCGGCCGGAACCTTGCTGTTCCCACGGGCCCGGTTGAAGGCAAGGAAGCGTTCCCAGATCACTTGCGTATCGACGTTCCAGCAGGGTAGGGCGCTCTTCGCGGCCTTGATCAGCTCGGCCCAGCATGTTCGGAACACGTTCGAGCAACCGTCAATGTTGATCTGTCCTGTGAATATAGTTTTGTTAGATTCTTCTCTAGATAGTGATGTGTCGTCTCCGTCTGACACGAGATCGTGGGTCTGTTCGCCGTCGTCAAAGGCCGCGAAGCGGAAGAGCCAGGGGGCGAACTTGCCGTTCGACTTCTCGCGCTCAAGCTTCAGTTCAGAAGTTTCAAGCTCACTCAGCAGAACGCTCAGGTACTGGCGCGAGACGCCCATCTTCGCTGCCAGAGAGGACAGGGTGAAGGCAGCCGTGCCGCGGGGCAGGCCGTTATACCCGTCCTTCCACGCAATTCCGTCGAGGATGAGCGTGGCCAGTTTGTGCGCCGAAACAGAGAGGTCTGTCTGCGTGATCCGCCTTAGGATCAGGCCAGTCGTTGGTTCCATGGTCGTATCTCCTGAGAGAGACGATGCCATGTCGAGAGCAAACAACATTCTTGCCAGCAAAAACACTTTGCTGGTTGCAGGGGTTCGGACACTGCGCTAGAAGAACCGTGTTCAGGGGTTTTTTTCTAGCGCGGCGTCAGGCTTCTCGGTCTGGCGTCGTTTCCCTTTTTTTGGGTGATGCACTGGGCGTTGTTGCAGAACTCAGTCGGTGAAGGATTCACATCGGGAATCCATGCGGTTAGACGATCTGCATGAGCAAGCCCAAGCCCGCCCGCTACCGCACGACGAACTGGTCCAGCTACAACGATGCGCTCAGGAAGCGCGGATCGCTGCTGATCTGGCTGGACAAGGAGATGACCTGGCACGCGCCGCATGAGGGACGCCCAGGGCGCCCGCCGGTCTTTTCGAATGCCGCGATCCAGTTTTGCCTGTCGCTCAAGGTTCTGTTCAAGCTACCGCTCAGGCAGACAGCCGGAATGGTCGCGAGCCTCCTGCGCCTGGCAGGGCTAGACTGGCCCGTTCCGGACTACTCGACGCTGTGCCGCAGACAGAAGACCCTCAAGGTGCAGATCCCCTATCGCCGTGCCGAAGGGCCGCTGAATCTTCTGGTGGACAGCACCGGCATCAAGTTTCTTGGCGACGGCGAATGGCAGGCCCGCAAGCATGGCGTTCAGGGCCGCCGCCAATGGCGCAAGGTGCATCTGGCGATGGATATCGCCACCTCGGATATCCGGGCCGTCGAGTTCACCCCTAGCCGGGAAGGCGACAGCCCAGTCCTGCCGGACCTGTTGGGCCAGATCCCCGAGGACGAGGACATCGGCACCGTGACCGCGGATGGTGCCTACGATACCCGCCGCTGCCACGGCGCCGTCATCGCACGCGGTGGCACGGCAATCATACCGACCCGAAGGAACGGTCGAGCTTGGAAAGAGGACTGCCCGGCTGCCAAGGCGCGCAACGAAACCCTGCGCGCCACGCGTCACTACGGTCGGGCATTCTGGAAGCGGTGGACCGGATACCACGCCCGTAGCCGAGTGGAGGCCAAGATGCGATGCCTGAAGGCCTTCGGTGAGCGCATCGCCGCGCGGGATCCAGATCGCCAAACCGCCGAAATCCACATCCGGGTCGCCCTTGTCAATCGCTTCAACGCGCTCGGCACCGCCCACGTCGTCCGCGTGGCATGAAACTGAATGGGAAAGGGGCACTCACAACTCAGGCCGACTTTCTGCAACAACGCCCATCGCGCCCCATGTTCAAGGTGGAGCGCTGGTGAATTGAGGGCAGAAACTGAAGACGACGGCCGCATCGCCCTCATTCAATCGGACATCTGGATCGGCTTTCCCCGAGCGGAGCAAGTGCTGGACCGGCTGCATGGTCTGATTGAGATGTCGCGGCAGACCCGCATGCCTGGCCTTCTGGTGCATGGGGCGTCCGGCATCGGCAAAACAATGATCGCCCGCAACCTGTCGCGACGCTATGCGCCGGAGTATGATCCGGAGTCGGGCGTCACCCACACCCCGTTACTTCTGTTGCAGGCGCCACCCGCTCCTGATGAGCGGCGGTTCTATATGCACATCCTCGCAGCCGTCGGAGCCCCGTCGTCGACGCTGAGCCTGAAGGCGCAGAGTGTTGCCTCGCTGGAAGTTCGGGTCGTGGGCCTTTTGCGCGACCTCGGGCTGCGGATGATCATGATCGACGAAGTCCACAACCTTCTTGCGGGCACGCATAGGGAACAGCGCCGGTTCCTCAATGTCTTGAGGTATCTCAGCAACGAGCTGGAGGCATCTTTGGTCTGCTACGGTGTCAGCGAAGCCGTCGATGCCATTCGCGGCGATGTCCAACTGGCCCGTCGGCTTGATGAACACCACCTGCCGAATTGGCGCGATGATGCCGAGTTTTCGGATATGATCCAGACATTGATCGCGGCCATGCCGCTGGAGAAGAAATCCAATCTGCAAGTGCGGTCGCTCAAGCAGATCCTCGCATTAACTGGCGGGGTGACGTCCCGCATCTTTGCCTTGGTCAAGGATCTGTCCATCGACGCGATCATCAGCGGTGACGAGTGCGTCACTGATGATGCCATCGCAAAATGGACACCGGTCTGGTCGCGCCATGCAAACGCTCAGCGACGGCTCGAGAAATCTGGGGCGTGACGTGTATCCCGCTGCCGATATCGGTGACGCCAGTGCCGGACGAGTTGCTTTCTGGTTGGTTATCGCGACTGGCCGCTTCCAATCATTGCGAGGTAGCAGACCTGCTCGCCCATATCGGGATCGACGCAAAATATGCTGCAGCCCTTGATTTTGATCTCGACATGCTGGCCGCGGATAGGATTTCCGTTGCGGCGCGCTTCGATCCAGCGTTCGTGTCGTCGATGACTTTCGCGGCGATGCCGGAAGCAGAGATGCGGTTGACCGCACAGGTGCCGTTCCAGGCTTGCACAAGCTGCGCTGATGGCGGCCTTGAGCTCAGGCACTGGCGTAGGGCCTGGGCGTTCGACTGCCAGATTTGTGGTGCCCGGCTTCTTCCAAAGGCCGACAGGCAAAATGGCGCAGCGGTCTCCGAAAAGCTGGTTGATCGTGCCCGCCGGGGGGCACGGATCCTGGAGCGTGTCGCGGTGTCGGGCAGCGCGCGTCAACTACGCCGAGCCATGCGGGCGGTCACCTTCGCGATGGGACTCAAAGCTTTATGTGGAGACCCTTTCTTCGCGCTTCAAAGCCCCCGCCCGAACATAAGGCTCTTCTGCCTTGCCGCCATTGCCTCCGCCCAATCACGTCCACTGGTAAAGGCTGCGTTGTGCAGCATGGACATCGACGTCTACGCACGAGTTGCCCTGCTTCGCGCCTACGATAAGGAGCCCCGACTGCTTGCAACCGTCGACCAGATTGCTCAGCGGATGCGACTACGCGTCGGCGGTTCAGCCACCTCATCTCAAATTTAAGGGCAAGAAAGGCCGGAAAACGCGCCGTGTCTCGGATTTAAGGGCAAGGCGACACCCACTTCCGAGAGAACCAGGAACGGTTGCCTGACCATGCTGCGGCTGCCATCCATGCGTTGATCTGCCAAGCGGAGGCGATTGCCGATCAGGCTGAGGCCCTGGAGAAACGGATCCTCGAGTGGCACCGGACGCACGAGACGAGCCGGCGACTGGCGACCATTCCCGGTATCGGACCGATCACCGCCAGCGCAATTGCTGCAAATGTTCCGGATCCGAGCCTGTTCCGCTCGGCACGACAGTTCGCGGCCTGGCTAGGCCTGACGCCACGGGCGAACTCAAGCAGTGGCAAGGATCGACAGACCGGGATCAGCAAGCAGGGTGATGGATATATCCGGCGACTGCTCGTTTCCGGCGCGACTGCGGTGCTTCGCTTTGCAAGGCAGGGCGATGCCGGCAAGGCTTGGATGCTTGGGCTTAAAGCACGCAAGCGACCGAAAGTCGTTGCGGTCGCGCTCGCCAACAAGACTGCCCGGATCGCTTGGGCGCTCCTGCGCCGCAACGAGATCTACGCGGCCCCTGTCTCCTGAGCGCGGAACCGCTGACGGAATGCGTGAAGCTGAGAAGAGATGACAAACCGGTCGAACCGGGGATCGGGACACCCCAGGGGGTCAAGGCGCAGAAAGCGCGCAATTTTGATTGGGACCCGATCCGCGGACTTCATCTGGGCCAGCGGCTAGACCGCACCACAAAGGCCGTAGACATGACTGCTTTCGGCATAGGCGCGTCAATTCCCAGCTTGCGCAGCAGGGGTCGTCCAGACATGGGAACACTTGCCCTCGCCAGAGATGCCCACTGCGCGTTGGCGACGGTCCACCAATGACTTGCGCCACCGGACCTGTGGGGGAACCGGCGCAGCGCCAGTTCCCCATCGGCTCATTCTGCCGGAACCCAGGGCCGGTTATAGGCTGCCACGCGCCAATCACCGTGTTCGATGAACCGGGGGGCGCTCCCGGTTTCCAGCGCCTCGGCTGCGGCGTTCAGCGCCTCGGGCGATGTCTCGGGCCAGGCGCCCGTTTCGATCCGTTCGACCAGGGTCTCGACGATGGCCGTGCTTTCGGCAGCCGTGAACTCGCAATGGCCCGTGCCCTGGACCAGCGACTGCCGATACAGATCGCCGGTACCCTGCTCCTGCACCAGCGCGCCGTAGCCTTCCATCAGCGTGTAGGGAATGGCCCAGTCGCCCAGCATGTGGATGCGGATCGCCGGAACCTGCAGATCGCCGGTCGTCGTGCGCCCGTCTGCGGCCCAGAAATCGCGCGCATAATCCGAGGCCGCGATGCGGGGGGCGGCGTCGATCCTGGCAATGTCGGCCTGAAGGTCCAAACCGGCCTGTTCGTAGAGCGCCTCAACCGTCCGCGCCATCGCGGGTGCGGCATTCTGGTAGAAGGCGGCATAGTCGACCCCCTCGTTCCCGGAAAGTTGCTGCCCCGATGCGGCGTTTTCGAACAGAAGCCGCGAGGACCCGCCAACATTACCGCCGATGCGCAGCGCCGAGGCCACGATCATGTCGGCCATGGCGCCGGCATCCGCGGTGTCGGGTAGTTCGGTCCCCTCGACCATCCACGGCGACCACTGTCCGATGGCGAAGGCAAGCGCCAGCCGCGCGCGGCCCTCCGGGCTTTCGCCCGCCGTTTCGATGGCGGCCATCCAGGACGCACGGATCGCGTCAAGGCTGCGCTCGCCACCCGCTCCGGCATTGGGCAGGCCGACGATGGCGAGATCGCTGGCCGGACCGTGCCCAGCGGCCTCATAGCTTTCGCCCAGCAGGGTCTGCATGGCGAACCAGCCATCCAGGAAACTGCTCATGATCCAGACCGGCGTATGGGCGGCAAGCACGGCGGCACCGTCGATCCTGTCCGGGTAATCCTCGGCCGAAGCGAGGCTGTCGAGCCCTCCGCCAGAACAGCCGTATTGCAGCACCATGTCAGGAGCGCGCTCCAGGTCCGTGAAAATGTCCTGAACAGCTTGTAGATTCAGGATTTCACGCTGCGGATCGTATTGCCACAGGCGCAGCGGGTGCCGGGCGAGCCCGGCGAAGGCATAGCCACGACCGAGCAGGTCGTCATACCGCTGGACCGCTGACGCGACCGAAACGTTGCTGGCGAAATCCAGATCCCTGAGTAGTCGACCATTCCAGTTCTCGGGCACGCGGATCAGCCATGCCGTCCCGTCCGGCAGGGTTCCCGCATGTTCGTTGAAGGCGGGCTGCTCCTGCGCCGACGCGAGCGGGGCGAAGCCCGCGGTCAGAGCGAGGCAAAGCACCACCATTCCGGTCCGCGAACGCGGGCCGGCCAAATTGGCTGTCCGTGACATGAATTTCCTCCAGTTTGATGCAGCGATGAAATCCGGCTCCTCTTCCGGGGAACCATCGCCGGGAAAAACATAGATAGCTAATTATTAGTGTCAAGGGCTCTGATGCACAAATCGGCTTAAGGCCGAGGTTCCCCTTTCCCCGGACGGACTTATCCCACAGCTTCCGTGACGGGTATTCCGAGCGCGGTGTAGCCGTTCAGGACGGCGATGCGGACCTGGAGTTCGGCGACCTGTCGATCGAAGTCCCGTGCCATGAGCCGCTGGCCCAGCAACTTGATACAATGCATCTTTGTCTCGACGCGGCTTCGGCGGTGGTATCCACTCCATCGTCGCCAGAGCGCGCGGCCCAGGTATTTCGCCGCGCGCAGGGCCTCATTTCGCGCCACGGCTCCGGCGGTGATCGTCTTCCAGGGCTTCGCGTTCTTGCGGGGCGGGATGACGGCATGGGCACCGCGATCTGCAATCGCATCGTGGCATTTGCGCGTGTCGTAGGCGCCATCAGCCGTAACGCTACCGATTTCCTGGTCCTGCGGGATTTGGTCGAGAAGGTGGGTGTCGCGTAGCCCTTAATTGTGAGATGAGAAATCCAACGAAATCAACGGCCTTGCTTTGCCCTTAAATATGATATTTTGCCTTTAAATCCGATATTTTTGCCCTTAAACCTGAGACAGGGTTCGCAGCTTCGTGTGGCAAATATTGATGGATGATGATCGCGAAGACTTCGTTGCCGCTGGTGCTGAGGAGGCGCGCAGGGCGGCCGTTCTGCGTCCGCTTGTTCAGGCATATCTCAAAGGAACTGGCAGTCTGGAAAGTGGCATCAATGACGCCGTTTGGGAGCTTGGTGTCAGCAGGGCGACTGTCTGGCGCTGGATAAAGCGTCTGGCCGAAGAGGGTGGGCGCACCAGCGCGCTGGCTTCTCGGAAACGGGGCCGCCCGACTGGTACAACCTTGATATCCGGCAAGGTGGAAGCGGTGATCGAAGAACATCTTCGCCGTTATTTCTTACGGCGGGAACGCCCAAGCCTGTCGCGCATCGTGACAGAAATCCGAAGCGCGTGCTGGCAGCAGGGCTTGCAACCGCCGACACGTCGGACGGTTCAGCGCAGGCTGGATGCAATGGATGCCCGTGAAATTGCCAAGGCACGCGAAGGCGCAAAGGCGGCCCGCCAGAAATTTGCGCCGGTCGTAGGCGACAACAAGGCAAACCGGCCACTGGAGGTCGTGCAAATCGACCATACGCCTGCGGACATCATTCTCGTCGACAGTTTTGAACGCAAACCAATTGGGCGGCCTTGGGTCACGCTGGCGATCGACGTCGCAACGCGGATGGTGACCGGATATTACACCTCTCTCGAGGCACCTTCGCGTCTGTCGGTGGCGCTTTGCCTGACACAGGCTGTGGCCCCCAAGGCGGAACTTCTGGCGGAATTGGTGCGCAATGTTCCTTGGCCCGCGCAGGGTAAACCGCATAGCATCCACGTCGATAACGGGCGCGATTTCCGGTCGCATGCCTTTCGGTCGGCATGTGCAGAATGGGGGATCGATCTGGTCTATCGGCCGCCAGGCAGTCCTCATTTCGGAGGGCACATCGAACGATTGATCGGCACGATGATGGGGGCCGTGCACCTGTTGCCTGGAACAACGCAATCCTCGGTCGTGGCCAAGGGCGACTATGACGCCGAGGGCATGGCCACGATGACCTTAAGCGACTTCGATCGCTGGTTTGCTCTGGAAATCTGCCGCTACAACAACAGCATTCATTCAAGTCTTGGCTGCACGCCCGTTGCCAAATGGGAGGCGCTCTCAGAGCAAATGATGGGCGATATCCCCTTCGAGATTGAAGCCTTTCGGGTGAGCTTTCTGCCAAGTGAACTGCGCAAGGTCAGGCGTGACGGCATCCATCTGTTCCAGATACGGTACTGGTCCGATGCGCTTGCAGGCCACATCGGGCGCGGGGATGGAAAGGTGGTCGTCCGCTACGACCCTCGCGACCTCTCGGTGATCTGGGTCGAACTGGATAATGACCGATACGTCGAAGCTCGGTACCGAAACCTGGAAATTCCGCCTGTGTCGCTCTGGGAATATCGCGAAGCCATGAGGAATGCCCGTGCCCTTGGCAAGTCCGGGTCCAATGAGCTGGTCCTGGCTGAGCTGATCCGACAGCAACGCCAAATCGAGTCTGAAAGCCGGAGCCTGACGAGGGCCGAACGCCGATCCCGTGAAAGAAAAGGGACATTGGAGGGCGCCAACTCGGCCGTCTCAACAACCGAAGGGCTGCGCGCGATCGATACGGGTGATACATCGCGCCCATTGTTCAAGGTGGAGAGATGGTGAATTGAGGGCAGGAAAAACAGAGGAAGACGGTCGGATCACCCTCATTCAATCGGATATCTGGATTGGCTTTCCGCGGGCCGAACAAGTTCTGGACCGTTTGCAGTGTATGATCGAAGCGCCAAGGCAAACCCGTATGCCTGGCCTTCTTGTGCATGGCGCGTCCGGGATCGGAAAGACGATGATCGCCCGCAATCTTTCGCGCAGATATGCACCGGAATATGACCCAGCATCGGGAATTACGCGAACGCCGCTGTTACTGTTACAAGCACCACCAGCTCCCGACGAACGACGGTTCTATCTGCACATCCTGGCGACCGTCGGGGCACCGGCCACGGCACTGAGCGCGCGCGCTCAAAATGTGGCCTCCCTCGAAGTCCGTGTCGTCGCGCTCTTGCGCGACCTTGGCCTGCGGATGATCATGATCGACGAAGTCCACAACCTCTTGGCCGGGACCCACCGCGAACAGCGCCGCTTTCTCAATGTTCTGCGGTATCTCAGCAATGAACTCGAAGTGTCGCTGGTCTGCCTGGGGGTCAGCGAGGCCGTCGATGCCATCCGTGGTGATATCCAGCTTGCCAGGCGGCTGGACGAACATCACCTTCCAAACTGGCGCGACGACGCCGAGTTCTCGGACATGATCCAGACACTCATCGCGGCAATGCCCCTCGAGAAGAAATCCAATCTGAAGGTCAAGTCACTAAAGCAGATACTTGCGCTGACCGGCGGGGTGACCTCGCGCATCTTCGCCCTGATCAAGGATCTTTCCATCGACGCCATTGTCACAGGTGATGAATGCATCACCGATGACGCAATCGCAAAATGGACGCCGGTTTGGTCGCGCCATGCGAACCCCCATCGGCGGCTCGAGAAGTCCGGGGTGTGAAGCCGCACCCGCTGCCCAAGACTGTCGCGCCGCTGCCCGACGAGTTGTTGTCAGGTTGGTTGTCTAGGCTGGCGGCGGCCAACTACTGTGATGATGCGGAACTACTGGCTCATCTCAGAATCGATACCGCGCATGGCACCGCCTTGAACTTCAACGTCGACGCGGCTGCGGCGGCGAAGATTGCCAACGCCGCACGGATTGACCCAGATGTTGTGCGATCTTTGACCTTCCCAGCAATGACGACACGAGAAGCCTCGCTGACGGCCCAGATACCATTCCAGCATTGCCTGCAATGTTCCAGAGAGGGCCTTTCGCTCAAGCATTGGAGGCGAGCCTGGGCATTCGACTGCCAGGTTTGTGGGACGAGACTTGTGCCGACGCTCGGCAAGGCCAGTGGCGAACAGATGCCCGAAAAGCTGATAAATCGTGCGCGCAACGGCGCCGCGCGGCTTGAATACGCCGCGCGATTACGCAGCTCCAAGCAATTTCGGCGCGCAATGCGCGCGGTCACCTTTGCCATATCATTAAAGGCCTTCCGCGGAGATCCGTTATACGCTCTTCAGGGCCACAGGCTGGAAGTAAGGCTGTTTGGCCTTGCTGCAATTGATGCAGCCCAATCCCGTCCACTGGTCAAAGCGGCCATCTCAAGCTCCGGCATCGACGACTATGCAAGGGTTGCTCTATTGCGCGCCTTCGATAAGGAGCCACGTCTGCTTGCCGCGGTTGTTTACATCGCCCGGCAGCGCGCGAAAAGCATAGGCGCGATGGCAGTGGAATCTCATAATTAAGGGCAAAAAATATCCCCGAACGCGTCGTGTCTCAGATTTAAGGGCAACGCGACACTTGTTCTTCACATAGTAACAGAGGGCAGGCTTGGAAACATCGAGCAGGTCGGCCAATTTGCCAATTGACGTTTCCGAATACCTCTTGGTGGTGAACTCGTGCGCGGCCGTATCCAGCAACACCCAGCGCTTCAGCTTCTGCTGATGCTCGGCATCCTTGGCCTTGCGGGCGAATTGATCAGGTTGCGGCTGCGTCCTCCTTAATCATGTCGGCGGCTTTTTCACCGATCATGATACAGGTGGCATTGGTGTTGCCGTTGATGATCTCGGGCATGATTGAGGCATCGGCGACACGCACATTGGCCAGTCCCTTGACCTTGAGCCGCGCATCGACCACGGCCATGTCGTCGCGGCCCATCTTGCAGGTGCCGACCGGGTGATACGCATGGTTGACCTCGGCGCGCAGGTAGTCGTCGATCTCGGCATCGGTATTGAGATAACGCTTTGGGTAAAGCGGCTTGGCGATCATATCCTTCAGCGGTGAGCCGTGCAGGATGTCCTGCGTCACCTTGAAGGCATTGCGCATGTCCTTCAGGTCATCGGCGTGATCCAGCAGGTTCAGGTCGATATTGGGCTCGGACCCCGGGTTGGCGTTCTTGAGCGTCAAACGCCCCCGGCTGCGCGGGTGACCGATATTGACAATCATGGTAAAGCCCCACTTGATCATCGACATGTAGTCATGGGCATGGTTGCGATAGGGCAACGGCACCATGTGAAGTTGGAAATCCGGGTTGTTCTTACCCGGCTCGGACCGCAGGAAGCCACCCGCCGCTGTGGGCGGATTGGCGAGCCAACCTTTGCGCCTGGTGAAATACTGGTAGAAGGCACCAAGGTTCTTGAGCGTGCCCAGTGGGCCAAGGGAAATTCCGGTGCGTTTCTTAGATTTGAACACGAACATCACGTCCGGGTGGTCATGCAGGTTTTCGCCCACGCCGGGCAATTCATGCTGCACCTTGATGCCATGTTTCTCCAACTCGGCCCGGGGTCCGATGCCCGAGAGCATCAGGACTTGCGGCGAGCCGAAGGCCCCGCCGCTGACGATGACCTCCTTGTTCACCCCGACCCGCTTGGTTTCGCCGCCCTGGTCGTATTCGACGGCCACCGCGCGCCCGTCTTCCATGACGATCCGGCGCACCGTGGCCTTAACCTGGATATCCAAGTTCTTGCGGTCCGTGATCGGGTCGAGATAGCAGAACTTGACCGAGGCGCGTTCGCCGTTCTTGGTGGTGAACTGGTAGATGCCCAGCCCTTCGCGATTGGCGCCGTTAAAATCCGGGGTCTTGGGGTATTCCAGCTTCTCGCCCGAGGAGAGGAAGGCGTTGTAGAAATCAAACGAGGCATCGCCGTTGCTGACATGCAAGGGACCGCTGTCGCCGTGATAGTCATCCGCACCGCGTTCGTTGTTTTCGGCCTTTCGGAAATAGGGCAGCACCTCGTCATAGCTCCAGCCTTCGTTGCCGAGTTCGGACCAGCGGTCATAGTCACCGGATTCGCCACGGATATAGACCATGCCGTTCATGCCGGACGAACCGCCCAGCATCTTGCCGCGCGGGTTATAAAGCGCACGGTTGTTAAGATTTTTCTGCGGCGTGGTGTTGAAGCGCCAGTTCAGCTTGTTGATTTTGTAGTTCTGGATCAGCCCGGCGAACATGCCGGGAATCGAAACGAATTTCGAGTTACCCGGACCCCCTGCCTCGAGAAGCGTGACGGTAGTGTTCGGATCCTCGGATAGCCGCGCGGCAACCACTCCTCCCGAAGATCCTCCACCAATGACTACATAATCTGCCATTGTTACTCTCCCTGTTACCATTTTTTGTGTCTGTGTCAGACGATTTTCTTCATGACCGCCAAGAGCGTGTCGGTGAGCCTGCTGTAGGGCGGATTCAGAAGGTTGGCCGAGTTCAGCCGCGCCTGCCGGAAGACCGGCTTGTGGGCGCTGAAACTGTCAAACCCAGCCTTGCCGGTATGGGTGCCCATGCCGCTGGCCCCAATGCCGCCGAAGGGCAACTTTTCCTGGAACACGTGGAACAGGGTTTCGTTGACGCACATCCCCCCGGCCCAGGTGTTTTGCAGCATGTGTTTTTCACGGGCGCGGTCATGGCCAAACCAATAGAGCGCCAACGGACGGTCATGGCTGTTGATATAGCCCGTGACCTCATCCAGGCTGTCATAGGTCTTGATCGACAGAACCGGGCCGAACACTTCCTCCTGCATCACTGCCATGTCGTCGCTGGGGTTGATCACTATATTCAGCGGCAGAATCCGGTTGTTGGTATTGCCCTCGCCACCATCGGGGTTGACCGTCACCACCTTTGCCCCCTTGTCACGGGCATCGGTGACCAGATTGCGCAGCCGGTCGTAATGGCGGTCCGAAACGATCGTGGTGTAGTCTACGTTGCCATCGAGGTTGGGAAAGAACTTGGTAAAGCCCTTCTTCATATCCCCGACGAACCCATCAAGCTTTTCGGTGGGCACAAAGACGTAGTCCACTCCGATACAGGTCTGGCCACAGTTCAGCACCTTGCCGCGCAGGATCGAGCTGACCGCCTTGGCCGGATTATAGGAATGGTCGATGATCGCGGGGCTCTTGCCCCCCAGTTCCAGCGTGACAGGCGTCAGGTTGGGTGCCGCGGCCTGGGCGATCTTGCGCCCCACGGCGGTGGACCCCGTAAAGATCAGGTGGTCAAAAGGCAGTTCGGCAAAGGCATTGCCCAGCTCGGCCCCGCCGGTGACGACGGCCAACAGGTCCTCGTCAAAATTGTCGGAAACGAGATTGCCCAGAAGTTCGGTTGTATGTACCGTGACCTCGCTGGGCTTGATCATCATACGGTTGCCTGCGGCCAGCGCATGCACCGCCGGAAGAAGCGCGATGGCATAGGGATAGTTCCAGGGAGCGATATTGCCGATCACTCCTAGGGGCTGCGGCACCACCTTGCATGTGGCCGGCAGCGAATGCAGGCTTGTGCCCACCCGGCGCGGGCGCATCCATTTGCGCAGGTGACGGCGGGCATGTTTGGCGCCCTGGATGACAAGGAACAAATCGCTCAGCGTGGTTTCGCGCACCGAGCGGTTGCCGAAATCCTTGTCGATGACATTACAAATGTCGTGCTTGTGTTTCTCGGTCAGTTTCAGCAGCTTTTCGACATTGCCGCACCGTTCTTCGTAGGACGGGTAGGGGTTGGCATTGGAGGCGGCTTTCTGGCAGGTGAAAAGCGCCTTGAGATCGTCGATGGAGGTGTCAGGGACGATAGGCGTGGCATAGGAATTCATGGTTAGTCCTTTGTATCAATTTCGAGGAAGCGGCGCAGCATATCGCAGGCCATTGTCTGTTCTTCGGTCTTGAACATCCTGCTCTCCTATCGCGCCAGAATCAGAATCGAGGCCACAGCCCCTTCGATCCCGATCAACCCACCACCATTTTCGGCAATTGCCACGTTTGCGCCGTCAACCTGGCGTGCGCCGCACTGGCGCAACCAGGCCACCGATCCCCGCGTCTCCAAAATGACATTTACATGTTGTACATGTTGCATTTTCATACCTTTATTTACTGACCAGTAAGTAATAATAAGCCTGCGCTGTCAAC
>NZ_JBNAGJ010000012.1:0-80325 GCF_049803795.1 Youngimonas ophiurae (nom. illeg.)
TGCCTGGCCCGAGGGAGTGGACTTGAGCAACAAACGCGTGGGCATTATCGGCACCGGCTCGACGGGTGTTCAGGTTATCACTGCAACGGCACCAATTGCAAAACACCTGACTGTTTTTCAGCGCTCTGCACAATATGTCGTGCCGATTGGGAACACCCCGCAAGACGATGCTACCATCGCCGAGCAAAAGGCGAACTACGATAATATCTGGAATCAAGTGAAGAATTCTGTTGTGGCCTTCGGCTTCGAAGAAAGCGCCGAACCCGCCGAAACCGCCTCGCCCGAGGAACGGGAGCGGGTCTTCGAAGCCGCCTGGCAGCGCGGCGGTGGTTTCTATTTCATGTTTGGCACCTTTTGCGATATTGCGACCAGCCAAGTGGCCAATGATGCGGCCGCTGACTTCATCAAGGGCAAGATCAAGCAAATCGTGAAGGACCCCAAGGTCGCAGAGAAACTGACGCCGAAGGACCTTTACGCCAAGCGCCCGCTTTGCGGAAACAACTATTACGAGGTCTACAACCGAGACAACGTGACCCTCGCCGACGTGAAGGCCGATCCGATCGCAGAGTTCACTCCGAACGGCATTCGTCTCGAAAGCGGCGAGGAGCATGAGCTTGACATCGTAATCTTTGCCACTGGTTTCGATGCGGTCGACGGCAATTACGTCAAAATGGACCTCCGCGGACGCGGAGGCGTGACCATGCGCGACACTTGGAAGGAAGGCCCACTCGGTTACCTCGGCATGATGGAGGTAGACTTCCCTAACTTCTTCATGATCCTTGGCCCTAATGGCCCCTTCACTAACCTGCCCCCCAGCATTGAGACGCAAGTTGAATGGATCGCTGACACGATTTGCGCAATGGAAGAAGAGGGGGTTCAAAGTGTGGAGCCAACCGTGGAGGCGCGCGACGCTTGGGTTGGCACCTGCCGTGAAATCGCCGACATGACACTCTTCCCCAAAGCTGAAAGCTGGATCTTCGGCGCAAATATCCCCGGAAAGAAGAATGCGGTGATGTTCTACATGGCCGGGATTGGCAATTATCGCAATGCCATTAGTGCGGTTAAGGAGGAAGGTTATACATCCCTGATCCGCGACCGCACTGCCGAGAAGGTGTAAAGAATTCCGTCGGGCATTAAGAAAACCCGGCGGAAACAATTAAATTTGTTCATGAACACTCAGGAGAGAACTATGGGACGGGTATCCGGAAAAGTCGCACTGGTAACAGGTGGCGCCATGGGCATGGGAAAAGCCCATTGTGAAACGCTGGCACGTGAAGGCGCGCATGTATTTGTAACCGACCGTGATACGGAAGCGGGTGAAAGCGTAGTAAAAGGTATCATTGGAGCCGGAGGGAAGGCGGAATTCATTCAGCATGACGTGACGCTTGAAGAAGATTGGAAGAATGTCATCTCCACGGTGCAATCAAGTGCTGGTCGACTTGATGTGCTAGTGAACAACGCTGGCATTCTCATTCTGAAGCCGCTCCACGAAACCTCGCCTGACGAATTTGACATGACGATCAACGTCAATGTACGCGGTGTTTATCTCGGTATCCGAGCCGCGGTTCCATTGATGAAAGAGACCGAAAAAGCATCAATTATCAATATTTCTTCAATCTATGGGATTGTTGGTGCCGCTTCGGCGGGAGCCTACATTGGATCCAAAGGCGCCGTACGGATGTTGACCAAATCCTGCGCAGTCGACCTGGCCGAAAGTGGCATACGTGTCAATTCGATCCATCCCGGTGTCATCGATACTCCCATGACAAAAGATCTGCTACACGCCGACGAAGAGACCCGGCAGGCAATTCTGGGGGCCACGCTGCTCAAGCGGCCAAGCAAACCTGAAGAGGTTTCGAATGCGGTCCTGTTCCTCGCATCGGATGAGTCATCGTTCGTTCACGGAGCAGAGATTGTAGTAGATGGCGGTTATACTGCGAATTGACAGAGACACATCCCAAGTAACGGCCTGGAACCCGGGCCGTTACTGCCATTGCAAATTTCCAAGACGATAAACGCCAATGAAAATAATTGCACCTATAAAACACCTAATTGATTACAACGTGAAGGTTCGCGTTAAGGCGGACGGTAGCGGAGTTGGTCTCGCGAATGTGAAGATGTCGATGAACCCGTTCGACGAGATTGCGGTTGAAGAGGCGATCCGTCTGAAGGAAGCGGGCAAGGCGGACGAGCTTGTCGTCGTGTCGATCGGCGTGAAACAGGCGCAGGAAACGCTGCGCACGGCGCTGGCGATGGGCGCGGACCGGGCGATCCTCGTCGTGGCCGCCGACGACGTGCACCAAGATATCGAGCCGCTGGCGGTGGCCAAGATCCTAAAGGCCGTGATCGACGCCGAGGCGCCGGGCCTGGTGATCGCGGGCAAACAGGCGATCGACAACGACATGAACGCGACCGGCCAGATGCTGGCGGCGCTGCTGGGCTGGGGTCAGGCGACCTATGCCTCTGAGGTTGCGATCGAGGGCGAGCATGCCGTCGTGACCCGCGAAGTGGACGGCGGTCTGCAGACCATCAAGGTGAAGCTGCCGGCGATCGTCACCGCCGACCTGCGCCTGAACGAGCCGCGCTACGCCTCGCTGCCCAACATCATGAAAGCCAAGAAGAAACCGCTGGACGAAAAGACCGCCGCCGATTTCGGCGTCGATGTCACGCCGCGCCTGACCGTCGTCAAGACGGCAGAGCCCGCCGCGCGTTCGGCCGGGGAAATGGTTGGCTCGGTCGACGAGCTGGTGTCGAAGCTGAAAGAAAAGGGGATCGTGTAATGGCTGTTCTTCTCCTTGCAGAAATCGCCGGTGGTGCACTGGCGCTGGACGCCACCGCCAAGGCGGTGACCGCTGCCAAATCGCTGGGCGATGTGACCGTTCTGGTTGCGGGCCCCGCTGCCGCAGGCGAGGCCGCGTCGAAGATCGACGGCGTGGCAAAGGTTCTGGTGGCGGATGACGCCGCCTATGCCAACGGCCTGGCCGAGCCGGTCGCCGATCTGGTGGTCAGCCTGGCAGGCAATTATGAACATATCGTTGCTCCGTCCACGGCGAGCGCGAAAAACATCCTGCCGCGCGTCGCGGCGCTGCTGGACGTGATGGTTTTGTCGGACGTCACCGCCATCGTGGACGGGTCCACGTTCGAACGCCCGATCTACGCGGGCAACGCGATTCAGACGGTAAAGTCCAACGATTCCAAGAAGGTACTGACCGTCCGCACCACCGCCTTCGACGCGGCTGGCCAGGGTGGTTCGGCCGCCGTCGAGGCCATCGCAGCGGCCGGCAACGCGGGCCTGAGCGCCTGGGTCGAGGACAAGGTCGCGGCGTCGGATCGTCCGGAACTGACCTCGGCCAAGATCGTGGTCTCGGGCGGTCGCGGCGTCGGTTCCGAGGAGAACTTCGCGATCATCGAGGGCCTGGCCGACAAGCTGGGCGCGGCGGTCGGCGCCTCGCGCGCGGCGGTGGATAGCGGGTTCGCACCGAACGACTGGCAGGTCGGCCAGACCGGCAAGGTCGTGGCGCCCGAGCTGTACATCGCGGTCGGGATTTCCGGGGCAATTCAACACCTTGCAGGCATGAAGGACAGCAAGGTCATCGTCGCCATCAACAAGGATGAAGAGGCCCAGATCTTCCAGGTCGCCGACTACGGCCTGGTCGCAGACCTGCTCGACGCCGTCCCGGATATGACAAAGGCACTCTAAGAATGACAAACGTCTACATCTGCGATTACATCCGCACACCAATTGGTCGCTATGGCGGCGCGCTTTCTTCTGTGCGAGCCGACGATCTTGGTGCAATCCCACTCAGGGCCCTGGCCAGCCGAAACCCGAAGCTAGATCTAGCGGCCATTGACGAAGTGATTTTCGGCTGCGCCAACCAGGCGGGCGAGGACAACCGCAACGTCGCACGCATGTCGCTGCTACTCGCGGGATTTCCGGATTGTGTCCCTGGCACGACGATGAACCGGTTGTGCGGATCGGGTATGGACGCCGTAATCACAGCCGCCCGCGCGATCAAAGCTGGAGAAGCCGATCTCATTGTTGCTGGCGGTGTGGAAAGCATGTCTCGTGCTCCGTTTGTGATGCCAAAAGCTACAACTGCATTCTCGCGCGAAAATTCTGCTGAAGACACCACCATCGGCTGGCGCTTCGTCAATAAACAGATGAAGAGTCAATACGGCGTCGACAGCATGCCTGAAACGGCCGAAAACGTAGCGGAAGACTTCAGCATCAACCGCGCCGACCAAGATGCCTTCGCCATGCGTTCGCAGCGAAAGGCGAGAGATGCCATGGCGAACGGTCGTTTGGCCCGTGAAATTGTCCCGGTAGAGATTCCTCAGCGAAAGGGGGAGCCAAAGATCGTCGTACAGGATGAACACCCTCGCGCGGGTACGACTTTGGAAGCGCTCGCCCAACTGAAAACTTTCGTAAAAGCGGACGGCACTGTAACCGCTGGGAATTCTTCGGGCGTGAACGATGGTGCCGCAGCATTGATCCTTGCCACCAGCGACGTCGCAAAAAAATTTGGCCTCACACCGATCGCAAGGGTCTTGGGCGGCGCAACCGCGGGCGTCGCACCGCGCATCATGGGTTTCGGGCCGGCACCGGCGTCGGAAAAGCTGATGGCGCGACTTGGACTGAAACAAGAAGACTTCTCGGTAATCGAACTTAACGAAGCCTTTGCTTCGCAGGGTCTGGCCACACTACGGCACCTGGGGATCGCGGATGATGACGCCCGCGTGAACCCGAACGGCGGCGCTATTGCTCTCGGCCATCCGCTTGGCATGTCAGGTGCCCGCATCACTGGTTCAGCGATGCTGGACCTCAAACCTGGAGAAAAGTCGTTATCGACCATGTGTATTGGCGTGGGACAGGGGATTGCAATCGCGCTCGAAGCTGTCTGAGGTGCCGCGACAACCACAAAACTAACATAAGTTCTCTTATGGGATTTTTGGCCAACCCAAAATTTCCGGTAGAATTAGTCCTCTACAGCCTCCCTGTTGTCGCCTTTCAAATTTTCCCCGGGAGCGACCGACTAGCGGCACCGGTAATGCCGGTGCCGCCCTTTTCCGAAAGAACGATTGAACGGCCCAGAATGTTTGCGAGACGGATCATCCCGTGACCTGCGTATCGGCAGGCATCCCATTTCGGCGACCTCGCGCCGCTACAAGATTTCTTCTCTGCACTTCCGAATGTAACATATATCGCGTGGCGATATTTCGCGCAGCGTGTCCGTTTCGCGGGCATGAACTTGCGGGACCGTGTAGCACTGAACATCCAGGACTTGAGACGCGCCCGCGGCCTCAGCCAAGAGGAGCTTGCTCATCGGGCCGACGTGAGCCGCGGCCATATGGGCAAGGTCGAGAACGCCAAGTTCGCCGCCTCCCTCGACCTTCTCGAACGTATCGCCAAGGCGCCTATGGGCTCGGCCAGCTGATGCCAGACACGGCCCGCAGCCTCGGGGTCGATCCGCGCGATCCCTCTCAGAACCTCGATGGCGCCGCACGCTATCTGCTCGCGCAGATCGCCACGTTCAAGGACATCGATCTGGCGCTCGCAGCCTATAACGCCGGCCCGCACCGCGTGGTCGAGCATTCCGGCATTCCACCCTTCACCGAGACCCGCGACTACATCGCGCGCATCCACCGGATCCGGTCCCGACTCGCGGCTACACCTGTTTCCTCGCCGGACATCCGCGTCGCAGCCCGGGTGCCTGCGCGCGCTCCGGTCCTCATCGATCTTCAGTAAAACAAGGGAACTTCGCATGCTCAGACATCGCCTCAGCCGCCTCTTGCCCGTCGCCACAACCCTGGCAGCTTTCGCAACGCCCGCTTTCGCGCAGGACTTGTCACCGATCCAGACCATGCTGGAAACCGTCGAGGCCGCGCTGACCGGTCCGATCGGGATCGCGGTCGCCACGCTCGCGGTCATCGGCACCGGCTTCATGTGCATGATGGGGCGGCTGAACTGGGGCTGGTTCGCCTCGGTCATCATCGGGATCGTGCTGATCTTCTCGGCCGGCACCATCGTCGACGGCTTCTCCTGAGGTTGGAGAATAGAGTTGGCAGAACGATCCCCCCTTTTTCTGGGCCTCGCCCGACCGCCCAAGTATCTGGGCCTCCCTGTCGGATACCTCGTGGTACTGGCGACCGGGGTCGTTCTGCCGTTCATCTGGACCAAGTCGATGGTGTTCTTCCTGATCGGCCTTGTCGCCTATCCGATCCTCTGGTTCGTCGCTGACCGCGAGCCGCATTTCTTCGAAGTGCTGCGCGTCTCCTATGGATCAGTGCGCCCGACGAAGAACCGGGCCCTGCACGGAGGCGACAGCTTTGGCGCTTGATGCGGGCACTCTTTCCACTCACGGAACCGCTCTGCTTCAGGCTGGCGGCGGGGCGTTCGCGCGGGAGAGCTATCTCGCGGAGCATCTGCCGTATTTTGCGCTCGCGGAAGACGATGTCATGGTCCTGCGCGAAGGCGACCTCTTGGCGACCCTGCGCCTTGATGGTCTGAATCCGATGACCTCTGAGGACGCCCGGCTCGACGCGCTCAAACGCGCGGTCGCGGCCATCGTCGCCCAGACTGGCAGTGCCTTCGGCTTCTACATTCACCGGATCTCCGTGCCGCAGGATCTCGGGATGCGCCCCATCGAGGGAGACAGTTTCGCAGCCGCGATCGACGCGCGCTGGCAGGCCCATGTCAAAGACCTCTGCCCCGCCAAGCGCCAGCTCTATCTCAGCGTGATCCGGCGCCCCGACATTTCGGCTCGTATTCCGCTCCTCCGCGCGCTGGCCCGCAAGGCCTGGGTCAAGGACCGCGCGACGCGCCTGCAGGAGCTGAACGAGGTCATGGGCTTCTTCGAGGTGGCGCTTGCCTCGGCCAATCCCGTGAGGCTCACAAAGTCGGGCGGGGAGTGGCTGGGCTACCTCAACACACTGAACGCAGGCAGCTTCTCCCCGATCTCCTTCGGGCAAAGCACCCTGCCCCTCTCGCACACGCTCAGCAACTGCCGCGCGACCTTCGACGGCGACGTGGTCACCCTGACCGACGCCGTGACCGGCCAGGTCAAATACGGCGCTCTCTTCTCGATGAAGACTTATCCGGCGCTTACAGACGTCACGCTGCTCGACGCGCTCGACCTGCCGCTCGACATCGTACTGACGAACTCCTTCAGCCCGATCCCGAACAACATCATGGCTGAGCGCATCCAAAGGATCATCCGCCAGATGCATGCCTCCGACGATGCCGCCGTTTCCCTGCGCGAGCAACTCGGGCAAGCCGCCGACGATCAGGAAGCAGGCCGCATCGCCTTTGGCGACCATCACCTCTCGATCGCCGTCTATGCACCAGACCGCGACACGCTCGAACGGGCCGCCGCCCAGATCAAGCGCGTGGGCCAGGAGATCATGTCGGTGATCGTGCGCGAGAATATGGCATTGAAAGCCACCTACTTCGCGCAGTCCCCCGGCAACTTCGGCTACCGGGCGCGGAAGACGCCGATCTCCTCGATCAACTTCGCGGATTTCGCGGCACTTCACGGCAGCGTCGAAGGGCGCGGGCCGGATCAGTCGCCTTGGGGTCAGACCATTTCGGTCCTGCCGACGGTCGGCACCTCGGGTTATCGCTTCAATTTCCACGAGGCGGGCAGCCCGGGCAAGGAACCGACCGTCGGCCACACCCTCGTTCTGGGACGCACCGGCACCGGCAAGACGCTCACCACCGCCTTCCTCGCGGCGCAGGCGCAACGGGTCGGCGCGCGGCTCTTCTTCTTCGACAAGGATCGCGGCCTCGAGATGGCCGTGCGCGCCCTCGGAGGCCGCTACAACGAAATCCGGGCCGGTGTTCCCACGGGGCTGAACCCGCTTGCGACCGAGACCGATGAGCGTGGCCGCGCCTGGCTCTCGGACTGGCTTGCGACCCTTCTCACGCGCAATGGCACGCTCTCGGGCGAGCAATCCCGCCATATCCAGAGTGCCGTCGGGCAGAACGCCGATGCGGGCGCGGCGCTGCAACGCTTCGTTAGTTTCGAGACGCTGTTTCAATCGCTTGATGATGATGGCGAGTTGCAAAGCCGCGTCGCCGAATGGGCGCCGGGTGGGCGCTACGGTTGGGTCTTTGACGAGCCGGAACAGGGTGCCGGGCTTGAACTGGCCTCCGACATCATCGGCTTCGACATGACCGAAATCCTCGACATGACCACCGAGCGCATGGCGGTGCTCTCCTATATCTTCCGCCAGATTGAACGCGTGGTCGAGGACCGCCGCCCCACCATCATCGTCCTCGACGAAGCCTGGAAGCTCTTGGACGATCCCTACTTTGGGGCGCGACTCGAAAACTGGCTGGTGACGCTGCGCAAGATGAACTGCGTCGTCATCATGATGACGCAATATCCAAGCCAGCTGCGCGACAGCCGCGTCGGCAAGACCATCGTCGAGACAGTACCGACCCAGATCCTCTTCCCGAACGACCGCGCCACAATCTCGGATTACGATTTCCTCCGCGTGAACGCCAAAGAGGCGGCCCTTCTCGTCCAGCCCACCATCGGCCAGCGCATCGCGCTTGTGCGCTCGGCGGGCGACAGCGTCTTCGTCGACGCCGATCTCTCCGCGCTTGGAGACCTCCTTCCCATCCTTGGCGGCGGTGCCACCGGCGAGGCCCGCGTGCCTGCCGATTGGCGCGCCAATCCCGATTTCTGGAGACATGTGATATGAGTTCAAAACCCCTCCTGGCGCTTTGCGCTGCCGCAAGCCTGCTGTCGGCTTGCGAAAAGTACACCGAGAAAACCTCGCCCTGCTTCGGTCGCAATGGCGAGCCGCAGGTGACCCGGTCCGCGCTTTCCTTCTCGACCATGGGCGCAGCGGTTCAGGAGACGGACAAGCCCGACTGCACCTTCGAGCCCCTGCCCCGTCCGGAATGAACCGCGCCGCGATCATATCCGCCGGGCTTTGCCTCGGCCTCGGTACCCTGCCCGCGCATGCCCAAGGGGTTCCGACGCAGGACAATTCCGCGATCGGCCGCGCCATCGCACGGGTGACGGCATTGGCCGAGGATCTGGGCGTGCAGCAGGACAAGGACCGCACCGAGTCCACGCTGGCCGACGTCCAGGCCGACCAACTGCGCGTCCTCGAGGAGATGACCGCCGCGATCACCGGCCCCGGCTTCGATATCCGCGCGCTCGAGGGCAATGCGGATTTCGGGGTGGCGGCGGTCTACCCGAACACCGATGCGAGTCCGATGGTGAGCCGCCTTTTTGGCGAGGGCCGCGAGACCGTCGAGATGATGATCGTCGAGGTCGCGGGCGAGTTCGCAGGCGCGCCGGGTGTGGCCCGCGCCGGCCTCTCCGCCACCCAGTGGCGCTGCCTCTTCCAGGCCCTGATCAAGCAGGAGAGCCGCTTCAACGTCGCCGCCGAAAGCCCGGTCGGCGCCTATGGGCTGACCCAGCTCATGCCTGGAACCGCGTCTGACCTCGGCGTCGATCGCTATGATGTGAAGGACAACCTGCGCGGCGGCGCGCGTTACATCACCACGCAGTTGGGCCGCTTCGGCAACATCCCCCATGCGCTTGCGGCCTATAACGCCGGACCGGGCCGGGTCATCGAATATGGCGGCGTGCCGCCCTTTGCCGAAACCCAGGGCTACGTGCGCAACATCTCGAAGTTCTACAACGAATACCTGGCTGTCGTTGGCGGCGCCGACGCGCTCGGGACGCTCTCGCCCTCGGATTTTGCACTGGCCGAATATGCCAGCATCTCCGAGGCAGGCGTCTATTACGCCGCCGATAGTTCGGCAACGACCGAGCAAGTGATCAACCGCCTCCGCGCGATCATCCTGCAGATCGATGCGCAGCCCAATGCCAAGGCGGCCTGGGAACTCAACACCTACGCCAAGGCCGAGATCGCCCGCATTCTCAATCTTCGTGTCCGGCTGATGGCCGCCAACCAGCAGCGCGAGGCAGCCTACGCGCAGCACCTCGTCGCCGACCGATTGGCCGAGCGCGACTTCATGCAAATGGGAGTTCCCGAATGAGACAGCTTCTCCTGACCGCCGCCGCGGTCACCGCGCTCGGGCTCAGCGGGCCCGCCACGGCTCAGGGCGTGCCGACCTTCGATGGCTCGCAGCTTGGCCAACTCGTCGCCCAGCTCGAACACATGGCTGAGGATCTAAATGTCCAGATGCAGCAACTCGCCACCATGCGGCTGGAACTGGAAACCCAGCTGTCGCAGCTCACAAACCTTGAGGCGCAACTGACCTCGCTGATCGAGGGCAGCGGGTTGGGCGAGCTCTTCGCAACAGTCGAGGAATTCCGCGCGCTGCGCGGCAAGCTCGTGGCTCCTCTCAACACCGCGCAGTCCTTGGCCAGCGGCGATTTCCTCAGCGGCTTCAATCCCGGTGCGGAACTCTCGGCCTCCGTCGAGCGCGTGCTGTCGGGCAGCGGCTTCACCTCGGAGCGCCTGAGCACGCTCTCGGGATCGGATCAGCCCGCCGACAACCGCATAGCCGCCTCCGCCGGAGCCAGCGCCATGCTGTCCGTCGCCGCGCAGGAAAGCCACGAGGAGGCAGGCCAAAGCCTCGAGCGGCTCGAGACCATGGTCGGGCTCATCGATGATCAGGACGGTCTAAAGGCCGCTGTCGATCTCAACACCCGCGTCACCGCCGAGCTCGGCATCATCCTGACCCAAATCTGGCGGCTGGAAGCGGCGCAAGGCGTCAGTGCCGGCCAGCTTGGCGTCGTCGATGCCGCGACCCTCGCGGATGAGCGCAAATTCCGCTCGATGGCGGTGGACCCATGAGGCAAACCATGACTCACAGCTTGGCATCAATTCGGTCTCTTTGCTTCGCCGCACTTGTCGTGAGTACCCTGCCCAGTGTTGCGTTGGCCCAGACCCCGAGCACAGATCCCTCCGGCGACACGACCTTCAACTCGATGGCCATCGCGCGGGACCAGGCCGACGCATGCCGGGTCCCGAAACCGCCCATCGATCTGGCCGAGACCGCATACCTTCGCAATGGTTACCGCGCGATTCTGCGTATCCTGATCGCTGAAGAGGCGCTCGCCTCGGAGAGCTGTACCTGCCTGCTGGGCGACTTCACCTGGGACCAAGCGCTTGACGCCATGCCCCGGTTCCAGACCTCGGACAACCCGCGTCTGCCGTTCAAGGTGCTCGATCTCTACGCGCAGGCCGACGCGCTCGAGGCTCAGGTCGTGGAGGTCTGTGCGGAATAGATGGGAGTAATTCGCGACATACTGGGACAGGTCGACGCCGCGGTAGACACTGTGGCGCAGGACGGCTTTGTCTCTTCGGCAGGCGCTGTCGGCGACGTGATCTCGGCCGGGGCCGCGCTCCTCGTCGTGCTCCTCGGGATCAACGCGGTCATGCAACTCCGCCCCCTGCCCTTCGGCACCGGCTTTGCCTTCGGGATGAAGGTGGCGCTCGTGGGCATATTCGCGCAGAGTTGGGATAATTTCAGCGTCATCTATGACATCGTCACGCGCGTGCCCGACTCCGTCGGGGCCTCGATCCTCGCGCTCACCGGCTCGGGCGATGAGGCCGGGGTCTATGAGAGCCTCGACAACATGGTCGCCCGCATCACCGCCTATGGCGACACGATCGGCGACCGGGCGGGCTGGGTCTTCGGGGCGGTCCTGGGCGCGATCTTCTTCGTCCTTTCAGCCGTCTTTGCCGCCGTCACCGCCGGGATCATCGCCTTCGCCCGCATTGTGTTCGCGCTGATGATCGTGATCGCCCCCTTCATGATCGTGACTTCGCTGTTCAAACCAACCCAGTCGCTTTTTGAGGCCTGGACCCGCGCCACCATCGGCTATGCGCTCATGCCGGTCGCCGCCGCCGGGGCCGCAGGCATCATTGTCGCCATCGCCGAGGCCATCGGGGACGCCTCCGCCGATCCGGGTGATGTCGAGACCGTCAGCCTCATCCTGCCCTTCCTCGTCATCCTGATCCTCAGCGCCGGGATCATGGCCTCGGTCCCCTACATCGCCTCCAACCTCACCGGCGTCGTGGGCATTGCCTCCAACGCCGTGGGTCTGACCGGCCTCGCGCGTCAGGGCTTCGTGAACACGCGCCAGTATGGCACCGGCGCGACCTCCCGCCTCGTCACCGGCAAGTCTCCGCACGAGCTGAACCAGATGGCCAATGCGGGCGTGGTCAAAACCGGCGAGATGATCCGGCAAAGCCCCGGCGCGCTTCTCTCCGCCGCCAAGGCCTTCCGCAAACCCTGATGTGAAAGACGATTGACTTGAAGAAGCTTGTGACCAGTTCCCCCGCGCCCGATCGCGATGCTTTTGAGGCGGATTTCATCTACGGGCCAAGACGGCGCGAGCGCTTCGCGTGGTTGGTCGCGGCGGCCGGTGTGCTGGTCGGCGTGGCCGGCATGGTCGCCGGCGCGAGCCTCTTTCCGCTCAAGACGACCGAAACCTTCGTGGTCGTGGTCGACAAGGAAACCGGCGAAATGGACCGGGTCGCCGCCGTCCAGGCGCTGACACTCTCGGAAAGCGATGCCATCATCCAGGCCAATCTCGTGGCCTATGTCGATGATCGGGAAACTTATGACCTGACCGATGGCGAGCAACGCATCAACTCGGTGCTCGACCGTTCGGATGGCGACGCCGCGCGCACGCTGCGCGATCTCTGGTCCTCCACCAACGAAGACTACCCGATTACCGTCTATGGCCGTGACGCCAAGATCGAGGTGGTGATCAAGTCGGTGAACCAGATCGAGCGCGGCGTGGCCCAGGTCCGTTTCACCCGCACGCTGCGCCGTCCCCGCGATACCCGCACCGTCACTCGGTCTTACGTCGCCACTGTCGGTTACGACTTCCAACCCGAAACCCGCCAGCGCCTTCAGGACGTCTGGGCCAACCCCTTGGGCTTCGTGGTGACCTCCTACCGCGTCGACGCCGAGACCCTGGAGAACTGACCTAAATGAGATCTCTACCTGCGCTCCTCCTGGCGCTTGCCATGCCCGTTGCCGCATCCGCCGAAGCCACGCCACAAGGCGGCCCGCTCGATATCCGCATCCGCACTGCCGTCTACAATGAAAACCAGGTCTACCGGATCGAAACTGACTTGCGGCATTCGACCACGATTCATTTCGGGGCCGGGGAGAGGTTCGAGGCGGTCATTGTCGGCGACACCGAGAGCTTCCAGGTCGATCCGATCCCCGAGCTCGGCAATGTTCTCACGATCAAACCGCATGTGGCCAATGCCTCGACCAACATGACGGTGATCACCAACCGCCGCACCTATTCCTTCCACCTGCGCGAGGGTTCGATCCCGAACCGCACTGGTATGTTCTTCGAGGTGCGCTTCCGCTACCCCGACGAGGAACGCCGCGCGGCGGGTGCCACCCAGCCCAAGGGCTATGAGGCTCCGCGGAACTACAACTACCGCGTCTCGGGCGAAGGTGATTTCCGCCCCAGCCATATCTACGACGACGGGCGCTACACGTATTTCGTCTTCCCGGAGAACAGTCGCCAGCCCGCCCTCTTCAAGGCCGATGACCAGGGTCGCGAGCGGACGGTCAACTGGACCCAGCAAGGCAACACGGTCCGGGTGCTCGGGGTGAACACTTACTGGACGCTGCGCATCGGCGACGAGGCGATCTGCGCCTGGCGCGACGAAAGCGCGATCTACGTGAGCAACTGACCATGGCCGATCAAACCCCTCCCGATCTGCAGGACCGCCTCGACCAGTTCAACCAGCGTGGAAAATCCGGACGCCGGGGCAACAGCCTCGGGGTCGGTGCGCTCGCCGCGGCCCTCGCCCTTGGCGGCGCCGGGGTCGCGTATTTCCTGGCCACTGGTCTGCAGGAAGGTGACAGCGCACTTGAGACCTCCGATGTCGAGACCTTCCAGGACCGCCGCCCCGGCACCGGCGGGCGGCTGGAATTTCCGCCTGACGAGACCGAGCAACGGGTCAACGACGCGCTGATCGCCGTCGAGGAAGCGCTCGAGGTGCCTGCGGCGCCAGCACCTGAGCCGAGCGCCGAAGTGTTGGCCGAGATCGCCAAGCTGCGCGAGGCGCTGGCCGCCAGCCAGGCCGCCCGCAACTCGGAAATCCAGTCCGCCGTCTCAGATCTTCGGGAAGCATTCGACGAGCAAAAGGCCGCGCTCGAAGCAACGCTCGCCGCAAAGGAAACCGAGCTGGCCAATCTGCAGCGCCAGACCGAGACCCGCATCGAAGGTTTGCAGGCCATGCTGGATGCCGAACGCGCGCAGCGCGAGGGGCTCGAGGCCGAGCTCGACCGCGAGGGTCTGATTGCCGATCAGCGCCTTCTCGAAGAACGCCGACGCCAGGAAGAGGAGCAGCGCCAGCGCGAGGCCGAACAGGTCGCCAAAGAGCTTCTGACCGCGCAAATCAAATCCCCCGCCGTGGTCTACGCTGACGGTCCCCGTGGTGGCCAAAGTGGCGCGGCGGTCGCCGATCCTGCTGCCGCTGGAACCGGGGGCCCGGTACTCTCGGGCAATGAGGCGTTCCTGCAAAGCGCGCGCCCACTCGAAGTGCAAGAAGCTGCCCGCCTCACCCATCCCGAACGCACGCTGACGCAAGGGTCCGTCATCCAGGCGGCGCTCCAGACCGCTATAAACAGCGACCTGCCGGGCTCCGTGGTCGCGGTCGTCTCCGAGCCGGTCCCGGCGTTTTCCGGGGACCGGATCCTGATCCCCCGGGGCTCCCGCCTTTTTGGCCAATACCGCTCCGGGATCGAAATGCACCAGAAGCGCATCCTGATCCTCTGGACCCGCGTCCTGACCCCGGACGGCACCTCGATGGAAATCGCCGCTGTGGGCGGCGACCAGCTTGGCCGCTCGGGCCTCACTGGTCTCGTCGACACCAAGTTTGCCGAGCGCTTCGGCGGGGCGGCGCTGATTTCCGTGATCGGGGCGGCGCCTGCCGTGGCGGCGGAGAGTGCCAACAACGAGACGACAAGCATTGTCCTGGGCGATGTCAGCAGCGACCTGCAGGACGCTGTCGGGTCGGTCATCGCCGATCAGGTCTCGATCGCGCCGACGATCTATGTCGATCAGGGCGCCTCGGTCACCGTGCTCGTGGACCGGGATGTGGTGATCTACGGGGGTTCCGGTTCACAATGAAAAAGAAGCATCAGGTTTCGCGTTCGAGCCGCAGGCGAGAGGCAGCGAAACCAGGTTCAATATTACCGGAATCACCGAATTGATGGATCAGGCCTCGCCAGCCTCATACCTCGAGCGTTATCTCGACCCGTTCCGCGATCTCCTGCGGCGTGACGACGTGGTCGAGATCGCGATCAACCCCGACGGCAAGGTCTGGCTCGAGGTCGCGGGGGATGCCAGCATGCGCCACGAAGGTCAGACCGTGGATCGGACCACAGCCCTCAACATGGCCCAGACCATCGTCGGCGATGCCAAGGCCCGCGTCTCTGAAAAGAACCCCCTCGTCTCCGGCAAGGTGGAATATGCGGGCCGCCCGCTTCGGGTCCAGGTCGCCGTGCCGCCCGCCATCGATCGCGGTGCCTCGATCACCATTCGCCTCTTCGCCTCTGGCAGCATTAGGGACTACGCCCCGGCTTATCTCTTCGGCAAGGCCGTCTCGCTCGACGCCCTCCGCGCGGAGAAGATGAAAAACATCGCCAGTCTAGCGGAGGAGAACCTTGAGGCCGCGCTGCAGACTCTGGTCGAGGCGCGGCTCAACGTCCTGATCAGCGGCGGCACCTCGACCGGGAAGACCACGTTCGCCCGCCACCTCCTGACCCATGTGAGCGAGCACGAGCGGCTGATCACCATCGAAGACGCTTTTGAGCTCTTCCCCGGCCAGCCCAACACCGTCGCCCTCCTTGCCGACCGCGGTGCCGGTTCGCAACGCAGCGCCAACGCTCTCCTTCAAGCCTCCCTCCGTATGCGACCTGACCGGATCATCGTCGGCGAGCTGCGCGGTGCCGAGGCCCTGACCTACCTCGAGGCCATCAACACCGGCCATGGCGGGTCGGTTTCCACCATCCACGCGGAAACCGCAGAACTCGCAATCGATCGACTGGCGATCATGGTGCTGCAGGCCGGCACACCACTGACCTTTGCCGAGGTTCGGGAATACATCCGGAAATCCATCGATGTGATCGTCCAGCTCGGGCGGGCCGAGGGGAGGGGCAGGTGCCGGTCTTTTTGCTCCGCGAGGAATGACCCGCAGGGTCAGGGGAAAAAGATCGGCGGCAACCTTTGTGGACGGGACGACAGCTGCGACCAGCATGTCATGCAACTCAGACAAAGGGAGAAGTGCGTTGGCCGCTAAGGAAGGATGGTGAACAGCCGTCAAAGATGCCAGAGGGCGCATGTTGATGCATGGATCATAGCTGGAGCAGGCATTTTCGGATCCATGTCACTTGCCAGATTCCCGACGCACCCACCTTGCGACGACAGCGAAAACTTGCTGTGACAAAGAAGTGCTACCGGGGGTATCGTAAGAGCGAAATTTTGGACCAAATCGTTTTCGGGCACAGACAAACTAAGCCGAAGTACAAGAAGTGAGGCAAAATAGCTTTGGAACTAGAAGAACTCGCAAAGCAGTGCCAAAACTGTGCACAGCATAGCCCAGTGATAGTCTTGGGCAGCGGGGCCTCGATACCGCATGGCATTCGTGGCATGGGGGATTTGGCCGTTTGGCTCCGCGATAATGTACAGGCCGACGATGGACCGGAAGTCGATGCCTGGACACTTGTTAGAACAGCCTTGGCCGCTGGAGATCATTTAGAAGCAGCACTAGAAAACAAGCCTCTACCCGACTCCTTGGTTGTCAAGATTGTCCGAAGTACCTGGGACTTCATCGCTCAGGGCGATTATAGCCTGCTCAAATCAGCTATAAAGACCGAGACCATTTTTCCGCTCCGCACCCTATTCACAGGTTTATTCCGAAGTACAAACCGCAATATCCATGTCGTAACAACAAACTACGACCGCGTTGCAGAGTATGCAGCCGATTCAGGCGGCTACATCCACAACACGGGTTTCCTTCCGGGCTATCTGCGACGGGCCGATGGGGCGGAGAATCTGATTTTCAAACAAGGGGCCAATTTGGCGCGGACGGTCACAGTCTGGAAAGTCCACGGGTCTCTTGATTGGTTTTCAGACCCGCATGGGGGTGTGATGTCGCTACCGATGACGAGCGAGTTGCCCGATGGTTTGGTTCCGTTGATCGTCACGCCAGGTGTAAGCAAATATCAGCGGACGCACGACGAGCCCTTTCGGAGCGCGATACAGGGCGCCGATCGTGTGTTGAGTGCCGCGACCGCATTCATTTGCATAGGATACGGGTTCCGCGACGGCCATATCCATCCGAAGCTGATGACGCGTTGTCGTGTGCATGACGTTCCCATCCTTGTCGCAGCGCGCACCTTAACGCCCGAAGCCAAGGATTTTCTCAAGAACAACGCCGGGCGTCACTACCTCGCGCTCGAGAACCACGATGAGGGGACGATGGTTTACAACCGTGACAGCCCAGACGGTATTGTTGTTATCGGGGGCAAATATTGGGAGTTGCCTGCATTGAACGAATTGATTGGGTTTTAGGAGGAAGAGTTGGGCATACTTGATTTCAACGATGATGAAAGTCTCGGCAAAATTATTGCCGTCGATACTGCCACTGTGACGGTGCGAGTCGATGAACTTGAACGCCTCAAACGGATTCAGGTCAATCGGTTGACCGCGATCAGAAGCTCGAAAGCCGGGCAGCACTTAATCGGGATAGTTTCGCGCATCACACGCAAAGCAGGTGACGAAACTGCAATAGACGGGTCTGAGGAGGATCCGGAAGCCGCGCTCCCCGAAAACAACCTCGTTCGGGTCGCTCTGATTGGAACACTCGTAGACAAGGAGGGGCTGAAAGAGAACGTCTTTAAGCGCACCCTAGAGACTGTGCCCGAAATCGATGCGGATTGCTTTTCCTTGGAAGGTCAGCGCCTGACAGACTTCATGCAGGTCATTTCGCAGGTTTCCGGCGACGGCCCGCAGCTTGATCTTGGTCGCTATGCTTTGGACGAGGACGCGCGGGCCTTCTTGAACGGCAACCGTCTGTTCCAACGTCATGCCATCGTGGTCGGTAGCACTGGCAGCGGCAAATCGTACACAACTGCGCGGCTCCTAGACCAGATTGCCGGTCTTCCACAAGCCAACGTAATCTTGTTCGATATCCATGGTGAGTACCAGACCCTCGATAGCGACGAGTTTCGGCATCTACGCATCGCTGGGCCGGGGGACATTGGACACGATCGCCGACTGGCCGACGGTGTTCTACATCTACCGTTCTGGCTTCTCGGCTATGAGGCATTGGTCGCTTTGTTTGTAGATCGGTCCGATCAGAACGCTCCGAACCAAGCCATGCTCATGACGCGCTGTATCACCGATGCGAAGCGCGCAATGCTTGATCCGGGAAAACACGCCGACATTCTTGCAAATTTCACTATCGATAGCCCCGTGCCTTTCGATATCGACAGTGTCCACAAGCAACTATCTGACTTGAACGAACAAATGGTTCCGGGCGCTAACAACAAGGATAAGCAAGGACCATACTTCGACAAGCTCAGCCGCTTAATCGCGCGATTTGAAGCCAAACGAAATGATCGCAGGCTTGGGTTCATATTTCAGCCGCCAGCAGCCTGTATGGATATGGCCTGGCTGTCGGAGGTAACGCATTTCCTGATAGGCGGGCGCGGATCGCAAGCTGATGGCAAGGGTGGGATCAAGATCATCAATTTCTCGGAAGTGCCGTCCGACATCCTGCCGCTCATGGTCAGCTTGATTGCTCGGCTGATATTCACAGTCAGCCAGTGGACGCCACCAGACAACCGTCATCCCATCGCATTGTTCTGCGATGAGGCACATCTGTATATCCCGGAGCGTGCATCGTCAGAGTCAGCCGATGAGATCTCTGTCGGGATTTTCGAGAGGATCGCCAAAGAAGGCAGGAAATACGGTGTTGGACTAGTGGTTATCAGCCAAAGACCATCCGAAGTGAACCGCACCGTTCTGAGCCAGTGCAACAATGTCATTGCGATGCGGCTGACCAACGGCGACGATCAATCCGTGATCAAACGGTTGCTGCCTGACAGCCTCGGCGGGTTTGGTGATCTTCTACCGGTCCTCGACATCGGTGAGGCATTGGTGGTCGGCGATGCGAGCTTGCTTCCGACGCGAGTTGTGGTGTCCGAGCCGCGCTTCAAGCCCAATAGCGCGACAGTCAATTTCTGGGATCGTTGGAGTGACGCGGCACCAGTTGCGGGAACGGAAGATGCCGTCCTTTCTTGGCGGAGACAAAGCAATCACTAGCCCTAGGAGCGATGAAAACAGTCAACGAGTATTGCCGCACATATTATGCTGGGACGATTCTACCGACCATCGCGGTAAGAGTATCGGGCGCAAGCTTGGAAGAAATTGCATCCAACTCCAAGAGGGGCTGCGACAGGTAAGGATGAAACTTCTCCGACATTAAATTCCCAGCTCCAGCGAACAGATCGACAGGTTCGCCAGATCGAATGTGCGCTAGTACCGTTTGAAGATCGGGGGTTTCGTCCCCGGCCTCCACCATCAGAAACCCGTCATGCAGTTCGACCGAAAACCCCTCACTTCTCAGTGCTAGCGCGAGGGTTGATGTCTTCACAGTACCGACCCGCGTCGCAATGACTGATGTATGCTCGCCAATGGTGTGTAGGTTATTGGCCCTAAACCCCAGCTGTTCATAGTGAGCACGCGCTTCCTCGAGCATCATCAAAGAGACTGTATCCATGTAAGCTGGGCTGGAATCCCCCTCGAGCACGGCGAACATTCGGTCGATCACTTTGTCATGAATGTCCCCCGCATCGCCGCCGAAGACGGGCGGCACACCAGCCTTCGCGGGTTTGACGACGATGACCTTTTCACGATCATGGATTTCTTGAACAACCCAACGTCGCCCAGAGAATATTAATAGCATCCCAGGGGCAAGAACATTATCGATCGGCAGGGTTCCAAGGTCCCGCCCCTCTGCGACCAACCGGAATTCCTCAGGCGTCTGAAACACCGCATAGAAGCTGTAATGCTCAACCAGTTTTTCGCCCGCGGGTCCCAAAAGCAACAGCCCGCTGCCGACCTGTTCGATCAAGCCGGTTTCTGGGTGGCCGATTGCACGCAACACATCTGCGAAGACTTCGGTTGTGACCTTCCGAAAGGGGCCTTCGCGGCAGAGCACATTGTAGACCACGCTTGCAGACGCACCGCCGCGCTGCGCTATGACTGACAGTATCTGGTGGACGAGCGTCGAGAGATGAAGCGCCTGAGGTTTTGGAGGTTCGCACCAGCCTTCCAGCAGCAAGTCTATCATCGCGATGGACCTGATCAGGCCGAGGCGAAGACGATCCACGAAACTGCTCTCCGGCGTCAACTTGGCTTCGACAGCATACTGCCTGAGAATGGCCGGCTGTCCTTCACGCCGGCCTGATCGGCCAAGCCGTTGTCGCAACGCGGCGACGCTGAATGGCGCACCGATTTGAGCCACGCAGGTCACGTCACCGATGTCGATTCCAAGCTCGAGCGTCGATGTGCAAACGGCTGTCGTCGGTTTCGCAGGGTCCTTCAAGCGCCGCTCAACGAAGTCACGGTGTTCTCGGGAGAGGCTCGCGTGGTGGGGATAGAATTCCTGTGGCAGGTGCTCCCGTTCGCAAAGCTCCCGCAACCGATCTGCGTAAATCTCGACCCGTTGACGCGCTCCGGCGAAGACCAGGTTGTCGCTGCCTCGAAGGTGTTTGAAAAGATGTGCTGCGATCGCGTCCGTTGCGGATGGGCTGTTTTCATCTTCATCGCCGGAAAGGTAACCGCGAAGCTGAAGCTTCAATTCAGCCTCGCCGCCATCTGCTTCGATCAGCTGGACAGCGTTTGCGGCGTCAGGGCGAAGATAGGCCTTAGCGAGGTCCATGTCGCCTAGCGTAGCTGACAGACCTATCCGACGGATTGGGCGCTTTATCGCGAGCTCGAGCCGTGTGAGCAGTGAACGAAGCTGGACACCGCGTTCGCTGTCCAGAACTGTGTGCAGCTCGTCGATCACGACCGCCCGTGTCGCCCCAAACAGGCGGGCAATTTCCAAACCGCGACGAATGAAAAGCGCCTCAAGGGACTCTGGGGTTATCAGAAGGATCCCTTTTGGAGATATCAACGCGCGCGTCTTGATGGATTGCGAGACATCTCCGTGCCAGGGAACAACCGGAAGCTCTGCTTCCTGGCAGATGCCCTCCAGCCGCATGGCCTGGTCCGTGATCAGGGCTTTCAGCGGACCGATGTAGAGCAGGTCGAAGCCGGTGCCGCCCGACGGCTCGTCAAGCACCTGTGAAATCAACGGCAGGAACGCCGCCTCGGTCTTTCCGCCCGCCGTAGAAGCTGCAACGATTAAATCGGCATTGGATTCGCAGATCGTCCGGATGGATCGCGCCTGGATGTCGCGAAGTTCGCGCCAACCTTTCTGGCGTATCCATTTCTGCACAGGCCTCGCCAGTTTGTCGAACGCACTGCTCATCGGCGTCAGAGCTTGAAGCTGATCAGATCATCGTCACCGGGGTCTTGGGCACCAGTCGACTCGTCTACCTCGTTCATGTCTTCGCCGAGGTCTTCGGAGACCTCGATCTTTTCGATCAGATCGCTCCACTCGACACCGGGGTTTTGCTCAAGCACGGAAAGCAGGTTCACGAATGCCGTCACCGTATTGCGCGGGGTGCGGAAGTAAGCTTCACCGATCCGGTCCGAACAATGCGCCATGAAGGCCTCGAGCGCGTCGTCCGGCAGAGCACCGGCATCGTCCTGCATGATCCGCCGCACATTGGCCAGAAGAACGAAGAGATCTTCAGGGGTCAGGCTGGCCAGCCGGACAACCGGTCCTGAAAGGTCGACCAATCCGTCCCGCGCGAAGGTGTTCTCGGCCAAACGCGATTGAAGGGCTTCGTAGCTATAGAGCCCTCGACGGGTGTTCATCAGAAACTCCGGGGTTCCACCCATAAGGAATCCGAGGTTCTCGGCGCTACCCTGCAGCACATCGTTCAGGATCCGGAGGATCTGTTCGTAGTTTGCATTGCGGGCCTGCGACGAAGTGAGCTTGTAGAGGTTCACCATCTCGTCGAGGCCGACCAGCAATCCTTTATACCCGGCCTCGCACACGAATGCCGACATCAGCTTCAGATGGTCATAGACACTGGCGTCGTCGATGATCGTTCGCACACCAAGTGCTTTGCGCGCGTCGGTGCGTGTCGCGAACTCGCCGCGCAGCCATCTCAGGGCTGCGGATTTCAACTCGTCGTCGCCGGTCTCATGGCCTTCCCAATATCGACGGATGACTTCGGCGAACTCAAACCCTCCGGTAAGTTCTTCAAAGTGGCCAAGGCGTTCACGAATGACGGTCCCCGTGGGCAAATCCCGTTCTTCAGCATCTCGGTGAGCCTGGCTGACAAATCGCTCCACCACGCTGGCCAATGCCCCGCCATCGGGCTTGGTCCGCGTCGAGAGGTTTCGGGCCATCTCGGCATACAGCCCGCGAGCTTGTCCGCCGGTCGCGTGAATGCGCCGATCTGGCGCTAAATCCGCGAACATCACGACCAGGCCTTTCTCCAGAGCCACGAGGCGGATCAGGTTCATGAAGAACGTCTTGCCCGATCCGTACTCCCCGATGATGAACCGGATCGCCGATCCGCCATCGGATATCCGGTCCATGTCCTTGACGAGCTCTTCAATCTCTCGGACGCGGCCAACCTGAATATGGCGCAAACCGAGTTTGGGCACGACCCCGGCCCGAAGCGCCTGTACGATTGCATCGCGTTCACGTGGTTTCAACTTAGACATCCCTGCCCTCCGCACTCATCTTTTCTTTTACCGCCTCCGCAATTTCCAGAGACACGTCATATCCATCATACTCGTCGAGCAGTGCTTCGTTGTAGGTCTCAAAAGCCCATTCATTCACGACTTCCAAAGCCCCGGATGCCATCAACCCATGCGAGGCGCAGATCGTCTCGAACTCGGTTTCAGACCAATGCTCTCGAGTGACCAGTTCGAGGACAAGGGCGCCGTGTTTCGGGTCAAGCCCTACCAGCTGGCTTTGGCTGGCAGGCGCGGAGGCACCACTTTCTTCCTCTTTGACATCGAAAATCTGACCGAGGACGGACGACACGCGCTCTGTGTCCGAACGAATTGCTGCGATCCGTGAAGCGTCGAGTTTCGGTCCGCTGGCTTTTTCGAGCGCGGGTATCGCTTCGCCCGGGCGACCCGGTTGCGACGCGCGAACAGTGCGTGGACCATCCGCAACTTCGCCAGCATGCAGGTCGGTGTAGGCAAGCGCAGGATCAAGTCCCAAAGCCTTGTAGATTTTCTCGATGCTTGCGACTTCGTCGGAGTGAATAATGCCATCGGCATGTGCTGCACCGACCAGCGCTGCCCGCATAGCGGCTTGGCTGTCTTGGCCCACCTCCTTCAGTTTGCGCCGCAGAAGCGTCATGTCCGGTGGCACGGCCAGGAACCATTCAAGGTTTGCACGCAGCCTGCGGCGTTCCTGATCGCTGAGGGCCGTGGCAGAAACCTGATCTTCCAACGCCCTGCGTTCAGGCTCCGCGATGCGACCATCAGCATGGGCGACTAACGACCCAAGTGCCAATTCGATCAAGGCGCTTCGATAGCTGTCGGAAACGTCCTCCAGTCTTTCGATGGGTTCGCCCAGACGAAACAGCACAACAGGCTCCTCCGTCTTGGGCGACCGGAGCGCAAACCGAGGGTCGGGCGCCAGACCGAAACCGAGGCGCGCGAGCGCGTCGGCGGCTCCTGTCATTTGCCGTTTTCCGATCTTCTCGTTCGTTTCTCCCTCCAGTCGTCCGATCACCTCCTCAAGCGGCACCAATCCCCCGCGATCGACGATATCGCTTGCCCAAGATTTCAAGCGGTCCATTTCCTCTGATGGGAAAGCATCCCAAAGTTCAGAGGGTAGCAAGGCATGCGCTTCCACACTTCCGCGGCCGTCAGGGTTTCGGCCCAGGAAGCGACTGAGCTTGTCGAGGTCGTTCATCACCTCGTCAGCCAGCTCTTGCGCAATCTCGACCGGCTTGCGCAAGCCGGAGATGTCGGGCACGGGTTTGCCATCCACGGTCGGATTGACTGACCCCTGAAACTCGCTGGAGGCGGCGCGATAGGATGCCGTGAGTGATTTCCGGGGTTTTGTCACTTTGAGCCCATCAGGAAAACGCCGATCAAACCGCATACGGAAAAGAGCGACGAACTCGTCACGGCACCGCGTCGCGGGAGTTCTCAGATTTGTTTCCGGATGGCAGATGAACCAACTCAGCAACCAGTCAGCCGTCAGGTTCTCGCCTTTGTCGATCCGAGCTCCGATTGCGTATTTGAGTGAGAACGGAAGTTCCCAGCCCTGCTTCTCGAAAATCGGTTCGATAGCGTCGAGGTCGGTTTCGGCAAGCATCGCAATGTCGAGGAACTCACCCAAATAGCGCCTGACGGAGTGGTTGTCAGGGTAAAGTGAATGCAGCCGCCGAACTTCCTGGACGATATCCTTGGCATCTTCGTTGGACTGATCGACGAAGAAGCGACGCTCCAGCCCGTAGAAGTACAGGAACATGTATCCGGGGTTGTAGGAGGCGTCGTTGCGCCCGCTGGCCAACCAGTCGAGGTAGGTCGCCCGGCACTGAGGTGAGATATCCGCGTATCCGGGCCAGTAAGGCATACCTTCACCAGCTTTGTCGGCTCCAGAGCGCGCGACAGACAGAGACGGATCGATATAGGCTCGGCACTTGTCACGATACCCGTAGGTGTTCAGCAAGGGAGCCGTGCCGACATAGACCATCCCGCCGATGTTGCGGCCGGCGACGCTAGCTGTTTCATAAGACGGGACCCACCCGCTTTTCGATGATCGGACCGATGCGCTCGATGCCACTCGCGAGGGCTGATTTCGTTCAGCGGCCGCGGCAAGTGCCGGCGCCGCAGACTTTCCAGCCCGAACGATTTCAGCGTAGTCCTGCTTTGGTGGGGAGTAAGCCTGCACGGCAGCCGGCTGTTTGGACGCGTTGGCTTCGCGAGTTCGTTCGCGCTCACGCTCGATACGCTTGTCGTAGGCACTTGGGCGCGGCACCGGCTCAGGTCGGGGGGGTAGATTTTCGGAACTCCCCTCAGCTTGCGCCTTTGCAGCGACTTTCCGCGATCTCCGTTTTTCTTGCCACCAGACCAGAATGACGGGAACACCAAATGCAAACAACATCTGGCCGCCAATCGGCCAACCCTGAAGCATTGTGGTCACCACGACCATACATAAGAAAAAATACAGGACGAGAAAGAATGTAATTCGGAAAAACTTGATTATTGAAGACATTATCGGAACCCTCTCCGAACCACACTATTTTGCACAGCCATCTTTGCAACGACTAACGTCATGGTTGAAGCACTTCCCATGCTTTATGCTTGATTGGGCCGATGGCCACATACATCTGTTCGCACCGTTGCGGGCACACCCCTGCCCCAGTGACCGTAACCGGAACGGCCGAGATGAAGCGTTGCCACGACCATGCGACGGCTGGTCGGGCTGGCTCCGGAGGAGACGGCCGGGCCAGCGGCACGTCGCAGGGAGAGGCGGCGTTTCAGCTCGGGGAGGGCGGCTGCGCGCAGCCGACCGAGTAGGGCGCGGTCCTGGCCAAAGGGCGGGAGGGGCCAATGTTCCCCTTGAATGCTTCAACTTAAGAATCAAAAGTTACTTCAACGGCAGGGCCATTGAGACAGGCGGAACACACTTTGATTGAGCTGAAAATCGAACTGGTTGGCATCAAACCACCCATCTGGCGCCGTATCGTCGTGCCGAATGACATCAGCTTGGACATCCTGCATTCCGTTCTCCAGGGCGCTATGCCTTGGCAAGACTATCATTTGCATGAGTTCGAGATTGGCGAAGACAGGTTCGAGGCCCGCGACGAAAGTGACGACAGCTGGGACCCTACCGATGGGCGGAAGGACGAGAAGAGGTTTACTCTTGGAAAGCTGGTCAAGAAAGGCAGTCAGTTCACATACACTTATGATTTCGGCGATGGCTGGCGGCATCTCGTCACCGTTGAGAAGTTTAGCAAACCAACCGGAAGACCAGATCTGGACTTTCCCGCCTGTGTTGACGGAGAGCGAGCCTGCCCGCCAGAGGACTGTGGAGGACCCTACTCTTACGAAGAGTTTCTCGACGCGCTGACCGACAAACACCACCCGGAACATCGCGATACAAAGCAATGGGCGGGCGCGTTCGAACCGGAAGTGTTCAGCGTGCAGCAAGCCAATGCTGCCGTCGGTGCGATGTTTGTATGGGCAAAAGAACGCCACAATCGAAAGTGAAACCTGACTCTGGTTTGGCGCAGCGGCTTCGACAGGGGCACATAGCTTCGACTGTTCGATCCGAATGGCCGGATGTCTTCTCAGCCCTCCGAGGGCATCCACGCCCTGCTTTGCTGGTGAGCTTCAGAGCTGACAACCACCAGTCTCTTTGAAAATTCCAGAATTTGTCGATCCTTGACGGACTATCTCACAGGTTATCACAGAAACAAGTGGCGGCATCTTTAAAAATACATCATTATGTCGCCCATGAGTGGACAAGAACACGAAAAACTAAAGAGTCTTCTTGAGGCTGTCCCCACGGGGTTCCTCGTGGACTCCGCCTGGCTGGAGCACCACGGGATAGGTCGGCGTTCGTCCTACGGCTATGTGCAACGCGGCTGGCTAGAACGCCTAGGACGCGGAGTGTTCCGCCGTCCCGCACCAAGCAGCGCCACCACGAATACGCTCGACTGGAAGACCAGCCTGCTCTCGCTCCAGCACATCATGCACTACCCTGTCCATATCGGGGGGGCGACGGCATTGGGCCTGCAAGGCTATGCGCACTACCTCTCACTCGGCGACAAGAGCACAGTCTGGCTCTACGGCTCAAAAATCCCCAACTGGCTCGAAAAACTGCCGCTCAACACCGAACTCCGCACACGCAGCGTATCGCTGTTCTCCGATCCAGAGTTGGGTGTCAATGACGCGCGAAATAATCTCAACGAGACAGCATCGTCCCTGCCATGGGACTGGAAACTGGTGATGTCCTCGCCGGAACGCGCCATCCTCGAAGCGCTTGACGAGTTGCCGGATCAGGAGAGCTTTCACAACCTCGACATGGTGTTCGAAAGCCTGACGACGTTGCGCCCAAGAACCCTCTCGGCACTGCTCAGAAGTTGCAAGAAGATCAAGGTCAAACGCCTGTTCTTCGTGTTCGCCGACCGCCACGACCATGCCTGGCGCAAGCGTCTCGATCCGGAAGACTTCGACCTCGGCAGCGGGGATCGCGCATTGGTCAAAGGCGGCAAGATACATCCACGCTACAGGATCATGGTGCCCGAAGAGTTTGTAAGAAAGGAACGTGGTGATGGCGCGTGAAGACTATGCCGCCCAAGTGGCCCTGCTCGTACGGGTACTTCCATATGTGGCGAAGGAGGAGATATTTGCGCTCAAGGGCGGGACGGCCATCAACCTCTTCTATCGCGACCTTCCGCGCCTCTCGGTCGATATCGATCTGACCTATCTGCCTGTCAAGGACCGCGCCGACAGCCTCGTCGAGATCAACGACGCGATGGACCGGATTACCGCCGCCATCGAAGGCGGCATCGCCGGCGCCAAAGCGCAGCGAATTGCCGGCGGTGGCGGCGGCGCCACGCGTGCGCTCGCCCGCCTCGGCACAGCCGAAATCAAAATCGAAACCTCCCCCGTTACCCGGGGCGTCGTGCATGATCCGGAACAACGCGAAGTCTCCGAAGCCGTCGAGGAGGCGTTCGGATATGCGACGATGAACATCGTCTCCTTCGAGGATTTGTTCGGCGGCAAGCTACATGCGGCCCTAGATCGCCAGCACCCGCGAGACCTCTACGACGTTAAACTGCTCTACGAGAACGAAGGGTTTACCGACGAGTTGTTCCGCACGTTTCTGATCTACCTCGCGAGTTCACCACGCCCGCCGCACGAACTGCTGAATCCAAACCTGATCGATCTAGATCAGCCCTACGCGCGGGAATTCGAGGGCATGACGAAGGAAGCAGTCGACCTAACGGAATTGGTCTCAACGCGCGACCGCCTGATCGGTGATATCCAATCCCGCTTGGATGAGGGCGCGAAGAGGTTTCTGAGAACCCTGCATGACGGCGATCCAGACTTCGACGCGATCGACCGCCCTCAAGCGGCCGAGCTTCCAGCGGTCCGATGGAAGCTCATCAACGTGAACAAGCTGAAAGCAGAAAACCCCAAGAAGCATGCCGCCCAAGGGGAAGAGTTGGAGAAGCTCCTCGGCTGAAGATGGACCAGAGATGACTGATTTCGAGAACGACCCCGACTACGAAGAATGCCTTGTGACCTTTTTTGATGTCCTCGGTTTCAGGAACCTCCTGCACACGCGAAGCGGTGCAGAGATCAGGCACTTGCTTTCGATGTTTCGCAGGGTGTCCGAAGGGGATGCCACGCCGCCCACCCGCTCCGACGAGATGCGGATGATCAGCGAAGTCCATGCAGAGATCGTGTCTGACGCGATCGTAAGAACCAGAACCATTGAAACTCAGTACCAGGCTGGCCCTTTGGTCTGGGAACTCATCGATCTGCTGCACATCCAGATCGAATGCGTGGCGAACGGCATAATGGTGCGCGGCGCGATGACCATCGGCCCTATGCATCTCGGCATCGACTTCAGTGGTCCGGTGTTTGGGCCTGCCCTCGTTCAGGCTTATTTCATGGAAGAAGGCGAGGTCATCTTCCCGCGCATTGCGATCCATGAAGATGTCATCGAACGCCACCGACAGGACCAAACGCTTTGGCGGGAAGGACATTCCTATGAGGATGAAGAGCGTCACCTGAACAACCTCCTGCGCCAGGACGAGTCAGGCCTCCACTACATCGACTATCTTCGCGCCAGTCTGAGCGAGCTCGACGGCGAATACGCCGGCTGGATCGAGTTTCTGGGTAGGCACAAAACGTTGGTGGAGAGCGGTCTCGCCGACAGTCCCAACGCGACGGTGCGGCGCAAATACAGCTGGCTCAAGAACTACCACAACGCAGTCATCGACGAGAACATAGCAAACCTGGAACCGGGCGCGATGACCGAGGATGGGGACCCTTGGGAAGCTCTGTTCAGAGGGCTCAGGATCGAAGCCTGAGTTCTCTCAACAAGTCACAACTGAGAGCGTCACGAAATGTCCACGACATGCCTCACCGTTTGGCCAATACGGGGATCGCCAGCCCGCAACCATTCCTATGACCCGCCATCCAGACCTGCGTCCTCCAACTGCTCCCGCTCTGGCAGATCCGCGAGAGTCTCCAGATCAAATGCAACAAGGAACTGCTCGGTCGTCACAAATGTGTATGGCGCACCGCGGCGCGGCGATCGTGGCCCGGTCCCGATCAAGTCGCGCGCATGCAGCCGACCGATCAGGTCGCGGCTGATCTCCTTGCCGAAGATGTCCTTGAGCCCGTCGCGCGTGATCGGCTGGTGATAGGCGATGGCGGCCAAGACCGCGACGTCGAATTCACTCAGGTCGAGTAGCTGATCCTCGACATCCGCGGCGACCCGGATCGCGGGAGCGTAGGCCGCCCGCGTCCGAAACATCCAGCCGCCAGAGACCTGGGCGATCTCGAAGGCCCGCCCTTCCAGATCGGCGACGAGATCCTCGACCAACAGATCCACCGAGACCCCCTGCCCCACCACGCGCGCCAGGTCTTCGCGCGGCACCGGCGAGGCCGAGGCAAACAGCACCGCCTCGATCCGGCGCATCCATTCCCGCCAGCGCAGCTCAGGCGGCAGGTCGGCCAACTCACGGTCCAGGTCCGGCTCTGAACGATCCTTCGCCATCGCTACACCCCGTAGAGCCGAAACGTGTCTCGCCCTGTCAGCTCGCGCACCGCGCCGAGATCGACCAGTCGGTCGCAAAGCCGCCGCGCGGCGCGATCCGACAAGGGCAAGGCCAAAGGTGCCACGGCATCGCGGGTGAGGAACATCTCGACAGCGGCATCCGCTCCCTTGGCGCGAAGCTTTGGCGCAACGGCCTTTAGGTGTGCCGCCCGACGCGCGAGGTCGGCGGAGAGACGCACAGCCTCGACCGCCGATAAGATGAGTGCCCGATGACAGACGAGACGCAAATCGTCGCCCTGCTTGCGCAGGTCGGCACGTTTCAGACCCGCGGCCAACAACGGCACGAGATGATCCCAACCGAATGTTTGGGCGAGAGCCGCATCCGCGAGGACCAGCGAAGCTACGTCAGCGCGTGGCGCCTCCGTCAGCACCGCCTCCAGCACCATCGCGGCCCGAGTCACCGGCGCCCCCTTCCCTGCATTGAGCCACATCGCGATCTTGCCCGACTCGAAGGCCGGCAAGGCTCGATCCAGAGCCTTGGTCGACACCGGCCGCTCCACCGCGCGCCGCCAGGCGAGGCAGGTCTCGCCAGCCGGTCCCGGCAGATCGCCAGAACGCAACAAATGCACCGCGTCGCGCAGATCCCCTGCTCTCTCCAGGCGCCCCGAAAACGCGACACAGGCCTCCGCTGCGCGCAGCGCGAGCCGATCCCGCAACAAGGCTTGGGGCACCTCCTCGCGCTCCAGCACAACATGCAGGTGGCTCAGCGCTGCGCCCGACAAAAACGCAACATCTTCAAGGCTTTCAGCCCGCGCTGAGGTGACCCAGGCGGGCATCCGGGGTAATGTGTCGAGGTCGCTGGTGTGATCGAGCCGAGCATATGTCATGCTTGGAGCCTACGTCATCGCGGCGCTTTTCACCAGAAAATAGCGTTAGAACCGCCGCAGCCTGCAAGATCGCGCTATGTCCAATAAGTTTGCATTATCGGACACCAAAGAATATGCTCAGCGACATGTCAGAAAACAACGAGAAATCGATCTCAAAGCCGCCAAATGGGCCTTCGGTCAGCGAGAACAACGAGAGAGATCATCCCAGCAGCGAGGCTTTGAGCCTTCCTTCCTTTGTGGCTGGTTCAGGCACGCTCGATCGGCTGGTGGATACCGCGCGCGACTATGCGCGCGCCGCGGCCTCGGACAATACGCTGAAGGCCTATGCGAAAGACTGGGCGCATTTCGCGCGCTGGTGCCGGATGAAGGGCGCGGAGACTCTGCCCCCGTCGCCCGAAATGATCGGGCTCTACCTTGCGGACCTGGCGTCCGGAGCGGGCCCCTCCCCTGCCCTATCGGTCAGCACCATCGACCGCCGCCTGTCGGGCCTTGCCTGGAACTATGCGCAGCGCGGCTTTGCCCTCGATCGCAAGAACCGCCATATCGCCACCGTGCTGGCCGGGATCAAACGCAAACACGCCCGTCCGCCGGTGCAAAAGGAAGCGATCCTGGCCGATGACATCCTTGCGATGGTGGCCACCCTGCCTTTTGACCTGCGCGGCCTCAGGGATCGCGCGATCCTGCTGCTGGGCTACGCCGGCGGCCTTCGTCGCTCGGAAATCGTCAGCCTCGATGTCCACAAGGACGACACGCCGGACTCGGGCGGCTGGGTTGAAGTGTTCGACAAGGGCACCCTGCTCACCCTCAATGCCAAGACCGGCTGGCGCGAGGTCGAGATCGGCCGCGGCTCCAAGGATCAGACCTGCCCTGTCCATGCGCTCGAACAATGGCTGCACTTCGCCAAGATCGACTTTGGCCCAATCTTTGTCGGCACCTCGCGGGACGGCAAGAAGGCGCTGGAGACACGCCTCAACGACAAACACGTCGCGCGCCTGATCAAGCGCACCGTGCTCGACGCCGGCATCCGGTCGGACCTGCCTGAGAAAGACCGCCTGGCGCTGTTCTCCGGCCATTCGTTGCGCGCCGGTCTCGCCAGCTCCGCCGAAGTCGACGAGCGCTACGTCCAGAAACACCTCGGCCACGCTTCCGCCGAGATGACCCGCCGCTATCAGCGCCGCCGGGACCGGTTCCGGGTGAACCTGACCAAAGCCGCCGGTCTCTGAGCCCCTGCCCTATCACGCCGCCTGCCCACTGAGCCTACCATAGAAGCTGCGCTCGAGATGCAGCTCCCCTGCCCCGGCCTTCTCGACCATGCCCCGCAGATAGCCGCCCGGCGAGGCAACCTCGCCCGCACTGTGCTTCTCGAAGACGAGGGCAAACGCGGCCGTGGCCACCTGGGTGCCCATTCGGTCCTGCGCCACGTTCCAGGCATGCTCAGAGATCCCGATCATCGGCCTGAGTTGACCGGCAACCCGGTGCAGATCGCCCCAATCTTTCAGGAATCCACCCAAATTCCGCGCCCAGGATGCGAATTCCGGACAGGCCTGCATGATTGTCGGCAGATCGAGCGCTGTCCGCTTCTTGCGTACCTCGGCAACCCAGTCTTCCAGCTCCCTATCAACCCGCTCTTCGGGTTGGGCATTAGGCACCACACCCGCCGCTTCCTCTTTTTCAGAGGAATTACTAGTTACAGGATTAAGTTGGTTTGTAATTAGTATATGAGGTTCAGAAATGACCTCCCTGGGGTTCATTTCTTGAGTCTTCTTCGTGACTTGGGCGTGTTTATCATCGGTGTTTTCCACAGGTTTTGTCGCAACAGTCGCCTTAAGATAAGCCGCCTCGACCCGTTCTTGGAGTTCCTTGAACCATGCCAATAGCCGCTCCAACTGCTCTGAAGCTTCATGACGGCGCGGAAGTCGTTCCAGAAGCTCCTCAAAAAGCCCCGTGAATTGCCTCCAGGGCCCACGCAGAGCGCTGCTGAGAGCTGCCTCGATCCGGGCTCGGATCATCCGGCGCGCCACAGTGATCTGGCGCTTCAGGCGTAGGCAGAGCTCGCGTTCAGCCTGCAACTCAGCATGAAGCTCCTCGAACTCCTCGACACGGGCTGAGAGCGGCGACAGATCGAAGCCATAGGCCTCGACGATGCGGCCATCGACGTCTCTGCGGCCCCACCGCTTGCCATTGGGGCTATCCTGGAAGGAGATCACGCCGATCTCAGCAAGGCGCCGCGCGTGGCGCTTGAGGGCAGACAGCGAAAAACCCGTTTGCTCCATCAGATAGGCGTTCGACGCCCAGACGATCGGACGCTGCCCCTCCTCCCAGTCCTGGGCCTGGGTAAAGGCCCCGAGCGTGTCGAGGAGCAACATGTCTCCGGCCTTCAAGCCGATATGTGCCCCCACGCGCTTAAGTGCCACGAATGCCCGTGTTTTGGGTACTGCTACCCGTTCACCGGCTTGGGCAAGTTGCTCAGCAACCCCAAGACCCGGTGTCGGCTTGCGCCAACCTGTATGTTTCATGCCTGTATCTCACCTCCGTTTATGTGGAGGCAAAAGAAAGCCGTTCGCTCAGGAGCGTTCGTCGTTGACAGTGAATCCTGCGAGACTTATCTTGAAGGTGACCAAACCATTAAGATCAGCTCTCAGGCCACACCGCTTGGGGGCTTTTCTTTTGCCTTTATTTCGATTGTCGTTCCTTTTTGCTCCTTGCCTCGTCGTTCTGGAGGATATGTCGCTGACATTGTCGTCAGTCGGTTTCCTTCCCCGAACCTTCGGCGCTCAAGTAGTCGGCGACTAAATCTCCGAGCTTCTCGAGACGCTCTTGGTCTATCGGCACACCTGCAACCTTGATGGATAGGTTTCCATCGACTGAAGTCGCCGAAAGATTTCGGTTGCCCACCTTGCGTTTGACCGTGAGCTTTCTGGGCTTTGCCTTCGGTTTGAGCTTGGGTTTGTTCACCCTCTCCAAGCTCGCTAAGGCTCCCTGCAAATCACGAAAGCTCATGTCGTAGACATTCTTGAACGCGTTCAAGATCTGATCCTGCGCAGCGAAAACAGACCTCGCTCGTGAGACTAGGCTCTCATGCACGCCAATTTTCTTTGCGAAGGCCACAGCTGTCAGCTTGTCTGCCCCAGAAGCCAACGTTTCATACATTTCACCAATCGAAACCAAACGCTCAAATGGGCTAAGATTCTCGCGCTCCTCATTCTCGCGGAACCGCAGAAACAACATCTCAAACTTGCTGTTCTCGGCGTTTCGCGCTTCCGGCGAAGCGAGGATTGCACGAAGAGGTAAACCCAACTCCGACGCGGCCGCCAGTCGGCGGCGTCCTGTAAGCATGACAAATGGAACACCAGTGACGTTCGACGGCTCCAACGGATCCGGCTCCCAATCCGGATCCTCGGGCCACACCAGAATGGGTGTGTCCTGCCCGTTCGAGGCAATGCTGTTTACCAGAGACCTGAATGCTTCCTGGGACATCCAGTCTTGACGGCGGTCTGTCCCCATCGGATCTGATATCTGGTCTGGCGACAGGCTTATTTCGTGGCGGCCGTTTAAGATATCCGAACAAAGCTCAGCTCTGCTTCGCTCCACAGCGGCTTGCGATTGCGCAAGCGCCCCTGATTTCCAAGCACTGCCGGCCCCCTTGAAAGGAGTAGAAACAGCGTCGCCCGTTTCTGCCCGGCCTTCGGGACCGGGCGTGCGCTCCTTGGATGTGTCGGGACTAGTAGCCTTGCTGACCAGCGACCTTGGAATACTGCGTTTCATGCTTCACCCTCGCCGTCATCTTCATAGAACTCGTCCATCCATGTATTGGCATAACCGCGTTCGAAGCCCGGCCAGAGTCGCGATACTATGGCGTCGTTAACCGCATCGGCATTCGTGATGAACCGGTTGATCCCCTTGCGTTTTCCCGGCGTGTCCGGCTCATATTCGTATACGGATTGATAGACGTCCGACGCATTCGAGATTGCGTCGGAACGCAGATAAAACACCGGCAGAATTTCCGTGGGGCAGTGTTCCAGCAGGTTTCCGATGTGGTTTAGATCCTGCGCATTGGATCGTTGGACGATCGTCGGCAACAGCATGTTGGCACCAGTTCCTATTTCGATCCGTTCATGGGCCAGAATATGCTGAAGCATCCCCAGCAGGCCGGTCACAAAGGTCGACAGCGTTGCGATGTCAAACCCCTTCATGGTTTGCGGGATGACCAGCGAAGTCGACGCAATCACGTTATTCAGCTGGAAAAGTGTCAACGCAGGCTGATAGTCGATGATGATGACATCGAGGGTCTCGGTCAGCGCAGCGTTCAGTCGCTGCTGATCGACCTTGCCCTCGACTACCAATTCGTTGGGCAGCGTTTTTGGCGGGTGGCCCGCTTTCCAGCGATCAAGGGCATCGCGCAGGTAGCGATAGAAGCTCTTTCCGGCGGGGGCCTCTCGCACAAGGCGCGCAATCTGGATCTCTCCCTCAGACGTTTCGCCATGTGCCGGCAGCAGACGCAGCCCCGGCCAGGAGGTCTTTAGAAAGAAGCTGTCGAGCGTCTGCGCATCGTGATCAGTGTATGGCGCATCTTCCGACTGGAAGAGGCCGGCAAAGTCCACCATGGAGGCGGTGTTTTCGTCGGGCATCTGGGGAAGACCTTCACCCCCGACAAAGTAGAGCGTTATCGTGCTTTGCGGGTCTGCATCCATGACACCAACGCGCATGCCGTAATGCAAGCTGAGATACTGCGCAAAATGCGCGGCGCTCAGGCTCTTAGCCGTGCCCCCTTTCTGGCTGGCAAACGAGATGACGGGTAAGGGGGCGTCGGGTTTGCGCCAGGCTAGGTAGTCGTAGGGCCGCTTTGCCGAGGCCGCCAGAAGGGCCCGCATGTGCATCAATTCGGAAAGCGTGAAAACACGCTCTCTTCCAACATATTCGCCCGCGGGAAAGTCGTCGCTCGAATTGGCGAACTTGGTTAGATACTGAATACTGACGTTCATAAACCTTGCGCACTGGCGCATTGACCACGTGCGCTTGATGCGCTGACGCAAGGTGAGTTCCTTGTTCACTGCCACCATCGTGCGCTCAAGCCCACGTGACAGGTCCGTCAAAAACTGTTCTAGACTACCGCTCATTCCTAAGCCCTGACTTCGGTTGGGTCCGAGTTCGACTCGATTCTGCTTCTATGGTAGCACGGTTTTGGAGGAAAAATAAAGATACCACGCGCCTATGAGTTTCAGGCGCTTATTTAGAAGCTCCACCACCCCTAAAACTCCAATCTTGAACGCGTTCAAGATTGGAGTCTTGATGGGCCGGTCGGTGGAGAACCGACCGGCCTTAGCCGTCACGCGGCGTCTTTGGGACCCCAGGGGATGACGGCCTGCAGGGACAGATCGTCCTGGTTCGCGGCCTTGCCGAGGTTGGCGTTGAAGCCGTGGTCGCGGATGGTCAGCGTGTAGTAGTCAGCGCCGGTCTCCTTGTTCTGCTTCTTCCAGATGCCGCCGCACTCGACCAACTTGCCGCGCGGGGAGCGGCCGAGGACGCGGTGCGTGGGGGCCATCGGGTTCGAGCTCGCGACGGGTTCGACCGTGATGTCGAGGTCGAAGGTCAGGGTCGAGATGGAGCCGACGCCCTTGGCGGTTTCGATGTCGGCGCTGGTGAATTTGATGCAGTTCGTGGTCATTGCTCTTCTCCTTGTTTGCGTTGCAATGATGGTCACCTTGCAGCTGGCCAAGGCCCGGCCACACCGAAGGCGGAGCGCAGCGGAGAGGGGCAGGCGCCGGTCTTTTTGGTCCGCGCGGAATGACCCGCAGGGTCAGGGGAAAAAGATCGGCGACAACCTTTGTGGACGGGACGACAGCTGCGACCAGCATGTCATGCAACTCAGACAAAGGGAGAAGTGCGGTGGCCATGAAGGAAAGTAGGGGAACAGACGAGAGAGATGCCGCAAGGAGTAGGGATTGTCTTCTCGTCCATCCAAACTTCAAGACTCTTCGAAGACCAAAGCCGTCAGATCACAAATCGATGGCAACGGCAGAGCATTCGCCCATCCTTCCGTGGCATCACAGGGGCGTTTGCGTTCGCATTCGGAGATGCAGGCGTCCAGATACCATCGAGTTGCCAGACACTCATCCGCTCTGGTGCCCGACTAATGGCCAGACCTGGCTCTGAGATTCTTCGCGTGTCGCTGTTATCCTCAGACCAATGGAAGTGTCCTGAGCCAGAGATAAAAACGAGGTCATAGCGCGCTCAACAACTCGATTGCATGTGCCAGTGGTAACGCTCGAATGTCCTTCGCGACGGGGACCTCATGCTCACCGGCATAGACCAGGAGCTTTCGGTTGGCTCCAATGTCCTCGGCCCCTGTGTGAAATCCTCTCGAAACCTTTGGTGCAGTCGTCCGTTTGATCTCAACAGCCCAGATGTCGCCGCTTGGCAAACGCAAAACCAAGTCGAGTTCAGCACCGGCCGAAGTGCGATAGAAGAAAGGTTCGGTGCCTAAAGGGGCGGCAGCAAGAAGCGCCTCGATACAGAACCCCTCCCAACTGCCACCGACGACCGGGTGCCCGAGCAAGCCTTCTGTCGTGCCGATGCCCAACAGCGCATGCACGATGCCGCTGTCTCTCACATAGACCTTTGGCGATTTCACCAGACGCTTGCCGACATTCTCGTGCCAGGGCTGCAGGCGTCTCACCAGCATGAGATCGACGAGCAGATCGAGGTAGCGCCCAACGGTCTGGCCGGACACGCCCAATCCCTCGGCAAGGGCCGCGGCGTTCAGAAGGCCGCCCTGGACATGCGCAAGCATCGTCCAGAACCGCCGCAAGGTCGCTGCCGGAATCCGAGGTCCGAGGGCAGGGATGTCTCGCTCCAGATAGGTGCGCAGGAAATCCAGACGCCAGTCCATACTTGCCCGATCGCTCGCGGCCTGAAAGCTGTCGGGAAAGCCGCCGCGCAGCCAGAGCAAGTTCAACTGATCGGCCCCCACCTCGTCAGGCTGCAAGGGGGGCATTTCAACATATCGAACACGACCGGCGAGGGATTCCGCCGTTTGGTGCAAGAGGATATTGGAAGCCGATCCCAATAGCAGGAACTGTCCCGTCCGAAACCCGGCCCGCCGACGCTGATCGATCTGGCCGCGCAAGGTTCTGAAGAGGTCAGGCATCTGCTGCACCTCGTCGAGGATGACGAGTTTGCCCGCCTGTTCGTCCAGATAGAGATCTGGTTCAGTCAGGATTTGCCTGTCCGCCTCACGCTCAAGGTCGAGATAGACAGATGGGCGCTCTGATGCGATGTCGAGTGCAAGTGTTGTCTTTCCGACCTGTCGGGGGCCGAGAAGGACCACAGCCGCTTGGCTCTCCAAGGAAGACTGAACGAATTGTTGGGTCTTGCGTTTGTACATACCTTGCAATTACTCCACGATACGGAAGATTTGCAAGGTTAATCTTACCTACGGCCATAGCTAGTTGCTCAAGCCGAAGTATCTTACTGCCCCAGCAAAACAGCCGTGGCCAAGGAGCATCGACGCAAAATGAGTGCATTCAAATCTGTATCCAAGGGCCTCGAAGAGGCTCTGGCCTTCGCGAATGGCGATTTGGCCGACGCCAAAGTGCATGAAGTGTCCGTGGCGGAGGTCGATGTCGCCGAAGTCCGGCAACGGACGGGCCTGTCCCAGGCCGAGTTCGCCAAGAGCATTGGCGTCGCGAAAGGTACGCTCCTGAACTGGGAACACGGGCGCCGGCACCCGACAGGCCCAGCACAGGTTCTGCTGGCATTGATCGCCAAGAAGCCTTCCGTCGTACAGGACCTCTTGCGCGGGGCGTGAACCGGGGCCTAAGCCCCGATCCTCTTGATGCGGATTCCGAGCTTGCGGGCCTTGTCGACGATGTTCTCGGTGATGCCCGAACCGGGCGTGGCAATCAGACCCTGTGGCATGGTTTCGAGCATCTTGTCGTTGCGCTTGAAGGGGGCAGCCTTGCCATGGCTCTTCCAGTCGGGTTTGAACGCCACCTGCGTGACACCACGGGTATCTGCCCAGCGGGCAGCGATCATCTCGGCACCTTTTGGTGTGCCGCCGTGTAAAAGAATCATGTCTGGGTATTTCGCATGGGTGGCATCGAGGACGGACCAGATCAGGTCGTAGGCGTGATAGTCCCCGCCCGAGAAGGCGATCCGCGTGCCTTCGGGGCAGTGAACCTCGGTCTCCTTGCGCCGCTTGGCCGAGAGATAGGCCCGGCTGTCCACCACGGCGGAGGTGAGACCGCGATGCGAGACCTTGGATCCGGTGCGGGGCAGCCAGGGTGAACCGGTGGCGGCCGAGAAGTGGTCCACGGCCAGATCGCGCATCTGCTCGAAAGCGTCGCGATGGTCCCAGAGCTTAAGCCCGATCAACTGGAGGCGTTCCAGTTCAACCGAAGCGACCTCGGAACCGTCCTGGATGGCCAAACTTTCCCGGACCTCGAATTCGTTATCGTCGAGAAGCTTCTGGATATGGGCAAGCCGGCGATGGAAGATCGAGGTGAGGGACCAGAGCATCTCTTCGAGATTGTCTTCCAACTGGCTGCCGGTGAGGAGGCCGATAGTGGTGTCGAAAAGTGTCGCCATGGCGAGCTCGACCTCGTCAGGCTGGGGCAGGGGGCGATGATCGGTCTCGCCGGGTCCTGGTGTTGCGCCATGAAGTGCGAGGTGGTCGAGGATGGCGGAGGTTACGCCGGTTTCCTCGGGGATGTCTGTCTGATGGGGCATTGTCTGGTTCCTCTGATTGATCTGACCCGATTTGGATGGGGCGATAACAGGACCGGCGGCGACCGGGCCGCATCCGTCAGGATCGGAGCGCAGCGGAGAATGCGCCCAGGGCCGGAAAATTGCTCCCGCGAGGAATGAGCCGAAGGCTCAGGGGAATTTTCTGGTGCGGGGCGCATTGCTGTCCGGGCGAGGAGCACTCTGCTCCGACCCGCCGGTCCATCGCTCCTCTTTTCCAAACGGGTTCAGATCGAACCCGCGGAACCTTTGCCCTGTCGGACGTCACTTATGGGGCTGGCGCTCACCCGTCCTCGATCTCCAGACCTTGTACTTTCATGGCCTCAAGCAACGACCGGCGCAGCGCATCTTTGCCAAATGCCCGCAGATCGTCGTTGAAATCGCCCATGTTTGGCACGAGACCACCACAGGCAATACCAAGCGATTCCAGTTGGTTACGCAGTCTCAGTGATGCGGTTCGTCCCGCTTCGTCATTGTCCCGCGCGATCCAGATACGCTTGATCCCCGGCGGCGGGATGAAGAGGCCGAGATGGGTGGCAGTGAGACAGGAGGCGAGGTCAAACTCGGAGAGAGCCGTGCCGACCGAGAGGGTGTTCTCGAGACCTTCACCGACGATGAGATCGCTGCGCGCCTTGCCGGACCAGAAGCGGATGGCATGGCCGTGCAGCTGTCCGAGGATCCGCTTCGGGCTCTCGATCTCGGCCAAACCGCCGGTGGACGGGTCGAGATAGAAGCGTGCGCAGCCGGTGATCTGGCCCCGATTGTCGGTGATCTTCGCGAGCAGGGCAGGGGCCCTTTGCGGCGGATCGGCGTCGTCCTCGCCCTGCCGCAGGAAAACCCGCGGGTGATAACGCAGCGCCGGACCCAGCCGTGTGATCCCGCGCCCCTGCAGATAGGTGGCAGCCAAGGTGCCGAGAACCGGCTTGCCAGCGGCAAAGAGCTTCCGCGCCCGCGCAATGCGTTTGCTAGAGGCAGCATCGGGGCACTCAGCCCTTTGGGTGTCACAAGGTAAGGAAGGGCAGGGGGCCTCGCCGAGAAAGGACCGGGCCTCCCTCAGCGTTTCCTTGAGCGTGACCGAACCAAGCCGTTCATGCATCAGGTCAATCAGATCGCCATACTCACCGGTCGCGAAATCGGTCCAAGATCCGGCTTTGCGCCCACCCTGAGCTTGCAGCCGGATGGCGAGGCTCTGACCCTTTGCGCCCGAAGTGTCGCCAACCTGCCAATAGTTGCCCTGCTTGGACCCCTCGGGGAAATACTGGCGGCAGAAACTCTCGGCGCGGTCTGCAAGATCAGCCGAGAGGTCTGCGATGCTGCGCCGCGCGCTCATGCGGCTGCATCCGCTGCGCTTGCGCCAACCGGATGCGCGGCAAGGACCCGCGCCAGCACCTCGGTGCAATCCACCGGGATGAACACCCGCGTCTTCCACTGGATCACCTCGGTGAAACAGCCCAAGGCCTTCAATGCGGGCAGTGCCGCGCCCGACGCTCCGATCAGCTCGAGCCTCGGCTGTCCCATGACCAGAGAGCGACGCAACTGGTAGCCCCCAAGCAGGCTGAGGGTCGTCTTCGCGTCCATGACCGCGCCGAACACCTCCTGCGGCGTCATCTCAATCTGGCAGTCGAGACCAAGGCGCGCATAGACATTGAGAAGCTGTTCCTGGCTGACCAAGCGGCCGATGGCGCGCTCCCCGTCCTCGGTCTGCAGACGATAGATCCGCATGTTGTCGGCGGGCAGCCGGTCCCAGATCGGCAGGAGGAGGCCGCAGATCAGCGTGATCTTCGATGTAGTGAACTCCGGCACCGCGTCGACCTCGGCCTGCCAGAGCTGCTCGAACATCGCATCATCGATCTCTTCCCAGTGCGACTTCGAGAACTCGGTCAGCGCGAGGATTTCGGTCGCCATGGGCCGCAGGAGCTTCACCCGCAAGATCGGCACGCCATCCTCGTCCATGAAGGCCGGCGCTTTCACCATCAGGGCCGCGCGTTTGGAGGTCTTGTTCCAGCACAGCGTCGCGCCTCTTGTGTCGGCGCAGATGGCTTTGACGCGGGGCAGAGTGAGCGGATCGTTGCGATCGATACGCTCCACGGTCAGCGCAGTTGCCGTCGCGCCCGTCGCCTCATGCTCGAAGATGACCTTGCGATCAACGATCTCAAACTTCTCGGCGCGCAGGGTCTCTAGCCCGACATCGAGGGTGCCTGCCTGACGCGCGTCCTCAATTATCGCCGAAAGAAACCCGCCGAAGGCCTCGAAGATCGCGTCCTGCATGTCGATGCGGAGCGCGAGGCAGCGGTTCAGGAACTGCTGGATCGGCGGCAGGGTTTCCTTCATCGTGCCATCCGCCTCATCGAGCGTCAGCCCGGTCATCTCCTGGAACCTGGAGTAGGAGCAGGCGTCGATCTTGCCCGCGCGCAGCTTGTAGAAGAACTGCCGCAACGCCGCTCGTGCATAAGGGCTCTCGAGGTTGTCCTCGGCGCGGAACATGTTCTGCCCACCCGTCTCGCGTTGCCCCTTGGTGATGGCCCCGAGCGTATCGAGGCGGCGGGCGATGGTGGAGAGGAACCGCTTCTCACCCTTCACGTCTGTGGCAACGGGGCGAAAGAGCGGCGGCTGCGCTTGGTTCGTGCGGTTGGTACGCCCCAGCCCCTGGATCGCATTGTCGGCTTTCCAGCCAGGCTCAAGCAAGTAATGCACCCGGAGGCGCTGGTTCTTTGCACCAAGATCGGCGTGGTAGCTGCGCCCCGTGCCACCGGCGTCAGAAAAGATCAGGATGCGCTTGGCGTCATCCATGAAGGCCTGGGTTTCGCCGAGGTTGGAGGAGGCGGCTCGGTTCTCGACCTTGAGCCGCCCTTCACGCGTCCTCGCGATGCGCCGCTTGCGCCCCGTGACCTCGGCCACCGCATCGCCCCCGAAATGCCACAGGATCTGATCGAGCGCGCCCTGCACCGGGGCAAGGGCACCGAGATGCTCGACAAGCTCATCCCGCCGCCGCTCCGCCTCACGGCAGATAATCGGATTGCCATCACCATCGAGGGCGGGACGCGAGCGTAGGTCGCCGTTCTCGTCGGAGTAGGGCTCGAAGAGCTGCGTCGGGAAGCTGTGCATGAGGTAGTCCATGATGTTCTCGCGCGGCGTAAAATCGACCTGCAGGTCGTCCCACTCCGAGGGCGGGATCTCTTCGAGGCGCCGTTCCATCACCGCCTCGCTGGTCGAGACCACCTGAATCACGGCCGAATGCCCCGCGGCCAGGTCCGCTTCGATCGCATGGATGAGCGAAGGGCATTTCATGGCGGTGATGAGATGATTGAAGAAACGCTGCTTGTTGCTCTCGAAGGCCGAGCGCGCAGCGGATTTCGCCTGGGGGTTCAGCGTACCGGTCTCGGAGGAAATACCCGAGGCCTGAAGGGCGGCCTCCAAGTTGGTGTGGATGATCTGGTAGGCATCGGCATAGCTGTCATAGATCGCGATCTGTGCGGGCGTCAGCTCATGCACCAGCATTTCGTATTCGACCCCGGCATAGGAGAGGGACCGCGCAAGATAGAGCCCGAGCGCCTTCAGATCGCGCGAGATCATCTCCATGGCAGCAATGCCCCCGGCCTCCATCGCGGCAACGAACTCGGCCCGCGTCACGAAAGGGAAATCACCCGTGCCCCAGAGCCCGAGACGGGAGGCATAGGCGAGATTGCCGACCACCGTCGCGCCGGTCGCTGAGACGTAGAGCACCCGGGCATCGGGAACGGCATTTTGCAGCGCGAGGCCAGCAAGGCCTTGTTGGGATGCCTTCTTGTCGCCGCGGTCGGACTTTTCGCCGGCGGCATTCGCCATGGCGTGGCTTTCGTCGAAAGCGATGACCCCGTTGAACCCCTCGCCAAGCCAGGACGTCACCTGATCGAGGCGGGAGGCTTTCCCGTCGCGTTCAGCAGAACGCAGGGTGGCATAGGTGACGAAGAGGATGCCCTCTGGGAGACGGATATCGCTCCCCTGGCGGAATTTCGAGAGCGGCACGATATCGCTTTCACGCCCCCCAAGCGCCATCCAGTCGCGGCGCGCATCCTCGATGAGCTTGTCGCTCTTCGAGACCCAGACCGCGCGGCGTCGTCCTTGCAGCCAATTGTCGAGGATGATGCCCGCGACCTGCCGGCCCTTGCCGCAGCCCGTGCCATCGCCGAGGAACCAGCCCTTGCGCAGGCGAAAGGCACCTTCGTCATCCTCAGACGCTGCCATCAGCTGACCTTCGATCTCGCCGCGCTTGAACCAGCCCTTGAGATGCGTCTCGTGTGCATTGCCCGCGTAGATCACGCTTTCGAGCTGCGGCGCAGAGAGGAGACCGTCTCGAACGAGGGTCTTCGGCAGAACGGGGCGGTAGCTCGGCACGGGCGGCGGCACCGAGGCCATGGCGGCGGATTGCACAAGTGCTGTCGGATGCTCCGCCGCGCCGTCGATCCGGATCGCCTGCAGGTCATAGACCTCGTAGACCGTGTCCTGCAACGTGCCATAGGGTTCGCTCCAGGCTTTTGGCAAGTAGTCGAGCGGGGCCGTCTCGATGTCGTCGAACGGATGCTTCGCGCGTTCCTCGGCGAGCGCACGGGTTTCTTTGCGTGCTGCGTTGCGCAGGGCGTGGAGGTTGGTGCGGGTCGGCTGAGACGGGACCGAAAGGGCCGATGTGGTGGGGCAGGGCGGGGGGCTGCGGCGTTCCGGGCAATGGGCGAGTACTACGGAGAGAAGATCACTCGTGGTCGCGCAGATCGGATGATAGGCGGCGTCAATATCAGCCGGTGCGGTCTCTTCAGCACCAGCCGCGCGCTTATCGATTACCGTCAACCGCGTGTCGATCGTGGTGCCATGCCGTGCGAAGACCTTGCCGTCGATGGGGGCCGAAAACACGACATCGGCGCTCTGGCCGATCCGCTGAAATGTCGACTGGAAGGATTTCAAAGAGGGACGGAAGCTTTCGCCGGTGATGACGACAAGCCGCCCACCAGGCGCGAGGCGTGCCAGGGCGGAAAGCACATGCTGACTGGTCGCTTGCCTAAACCGGCCCTCGACATGGTTGGCAGCGGAAAACGGCGGGTTCATCACCACGACCGAGGGCGTGATCGAGCGATCAAGACGATCGTCGATCGAGGCAGCATCGTGGTCAGATACGGCGGCATCGGGGAACAACTGCCCCAGTAGGGCGCGGCGCGTGTCGGCAAGTTCATTCAGCGCCAACCGTGCACCAGCGATCTTTGCAAAGATGGCCAGCATGCCCGTGCCCGTCGACGGCTCGAGCATCAGGTCGTCGTCCCGAAACCCGGCGGCCTGCGCGACGATGGCCGCGAGGGGCAAAGGCGTGGAAAACTGTTGCAGACGGATACTGTCTTCGGAGCGGCGCGTGTGAGACGGGGCCAGAGCCGTGAAACGTTCGATCATGGTGAGGAAGGCCTGCGGCGACAGTGCCTGACGCTGCATCAGCGCGCCGTAGCGCGAGAGTATAAGGATTTGGGCGACCTCGGCCGCCTCATAGGCGTCTTTCCAGACCCAGGCACCACTTGTGTCACTGGCACCGCAAGCATCTTCCATCGCGGCGCGAAGTGCGGCGGCGTCGATGGACCTGCCTGCCTCGAAAACGGGGACGAGGATTTTCGCAGCCTGCATCAGGTTTTGGGCGAAGCGTGGGGCATCCGGCAGGGCAGGGGCTTCGGGCTCGGTTGCAAGTTGGACGGAATGGGGGTGAGCGTTCATCGGCAATCTCCGGGGTTGAGGGTTGGCCCCGAGCCCCGCGTGCACTCTCTCACCCGGGAGGGGTCACCCCTCCCGCCCTGTCTCTCACTCTTTCATGGCCTCGAAAACTGAAGTCTTGGCAGCGAAAACTTATCCACAAAATCTGGGGATGACGCTGTGGGCGTTGTCGCGCAAACCCATGCCAGGCTGCTGGGACACGGCCGTGCCTGCATTTTGGGCACCTCCAGCGAAACGGACCCGACACACAGCAAGCTCGGGGACCGAATGGTCAACGAGGAGAAATCGCAAGAGCTCAGAATGGGGATCTGCAAATAAAAAGGCGACATCCGGGAGGAGGTGGATGCCGCCGATTATTCCGGATCGGCTCAGGGAGGAGGAGAGAACCGATCACAAGAGCGAACATAGGAGCAATGCTGCAGTCGCACAATGGGCGGGCTATGACTTTTCTGCAATGCAGCAATGCATGTCCGCGATCGGGTGCTGCCCATAGTTCCGGTGTGTGGCGGCGAGTTATTCTATGGATATGCGGTCAATGCACCGGTCGCGGGTGGCGCATGGGGATCGGACCGAGGAACGGCATTCCGCGCCTCCGGCAAACAATGCGTCTCATAGGCGCCAACAAACCCCCAGCAAGCGTCGATCTCCTCGCCACCCTGTTCGACGATGTAACCATAGACACGCCCACCAAGGTAAGAATCGTAGTCGGCGGTCTCACCACGTAAGATGTCTACAGCCTGTTCGCGCAGGGCCTTGGTCACGCGTTTTACACCGAATTCCTTTCGGACCGCTTCGAGCGTCACGTAGACGTAACCGACCTGCCCAGAATCCCACGGGCAGTGGAACCCGACGGTGTTCATCGCGAGACCGGAATGGTCATAGAGAAACACAGGCAGAATGATTGCCTTCCGCTCGGCGCGGTCCCGCAGACGATCCATCGAGAGATCGCTCTGATCCGAGACGCCCGCAAGATCGCGCAGGAACGCCTCAGGGCTGTCGTACTGATGGCTGTCACCCAGCCGATAGCGGCGGTGCCAGCAGATCAGCGTACCGAGGTTGCACCACTCTCGTGGGTCCTCAGCGTCGGGGTCGTGGTAGATCTTGATCGTGTGGCCCTGGTGGACCTCCTCGTAGACGGGATCTTGCATGTCCATGTCCTTTCTCGAAACGCAATCGACCCGCCAAGCCGGTTGTGGCGCAGGCGGGTCGATCTGGATGGGATCAGATGGTTGGTGAGTTTGCCGCCCGGCGGATCAGGCGGCGGCGCGATTCTGGCGATGCTGGACGTGCTCGACAGAGACCTTGAGAAGCCAATCCTCAAAGCCAAGAATGGTCTGGTGACCCGCAACCGCCTGGACCCAGGCCGCACGCGGATCGCTGCCGATCTGCGTCGGGTCGTTGTCGATCCGGCCATTGGCCATCCACGGTTCGGGTTGTATGCGTCCGAGCCAGTCAGCCAGTGACGGGATACGCCCCTGGCAGTCTTCGCGCACATGCTGCTCGCCGATCCAGCGGATCGGAACGACCCGGCCCGCGCTGTTGATCAGGCTGCGACCGAACACCCGCTCGGCATCATAAATCCCGACCGTATGATGTTTTTGGGCTCTGTGAACAAAGAGACCTAGGTGCTCTTTAGATGAGTCAAACCAGTCATGCACATGTTGGTAATCATCTGGAACACCGCCAAATCTACGGGCCGAGCTTTCGGCGTGGTGGAGAGGATGTGCCATGTCAGAGCCCCTCATGTTCTGTGGTGTCGGTCTCGATGAAGCGGTTCGAGTGGCTGACATCGATCTTGTCCGTCTCGAGCGCCCAGGTCAATTCGCCATAGCCGCCCTCGTTGTTTTCGAAGCCAGGGCTCAGCGCATAGGCAAAGTCCCAGCCGAAATCTTCGACCCGTCGCCGCAGCTCTTCTGTCAGGGTAATCGTGTCAGGCGTCACGACGACCTCCTCGACATTGCCGGAATCGCCATAGCCTTCATATTGCACGTCGAGGCCGGTCACGCCGAGGCCGCGCAGTTCGGTGAGAAGCGCCGCGCGGGTCTCGACCCGCTGTTCGGCTGCCCGTCTCTGGGCTTCGAGCATCTGCGCGTAGAAATCATTTGCTTGTGTCATATCTTCGGTCCTTTGGAATTGAGGGAGGGTGAGGGCGACCGTCTTGCATGCCGCGCCCCGGAGGTTTCCTTTGGGGGGCTTCAGGCCGCAGCGTCGCCGCGTTTCTCAGCCGTCCGGTCAACCAGGTTGAAATACAAATTCTCGGTCGCGCGCTTGAACCCCGGCGGTTTGCGCGGAGCGAGGCAGCGCACCGAGGCGCTGCAGCTCTCGCCGTGCTCCATCGCGAACTGCGTCACTTGGTCGATCAGATCATCCATGCCCGCGGCCTCGATGCGCTTTTCGGGGTAGTTCGCCAGCATCTGGAACTGGGTGACGACGAAGGCGCCATCGCGATGTGCGGGATAGAGGGTGATCTGGTAGTCGAGTGTCTTGGCCATCTCTGGTCTCCTGCGGCAGGCCGGACACGATCATCGCGCCCCTTGGAACCCGCCAGCCCGAAAGGACCGCCCTTTGTGCAAGGGCGATCCGTGGCGATGTCGGTGAAAAAGGGGCGTCAGTATTCCGACGGCAGAAGCAGGGTCAGGACCCGGCGCGTCTGATCAGGATCGGAGGGCTCAGGCGAGCCATAGGTGTAGTCGACGTCGTACAGGTCGATCTTGAACCAGACCTTCGTGCCGTCGAGGTCGATGACGCCCATCTCGTGCCATCCTTGCGGGTCGCTGTCAGCGTTGAACGCGTCAAATGAAGCCACGCTGCGGGTGAGAGCAAGCTGGGCATCGGGCCCAAGCGCTGCAACGCCACGGGTCATCACGAACTGGCCCTGCGGGGCATCGGTGACGAGGATATTGCCAAGGATAGAGCGACGAAAGGCGTCATTCTGCGAAGCGACGAGTGCGGCTTCCTTAACGGGATCGAGGTCAAGTGTGGTGGTCATGGGATATCTCCGGGACGGGCCCGCCGATCCGATATCGGCTGTTGGTAACCCGTCAGCCGGAAAGGGCCGCCCTCGATGTGAGGACGGCCCAAGGCTCATGTCGTGATCAGGTCAGCGTGCGGCTCGTCAAGCCGCATCCTCGCTGAGGAAGGCGGGCAAGGACGACGGTTCATCGCTCTCGGCGTCGCTCAGAGAATCTTCGGCGGACACATCCCCCTCCTCGGTCTCCGGCGCTTCGCCTGCCATGTCGGCAACAGCCTCCGCCGCACCGGCAAACACCATCCCGTCGGGCAGCCAGCGCGTCGTCCTGACAACCGTTGCGGCGTCGAACCCTTCCGTCTCGCCGGCCGTTTCCGCGAAGGCCCGCTCCATCGCGGCCGCGATATCGCCCTTACGCTCGCGATTGCGATCTTCGGCGTAATCGTCGCCAATGAGCTTGCGCGCGGTAGCGACCGCATGCCCCTTGTTGACCCGACCCCAGTAATTCTGAGCAGTCGGGCGCCAGCAGGCCGCCACATCGACGTCAAGACGCGCGCCGATCTCCTCGATGATCGGGGAGGGGCGATTGTCGGAGGAAAGCTGCGGCTTGACTGCCAGACCCGTCGCCCAGGCGAAAAGCGCCTGCTTGGCGGCAATGGGCAGCGCCGACATCGCCCGGAAGTTTTCGGGCTTCTCCAGCGTAATCCAGTCGGTGGCGAGGCCCTGCTCCAGCGCCTCGAGCATCTTCTGGGCAACAGTATCCGAATGCAGCACCTCGCGGTTCTGCGCCTGGAAGGGCCGGATCGAGATATCGAGCGCCTCGTTGTTGTAGGACCGCCCCAGAGCCTGCTCGCAGAGCGCGTAGAGCATCGCATCGAACGCCACCTCGAAATCCGCCGCCAGATGCGCCCGAAGGATATGCTGACGCGTCGCGCGCAGATCGTCGGCGAGGCTCGCCGAAATCCCGTTCGCCTTGCGCAAGGTCGCGGCCGGGTCGGAGGTGGGCACCGGTGTCGAGGAGGTTGGCGGCGTCACGTTCGGGCGGACAGGAGACGGGGCATCACCCGCGTCAGCACTATTTTCGCTCGGGACGACCGCAGCGGGGATATCTTCTGGCCGCACGAGGCCTTTCTCGACACGCAGCGCGCCGTCATGACCGATGGTCAGAACCACGCCCGCGATGGCACGATCTTCGTCCGCGTAAGGCTGCCGTTCGCGTTGCAGGGCCTCGATCTCGCGCAGGCGCGGCTCGATGGCATAATATTCTTCCGTCTCCGCGTCCGTCCAGTCCTCGCCGTCATTCTTCGCCGCCAGTTCTTCCTCGCGCGCAATGAGACGTTCTTCTTCGGTGAGCAGGTCCGGATCGGGGTCGATGTCCTGCGGATAGACCCGCCCGAAGCTGCGAAACGCGCCGTAATCCACCGAGAGATGCACCTCGACCCATTTCCACGTTCCCTCGAAGGTTTTCGCCGCAGCCTGCAGCTTTTCGATGGCGAGACGCTCTAGGAGTTCGGGGTTCTCCATATGGGCGCTGGCGCGGTCGTCGAAGAGATCGCGCAGCAGAACACCACCCGCCGCCTCATAGGCCTCAATGCCGACAAAGCGCCCGATGGCCGAGTTCGCCGAATGGGCGGTCTCGGTAAGATGGCGTTTGATGCTTTGCGGATGGATGTGATAGCCGCCCTTCACTGCGTTCCAGACCGCCAGCTGGCGATCATGGTCGTCGGTCAGTGTGAAAGCCATCACGCATTCAAGGGTCAGATCACCCGCGCGGAACTGCTCGATGATCTCGGGCGCGACACGGGCGAGTTTGAGGCGGCGGCGCACCAGGTCGACGGAGACGCCGAATTTGAGCGCGATCTCGTCTTCGCTGCGGCCCTCGGCGATCATCGCCTCAAAAGCCTCGAACTGGTCGGCGGGGTGCATCGCCGCGCGCTGGAGGTTTTCAGTTGCAGAAGTAAGGATGGCGTTGCGCTTATCATCGACGAGGCAGGGCACGGGGTGATCGGCGGGGATGACGCTGTCCTCAGCGAGCTGCTTCAGCGCCTTGAGGCGACGACCGCCGGCATCGACTGCAAAACGTGTCTCTGACAGCGCATGAACCACCAGATTCTGTTTAATTCCGGTCTCGCGGATACTGACGAGGAGCTCAGCATCGTCGCTGGCGCTGGCCGCAACTTTTCGAACGTTGAGCGGGCTCGGCTCCAACTGGTCGAGCGGGATCATCCGGATGTCGGTCCCGCCGCCAGGCACGGACAACTCAGTGGCTTCGGTTTTCTTCGCAGTGGCGGGTTTCGGGCGGGTTGTGGTCTTGGCCATGGTCAGGGTCCTTGTCACGCCGGACCCGGAAGAGCCTCTCTCTATCCTTTCAAGCCCGGCACCCGGGCTTCCCTTTCTCTGGCTTTTTCTTGTGTTCCCTTACATGAGATCGTTTTGCACAGGCTTTGCTGTCTCCAAAGCCTACAGGCCTAGCTCACTGTTTGATTTTCCGAACCCACTTCCGCGAGCAAAATCTGCCGAATTGAGCTTTCAATTTTGACTTTACCAAATGTTGAAGCATCTCGGAAAACTGACTTCGTTTCGCATTCGAAGCAAATCAAGTCATGCTGACGGCCGACAACTTTTAGACCAACTGAACTTTCCCCGACATGGACCACATAGACCTCGCATGCTAGGTTCGCGCCTGCTTTCACCGGCGCATGGAATTGTAGGTCCATAGAGACAAAAGGCATGGCCGTGTTTCTTTCCGTGAGTAGAAAAAGCCAGCCCCGGCCTGAAAGCAAATCGTCCCAGAAAGTCTCGATCGCTTCCAGCGCGAAATTCGTAATCCGGCCAGTAAAGGCGATTCCCAGCTGGTCACAGTCGCCAAAGAAAATCCTGCGTTCGAAGGCAAATCGTGGTTTAAATTCTGTTTCTGGTACATTCATTGCAGCGTTACGGGCTCAACATTTCTTTGTCTCTGGTGCGTGACAGCGATAGGAAGGAATAGTTTTCCGGTCATTATGCCATGCGCCGGAATTCGGCGGGGGTCGCGCCTGTCATTTTTCGAAAAGTTCGACTAAAATGACTCTGATCTGCAAAACCGCAGTCAAGCGCGACCACTTTCAGGGGGGCATTACCCTTTCTCAGCATCTCCTGGGCCTTCGATATTCGCTTGCGCAAAACATATGCATACGGTGCCAACCCAAACTCCGCCTTGAACTGACGCGAAAAGTGAAACTGGCTGAAACCGATAGATGCGGCCATGTCTTCCAGACTGAGGTTTTCACCTAAGCAGCTTTCAACGAGATCGATGATTCTCTGCCTTTGAGCAGGGCTGAAGTTCGAGTTTGCGTCGCTGGTCAAAGAGACCTTGGCGTACTGACGCAGAAGGTGAACGGCGATCTGGATGCGCAGGGCGTCGATGATCAATCTCTGGCCGATTCCACCGTTCTTTAGCTCATTCTCTAGCAATTGGATGCAGTTCAGGATACAGGGGTCCTTCGCAGACAGACAATCATTGATCTCAATGGACTTCGGGTCACGATCAAAGACCGAAAGGGCCGTGTTTTCGAGTTCACTGTGACTGAGATAGACGTGTCTAACCGTGATAGGCTCGGACCAACTCCAAGTGGATTCCTCTGCACGCGTGAGCAAGGAAATCCTACCTTTCTCTACGCGCGCGCTTTGCCATGGGCCGCCACTCGTGCGGCGCATAGTGGTTGGCGCGCCATCATATGCAACAATCATATAGTCGCGCATGGGGGGAATTGCCGCGTCTTGTCGCTCATAACGATAGCCCTTCAGGGTAATGCCGTTCCAGTTGCACCCGGAACTGTCCAACGTAGTCGTGCCGGGAATCCATTCGGGTATCCGGTCCGGTGATATGAGCAGTCTTTCCATCTTGGCCTCCCTGAACTTTTTCACGATCGTCCGCTTGAGCTGAAATTTCGGCTTAGGTCGTCTCGCGCATCCGCGGTTCTTCTCGAACGATATTCGCTTGAGTCAATCTATCGATTTCAGCTTCTGTCAGTCCAGCCTCGCTAAGCAACTCCCTACTATGCTGCCCGAAGCGAGGCGGTGCCGCGCGAACCGCTCCGGGGGTACGCGACAAGCGTGCTGGCACGCCGGTGCCGCGGTAGGTGCCAACTGATACCACCATGCCGCGATGTCGGGTGTGTGGATGCTCCAACGCTTCATTCACATTCCGAACGACTCCGGCGGGAATCCCAGCTTTCAAAAGCACCGGCTCAAGTTTGAAGGCGTCATGTTGCACCAGGCACTCTGACAAGACCTCTGTCATCTCTGACCGATGCGCAAGACGCGCGGCATTGTCGGCAAATCGTGGATCGCAGGGCACCTCAGGTAGGCCAAGCACGTCACAGAGTTTTGCGAACTGACCATTGTTACCGATAGCCAGATAGAGTTTGCCATTACTTGTTTCGAACATGTCGTATGGTACGATATTTGGATGCCCATTGCCGGTCGCCATTGGTATCTGTCCGGACATGAGGGAATTAGCCGCTTGGGGATGCATCATGCTGATCGCGCAATCATATAGCGGCACTTCGATGGCTTGGCCCAATCCGGACCGGCCCCGTTCCAAAAGTGCGGCGAGAATAGCGTTACAGGCGATCAGACCGGTGCCGATGTCCACGATGGGCGTACCCATGCGTGTCGGGCCTTCGGAGGGATTGCCGTTGATGCTCATGAGGCCCGTCATAGCTTGTACCACGGCGTCATAGCCGGGAAAACCGCCAAGTGGGCCATCGGAACCAAATCCAGTCACATGGCAGAGTACCAGTCTAGGAAAACGTGCCCTGAGAACATCAGCATAACCAAGCCCCCATTTTTCAAGAGTACCAGACTTAAAATTGTGAACTAAAACATCCGCATCCTGAAGAAACCGCAAAATCAGGTCGCGCCCTTCCGGTTGCTGCAGATCGATAGCGATGGACCGCTTGTTGCGGTTGGCGCCAGAGAAATAAGCGCTGAGTTCATCATTGAAAGGCGGGCCCCAACTGCGGGTCTCGTCGCCCAGAGGCGGCTCCACCTTGATGACCTCAGCGCCATGATCCGCAAGCATTTGGGTGCAGTAAGGCCCGCCCAGCACGCGGCTGAGGTCGACCACCTTGATCCCGTCCAATGAGCCAGCCATCAAAGCGCCTCCTGATAGAGGCGCGACACATCTTCGGCTGTCATGTCGCGCGGGTTGGTCTCCAGCAATCGCGTGATACCGGTCACGACCTCATTAGCCATTCCGGGAATGGCTGCCTCGGTCACTCCGACACCAGAAAGTCGAGACTCAAGTCCGCTTTCGACTAGCATCCGTTCCATCTCGTCGATCAGGCCATGGGCCGCAGCCGCATCAGAGTTGAAAGGCCGCGAGGGCAGTAGTAACCGCGATAGACGAGCATATTCAGCTTCTGCAACGGGCATGTTGAACCTCATCACTGGTCCTGCGACCAGAGCGTTTGCGTGCCCGTGAGGAACCTTGAAACCTGTTCCAAGTGGGTATGACAAGGCATGAATCGCCCCCACGCTGGCATTAATGAAGGCCATCCCAGCCAGTGTCGCCCCCAACAGCATGGCCTCTCGCGCTGACAGGTCCGAAGGCGTTTCCATGACGATTGGTAAGTTCTGACCGAGAAGCACCAGCGCTTTGTCCGCCATTCCATCGGAAATGGGATTCTTTCTGGTGCGACTGGTTACTGCCTCAATGGCGTGAACCATTGCGTCTAACGCCGTGGCCGCTGTGATGTGACGAGGCATTCCCAATGTTAGCTTTGCATCTAGCAAGGCAACGTCAGGCAGAAGCTGCGGTGCATATACCGCTTTTTTTTCGTGGCTTTCCGAAGTCAGCACGGACACCCATGTTACCTCTGATCCGGTCCCTGCCGTGGTTGGCACCTGGATCAGTGGCAAGCGTTTATCGGTGACCTGATTAATCCCGATCATGTCCGTAATCGGTTGATCGTTGGCTACCGCCGCTGCGATGACCTTGGCAGTGTCCAGTGAACTGCCGCCGCCAAGTCCGATGATTCCGTCAGCACCAAAGGCCCGCGCGACCTCTACCGCGGCCTCGACGACAGCGATCGGGGGGTCCGCTTCGACTTTATGAAAAATCTCAACCTCGATGCCAGCAGCCCTAAGTGAGGCGGCTGCCTCGTCCGCAAAACCACAGGCCAATATGCCCGGGTCCGTCACGACCAGCGCACGGGTGCAAGACAAATCTTGCATCAGGCTGCCGATCCGGCCAAGCCCACCGCTCTCGCAGACGATCCTCGGGGTGGAAAGGAAATTGAAGTCCATAGTTTGTCTTCGCTCCTGTTAAGCTGCTGCAGTGCGGATCATATTCCGCGCGATCAGTATTTGCTGAATCTGGGTTGTCCCCTCGTAGATGCGGAAGAGACGCACATCGCGATAGAAGCGCTCGACCGCATATTCGGCCATGTATCCTGCACCGCCGTGGATTTGCACTGCGCGATCGGCCACTCGACCTACCATCTCACTGGCAAACATCTTGCAGCAGGCAGCATCAGTCGACACGTTCTGACCAGCGTCCTTGCGGCGTGCTGTTTCTTCGATCATGCAACGCGCTGCGAAGGCCTCGGCGCGACTGTCAGCCAGCATGGCTTGGATCAGTTGCTTTTCAGCGATGGGTTCACCGAATTGTTTGCGTTCCATCGCATAGGATAGGCTGTCACGGATCAGCCGTTCGGCGGCGCCCACACAGACGGCAGAAATATGCAGTCGGCCCCGGTCAAGGACTTTCATTGCTGTCTTAAAGCCCTTGTTCAGACGGTCCGGCCCGCCGATAATGTTCGCGGCAGGCACGCGGACATTGTCAAGGATGACGTCGCATGTGTGCGAGCCCTTCTGCCCCATCTTCCTGTCAGGCTGGCCAAGCGTTATGCCTGGCGTCCCTGCCTCGACGAGAAAGGCGCTTACGCCGGCAGAACCTTCCGCCTCTGGATTGGTCCGGGCAAAAACCGTGAATAGATCGGCACGCGGTGCATTGGTAATGTAGCGTTTCGTGCCGTTCAGAAGGAAATCGTTACCGTCACGCCGCGCCGTAGTGCGCAGACTGCCAGCATCCGACCCAGCATCTGGCTCGGTTAGGGCGAAGGATGCGATCATATCTCCGGACGCGAGAGCTGGTAGATACTGCGCCTTCTGCTCGTCGGTTCCATCGATGATGATTCCCTGAGAGCCGATCCCGTTGTTGGTGCCAACTAGCGACCGGAACGCAGGCGAAGCCTGGCCAAGAACGAAAGCGGCTTGCACTTCCTCTATCATCGACAAGCCGAGCCCGCCGAAATCTTCCGGGATCGACATGCCGAAAAGGCCCATCATGCGGATTTCATCGACCAGCATCGGCGGAATCACATCCTCGTCGGCGACGCGATCCTCGTAAGGGATTAGTCGCTCTTTCACGAAGCGGTCGAGCGCGTCGAGAAACTGGGAAAGGGTATCTTTATCAAGGGCCATGATGCTCTCTATTGTTCAGGGTGCGACCGCCGCAACGCGGCGGACAAGATCGACAAGGCGGTGCGCGACGTCGCTTTCGATCCAGTCGCGCGTAAGGGTTTGCGAAGGGCCACCGCAGTTGAAGGCAATAATGGGTGAGCCGTCCTTCGGCACGAAGGGCACCGCTACAGCGTTCACATCACGTTTCCACTCCGTGAAGGACGTGCAGTAACCGTGCTGTTGGTAGTCTGCGATAGCTGCTTCGATTCCGGGCTGCACATTCGGCCAGTTGTCGCCTTCATGTTCCTCCACAAGGGCCAGAATTCTGGCCCGCTCATCCGGGTCGTGCGCCGCTATGCAGGCGCGACCAACCGCGGTCGTGGCCAGTTTAATATGGGCACCAACCTCGATCGCCAGCGTGACGGCATTAGTGCCCTTGCACCGCTCCAGATAGACCATCGATAGCCGGTCACGACTGGCCATGGCCACCGGCATGCCTGTGTAATCAGCCAGCTCCTGCATAAAGGGCTTCGCCAGTTGCCGCAGCGGAATCCCTGCAAGGCAGGAGAAACCCAACGAAAGCACTGGAGGGGCCAGTCGATAACGTGCTGTATCCGGGTCGTAGCTGAGGTATTCCAGCTTGTTCAGTGTATAGGCCAGCCGGGAGACCGTCGATCTGCTCAGGCCAGTGCGCTCGGCCAACTCACCATTCCCCAGAGCTTCCCCTTCCCGCCGAAAGGCCCGCAACAGCTCCAAGCCGCGCGCCAACGCCGTGACAAAATCGCGGTCCTGTCTCTCGGCGTCCTTGGTGCGGTCTTTCCTTGGTCTCACGACATCCCTCCTCGGGAAGAATTATGCGTCTTGAAACACATCTAAACGATCGATAACGTCCGCGTCAATACTGTGGTAAACTTTTCCGCTATGCGGAAAACTAAAGTCGTCCATCTGGTCCCCTTCGTGCCGGATCCTGCGGATGACACAACTGAGCGAGGGCATAACGCCATGAAAGAAATGAATTATCCGACCATCCAGCACCTCATCGGACGGGACTGGATCGCTTCTCCCACGCCGGAGGATCGTGCAGTCATAAACCCTGCAAACGGGCAAACTATCGGACAGATTCCGCAGGCTAGCGCCGCAGATCTGGACCATGCGGTTCACTCGGCCGAATCAGCTTTTCGCCGATGGAAAAACAGCTCTCCCATGGAACGAAGTGCAATTTTGCGACGGTTTGCCGACCTGCTGCGCCAAAATGACAGACTGATCGCTGGCTGGATCACTCTCGATGAAGGCAAGCCGCTGGCTGAGGCCTTGGCTGAGGTCCGCGCCTCAGCTGACCACGTCGACTGGCACGCCGAGGAATGTCGGCGCATTTATGGGCGCATCATTCCATCGCGCAGCCCGGGGGTACAGCAGCTTGTCGTGCGCGAACCGATAGGCGTCTGCCTTGCCATCACGCCTTGGAATTTTCCGCTGAGCCAAGCGGTACGCAAGGTCGCGGCGGCGCTTGCGTCAGGTTGCACGATGATCTTGAAAGCCCCGGCAGAGGCTCCGGCGGGCTGCATGGCAATTGCGCGCTATCTGCTGGATGCAGGCTTGCCCGAAGGCTGTCTGAACCTTGTCTGGGGTAATGCGGCCTTCATTTCGGAAACTCTTATTGCGCGCCCCGAGGTGCGCAAGATCACCTTCACCGGTTCGGTCGAGGTGGGCAAGCATCTGGCAGAATTGGCTGGCCGCCACATGAAGCGGGCGACGATGGAACTCGGCGGTCACGCGCCCGTATTGGTGTTCGACGACGCCGATGCCACGGCCGCGGCGCGCGCCTTGGCGGGCAACAAGCTGCGCAATGCAGGCCAGGTGTGCATCGCCCCAACCCGGTTTTACGTACAACAAGGCATCTACGACCGATTTCTGTCCGAGCTAGTTTCAGCATTTGAGAGCGTAAAGGTGGGCGATGGTTTAACCGAGGGCACACAGATGGGGCCATTGTGTCATCGCGGACGCGTGAATGCGATGGAAAAGCTCGTCGAGGATGCCCGCGAAAACGGCGCACGGGTGTTGACGGGAGGCAAAAGGCTTGGAAATCATGGTAACTTCTATGCCCCGACAATCGTCGATACGCCCAACGACGACATTGACTTGATGCGCGAAGAACCCTTCGGCCCGATTGCTGTCGTCTCGTCTTTTCGTGACATAGAGGACGGACTGTCGCGGGCCAACGGGCTACCCTTCGGGCTGGCGTCCTATGTCTTTACCAATTCGTTAGAGCGTGCAGATAAAGCAGCTGCGGGTTTGCAGGCAGGTATGGTAAGCATCAACCAGTTCGGCCTCGCTCTGCCCGAGACTCCGTTTGGAGGCGTGAGAGACAGCGGCTATGGGACTGAAGGCGGGACGGAAACCTTCGAAGGCTATCTCATTACCAAATTTATCTCGCGCAATCGCGCGCCAGTGCTGTGAGGATGCCCATGCCTGTTGAATTAAGCTTCTCAAATGACGCAGCAATTCTGACCATAGACAATTCGCCGCTTAACCTAATCAACGCGGAGGTTCGGGCTGGAATACAACACTGTATCTTCAAAGTCCTCGAAACTGGGGCTACCAGGCTGATTATCACCGGCACAGGAACGACCTTCGTCGCGGGCGCGGATGCGAAGGAATTCGGTAAGTTGCCTGTTGATCCACAACTAAATGATGTGCTGATGCAACTTGCACACCTCCCGATTCCTACTATCGCAGCAATCAACGGGGCTGCGCTTGGTGGGGGACTAGAGATTGCTCTGGCTTGCTGCTATCGCATCGCCTCAACTTCTGCCAAACTGGGCTTGCCAGAGGTAAACTTGGGGATCGTGCCTGGCGCAGGGGGAACCCAAAGACTGCCGCGACTTATCGGTATTGAAGCTGCGCTTGACATGATTGTCACCGGGAAGGCTGTTTCCGCCGAGCAGGCACTGAAAATGGGACTGATCCAGCTGCTAGCCGATGACCCGCTTGGCGCGGCCATAGCTCTCGATGACGATGTACTTGAGGCGGCACAGGCACCCGACAATCTTCCTTCACCAAAGCCAAACCACGTCGCAGCGGAAGTCGCCCGAGCGCATGTAGCGCGGCGTATGCCTGGCCAGAATGCCCCGCAGGTTGCGGTGAACCTAGTCGCGACCAGTGCGACGACGCCGCTGCACGACGCACTAGCCAGCGAGCGCTCTGCGTTTTTGGACCTTCGTACCTCGGATCAGGCGCGGGCCCTTAGGCACGTTTTCTTCACCGAGCGTACCGCAACCAACAAGGGGCGCGCCTACCCCCGACCTTCCCGAGATGCTGAAACCGCCATCGTGGTCGGTGGTGGCAATATGGGCGCAGCTATTGCGTACACGCTGGCGACCGCAGGGATCTCGGTGACTGTCGTCGAACGTAGTGCCTCGTCCGCCGAGTGGGCCAGTAAAAACCTGCAAAAGCTGATTGATCAGGGTATCAGTCGCGGTATTCTGTCCGTCGATGCGGCAAAGACGGTTGAAGACCGGCTGGTTACGGTCTCAGGCTATGACGCTCTGCCACCAACCGATCTAGCAATCGAGGCGGCCTTCGAGGATTTTGCGGTTAAGACCGCGATCCTGACCGAACTCGAAGGCGCACTGCCACCCGAGACCATCATTGCCACAAACACATCCTATCTCGATGTAAATCGGCTCTCTGATGGGTTGAAACACCCGGCACGCTTTGTAGGGATGCATTTCTTCAGTCCTGCGCATATTATGAAACTTCTGGAAGTCGTCAGGAGCGACCGAACGTCAGACGGAACATTAGGTGCAGCACTTGTGCTGGCGCACAGGCTTGGTAAAATCCCGGTACTGTCTGGTGTTTGCGATGGCTTCATCGGAAACCGAATTTTGTCGAGCTACCGTCGCGCCGCTAATCGCCTTCTGGTGGAGGGGGCTAATGTCGACGAGATCGACGCGGCTATGCGCGGATTCGGTATGGCGATGGGTCCATATGCTGCACAGGACATGTCGGGGCTGGACATCGCCTACGCGAATATCCGTCGCAAGGCAGTTGCCGAAGGGAACTGCTGTGGTCACGTGCCCTTGGTCGAGCGGCTGGTCGAAAAGCACAAACGCCTAGGACGCAAATCGGGCGCCGGATGGTACGACTATGGGCCAGACGGCAAACCCTCACATTCGGAGCTGGTCGCTAGCGAAATACTCCGTGTCTCAGAAGAAATGAACTTCACTCGCCGCGAGTTCTCAGCTGACGAAATCGTAGAAAGGCTCTTGCTCACAATGGTGGCGGAAGCCTGCGATATCCTTGACGAAGGCGTAGCAGAAAAACCGCAAGACATCGACCTAGTAATGATTCACGGCTACGGATTTCCCCGCTGGCGGGGAGGCCTGATGCACCACGCCAAAAATATCGGCAAGGATCGGTTGACCGCGCTGTTTAGCGCGCTTGTCAAAGAGGACCCTTGCGACTGGAGGGTGCCTCGTTATTTAGAAAGGGTTTTCGCGACCTGACGGTCAAAGTCCCGCGCCATAAGGCGCTGCCCCAGCAACTTAACACAGTGCATCTTCGTCTCGACGCGGCTTAGGCGGTGATGGTCTTCCAAGACTTTGCGTTCTTACCTGGTGGGATAACGGCGTGGACGCCACGGTCCGCAATCGCGTCCTGGCATTTTCGTGTGTCATACGCACCGTCAGCCGTGACACTGCTGGTCTGCCGGGATCTGTTCAAGAAGGTTGGGTAACACTGGAGCGTCACCGATGTGGCTCCCGGTGATCTGAACAGCGCGCACTTCCAACGTTTGCTCGTCGATCCCGAGGTGGATCTTGCGCCAGACCCGTCGCTTGGGGCCGCCATGCTTGCGGGCATGCCACTCACCTTCAAGCTTGATCCCCGTGCTGTCCACCAACAAGTGCAACGGCCCTTTGGAGCCGCGATACGGGATGTTCACGGCCAGGGTCTTCTGGCGCCGGGACAGGGTGCTGAAGTCGAGCACCGTCCAGTCGAGACCGATCAGCCGCAACAGGCTCTCGACGAACCCGGTCGCCTGTCGCAAGGCCATGCCGAACAGGACCTTCATCGAAAGACAGGTCTGGGTCGCGGCGTCGCTGTAACTCTTCTGCCTGTCGGCACGGCCTCCCAGCTCATCTCGGGGTCAAACCAGATCGTCAGCGAGCCACGGCGCTTGAGCGCTTCGTTATAAGCGGGCCAGTTCATGGTCTTGTATGTCGGGGTTGTCGGTCTGCTCATGCACCTCAGCTACCACGCTGGATTCATAAGATGAGTCCGACACGGGATTTGTGCATGCATGCCCCCATTGGTGCAAGTGATTTTTTGAACGGCGCGAGCGTGTGATCGGGTGCGGTCATGTATCAGGCCTCTGTGTGCGGCGCTGATGTAACCGCGGGCCGGTATGGCGATGCGCGGACCAGAGGCATATCAACAAACCGAGCTCGGTGGCTCCTGCACAAATGCTGCTTTCTCTGACCCGGATCTGATCGATCCTTTGCCCTTACTTTTCAGTGACCTCCTCACACTCCCAACTTACCGGGACGTCGTGGCATGCCGTCTTCGCTATGCCATCGCCGCCACCGGATTCCGGTAATCCTCTTGTTTCATTATGATGGCCCAGAGGCCACGCGCCATCTTGTTGGCCAGCGCAATCGCGGCGACCCATGCGCGGCTTGCGGGTTAGTAGGCGTTTCAGCCAGCCATTATTCGGTGTGTCAAACCGCTCGACAGCCTGGAGGACAGCCATAGCGCCAGAGACCAAGAGTGTCCGGAGTCGCGCTGTCGCATCTTCGAGGTCTTCCCGAGCCGGGCTTTGCCGCCCGTCGAGTGCTGCTTCGGCACAAGCCCAAGCCAGGCGGCAAAATCGCACCCGCGCCGGAAGGTGGCCAGGTCACGGGCAAATGTCTCGATCGCAAGCGCCGTGACAGGAACCACGCCCGGCATGGTTTGTGTTCGGCGCACCAAGTCGGCTTTCTTGGCGGCACATCGCATCTTCGCGTCAAGCTCTGCAACACGCGTATTCAGCCCCTCAATCTGCCCCAGATACATCCGGCCGAGGTCACGAACCTCAGCATGCAGCGCGGTGTCATCACCTGCGATTGCGTCCGCGAGTCGCTTGAGATGGGCAGGCCCGCGGGCCGCGACCAATCCGTGTTCGGCGAGGTGGCCGCGTAAAGCGTTGATCATCTGGGGGCGCTGGCCGACAAACATCTGCCGCGTGCGAAACAGCATGGCACGGGCCTGCTGATCTTCCGTCTTCACTGCGAAAAAGCGCATGGTTGGACGCAATGCAGCCTCCAAGATGGCCTCTGCATCGGTCGCATCATTCTTCTGGCGTTTGACGAACGGCTTCACATAGACCGGCGGTATCAACCGCACGTCGCACCCCAGCTTCTCAAATTCGCGGCCCCAGCCATACGCCGTGGCCACGCCTCCATGGCGATCATGCATTTGGGTTGCTGTGCCACGAACGCGAGAAACTGGCCTCGTGAAAGCTTTTTGCGAAACGCGACTGACCCATCATTGTACGCACCATGCAACTGGATAACGCGCTTTGCCAAGTCGACACCGATAATTTTAATTTCGGACATAGATGCTCCTTCCTTCTGTGATGGCTTTTAACGCTCATCATAGTGGCACATTGCGATGCCGTCGGGAGGGGGTATCCACGCCATCAACAGAGCCTAGTAACGGGCATATCTGCCTCACGACAGGCTGAGCACGATCATACTATTTCCAAAGCAGGATTGTTCAATACATGGCGCATTTTTCGCCCTTACTCTGAGATAATTGGCGTATGCCGTTGACCGTTTGACGTCTTCGAGATTGGCGACGTCAGTTGGTGGCTTTGCCAAATGTTATGCTTGGGAGGATAAACATGGAAATCAGTAGAGAAGCGGATACGCTGCGGGCGCTTTATCAGAATTGGACCGATCAGATGGTCGAGAACCCAGACCTGACGATCGCGAACCTGCGCAGCATGTTCGATGAATGGGGGCAGCCCGCACTAGAGCCGGAAAACGTTAGCTACAAAAGCGATCATGTCGGAGGAGTTGAGGCTATCTGGGCCCTACCAGCCGGGGCAGATACCTCGCGTGTAATTGTTTACACTCATGGTGGCGGCTTTGCCGTCGGCTCAGCCGATAGTCATCGAAAAATGGCAGGGCACCTCGCTAAGGTGCTTGGGGTTACGTCGGTGATCCTGCACTATCGGCGCGCACCCGAGCACCCATTTCCGGCGCAGATCGAAGATGCAGTAGCCGCATACAAAGCGCTGCTGGATAAGGGTTTCAAGGCAAGAAATATTCTGACGGCTGGCGACAGTGCTGGCGGCAATCTTGCCATCGCCAGCGTGCTGAAGTTACGCGAACTTGGGTTGCCACTGCCCGGAGCGGTCATCGCCTATTCGCCCTGGCTCGACATGGCGATGCGCGGGGAAACACTGGAAACCAACGCGGAAACCGATGCGCTAGTCGGCAAACCGATCCTCGAAGCGATGGCGGGGATGTTCCTCGGTGAAGGCACGGATCCGCTTAATCCGTTGGCCAACCCGCTGGAGAACGATTTCACCGGTTACCCGCCGCTCTATATCAATGCCGGAGGGGCCGAGACGCTTAAGAGCGATGCCGAACGGTTGCACGAAAAGGCCAAGGCACAGGGCGTAAACGTGACCCTGTCTATCGTCGAAGGCATGCAGCATGTCTTTCCCGCGCTTTCGGGACGCGCGCCCGAGGCAAACGAGGAACTTGGTCGCATCGCCGCATGGTATCGGGCCCTCTGAGACCTGTACTCGCACTGCATTGCGGTGCGGTGCGAGACAAACCCCTACGAAACATTCATCTAGCATCTCACCCGCAATCTGCGGGGCGGAGCGGTCTTACTCTGGGAGGAGTGATATGAACATTCAGACTGAGAATACTAAAACGGTCGGAGCGGATTTTGACGCAGTCGTCATTGGCGCGGGCTTCGGCGGGCTTTACGCTGTCCACAAACTTCGCAACGAGCAGGGACTGAACGTCCGGGGCTATGACAGCGCCAGTGACGTTGGCGGCACCTGGTGGTGGAACCGATATCCCGGTGCGCTGTCAGACACGGAAAGCTATGTCTATCGCTATTCTTTTGACAAAGAGTTGCTTCGAAAAGGCCGCTGGAAAACCCGGTATCTGACCCAGCCCGAGATCCTCGAATACATGAACGAGGTAGCGGATCATCTCGATCTTCGACGCAGCTACAAGTTCGACACCAAAGTGGATGGCGCGCACTATAATGAAAAAACCGGTCTCTGGAACGTGATCACTGATAGTGGTGAGACAGTTACCGCAAAATACCTTGTCACTGGCCTCGGTCTCTTGTCCGCAACGAATGTTCCAAAATTCAAGGGCATCGATGATTTCAAAGGCCGTATCTTACACACAGGTGCCTGGCCCGAGGGAGTGGACTTGAGCAACAAACGCGTGGGCATTATCGGCACCGGCTCGACGGGTGTTCAGGTTATCACTGCAACGGCACCAATTGCAAAACACCTGACTGTTTTTCAGCGCTCTGCACAATATGTCGTGCCGATTGGGAACACCCCGCAAGACGATGCTACCATCGCCGAGCAAAAGGCGAACTACGATAATATCTGGAATCAAGTGAAGAATTCTGTTGTGGCCTTCGGCTTCGAAGAAAGCGCCGAACCCGCCGAAACCGCCTCGCCCGAGGAACGGGAGCGGGTCTTCGAAGCCGCCTGGCAGCGCGGCGGTGGTTTCTATTTCATGTTTGGCACCTTTTGCGATATTGCGACCAGCCAAGTGGCCAATGATGCGGCCGCTGACTTCATCAAGGGCAAGATCAAGCAAATCGTGAAGGACCCCAAGGTCGCAGAGAAACTGACGCCGAAGGACCTTTACGCCAAGCGCCCGCTTTGCGGAAACAACTATTACGAGGTCTACAACCGAGACAACGTGACCCTCGCCGACGTGAAGGCCGATCCGATCGCAGAGTTCACTCCGAACGGCATTCGTCTCGAAAGCGGCGAGGAGCATGAGCTTGACATCGTAATCTTTGCCACTGGTTTCGATGCGGTCGACGGCAATTACGTCAAAATGGACCTCCGCGGACGCGGAGGCGTGACCATGCGCGACACTTGGAAGGAAGGCCCACTCGGTTACCTCGGCATGATGGAGGTAGACTTCCCTAACTTCTTCATGATCCTTGGCCCTAATGGCCCCTTCACTAACCTGCCCCCCAGCATTGAGACGCAAGTTGAATGGATCGCTGACACGATTTGCGCAATGGAAGAAGAGGGGGTTCAAAGTGTGGAGCCAACCGTGGAGGCGCGCGACGCTTGGGTTGGCACCTGCCGTGAAATCGCCGACATGACACTCTTCCCCAAAGCTGAAAGCTGGATCTTCGGCGCAAATATCCCCGGAAAGAAGAATGCGGTGATGTTCTACATGGCCGGGATTGGCAATTATCGCAATGCCATTAGTGCGGTTAAGGAGGAAGGTTATACATCCCTGATCCGCGACCGCACTGCCGAGAAGGTGTAAAGAATTCCGTCGGGCATTAAGAAAACCCGGCGGAAACAATTAAATTTGTTCATGAACACTCAGGAGAGAACTATGGGACGGGTATCCGGAAAAGTCGCACTGGTAACAGGTGGCGCCATGGGCATGGGAAAAGCCCATTGTGAAACGCTGGCACGTGAAGGCGCGCATGTATTTGTAACCGACCGTGATACGGAAGCGGGTGAAAGCGTAGTAAAAGGTATCATTGGAGCCGGAGGGAAGGCGGAATTCATTCAGCATGACGTGACGCTTGAAGAAGATTGGAAGAATGTCATCTCCACGGTGCAATCAAGTGCTGGTCGACTTGATGTGCTAGTGAACAACGCTGGCATTCTCATTCTGAAGCCGCTCCACGAAACCTCGCCTGACGAATTTGACATGACGATCAACGTCAATGTACGCGGTGTTTATCTCGGTATCCGAGCCGCGGTTCCATTGATGAAAGAGACCGAAAAAGCATCAATTATCAATATTTCTTCAATCTATGGGATTGTTGGTGCCGCTTCGGCGGGAGCCTACATTGGATCCAAAGGCGCCGTACGGATGTTGACCAAATCCTGCGCAGTCGACCTGGCCGAAAGTGGCATACGTGTCAATTCGATCCATCCCGGTGTCATCGATACTCCCATGACAAAAGATCTGCTACACGCCGACGAAGAGACCCGGCAGGCAATTCTGGGGGCCACGCTGCTCAAGCGGCCAAGCAAACCTGAAGAGGTTTCGAATGCGGTCCTGTTCCTCGCATCGGATGAGTCATCGTTCGTTCACGGAGCAGAGATTGTAGTAGATGGCGGTTATACTGCGAATTGACAGAGACACATCCCAAGTAACGGCCTGGAACCCGGGCCGTTACTGCCATTGCAAATTTCCAAGACGATAAACGCCAATGAAAATAATTGCACCTATAAAACACCTAATTGATTACAACGTGAAGGTTCGCGTTAAGGCGGACGGTAGCGGAGTTGGTCTCGCGAATGTGAAGATGTCGATGAACCCGTTCGACGAGATTGCGGTTGAAGAGGCGATCCGTCTGAAGGAAGCGGGCAAGGCGGACGAGCTTGTCGTCGTGTCGATCGGCGTGAAACAGGCGCAGGAAACGCTGCGCACGGCGCTGGCGATGGGCGCGGACCGGGCGATCCTCGTCGTGGCCGCCGACGACGTGCACCAAGATATCGAGCCGCTGGCGGTGGCCAAGATCCTAAAGGCCGTGATCGACGCCGAGGCGCCGGGCCTGGTGATCGCGGGCAAACAGGCGATCGACAACGACATGAACGCGACCGGCCAGATGCTGGCGGCGCTGCTGGGCTGGGGTCAGGCGACCTATGCCTCTGAGGTTGCGATCGAGGGCGAGCATGCCGTCGTGACCCGCGAAGTGGACGGCGGTCTGCAGACCATCAAGGTGAAGCTGCCGGCGATCGTCACCGCCGACCTGCGCCTGAACGAGCCGCGCTACGCCTCGCTGCCCAACATCATGAAAGCCAAGAAGAAACCGCTGGACGAAAAGACCGCCGCCGATTTCGGCGTCGATGTCACGCCGCGCCTGACCGTCGTCAAGACGGCAGAGCCCGCCGCGCGTTCGGCCGGGGAAATGGTTGGCTCGGTCGACGAGCTGGTGTCGAAGCTGAAAGAAAAGGGGATCGTGTAATGGCTGTTCTTCTCCTTGCAGAAATCGCCGGTGGTGCACTGGCGCTGGACGCCACCGCCAAGGCGGTGACCGCTGCCAAATCGCTGGGCGATGTGACCGTTCTGGTTGCGGGCCCCGCTGCCGCAGGCGAGGCCGCGTCGAAGATCGACGGCGTGGCAAAGGTTCTGGTGGCGGATGACGCCGCCTATGCCAACGGCCTGGCCGAGCCGGTCGCCGATCTGGTGGTCAGCCTGGCAGGCAATTATGAACATATCGTTGCTCCGTCCACGGCGAGCGCGAAAAACATCCTGCCGCGCGTCGCGGCGCTGCTGGACGTGATGGTTTTGTCGGACGTCACCGCCATCGTGGACGGGTCCACGTTCGAACGCCCGATCTACGCGGGCAACGCGATTCAGACGGTAAAGTCCAACGATTCCAAGAAGGTACTGACCGTCCGCACCACCGCCTTCGACGCGGCTGGCCAGGGTGGTTCGGCCGCCGTCGAGGCCATCGCAGCGGCCGGCAACGCGGGCCTGAGCGCCTGGGTCGAGGACAAGGTCGCGGCGTCGGATCGTCCGGAACTGACCTCGGCCAAGATCGTGGTCTCGGGCGGTCGCGGCGTCGGTTCCGAGGAGAACTTCGCGATCATCGAGGGCCTGGCCGACAAGCTGGGCGCGGCGGTCGGCGCCTCGCGCGCGGCGGTGGATAGCGGGTTCGCACCGAACGACTGGCAGGTCGGCCAGACCGGCAAGGTCGTGGCGCCCGAGCTGTACATCGCGGTCGGGATTTCCGGGGCAATTCAACACCTTGCAGGCATGAAGGACAGCAAGGTCATCGTCGCCATCAACAAGGATGAAGAGGCCCAGATCTTCCAGGTCGCCGACTACGGCCTGGTCGCAGACCTGCTCGACGCCGTCCCGGATATGACAAAGGCACTCTAAGAATGACAAACGTCTACATCTGCGATTACATCCGCACACCAATTGGTCGCTATGGCGGCGCGCTTTCTTCTGTGCGAGCCGACGATCTTGGTGCAATCCCACTCAGGGCCCTGGCCAGCCGAAACCCGAAGCTAGATCTAGCGGCCATTGACGAAGTGATTTTCGGCTGCGCCAACCAGGCGGGCGAGGACAACCGCAACGTCGCACGCATGTCGCTGCTACTCGCGGGATTTCCGGATTGTGTCCCTGGCACGACGATGAACCGGTTGTGCGGATCGGGTATGGACGCCGTAATCACAGCCGCCCGCGCGATCAAAGCTGGAGAAGCCGATCTCATTGTTGCTGGCGGTGTGGAAAGCATGTCTCGTGCTCCGTTTGTGATGCCAAAAGCTACAACTGCATTCTCGCGCGAAAATTCTGCTGAAGACACCACCATCGGCTGGCGCTTCGTCAATAAACAGATGAAGAGTCAATACGGCGTCGACAGCATGCCTGAAACGGCCGAAAACGTAGCGGAAGACTTCAGCATCAACCGCGCCGACCAAGATGCCTTCGCCATGCGTTCGCAGCGAAAGGCGAGAGATGCCATGGCGAACGGTCGTTTGGCCCGTGAAATTGTCCCGGTAGAGATTCCTCAGCGAAAGGGGGAGCCAAAGATCGTCGTACAGGATGAACACCCTCGCGCGGGTACGACTTTGGAAGCGCTCGCCCAACTGAAAACTTTCGTAAAAGCGGACGGCACTGTAACCGCTGGGAATTCTTCGGGCGTGAACGATGGTGCCGCAGCATTGATCCTTGCCACCAGCGACGTCGCAAAAAAATTTGGCCTCACACCGATCGCAAGGGTCTTGGGCGGCGCAACCGCGGGCGTCGCACCGCGCATCATGGGTTTCGGGCCGGCACCGGCGTCGGAAAAGCTGATGGCGCGACTTGGACTGAAACAAGAAGACTTCTCGGTAATCGAACTTAACGAAGCCTTTGCTTCGCAGGGTCTGGCCACACTACGGCACCTGGGGATCGCGGATGATGACGCCCGCGTGAACCCGAACGGCGGCGCTATTGCTCTCGGCCATCCGCTTGGCATGTCAGGTGCCCGCATCACTGGTTCAGCGATGCTGGACCTCAAACCTGGAGAAAAGTCGTTATCGACCATGTGTATTGGCGTGGGACAGGGGATTGCAATCGCGCTCGAAGCTGTCTGAGGTGCCGCGACAACCACAAAACTAACATAAGTTCTCTTATGGGATTTTTGGCCAACCCAAAATTTCCGGTAGAATTAGTCCTCTACAGCCTCCCTGTTGTCGCCTTTCAAATTTTCCCCGGGAGCGACCGACTAGCGGCACCGGTAATGCCGGTGCCGCCCTTTTCCGAAAGAACGATTGAACGGCCCAGAATGTTTGCGAGACGGATCATCCCGTGACCTGCGTATCGGCAGGCATCCCATTTCGGCGACCTCGCGCCGCTACAAGATTTCTTCTCTGCACTTCCGAATGTAACATATATCGCGTGGCGATATTTCGCGCAGCGTGTCCGTTTCGCGGGCATGAACTTGCGGGACCGTGTAGCACTGAACATCCAGGACTTGAGACGCGCCCGCGGCCTCAGCCAAGAGGAGCTTGCTCATCGGGCCGACGTGAGCCGCGGCCATATGGGCAAGGTCGAGAACGCCAAGTTCGCCGCCTCCCTCGACCTTCTCGAACGTATCGCCAAGGCGCCTATGGGCTCGGCCAGCTGATGCCAGACACGGCCCGCAGCCTCGGGGTCGATCCGCGCGATCCCTCTCAGAACCTCGATGGCGCCGCACGCTATCTGCTCGCGCAGATCGCCACGTTCAAGGACATCGATCTGGCGCTCGCAGCCTATAACGCCGGCCCGCACCGCGTGGTCGAGCATTCCGGCATTCCACCCTTCACCGAGACCCGCGACTACATCGCGCGCATCCACCGGATCCGGTCCCGACTCGCGGCTACACCTGTTTCCTCGCCGGACATCCGCGTCGCAGCCCGGGTGCCTGCGCGCGCTCCGGTCCTCATCGATCTTCAGTAAAACAAGGGAACTTCGCATGCTCAGACATCGCCTCAGCCGCCTCTTGCCCGTCGCCACAACCCTGGCAGCTTTCGCAACGCCCGCTTTCGCGCAGGACTTGTCACCGATCCAGACCATGCTGGAAACCGTCGAGGCCGCGCTGACCGGTCCGATCGGGATCGCGGTCGCCACGCTCGCGGTCATCGGCACCGGCTTCATGTGCATGATGGGGCGGCTGAACTGGGGCTGGTTCGCCTCGGTCATCATCGGGATCGTGCTGATCTTCTCGGCCGGCACCATCGTCGACGGCTTCTCCTGAGGTTGGAGAATAGAGTTGGCAGAACGATCCCCCCTTTTTCTGGGCCTCGCCCGACCGCCCAAGTATCTGGGCCTCCCTGTCGGATACCTCGTGGTACTGGCGACCGGGGTCGTTCTGCCGTTCATCTGGACCAAGTCGATGGTGTTCTTCCTGATCGGCCTTGTCGCCTATCCGATCCTCTGGTTCGTCGCTGACCGCGAGCCGCATTTCTTCGAAGTGCTGCGCGTCTCCTATGGATCAGTGCGCCCGACGAAGAACCGGGCCCTGCACGGAGGCGACAGCTTTGGCGCTTGATGCGGGCACTCTTTCCACTCACGGAACCGCTCTGCTTCAGGCTGGCGGCGGGGCGTTCGCGCGGGAGAGCTATCTCGCGGAGCATCTGCCGTATTTTGCGCTCGCGGAAGACGATGTCATGGTCCTGCGCGAAGGCGACCTCTTGGCGACCCTGCGCCTTGATGGTCTGAATCCGATGACCTCTGAGGACGCCCGGCTCGACGCGCTCAAACGCGCGGTCGCGGCCATCGTCGCCCAGACTGGCAGTGCCTTCGGCTTCTACATTCACCGGATCTCCGTGCCGCAGGATCTCGGGATGCGCCCCATCGAGGGAGACAGTTTCGCAGCCGCGATCGACGCGCGCTGGCAGGCCCATGTCAAAGACCTCTGCCCCGCCAAGCGCCAGCTCTATCTCAGCGTGATCCGGCGCCCCGACATTTCGGCTCGTATTCCGCTCCTCCGCGCGCTGGCCCGCAAGGCCTGGGTCAAGGACCGCGCGACGCGCCTGCAGGAGCTGAACGAGGTCATGGGCTTCTTCGAGGTGGCGCTTGCCTCGGCCAATCCCGTGAGGCTCACAAAGTCGGGCGGGGAGTGGCTGGGCTACCTCAACACACTGAACGCAGGCAGCTTCTCCCCGATCTCCTTCGGGCAAAGCACCCTGCCCCTCTCGCACACGCTCAGCAACTGCCGCGCGACCTTCGACGGCGACGTGGTCACCCTGACCGACGCCGTGACCGGCCAGGTCAAATACGGCGCTCTCTTCTCGATGAAGACTTATCCGGCGCTTACAGACGTCACGCTGCTCGACGCGCTCGACCTGCCGCTCGACATCGTACTGACGAACTCCTTCAGCCCGATCCCGAACAACATCATGGCTGAGCGCATCCAAAGGATCATCCGCCAGATGCATGCCTCCGACGATGCCGCCGTTTCCCTGCGCGAGCAACTCGGGCAAGCCGCCGACGATCAGGAAGCAGGCCGCATCGCCTTTGGCGACCATCACCTCTCGATCGCCGTCTATGCACCAGACCGCGACACGCTCGAACGGGCCGCCGCCCAGATCAAGCGCGTGGGCCAGGAGATCATGTCGGTGATCGTGCGCGAGAATATGGCATTGAAAGCCACCTACTTCGCGCAGTCCCCCGGCAACTTCGGCTACCGGGCGCGGAAGACGCCGATCTCCTCGATCAACTTCGCGGATTTCGCGGCACTTCACGGCAGCGTCGAAGGGCGCGGGCCGGATCAGTCGCCTTGGGGTCAGACCATTTCGGTCCTGCCGACGGTCGGCACCTCGGGTTATCGCTTCAATTTCCACGAGGCGGGCAGCCCGGGCAAGGAACCGACCGTCGGCCACACCCTCGTTCTGGGACGCACCGGCACCGGCAAGACGCTCACCACCGCCTTCCTCGCGGCGCAGGCGCAACGGGTCGGCGCGCGGCTCTTCTTCTTCGACAAGGATCGCGGCCTCGAGATGGCCGTGCGCGCCCTCGGAGGCCGCTACAACGAAATCCGGGCCGGTGTTCCCACGGGGCTGAACCCGCTTGCGACCGAGACCGATGAGCGTGGCCGCGCCTGGCTCTCGGACTGGCTTGCGACCCTTCTCACGCGCAATGGCACGCTCTCGGGCGAGCAATCCCGCCATATCCAGAGTGCCGTCGGGCAGAACGCCGATGCGGGCGCGGCGCTGCAACGCTTCGTTAGTTTCGAGACGCTGTTTCAATCGCTTGATGATGATGGCGAGTTGCAAAGCCGCGTCGCCGAATGGGCGCCGGGTGGGCGCTACGGTTGGGTCTTTGACGAGCCGGAACAGGGTGCCGGGCTTGAACTGGCCTCCGACATCATCGGCTTCGACATGACCGAAATCCTCGACATGACCACCGAGCGCATGGCGGTGCTCTCCTATATCTTCCGCCAGATTGAACGCGTGGTCGAGGACCGCCGCCCCACCATCATCGTCCTCGACGAAGCCTGGAAGCTCTTGGACGATCCCTACTTTGGGGCGCGACTCGAAAACTGGCTGGTGACGCTGCGCAAGATGAACTGCGTCGTCATCATGATGACGCAATATCCAAGCCAGCTGCGCGACAGCCGCGTCGGCAAGACCATCGTCGAGACAGTACCGACCCAGATCCTCTTCCCGAACGACCGCGCCACAATCTCGGATTACGATTTCCTCCGCGTGAACGCCAAAGAGGCGGCCCTTCTCGTCCAGCCCACCATCGGCCAGCGCATCGCGCTTGTGCGCTCGGCGGGCGACAGCGTCTTCGTCGACGCCGATCTCTCCGCGCTTGGAGACCTCCTTCCCATCCTTGGCGGCGGTGCCACCGGCGAGGCCCGCGTGCCTGCCGATTGGCGCGCCAATCCCGATTTCTGGAGACATGTGATATGAGTTCAAAACCCCTCCTGGCGCTTTGCGCTGCCGCAAGCCTGCTGTCGGCTTGCGAAAAGTACACCGAGAAAACCTCGCCCTGCTTCGGTCGCAATGGCGAGCCGCAGGTGACCCGGTCCGCGCTTTCCTTCTCGACCATGGGCGCAGCGGTTCAGGAGACGGACAAGCCCGACTGCACCTTCGAGCCCCTGCCCCGTCCGGAATGAACCGCGCCGCGATCATATCCGCCGGGCTTTGCCTCGGCCTCGGTACCCTGCCCGCGCATGCCCAAGGGGTTCCGACGCAGGACAATTCCGCGATCGGCCGCGCCATCGCACGGGTGACGGCATTGGCCGAGGATCTGGGCGTGCAGCAGGACAAGGACCGCACCGAGTCCACGCTGGCCGACGTCCAGGCCGACCAACTGCGCGTCCTCGAGGAGATGACCGCCGCGATCACCGGCCCCGGCTTCGATATCCGCGCGCTCGAGGGCAATGCGGATTTCGGGGTGGCGGCGGTCTACCCGAACACCGATGCGAGTCCGATGGTGAGCCGCCTTTTTGGCGAGGGCCGCGAGACCGTCGAGATGATGATCGTCGAGGTCGCGGGCGAGTTCGCAGGCGCGCCGGGTGTGGCCCGCGCCGGCCTCTCCGCCACCCAGTGGCGCTGCCTCTTCCAGGCCCTGATCAAGCAGGAGAGCCGCTTCAACGTCGCCGCCGAAAGCCCGGTCGGCGCCTATGGGCTGACCCAGCTCATGCCTGGAACCGCGTCTGACCTCGGCGTCGATCGCTATGATGTGAAGGACAACCTGCGCGGCGGCGCGCGTTACATCACCACGCAGTTGGGCCGCTTCGGCAACATCCCCCATGCGCTTGCGGCCTATAACGCCGGACCGGGCCGGGTCATCGAATATGGCGGCGTGCCGCCCTTTGCCGAAACCCAGGGCTACGTGCGCAACATCTCGAAGTTCTACAACGAATACCTGGCTGTCGTTGGCGGCGCCGACGCGCTCGGGACGCTCTCGCCCTCGGATTTTGCACTGGCCGAATATGCCAGCATCTCCGAGGCAGGCGTCTATTACGCCGCCGATAGTTCGGCAACGACCGAGCAAGTGATCAACCGCCTCCGCGCGATCATCCTGCAGATCGATGCGCAGCCCAATGCCAAGGCGGCCTGGGAACTCAACACCTACGCCAAGGCCGAGATCGCCCGCATTCTCAATCTTCGTGTCCGGCTGATGGCCGCCAACCAGCAGCGCGAGGCAGCCTACGCGCAGCACCTCGTCGCCGACCGATTGGCCGAGCGCGACTTCATGCAAATGGGAGTTCCCGAATGAGACAGCTTCTCCTGACCGCCGCCGCGGTCACCGCGCTCGGGCTCAGCGGGCCCGCCACGGCTCAGGGCGTGCCGACCTTCGATGGCTCGCAGCTTGGCCAACTCGTCGCCCAGCTCGAACACATGGCTGAGGATCTAAATGTCCAGATGCAGCAACTCGCCACCATGCGGCTGGAACTGGAAACCCAGCTGTCGCAGCTCACAAACCTTGAGGCGCAACTGACCTCGCTGATCGAGGGCAGCGGGTTGGGCGAGCTCTTCGCAACAGTCGAGGAATTCCGCGCGCTGCGCGGCAAGCTCGTGGCTCCTCTCAACACCGCGCAGTCCTTGGCCAGCGGCGATTTCCTCAGCGGCTTCAATCCCGGTGCGGAACTCTCGGCCTCCGTCGAGCGCGTGCTGTCGGGCAGCGGCTTCACCTCGGAGCGCCTGAGCACGCTCTCGGGATCGGATCAGCCCGCCGACAACCGCATAGCCGCCTCCGCCGGAGCCAGCGCCATGCTGTCCGTCGCCGCGCAGGAAAGCCACGAGGAGGCAGGCCAAAGCCTCGAGCGGCTCGAGACCATGGTCGGGCTCATCGATGATCAGGACGGTCTAAAGGCCGCTGTCGATCTCAACACCCGCGTCACCGCCGAGCTCGGCATCATCCTGACCCAAATCTGGCGGCTGGAAGCGGCGCAAGGCGTCAGTGCCGGCCAGCTTGGCGTCGTCGATGCCGCGACCCTCGCGGATGAGCGCAAATTCCGCTCGATGGCGGTGGACCCATGAGGCAAACCATGACTCACAGCTTGGCATCAATTCGGTCTCTTTGCTTCGCCGCACTTGTCGTGAGTACCCTGCCCAGTGTTGCGTTGGCCCAGACCCCGAGCACAGATCCCTCCGGCGACACGACCTTCAACTCGATGGCCATCGCGCGGGACCAGGCCGACGCATGCCGGGTCCCGAAACCGCCCATCGATCTGGCCGAGACCGCATACCTTCGCAATGGTTACCGCGCGATTCTGCGTATCCTGATCGCTGAAGAGGCGCTCGCCTCGGAGAGCTGTACCTGCCTGCTGGGCGACTTCACCTGGGACCAAGCGCTTGACGCCATGCCCCGGTTCCAGACCTCGGACAACCCGCGTCTGCCGTTCAAGGTGCTCGATCTCTACGCGCAGGCCGACGCGCTCGAGGCTCAGGTCGTGGAGGTCTGTGCGGAATAGATGGGAGTAATTCGCGACATACTGGGACAGGTCGACGCCGCGGTAGACACTGTGGCGCAGGACGGCTTTGTCTCTTCGGCAGGCGCTGTCGGCGACGTGATCTCGGCCGGGGCCGCGCTCCTCGTCGTGCTCCTCGGGATCAACGCGGTCATGCAACTCCGCCCCCTGCCCTTCGGCACCGGCTTTGCCTTCGGGATGAAGGTGGCGCTCGTGGGCATATTCGCGCAGAGTTGGGATAATTTCAGCGTCATCTATGACATCGTCACGCGCGTGCCCGACTCCGTCGGGGCCTCGATCCTCGCGCTCACCGGCTCGGGCGATGAGGCCGGGGTCTATGAGAGCCTCGACAACATGGTCGCCCGCATCACCGCCTATGGCGACACGATCGGCGACCGGGCGGGCTGGGTCTTCGGGGCGGTCCTGGGCGCGATCTTCTTCGTCCTTTCAGCCGTCTTTGCCGCCGTCACCGCCGGGATCATCGCCTTCGCCCGCATTGTGTTCGCGCTGATGATCGTGATCGCCCCCTTCATGATCGTGACTTCGCTGTTCAAACCAACCCAGTCGCTTTTTGAGGCCTGGACCCGCGCCACCATCGGCTATGCGCTCATGCCGGTCGCCGCCGCCGGGGCCGCAGGCATCATTGTCGCCATCGCCGAGGCCATCGGGGACGCCTCCGCCGATCCGGGTGATGTCGAGACCGTCAGCCTCATCCTGCCCTTCCTCGTCATCCTGATCCTCAGCGCCGGGATCATGGCCTCGGTCCCCTACATCGCCTCCAACCTCACCGGCGTCGTGGGCATTGCCTCCAACGCCGTGGGTCTGACCGGCCTCGCGCGTCAGGGCTTCGTGAACACGCGCCAGTATGGCACCGGCGCGACCTCCCGCCTCGTCACCGGCAAGTCTCCGCACGAGCTGAACCAGATGGCCAATGCGGGCGTGGTCAAAACCGGCGAGATGATCCGGCAAAGCCCCGGCGCGCTTCTCTCCGCCGCCAAGGCCTTCCGCAAACCCTGATGTGAAAGACGATTGACTTGAAGAAGCTTGTGACCAGTTCCCCCGCGCCCGATCGCGATGCTTTTGAGGCGGATTTCATCTACGGGCCAAGACGGCGCGAGCGCTTCGCGTGGTTGGTCGCGGCGGCCGGTGTGCTGGTCGGCGTGGCCGGCATGGTCGCCGGCGCGAGCCTCTTTCCGCTCAAGACGACCGAAACCTTCGTGGTCGTGGTCGACAAGGAAACCGGCGAAATGGACCGGGTCGCCGCCGTCCAGGCGCTGACACTCTCGGAAAGCGATGCCATCATCCAGGCCAATCTCGTGGCCTATGTCGATGATCGGGAAACTTATGACCTGACCGATGGCGAGCAACGCATCAACTCGGTGCTCGACCGTTCGGATGGCGACGCCGCGCGCACGCTGCGCGATCTCTGGTCCTCCACCAACGAAGACTACCCGATTACCGTCTATGGCCGTGACGCCAAGATCGAGGTGGTGATCAAGTCGGTGAACCAGATCGAGCGCGGCGTGGCCCAGGTCCGTTTCACCCGCACGCTGCGCCGTCCCCGCGATACCCGCACCGTCACTCGGTCTTACGTCGCCACTGTCGGTTACGACTTCCAACCCGAAACCCGCCAGCGCCTTCAGGACGTCTGGGCCAACCCCTTGGGCTTCGTGGTGACCTCCTACCGCGTCGACGCCGAGACCCTGGAGAACTGACCTAAATGAGATCTCTACCTGCGCTCCTCCTGGCGCTTGCCATGCCCGTTGCCGCATCCGCCGAAGCCACGCCACAAGGCGGCCCGCTCGATATCCGCATCCGCACTGCCGTCTACAATGAAAACCAGGTCTACCGGATCGAAACTGACTTGCGGCATTCGACCACGATTCATTTCGGGGCCGGGGAGAGGTTCGAGGCGGTCATTGTCGGCGACACCGAGAGCTTCCAGGTCGATCCGATCCCCGAGCTCGGCAATGTTCTCACGATCAAACCGCATGTGGCCAATGCCTCGACCAACATGACGGTGATCACCAACCGCCGCACCTATTCCTTCCACCTGCGCGAGGGTTCGATCCCGAACCGCACTGGTATGTTCTTCGAGGTGCGCTTCCGCTACCCCGACGAGGAACGCCGCGCGGCGGGTGCCACCCAGCCCAAGGGCTATGAGGCTCCGCGGAACTACAACTACCGCGTCTCGGGCGAAGGTGATTTCCGCCCCAGCCATATCTACGACGACGGGCGCTACACGTATTTCGTCTTCCCGGAGAACAGTCGCCAGCCCGCCCTCTTCAAGGCCGATGACCAGGGTCGCGAGCGGACGGTCAACTGGACCCAGCAAGGCAACACGGTCCGGGTGCTCGGGGTGAACACTTACTGGACGCTGCGCATCGGCGACGAGGCGATCTGCGCCTGGCGCGACGAAAGCGCGATCTACGTGAGCAACTGACCATGGCCGATCAAACCCCTCCCGATCTGCAGGACCGCCTCGACCAGTTCAACCAGCGTGGAAAATCCGGACGCCGGGGCAACAGCCTCGGGGTCGGTGCGCTCGCCGCGGCCCTCGCCCTTGGCGGCGCCGGGGTCGCGTATTTCCTGGCCACTGGTCTGCAGGAAGGTGACAGCGCACTTGAGACCTCCGATGTCGAGACCTTCCAGGACCGCCGCCCCGGCACCGGCGGGCGGCTGGAATTTCCGCCTGACGAGACCGAGCAACGGGTCAACGACGCGCTGATCGCCGTCGAGGAAGCGCTCGAGGTGCCTGCGGCGCCAGCACCTGAGCCGAGCGCCGAAGTGTTGGCCGAGATCGCCAAGCTGCGCGAGGCGCTGGCCGCCAGCCAGGCCGCCCGCAACTCGGAAATCCAGTCCGCCGTCTCAGATCTTCGGGAAGCATTCGACGAGCAAAAGGCCGCGCTCGAAGCAACGCTCGCCGCAAAGGAAACCGAGCTGGCCAATCTGCAGCGCCAGACCGAGACCCGCATCGAAGGTTTGCAGGCCATGCTGGATGCCGAACGCGCGCAGCGCGAGGGGCTCGAGGCCGAGCTCGACCGCGAGGGTCTGATTGCCGATCAGCGCCTTCTCGAAGAACGCCGACGCCAGGAAGAGGAGCAGCGCCAGCGCGAGGCCGAACAGGTCGCCAAAGAGCTTCTGACCGCGCAAATCAAATCCCCCGCCGTGGTCTACGCTGACGGTCCCCGTGGTGGCCAAAGTGGCGCGGCGGTCGCCGATCCTGCTGCCGCTGGAACCGGGGGCCCGGTACTCTCGGGCAATGAGGCGTTCCTGCAAAGCGCGCGCCCACTCGAAGTGCAAGAAGCTGCCCGCCTCACCCATCCCGAACGCACGCTGACGCAAGGGTCCGTCATCCAGGCGGCGCTCCAGACCGCTATAAACAGCGACCTGCCGGGCTCCGTGGTCGCGGTCGTCTCCGAGCCGGTCCCGGCGTTTTCCGGGGACCGGATCCTGATCCCCCGGGGCTCCCGCCTTTTTGGCCAATACCGCTCCGGGATCGAAATGCACCAGAAGCGCATCCTGATCCTCTGGACCCGCGTCCTGACCCCGGACGGCACCTCGATGGAAATCGCCGCTGTGGGCGGCGACCAGCTTGGCCGCTCGGGCCTCACTGGTCTCGTCGACACCAAGTTTGCCGAGCGCTTCGGCGGGGCGGCGCTGATTTCCGTGATCGGGGCGGCGCCTGCCGTGGCGGCGGAGAGTGCCAACAACGAGACGACAAGCATTGTCCTGGGCGATGTCAGCAGCGACCTGCAGGACGCTGTCGGGTCGGTCATCGCCGATCAGGTCTCGATCGCGCCGACGATCTATGTCGATCAGGGCGCCTCGGTCACCGTGCTCGTGGACCGGGATGTGGTGATCTACGGGGGTTCCGGTTCACAATGAAAAAGAAGCATCAGGTTTCGCGTTCGAGCCGCAGGCGAGAGGCAGCGAAACCAGGTTCAATATTACCGGAATCACCGAATTGATGGATCAGGCCTCGCCAGCCTCATACCTCGAGCGTTATCTCGACCCGTTCCGCGATCTCCTGCGGCGTGACGACGTGGTCGAGATCGCGATCAACCCCGACGGCAAGGTCTGGCTCGAGGTCGCGGGGGATGCCAGCATGCGCCACGAAGGTCAGACCGTGGATCGGACCACAGCCCTCAACATGGCCCAGACCATCGTCGGCGATGCCAAGGCCCGCGTCTCTGAAAAGAACCCCCTCGTCTCCGGCAAGGTGGAATATGCGGGCCGCCCGCTTCGGGTCCAGGTCGCCGTGCCGCCCGCCATCGATCGCGGTGCCTCGATCACCATTCGCCTCTTCGCCTCTGGCAGCATTAGGGACTACGCCCCGGCTTATCTCTTCGGCAAGGCCGTCTCGCTCGACGCCCTCCGCGCGGAGAAGATGAAAAACATCGCCAGTCTAGCGGAGGAGAACCTTGAGGCCGCGCTGCAGACTCTGGTCGAGGCGCGGCTCAACGTCCTGATCAGCGGCGGCACCTCGACCGGGAAGACCACGTTCGCCCGCCACCTCCTGACCCATGTGAGCGAGCACGAGCGGCTGATCACCATCGAAGACGCTTTTGAGCTCTTCCCCGGCCAGCCCAACACCGTCGCCCTCCTTGCCGACCGCGGTGCCGGTTCGCAACGCAGCGCCAACGCTCTCCTTCAAGCCTCCCTCCGTATGCGACCTGACCGGATCATCGTCGGCGAGCTGCGCGGTGCCGAGGCCCTGACCTACCTCGAGGCCATCAACACCGGCCATGGCGGGTCGGTTTCCACCATCCACGCGGAAACCGCAGAACTCGCAATCGATCGACTGGCGATCATGGTGCTGCAGGCCGGCACACCACTGACCTTTGCCGAGGTTCGGGAATACATCCGGAAATCCATCGATGTGATCGTCCAGCTCGGGCGGGCCGAGGGGAGGGGCAGGTGCCGGTCTTTTTGCTCCGCGAGGAATGACCCGCAGGGTCAGGGGAAAAAGATCGGCGGCAACCTTTGTGGACGGGACGACAGCTGCGACCAGCATGTCATGCAACTCAGACAAAGGGAGAA
>NZ_JBNAGJ010000013.1:0-63547 GCF_049803795.1 Youngimonas ophiurae (nom. illeg.)
TAAAGCTTTCGAAAGATGGTTTCACCGTTGAGGATGCTGGTCCAGAGCGCCGGATTCCGATCCGGCGAGCCACTGGTGACCGCCTGTGGGGGCGTGAGGCGTGGAGAACAGATCGCTGTTACGATGATCTTGCACCGTTAGAAATGGGGGGTGAAGAGCCTCTGATTTACACCTGCGACGACACTGTGCAGCGATGGGGGTGGAGGCCTGACGCATTGTCGATGTGGGGTCGCATCCGTCGCCCCCAACACATGCCCCGCTGGGCCTCTCGCCTGACCCTGATCGTCACAGACGTGCGGGTTATGCGGGTGCAGGAGATTGGCGACGTTGACGCCAATAAGGCGGGCCTCAAGGGCTTCATATCGGCAGACGGTCAAGACGGGGTGTCCCCTCGCGAAGAACTTCAAGACACCTGGAACACCCGCCACGCCAAGCGCGGCCTTGGCTGGGACGCGAACCCCTGGGTGACAGCCACCACCGTCACCGTACACCGCTGCAATATTGACCAGACGGAGGCTGACCATGACTGACAAGCAAGTAGGTGCAATTTGCATATCTGCCATGTGGTGCGTTTGGGCGCTGGCGATGGGTGCGATTGGATACGGCGAATCCATTCACGAGACAGCGAACGCCACAAACTGCGCGCAGACCGAGGTCCGCCAATGAAAGACACCTTCCTAGACCTGCTGGACGCCCCAACCGAGCTGGAGCGCGGACCCGATGGCCGCACCTTCACCAAAACCGAACAAACCCGCATGTGCGGCAACTCAGTGCCCCCGGTAATGGCCGAGGCGCTGGTGTCCGCCAACGTGCCCGAGCTGGCCGTGGTGGCCTGAAAGGAGAGAAGAAATGCAATCAGCAATCAAATGGGCGGTGAGATACTTTTTCGAGCCAACGGCATCCGCTGCCGGCATGATTTTGATTTTGTGCTCAGCCATAGCCATAGATAGCGCACCGGAAACACGACAAAAAGTGGCGGCCTTTCTGATCGGGATGGTGCTCTATTTGCTCTGCTATGCGGTATGGCCCACTGTCAATCAATGGACCGCGCCCAGGCGGGATGGTCACGTCTTGCGCCACCCGACGAAGCGCGAACTTCTCGTTCAGGCCGAGATTAAAGACCGGCGCATGGCTGAACTAGAGGCCAAGTTAGCAAAGGCCAAAAGGGCCTTGCTGGCTATTTCGAAATGGGAGGTTGGGCCAAGCGGAACGACGGCCGGGGAACGATCCATCAAGAATCTTGCCCGCGCCACCCTGGCAGAACTGGAGGATGGAAAGTGATGCCTCAAAGACCATTCACACCCGAAACCCTCGCCGCCACCTGGGGATGCAGTGCGGAAACCGTGCGCAATCTCTGCCGATCTGGCACCTTGAAACATTTTCGCCTTGGGCGTCTATATAGAATTCCAGCCAACGCAGTAGAGGAATACGAATGCCAGACATCAGCATCGGACGGTTCAGAGGTGGTTTCTGCGTCTACTGGACCAAACCCGACGGAAAGCGCGCCAGGCATAAGCTTGCGGCACGCACCCGAGCGGAAGCAGAACCGGAAGCAATAGACGTCTATCGCCGCGAGAACCAAAAGGCCCCAGGGGCGCGCACCGTTGCTGCGCTGTGGGAGGCCTATCGCGAAGACCTGGGCGAGAAGCCGACAGCAAAGACGATGGGCTACACCGGAAAAGCCGTGCTGGAGCATTTCGGAGCCTATCGCCCCGACCAGATCGACAAGGCGCTGTGCCGATCTTATTCCGACAAACGGATCGCCGCCGGAAAATCGGTCGGAACCGTCTGGACCGAACTCGGACACCTGCAATCCACCATGAATTTTGCGCGCGACATCAACGCCATTGACCGCGCACCGCGGATCTGGCGTCCAGCAAAGCCCGAGACAGACAAGCGAATACTGAATGCAGGCGAGGCCCGCGCGCTGATTGACGGAGCCCACGATCCTCACATTCGTTTGGCTTTGATCCTGTTGCTGGGCACCGCTGCCCGCGTCAGCGCCGTCCTGGAGCTGACTTGGGACCGGGTAGATTTTGAGCGCAACTCGATCAACCTGCGAATCGACGACGGCACCACGCGAAAAGGCCGCGCAATCGTTCCGATGAACAGCGGCGTCCGGGCCGCGCTGTCAGTCGCTCATGACGCCGCCCTGTCTGACTACGTGATCGAATACGCCGGCCAACCGATCAAATCCATCCGCACCGGCTTCAAAGCAGCCACCAAGCGCGCTGGTCTTGGCCGCGTCACCATCCACGAGCTGCGCCACACCGCCGCCGTGACCATGCTGTCAGCTGGTGTTCCGCTTGTAAAAGTTGGTCAAATGCTGGGCCACACAAACACAGCGGTCACCTATCGAACATACGCCAGATACCTGCCTGAACAGATGCAAGACGCCGCCGACGTGCTGGATTTTGCGAGTCGCAAGCGCAGCGTTTAGGTTCACTGAACCTGAATGCACTTCGTTAAATGCAGATCACCACACATAAGGCACTGTTATTTATAGGGAAAATGGTGGGTGATAAGAGATTTGAACTCCTGACATCTTCGATGTGAACGAAGCGCTCTACCACTGAGCTAATCACCCGGTAGCGGGGTATTTAGAGAATCCCCGCGCGATGTGCAAGAGGGTTCGCACCCGGTTTTTGCAGGAAATTTGCGCATGAAAAAGGCGCCGCTGTGGGCGCCTTTTCCGCAGGTCCTCAATGGGCGACGGCCCCTGCCCCCGGCTTGGCCGCCAGGGCGGCAGCGGCGGCGGCCTCTTCGGCCTCCTCGTCCCATTCCACCGCTTCGGGTTCGGCCACCAGCGCCAGTTTCAGCACCTCGCTGACATGGGTCACGGGAATGATCTCCAGCCCTTCCTTCACGTTGTCAGGAATATCGGCCAGGTCTTTTTCATTCTCCTCGGGGATGAGGACGGTCTTGATGCCCCCGCGCAAAGCGGCCAGAAGCTTTTCCTTGAGCCCGCCGATGGCCGAGGCATTGCCGCGCAGCGTGACCTCGCCAGTCATGGCGATGTCCTTGCGCACGGGAATCCCCGTCAGGACAGACACAATGCCCGTCACCATGGCCAGACCCGCCGAAGGCCCATCCTTGGGTGTTGCCCCATCCGGCACATGGACGTGGATGTCCATTTTGTCGAATTTGGGGGGTTTCACCCCGATCTGCGGCGCGATGGAGCGCACGTAAGAGCTGGCCGCGTCGATGGATTCCTTCATCACATCGCCCAGTTTCCCGGTGGTTTTCATCCGGCCCTTGCCCGGCAGGCGCAGCGCCTCGATCTGCAACAGATCCCCCCCGACCGAGGTATAGGCCAGCCCGGTGACAACGCCCACCTGATCCTCTTTCTCGGCCAGACCATAGCGGAATTTCTTCACGCCCAGGAATTCGTCCAGATTGTCCGGCGTGACCTTGATGGCCTTGGCCTCGCCCTTGACGATCTGAGTGACGGCCTTGCGCGCCAGCTTACCGATCTCGCGTTCCAGATTCCGCACGCCTGCCTCGCGGGTGTAGCGGCGGATCATCTCATCCAGCGCGTCATCCGTGACCTCGAACTCGCCCTTGCGCAGCCCGTGGTTTTTCACCTGTTTGGCGATCAGATGCTGCTTGGCGATCTCGCGTTTTTCATCCTCGGTATAGCCGGCCAGGCTGATGATCTCCATCCGGTCCAGCAGCGGGCCCGGCATGTTGTACGAGTTCGCCGTGGTCAGGAACATCACGTTGCTGAGGTCATATTCGACCTCCAGATAGTGGTCCACAAAGGTGCCGTTCTGTTCGGGGTCCAGCACCTCCAGCATCGCCGAGGCAGGGTCGCCCCGGAAATCCTGACCCATCTTGTCAATTTCATCCAGCAAGATCAGCGGGTTGGTGGTTTTCGCCTTTTTCAACGCCTGGATGATCTTACCAGGCATCGAGCCGATATACGTCCGGCGGTGACCGCGAATTTCGCTTTCGTCGCGCACGCCGCCCAACGAGATGCGGATGAACTCGCGCCCCGTGGCCTTTGCCACCGATTTCCCAAGCGAGGTTTTCCCCACACCCGGCGGGCCGACAAGGCACAGGATCGGCCCCTTCAGCTTGGCCGAGCGCTGCTGCACCGCCAGATATTCGACGATCCGTTCCTTGACCTTCTCCAGCCCATAGTGATCGGCATCCAGCACGTCCTGAGCCTTGTTCAGGTTCTTTTTCACGCGCGACTTGGTGCCCCACGGAATGCCCAGCAGCCAGTCCAGATAGTTGCGCACGACGGTCGCCTCGGCGCTCATCGGGCTCATGTTTTTCAGTTTCTTGATCTCGCCCTCGGCCTTTTCGCGGGCCTCTTTGGACAGTTTGGCGCCGGCGATTTTCTCTTCCAGCTCGGCGATTTCATTCGAGCCATCCTCGCCATCGCCCAGCTCTTTCTGAATGGCCTTCATCTGCTCATTCAGATAATATTCGCGCTGGGTGCGCTCCATCTGCGATTTGACGCGGGTCTTGATCTTCTTCTCGACTTTCAGCACGGACATTTCGCCCTGCATCAGGCCATAGACCTTCTCCAGTCGCTCACTGACGGAAAGCGTCTCCAGCAGCTCTTGTTTTTCGTTCACCTCGATGCCCAGATGGCCCGACACCAGGTCGGCCAACTTCTCGGGCTCGGTGGTTTCCGAAACGGCGACCAGCGCCTCCTCGGGGATGTTCTTCTTGACCTTGGCGTAGCGCTCGAATTCTTCGGCAACGGTGCGCAGCAGGGCCTTGATCGCTTCGGGATCGCCCTCTTCTTCGGTCAGCGGCTCGGCCGTGGCCTCAAAAAACGAGTCGTTTTCCAAAAAGTCGGTGATCTGCACACGGGCCTGCCCCTCGACCAGCACTTTGACAGTGCCATCGGGCAGTTTCAGTAGTTGCAGCACATTGGCCAGCACGCCGGTGCGATAAATGCCGTCCGCCTCGGGCTCGTCCACGGCCGGATCAATCTGGCTGGACAGCAGGATCTGTTTGTCATCCTGCATCACCTCTTCCAGCGCCCGCACGGATTTGTCTCGCCCGACGAACAGCGGCACGATCATATGCGGAAACACGACAATGTCGCGCAGCGGCAGGACGGGATAGGATGCGTTGAGATGCTCTTGCATACGTTTTCCTTGTTCTTGGCAAGACAGCACCGGCCCCGACATGCGGCAGCCACGGCTGTCTCCGTTTCCAGGTTGTTAATCTGGGGCGCCGCGCCGCAGATTTCAACCGTATCACACTTTCCTGACACCAAACTGCCCGCCCCCGCGACCGGGCGCAAGCCGAGATCGGACAGAATGGTTGAAAAGAAGCGAATCCGCCCCGCAATCGGATAAAACACCACCAAAAGCAGCAGATCCCACCGCCCCAACCACAACATATAGGGACGGTGGGTGGGGCGATGCGCCAGCGAGCGTCACCTACCGTCCCATCTCTCTCACAGCCGCTCGATATCCCCATCAGCGCGCTGCGCGTGAAAATCCGCCTCCCACGCGTCAAACCGCCCTTCCGAGATCGCCGCACGCATCCCGGCCATGATCTCTTGGAAATAATGCAGATTGTGCCAGGTCAGCAACATCCCCGAAATCATCTCTTTGGACCGATACACATGATGCAGATAGGCCCGGCTGTAATTCCGGCAGGCCGGGCACGAGCACTCTTCATCCAAAGGCCGCGGATCGTCCTGATGACGGGCATTCTTGATATTGACCACCCCATAGCGCGTCCACGCCTGCCCCGTCCGCCCCGAGCGCGACGGCAACACGCAATCCATCATGTCGATCCCGCGCTTCACCGCCCCCACGATGTCATCGGGTTTGCCCACCCCCATCAGATACCGCGGCTTGTCCTGCGGCAAAAACCCAGGCGCATAGTTCAGAACGTCGAACATGGCCTCCTGGCCCTCGCCCACCGCCAGACCGCCCACCGCGTAGCCGTCAAAGCCGATCTCGACCAGGGCCTTGGCGCTTTCCTCGCGCAGATGCGGCGTCACGCCCCCCTGCATGATCCCGAACAGCGCATGACCGGGCCGATCGCCAAAGGCATCGCGCGAACGCTGCGCCCACCGCATCGACAGGCGCATGCTCTCGGCCACGCGGCGTTCATCGGCAGGCAGCGCGGGGCATTCGTCAAAACACATCACGATATCCGAGCCCAGCAGCTTCTGAATCTTCATTGACCGTTCCGGCGACAGGAAATGCCTGGAGCCATCCACATGGGATTTGAAGGTCACGCCGTCTTCGGTCAGTTTGCGCAGATCCGACAGGCTCATGACCTGAAACCCGCCCGAGTCCGTCAGGATCGGCTTGTCCCAATTCATGAACTTATGCAGCCCACCCAGACGGTCCACCCGTTCCGCCGTGGGGCGCAGCATCAGGTGATAGGTATTGCCCAGCAGAATATCGGCGCCGGTGGCGGCCACGCTTTCGGGCATCATCGCCTTCACGGTCGCGACCGTGCCAACGGGCATAAAGGCCGGCGTGCGAATATCGCCGCGCGGCGTGCGGATCACGCCCTGCCGGGCCTTGCCGTCGGTTGACTGTAGCTCGAACGAGAATTTCCCGGTCATCGTGCTCATCCTGCGCCTCTTTATCTCAGAACCCGCTGCTTTTCCCACTCGGCACAAGAAAAGCCAAGCTTTGAGTCGCACAATTCCGGCACCCTCCCTCCAGACCAGAGGATTTCATGACCGATTCCATCTGTGCCGATCTGAAACACCACGTATTAACGCTGACATTGGGCGGCGGCGTGGCGCATCCGCTGTCACTGACCATGATCGAGGAGCTGCACCGGGCGATCCGTGCCGCCCAGACCGATCCGCAGGTCCGCGTCATCGTAATCCATGGCCCCGGACGGATTTTCTGCGCCGGTCATGACCTAAAGGAAATCGACGCCCATCGCAGCGATCCCGATCAGGGGCGCGCCTACCTGACCCGGCTGTTCCAGACATGCAGCGCGCTGATGCAGGACATCACCAACGCCCGCCAGCCCACCATCGCCATGATCGAGGGCATCGCCACCGCCGGCGGGCTGCAACTGGTCGCGGCCTGCGATCTGGCCTATGCCGCGCCGCAGGCCCGGTTTTGCCTGCCCGGCGTGCAGAATGGCGGGTTCTGCACCACCCCCGCCGTCGCCGTCTCGCGCAATCTTTCGCGCAAGCACCTGATGGAGCTGGCCCTGGCCGGAACCCCTTTTAATGCCGAATGGGCGCTGTCTGCAGGGTTAATCAATCGCATTATCTATGACGATCAACTTTTTGATTTTACGATGGATTTTGCCAAAGATATTGCACAAAACAACCCCCGCGCCATCGCCAGTGGCAAGCAGACTCTTTATGCGCATCTGCACCTGCCGCTGGATCAGGCCTATGCGATGGCGACCGGCGTCATGGTCGAGCATTTCATGGATCCGCACCGCATCGCCAGGGACGCCCGCCGCCTCCACGATGCCGCGGATGCGAAAAAGACCTGACCGCTTGGTCTGGACGAAGCCCGCCTCATTCCTTATATCTTCACTCAGGATATACAGGACGGGCCACAGGCATACACTCGATGACTGAAAACGCAGAACCACTTGAAGGCACCCCTTTGATCGCGCCCTCGACCGTTGACCACCCGCTGTTCGATAAGGTGGTGGATGGATGCCGGTCGGTCTATGATCCGGAAATCCCGGTGAATATTTACGATCTGGGGCTGATCTATACCATCGACATCAGCCCCGAAAATGATGTTAAGATCATCATGACGCTGACCGCGCCGGGCTGTCCGGTGGCGGGCGATATGCCCGGCTGGGTCGTCGATGCCGTCGAGCCGATGGAAGGTGTCAAAACCGTCGATGTCCAACTGACCTGGGATCCGCCCTGGGGCATGGAGATGATGTCGGACGAAGCCCGCCTTGAATTGGGTTTCATGTAATTTCTCAATGGATTGAGAGGCAAAGCTCATGTTCGGAATTCCTGGCAAGCAAGCGGTCACCATGACCCCGAAGGCCGCCGCTCAGATCGCCAAGCTGATGGCCAAGGACGGTCACAAGGGCCTGCGCATCGGCGTAAAAAAGGGCGGCTGCGCGGGCATGGAATACACCATGGATTATGCCAATGAGGTGGACCCGAACGATGAAATCGTCGAACAGGACGGCGCGCGGGTGATGATCGCCCCCATGGCGCAGATGTTCCTGTTCGGCACGCAAATCGACTATGAGGTTTCGCTGCTGGAATCGGCCTTCAAATTCAACAATCCCAACGTAACCGAGGCCTGCGGCTGCGGAGAATCCATCAAATTCGAGGGCATGTAAATGGCCGTCGAGCCAGAGTTCCTGACCCATGTTCTGGAACTCTTTGAGGGCCTGGGCCCCATCCGCGCGGGGCGGATGTTTGGCGGTGTCGGGCTTTTCGTCGAAGAGGACGTGATGTTCGCCATGGTCTCGTCCTCGGGCACGGTCTATATGAAATCCGACGCACAGACCCTGCCCGCATTCCAGGGCGCGGGCAGCCAGGCATTCTGGTATATGCGCGGCGAAAAGCGCATGGAAATTCAAACCCTTATGAGCCTTCCTGAAAGTGCCCTGGACGATCCCGAGGACGCCATGCACTGGGCGTCTCTGGCCTTGCCTCCGGCCCGTGCCGCGGCCGAGCAAAAGCGCAGGCAGAAGGCCCGCAGGAAGAAACCCTAGTCTCGGATCAGCAAATCCACCAACGGGCTTGACCTTGGGCGCGCCATCGCAATGATGCGCGCGATAGATAACCAAAATAATTGACGGGGTGCATAAAATGCGACGCAAACTGGCGGCTGGAAACTGGAAGATGAACGGGCTGATCGCGCAACTGTCCGAGCTGAAGGCGATTGCCGAGCAGAACAGCGCCCCCGCGGTGGATCTGTTGATCTGTCCCCCGGCGACTTTGGTGGGCGTGTCGGCGGCGAAACTGGCCGATCACCCGCTGATGATCGGCGGGCAGGATTGTCACGCTCAGGACTCGGGCGCGCATACGGGTGATATTTCGGCTTTGATGCTGGCCGACGCTGGCGCGGGCGCGGTGATCGTGGGCCATTCCGAACGGCGCGAGGATCATGGCGAAACCGACGCGGATGTGCGCGCCAAATCGGTGGCTGCGATGCAGGCCGGGCTGATCTCGGTCACCTGTCTGGGCGAGTCGCTGGCGCAGCGCGAGGCTGGCGACACCCTGACAGTGATCGGCGCGCAGCTGGCAGGATCCCTGCCCGATGACGTGGATGCCGCCAAGCTGGTGATCGCGTATGAACCCATCTGGGCCATCGGCACCGGGCTGGTTCCGACGCTGGAACAGATCGCCGAGGTGCATGATTTCATCCGCGCCGAGCTGACCGCCCGTTTCGGCGCTGACACCGCTGACGGGGTGCGTATCCTCTATGGTGGCTCGGTCAAGCCAGGCAATGCGGCCGAGATTTTCGCCGTGTCCAATGTGGATGGCGCGCTGGTCGGTGGGGCCAGTCTGAAGGCGGCGGATTTCACCCCGATCATCAAGGCGCTGGAAGCGACCTAAGCCCCTGCCCCATAACGCAAAACGGCGCCCCAGGAGGCGCCGTTTTTATTTGTGTATCCGGGGTCACTTGGTGATGATTTCCGGCCCCATGAAGGTTGTCGGCAGGAAGGTGGACAGCCACGGAATATACGTCACCATGATCAGGAAGACGAACAGCACAGCCAGGAAGGGCAGCGCCGCACGCACGACCCGCATCATCGGCATCCCCGCCACGCCCGAGGTGACGAAGAGGTTCAGGCCCACGGGCGGTGTGATCATCCCGATCTCCATGTTGACCACCATGATGATGCCCAGATGGATCGGGTCGATGCCCAGCTCGATCGCGATGGGGAACACCAGCGGCGCGACGATCACGATCAGGCCCGAGGGCTCCATGAACTGCCCGCCGATCAGCAGGATGATGTTCACGATGATCAGGAACATGACCGCACCGAACCCTGCGGACAGCATTGCCTCGGCGATCTGCTGCGGGATCTGCTCGTCCGTCAGAACGTGTTTCAGGATCAGCGCGTTGGCGATGATGAACATCAGGGTGATGGTCAGCTTGCCAGCCTCGAACAGGGTATCGCGGGTGTCACGGTGGAAAAACGCGGTGACGATGGCCAGAGGTTTCTGGATCAGCGAGAGGTTGCGCTCGCCCTCGGGACGGGCCAGCGGGCCCATATCGCGATAGATGAAATTCGCGATGAAGAAGGCATAGACAGCGGCCACGGCTGCGGCCTCGGTCGGGGTGAAGATCCCGCCATAGATGCCGCCCAGGATGATCACGATCAGGAACAGGCCCCAGCCGGCCTCGCGGCCCGCGGCAAAGGCTTCGCCCCAGCCTTTCCACTCGCCCTTGGGCAGGTTTTTCACCTTAGCGATGGCATAGATGGTCAGCATCAGCATGGTGCCCGCCATCAGGCCCGGAATGACGCCCGCCAGGAACATCCGCCCCACGGACACATCCGTGGCCGAGGCATAGACCACCATCACGATGGACGGCGGGATCAGGATGCCCAGGGTGCCCGCATTGGCGATGACGCCGGCGGCAAAATCCTTGGAATACCCCACCTGGCGCATCCCGGCGATCACGATAGATCCAATCGCCACCACGGTGGCCGGGCTGGACCCGGACAGAGCCGCGAACAGCATACAGGCAAAGACGCCCGCGATGGCCAGACCACCGGGGAAATGCCCCACGATCGCGATGGAGAAACGGATGATCCGTTTCGCCACACCGCCCGTGGACATGAAAGACGAGGCCAGGATGAAGAACGGGATCGCCAGCAGCGTATAATGGCCCGCCATCGCCTGAAACAGCGTCTGCGCGATGGACGCCAGCGAGGTATCGCTGAGCACCAGCAGGAACACGATGGACGAAAAGCCAAGCGAGACGGCAATCGGCACGCCGATCAGCATCAGGCCAATGACCATGGCAAAGAGAATTGCGACTTCCATGATCTTAGTCTCCGGCGTTCATGTGTTTGACATCTTCGATGGCATCCTCGGCCTCATGGCTGACGATCAGCGACGCGGCCTGCCCCGAGATCAGACGCAGCGTGGCCTGAACGAAGCGGAACAGCAGCAGAGCCATGCCAAAAGGCAGGATGAAATAGGGAATGAAGCGAGGCAGTTTCTCGTAATGCTCGCCCTCATTCATGATCGGCTCGATCCAGCGCAGGAATTCGGGCAGCGGAATGTCCACGACCTCGTACCAGCCGCGATAAGAGGTGCGGCGCATTTCCTCCAGCCCGGTGGGGAACCAGCGCCCCGTGGTCTGCGGCAGGTTGGCGAAATTGGCCCAGTAATCCCAGGCGCCTTTCAGCAGCAGGGCCGCGTAGATGATGCAGATCGCCGCCGCAATCAATGCCACGATGCGGCGCAGATTGGGCGAGAAGAAATTGATCAACGCGTCCACGCCCAGATGGGCTGTGACCTTGACCGCATAGCTAAGCCCGAACAGCACCAGCCAGGCGAACAGGAAGGTCACGGCTTCCAGCCCCCAGATCAGCCCGGTGTTAAAGCCATAGCGCAACACGACGTTGACGAAAGTGATAAGTGTCATGAGCCCCAGGAGCACCGCAATCGCGGTTTCCTCGATCTCGTTGACGATGCGGCCCAGGGCCGTCTTCGCTTGGTAATGGGTGGACATGCCTATCCCCTTTCCCCCGAGGATATAAAAAACCCGGCCCCGTAACAGGGCCGGGTCAGTTCGGCCTGTTGATCAGGCTTAGTGTTTGGCGTTGATCGCCTGAGCCGCGTCGATGTTCTCTTGACCGACGTCTTTGGTGAACTGCTCCCAGACGGGTTTCATCACGGTGACCCATTCGGCCCGCTGTTCAGCAGTCAGTTCGCGGATGACCCCGCCCGCGTCCAATACGGCCTGACGGGCCTGCGCATCCACTTCGGCCACGGCCGAGTTGCGGGTCTCGGTGACTTCGGTCACGATCTGACCCAGCTGGGTGCGCACGTCGTCAGGCAGGCTGTCCCACCAGTCAGCGCTGGTGACAACCATGTAGTCCAGCACACCGTGGTTGGTTTCGGTGGTGCCGTCCTGAACCTCAAAGAATTTCTGGCCGTAGATGTTGGACCAGGTGTTTTCCTGCCCGTCCACAACGCCGGTTTGCAGCGCGCCGTAGACCTCTTTGAAGGCCATCGGCTGCGGGCTGCCGCCCAGGGCCGCCATCTGCGCCTTCAGCACGTCCGAGTTCTGCACACGGAATTTCAGACCCTCGGCATCCTTGGGGCTGATCAGCGGTTTGTTGGCCGACATCTGCTTCATGCCATTGTGCCAGAAGCCCAGGCCCAGCAGACCGCGGCGCACCATGGATTCCTTCATCGCCTGGCCGGTTTCCGAGGTCTGGAACGCGTTCACCGCATCCATGTTCTTGAACATGAAGGGCAGGTCGAAGATGCGGAATTGCTTGGTGAACTGCTCGAATTTCGACAGGCTGGGCGCGGCCATCTGCACATCGCCTCCAGCACCTGGTCATCGTTGTAAAGGGTCGAGTTGGGGAAGACCTCCATACAGGCCTTGCCGTCCATTTCAGCATTCACGCGCTGTTGCAACAGCGAGGCCGCCAGCCCCTTGGGGTGCTTGTCGGTGTTGGTTACGTGACTGAATTTGATGACGATTTCGCCGTCCTGGCAGGCATCCGAGGCAAATGCAGCCTGCGCGGTGACGGTCAGGGCCAAGGCCGTGGCGGCAGTGGTCAGGAATTTCATTGTCTATCTCCTCCCAGAGACTTTGAGACGTTGGACACCCCCATTGGGCGCTGTGCGCTCAGGTTTCTATGCCGCCCGCAAAGCTGACAAGGGAAAGTCGGAAAATTCAGAAAACCTTGAATTTTTCATGCAATTTCAGAGAGGTAGAGTTGCAAAACCCGCATATCCGCCATGCCTGCGCCGCCCGGTGTGCGATTTTCCGCACAGGCATTTTCAGGGACTGTGCGGAAATTCGCACAAGCTGCAATGCAGCGACTCGGGGTTAACGATAGGCTTCAGGTTTGATGCCGTGGCGGGTCAGCTTGTCATAGAAAGTCTTGCGCGGAACTTCGAGCGAGCGCGCCGCCTCGGTGGCGTTGCCCTCTGCCCGGCGCAGCGCGGCAATCAGCAACGAGCGTTCGACCCGCGCCATCTGCCCGGACAGCGACAGCTCTTCTGTGGGGGGCTCGTCGGTTTCGGCCACGCCCTGCCCCAGCACGAACCGCATGGCCCAGCTCATCAGCGAGCGCGCATTGCCCGGCCATTCGCGCCCCATCAGCGCCGACAGCACACCCGAGGTGATCTCAGGCGCGGTCAGGCCCGCCTGCTCGCTGGCCTGTTCGACATATTGGCGGAACATGACCGGGATGTCGTCGCGCCGTTCGGACAGGGCCGGAATGCGCACCTGCATCACATCCAGCCGGTAAAACAGCTCAGGGTTCAGCCGGCCCGCATCCACGGCCTCTTGCAGATCCACCGTGGTGCCCGCGATCAGACGCACGGGATTTTCCCGCTCCAGCCGTTCGAGCAGCGCAAATTGCGTGTCCGCGGGCAGGTTACCGATGTCGTCCAGAAACAGGCTGCCGCCCTGGGCCATATCCAGCGCCATATCCAGCGCCTCAAGCGTCAGCCCGGTGGCCGTGCGTTTGACAAACGGCCCCTTGGCCAGCGGAGACATCAGATGAATGACCTCGGCCACCTTGGAAATCCCGGTTCCGGGGGCGCCGGTCACCAGGGCCTCGGTGCGCGCCATGCCGGCGATCCGCACCCGCGCGCGCAGCCCCTCGGCCAGATCGGACGAGCCAAAAATCAGCCGCGCCGCCGGATCGCCGGTTTCCAACTGCACTTTCATCCGGCGGTTTTCCAGCACCATCGCCCGCAGGCCGAGCGCGCGTTTCAGCACGTTCAGCAGTTCCTCGGGGGCGCAGGGTTTTTCCAGAAAACTGTTCGCCCCCGCGCGCAGGGCCCGCACCGCCATCGGGATGTCGCCCTCGCCCGTCAGCAAGATCACCGGCAATTCGGCATCCACGGATTTGGCGTGCTCCAGCAGGTGAAACCCATCGCGCCCCGGCATCCGGATATCGGACAGAACGACGCCCTCGAACGTCTCCGAGATATGATCCTTGGCCTCGATAAAGCTGCTGACGGCGATCGGGGCCAGATCGGATAATTCCAAGGTCTGCCCCAGCGCGTCACGCACCGCTGCATCGTCATCGACCACCAGAACTTTGCGGATCATGCTGCCTTGGCCCCCTGGGGTTCGTGTGGTTCCTGTGCTGCGGTCAGCTCCACGGTGAAAATCGCGCCGCCCTCGGGGCGGTTGCGGCCACGGATCATGCCGCCGAAACTTTGAACCAGACCATAAGAGATGGACAGCCCCAGGCCCATCCCCTCGGCCGCGCCCACTTCTTTGGTGGAATAGAACGGATCGAAGATACGCTCGGGTTCCTGAATGCCGGGGCCGGTGTCGGCCACATCCATACAGATCTGCCCGCCCTCGCGCCGCAGAGCGATCGTGATCCGCCGGTCGGCCTGTCCGGCCCCCACCATCGCATCCGCCGCATTGCCGATCAGATTGACCAGCACCTGGCCCAGCCGGACTTCGCCGCCCATCACGATCATCGGGGCGCTGGGGGCCGTCCACTCCAGGGCGATCTGATCGCGGCGCAGGCGGGGCTGCGACAGCTCCAGCGCGCTGTCCACAACCGAGACCAGATCCACCTGCGCGACCGGCTCGCTTTCCTGGCGGGCAAAGGCGCGCAGGTTCTTGATGATCCGCGCCATGCGTTTGGCCAGCCCGGCGATCCGAGACAGGTTTTCGGCGGCGGTCTCAGGGGCGCCGCGCTCCAGAAAGGCCGTGCCGTTTTCGGCATATTGCTGGATTGCCATCAGCGGCTGGTTCAGCTCGTGGCTGATCCCGGCAGACATCTGCCCCAGCGCTGACAGTTTCCCGGCCTGCACCAGATCGTCCTGCGCCTTTTTCAGGGCAAGCTCGGCGGCGGTGCGCTCGGCGACTTCGTGGCGCAGGGCCTCGTTGGTGCGGGTCAGCGCGGCGGTGCGTTCGCTGACGCGGCTTTCCAGGCGGGCATTGGCCAGCGCCAGCGTGCGCCGGCGTTCAAGCGTCAGAAACAGAACCGAGCCAAACGCCAGAAACACCGCAGCCACCACAGCCGCCTGCAACCACGCAATATTGCGCGCCGGATCAACGTCTATCAGCGCCTCGGCCCGCAGCCCGATCACCGGCAAATCGCGCTGCACATAGAGCGCCCGGCTGGGCACATAAGGAGACCAGTTTTCCAGCCAGATCTCATGCCCGCCCACAGTCCGACGGCTGAACGCCGGCACGGGCCCGGTGGGCGGAGCCAGCCCGCCCTGATCGGTCTTGCGCCAATGCAGCAGCTCAGAGCGGTTGGTGATGAACACCTCGCCCGCGGCATCGGTGAAAAAGACCGCCGGCCGCGCACCGCGCCATTCGGCCTCGACCTTGCCGACATTGGCCACCACGATCAGAGCGCCGCCCACCCGGCCATCGTGCCGGAACACGGGCGCCGCAAAATAATAGGCCCGCAGCCCGGTGGCCGGGTTGATCCCGTGCCCCTCGCCCAGGGCTCCGTGCATTGCGCGCTGAAAATAGCGCTGGCCCGACAGTTCGCGCGGCTCGGTTCCGTTGGCCGTGGCCAGCACCCGCCCGTCCCGGTCGGCCAGCAGCACGTCCAGCGCGCCGGTCTTATCCGAGGCCTGCAACAGCAACGTATCCGATGGCCCCGATTGAATGCCCGACAGATAGCCCGTGACCGCCGGATGCTTGGCCATCAGGACCGCCAGTTGCTGATACAGCTGCAACTGCCCGGTCAGCCGGTCCGCCGTCAGCGTCAGATCCGAGGCTCCGCGTTGCGCCAGCTGGTCCAGCGCCTGCAAATAGCCGTAACGCCACACGCCTCCGGCCACGCCCAGAACGGCGCCCAGAAACAGCAGCACGATTGCCAGTCGCCTGCGCAGATCGCGTGAAATCTCGCCTGTGATGCCTGTCATGGCGGGCAATTTAGCGCGCGCCCCCCGCAAAAGACCAGAGCCTTAGCGCGTCTCCAGCGCCTCGGCCAGCACATTGCGCACGATGGACAGGTCCACATCCTGCGTCACAAAGGCCTGCCCAATGCCACGCGCCATGATGAAACGGATCTTCCCATCCACGACTTTTTTATCCTGCCCCATCAGCGCGATCAAATCGTCAGCCGAGGGCAAATCCCCTGGAATATCAGATAGATCGACCTTCATCTTCATGTCAGACAGATGGGCGCGCAGGCGGCTTGGGTCTTCTTGCGGGCACAGGCCCATACGCGCCGACACCTCGAAGGCCAGCGCGCACCCGATGGCCACGCCCTCGCCATGTAGCAGCCGGTCCGAATAGCCCGTCGCGGCCTCAAGCGCATGACAGAACGTGTGGCCCAGGTTCAGCAAAGCGCGGTCGCCCTGTTCGGTCTCGTCGCGTTCGACGATCTCGGCCTTCATCTCAACCGAGCGTTTCACCGCCGTGATCCGCGCCTCCATGTCACCTGATGCGGCACGTGAGGCATTACCCTCAAGCCATTGGAAAAATTCATAATCTCCCAGAAGCCCGTATTTGACGACCTCGCCGTATCCCGCCAGAAAATCGCGTTCTGTCAAAGTGCCCAGAACCTCGGTATCGGCCAGAACCATCGAGGGCTGATGAAACGCGCCGATCAGGTTTTTCCCCTGCGGCGCGTTGATCCCGGTTTTCCCCCCGACCGAACTGTCAACCTGCGCCAGAAGGCTGGTCGGCAACTGCACAAAGCGCACGCCCCGGCGCAGAACCGCCGCAGCAAAGCCCACCAGATCGCCAATTACCCCGCCACCGAAGGCCAGAACCACGTCGTTGCGCTCGATTTTCTGTTCCAGAAGCCATTCAACGGTGCGGGTAAAATGCGGCCAGCTTTTGGTGGATTCACCTGCGGGCAACACCAATGAAACGCTTTCAATACCAGAGACTTGAAGTCCATTCTTCAAGTTATCCAGATGCAGACGCGCAACATTTTCATCCGTGACAATCGCCACGCGCGGCCGTTTCAGCAAGGGCTTGATCAGCGCGCCGGACTGCGCCAGAAGACCCGGCCCGATATGGATGTCATATGCGCGCCCTTCCAGGCCAACATGCACGGTTTCCATTATGAAATTTCCTCTAATACATCCGGGCGCGTCAGCAGCGCGTCAATCACCAGGCTGGCGGTTTCCTCGATCGAGAATTTGGGCTGTACCGATATGGCCAGATCCGCATTCGCATAGACCGGCGTGCGCGCCTGGTAAATCCCGCGCAGCGTTTCATAGGGGTTTTCAGTGCGCAGCAGCGGGCGCGTATCCTTATGCCGGACACGATTCCACAGCAGATCCAGATCGGCATTCAGCCAGACCGAGACCCCCTGCCGTGAAATCATGTCCTGATTGCGCGGTGCCATGAACGCGCCTCCGCCGGTGGACAGAATGCAGCGTTCGTTTTCCAGCAGGCGCTGGATCACTTGGCTTTCCTTTTCACGAAAGAACGGCTCTCCATCGCGGGCGAAAATCTCGGCGACGGTCATGTTGGCCGCGCTTTCGATCTCGGCATCCGAATCGAGAAAAGGCACCTGTAGCCGCGCCGCCAGAGCCTTGCCCACAGCGGTTTTACCCGCGCCCATCATGCCCACCAGGGCGACTGTTTTCTTCAGTTTCCAACTCATGGCTGCGCCTTTTCGGCTATCTTGCGCCGTTTTTCAATCTTCACGGATGAATGACGTGATCTTGGGCAAAAGGCCAGTTATAAGTTCAGGAAAATGCACACACACAAAATCAAACGGGCAGATCAATGGGGCGTCTCATCAAATGGTTGTTCATTCTGGCTATCCTTGGGGTTATCGGGCTGACGGGCTATGCTTATGTGGGGCCGTTTCTGGGTGCGGATTTTTCGCCCGATCAGGTTGAGGTGCGTGAAAAGGTGACATTGGATGCAAGCTAGGTGGCTGGCGGTTTTTCTCTGCCCCACGATGGCGCTGGCCCAGCCGCCCCTGTCGGCGATTGACTGGCTGAACGATCCGGTTCCGGTGATCCAGCCCATTGCGCGGGACGAGCCCCCCGTGACCGGCGGCGTCAGCACGCCGGATGTCAAGGTCACCCCCCTGGGAGAGCCGGCCCGCGATTCTGTCGGGCTGCTGCCGGTGTCTGTGACCGGGCTGCCCACCAGCCTGTGGCAGTTCAGCCAGACCGAGCGGATCGCCGCCCTGATGAAGGCGCAGAAACTGGCCGATCTGCCCGCGATGCAATCTTTGTTCTACACGCTGCTGCTGGCCGAGGCCGAGCCCCCCGCCCAATCGGGCACCGATGGCACATTTCTGTCGCTGCGGCTGGACATGCTGATGGGGCTGGGTGCGGTCGAGCCCGCGCAGGCTCTGCTGCAACGGGCCGGGCCCGTCACCCGGCCTTTGTTTGCGCGCTGGTTCGATGCCACGCTGCTGACCGGGGACGAGGACACCGCCTGCGCCAAGCTGGTGGATGCGCCGGGGCTTGCGCCTTCCTGGGCGGCGCGGATTTTCTGCACCGCGCGGATGGGCGACTGGCGCGCGGCGGCGCTGACGCTGAACACCGCGCAGGCGCTGGGGGTTCTGTCCACCCAGGAAGAGGCCCTACTGCATCATTTTCTGGACCCCGAGGCCTTTGAGGACGAGCCCCTGCCGCTGCCTCCCGTGCGCCCCTCTCCGCTGGTATTCCGCCTGTGGGAGGCCCTGGGCGAGCCGCTGCCCACCGCGCCTCTGCCGCGCGCCTTTGCGGTCGCCGATCTGCGCAACACCGCGGGCTGGAAGGCCCGGATCGAGGCCGCCGAGCGCCTGGCGCAGACGGCCGCCCTGCCCGTCAATCGCCTGCTGGGCATCTATTCCGAACGTCTGCCGGCGGCCTCGGGCGGGATCTGGGACCGGGTCGAGGCCGTCCAGCGCTTTGACACCGCGCTGCAATCCACCGATCCGGGGTCTGTTGCGCGGGCGCTGACCCCTGCCTGGCGCGCGATGCAGGCGGCCCGGCTTGAGGTGCCCTTTGCCCGCGCCTATGCCGAACAGCTGGCCCACCTGCCCCTGACCGGCGAGGCCGCGCGCCTGGCCTATGACATCGCCATGCTGTCCCCCGATTACGAAAAAATCGCCCGCAGCAAGGGCGCACAGACCCCCGAGAGGGCCTTCGTCACCACTTTGGCGCTGGGAGCACCGCGCCCCGCCGAAGCCCGAACCCCGCTGGAGCGCGCGATTGTCAGCGGGTTTCAATCGCCCAACCTGCCGATGGATCTGACCGCCGCCCTGCAACAGGCCCGCGTGGGCGAGGCAATCTTGCAGGCCATGCAGCTTTATGCCAGCGCGATGCGCGGCGAAACCAAAGATCTGGTCACCGCGCTGGCCGCGTTGCGCAAACTGGGGCTGGAGGATACCGCCCGCCAGGCCGCGCTCCAGGCGCTCTTGCTGCAAAGGCGGCCCTGATCATGAACGCGCATCGCTGGATCTCGACCTTTCTGGAAGCCCAGGCCGCCGAGCTGGGCGCGGCAACGAACACGCTGCTGGCCTATGGGCGGGATCTGAAGGATTTCGCCGACTGGTGTGACCGGCAGGGCCATGATCTGGCGGATCTGACCCGCGCGGATGTGGAATCCTATCTGGTGTTCTGCGATGCGCAGGGGCTGGCGCAATCCACCCGCGCCCGCCGCCTGTCCGCGATCAAACAGCTGTTCCGCTTTGCCTTCGAGGAAGGCTGGCGCACCGACAATCCCGCCATTCAGATCAAAGGGCCGGGGCGCAGCAAAAAACTGCCCAAAGTCCTAAGCATCGAGGATGTCGAACGCCTGCTGCAAGCGGCGCGCAGCACCGGCCGGTCCCCATCGGACCGGCAGCGCAACACCTGCCTGATGGAGCTGCTCTATGCCACCGGGATGCGGGTGAGCGAGCTGGTCTCGCTGCCGCTGGCAGCCACGCATGGCGATCCGCGGATGCTGCTGATCCTGGGCAAGGGCGGCAAGGAACGCATGGTGCCGCTGTCCCCGCCGGCCCGCGCGGCGCTGGCCGACTGGCGCGAGGCGCTGGCGCAGGAAACCGCAGAACAGAAGGCGCAGGGCAAGCCGCCCTCGAAATACCTGTTCCCCGGACGCGGCAAGGCAGGCCACCTGACCCGGCATCGCTTCTTTGCGCTGATCAAGGAAATCTCTGTGGCCGCTGGTGTGCCCCCCGCGCATGTGACGCCCCACACCCTGCGCCACGCCTTTGCCACGCATTTGCTGGCCAACGGGGCCGATCTGCGCGCGATTCAGACCCTGCTGGGTCATGCGGATGTCTCGACCACGGAAATCTACACCCATGTTCTGGATGAGCGCCTGAAAGAACTGGTTCTGACGCACCACCCGCTGGCAAAGGGCGACAATCGCGGCTGATCTCTTGATCACGCCCGATTTGATCCCCATAACCCTAGCAAGTTTCTGGCCGATGGATTGATAAGGGATCACCATGGACACCACTCCCGTTTTGGGCCCCGCTCTGGACAGCGCATTCTGGATCACCGCCGCGTCGATCCTGTTTCTTTTGGTGCTTTCGGGCTTTTTCTCGGGGTCGGAAACCGCGCTGACGGCGGCCTCGCGCGGGAAGCTGCGGGCGCAGGCCGATAAGGGCTCGCGCGGGGCGCAGCGGGCGCTGAACATCACCGAAGATAACGAACGGCTGATCGGCTCGGTTCTGCTGGGCAACAATCTGGTGAATATTCTGGCCACCTCTCTGGCGACGGCGCTTTTCACCCGCGTGTTCGGTGAAAGCGGCGTGGCGCTGGCGACGCTGGTCATGACGCTGCTGGTGCTGATCTTTGCCGAAGTCCTGCCCAAAACCTATGCCATCACCAATGCCGAGCGCGCCGCCGCCGGGGTCTCGCGTCCTATTCAGATCGTGGTGACGGTTTTTGCCCCGCTGGTGACTGCCGTGCGCTGGCTGGTGCGTCTGGTGCTGCGGGTTTTCGGCGTGCAGACCGACCCGGACAGCCAGATCCTGGCCGTCCGCGAGGAAATCGCCGGCGCGCTGCATCTGGGCCATTCCGAAGGGATCGTCGAAAAGGAAGATCGCGATCGCATCCTGGGCGCGCTGGATCTGGGGGACCGCGCGGTCGAGGAAATCATGCTCCACCGCAGCGGCATCGAGATGATCAACGCCGATGACGCCCCCGAGGCCATCCTGTCGCAATGTCTGGAAAGCAGCCACACCCGCCTGCCGGTATTTCAGGGCGATCCGGACAATATCGTGGGCGTCGTCCATGCCAAGGATCTGCTGCGCTCGATGCACAAACTGGCCTTCGGGCCCGAGGCCAAGGGCCTGAAAGGGTTCAATATTCTGGACGTGGCCATGCCGCCCTACTTTGTGCCCGACACCACCACGCTGGACGATCAGATGCGTCAGTTCCTGCGTCGGCACACGCATTTCGCGCTGGTGGTGGATGAATATGGCTCGCTTGAGGGGCTGATCACGCTGGAGGACATCCTGGAAGAGATCGTCGGCGAAATCACCGACGAATTCGATGCCGCCGCCGATCACCCCATCCAGAAAACCAAGGACGGGCAGTCGCTGATCGACGGGGCCATGACGATCCGCGATCTGAACCGCGCCACCGATTGGGCCTTGCCCGATGATGAGGCCAACACCGTCGCCGGCCTGGTGATCCACGAGGCGCAGATGATCCCCGAGGTCGGGCAGGTGTTCAGCTTCCATGGGTTCCGTTTCGAGGTGCGCGGCCGCGATGGCAACCGCGTCACCCGCCTGAAAATCCGCAAACTCTGAGGCCGGGGATGGAGCGCACCACGCTTATCCTGGCCGCCGGAAGTTCATCCAGAATGGGAACTTCGGGCGATAAGCTTCTGGAAAAAATCAACAATACCCCCCTGCTGGCAATCATAACCCAACGCGCCATGGCCGCTTCCGATCGGGTGTATGTTTGCCTGCCCGGCCCCAGTCATCCCCGCGCGCAGCTGGTGCAGCCAGAGCAGGCGATCTGGGTGTCAGAGGCACACGAAGGCATGGGCGCCACGATCCGCACCGGGATCGGCGCGCTGCCCGCCGCCAGCGATGTGATGATCCTGCCCGCCGATATGCCCGAGCTGACCGAACAGGATCTGGCCTCGGTCTGGGGCGCGCATGAGGAAGGGGCCATCACCCGCGGGGCCTCGGCTGCGGGGCGCGCGGGCCATCCGGTTATCTTCCCGCAGGATTTGCTGCGCGAATTGCTGGAACTGCGCGGGGATGAGGGCGCGCGGCAGGTGATCGTCCGCCACCGCCACCGGCTGCACCTGGTCCCCCTGCCGGCCGAACACGCGCTGACCGATCTGGACACGCCCCAGGCCTGGGCCGCCTGGCGCGCGCAGCAGGGTTAACCCAGCAACACCCGCGCCTCGCGCGAGGACAGGGTGACGCGCGCCGCCGGATATGCCTCAAGCGGGTTTTCATCGGCCAGTTCGGGGAACAGGGTGAACAGTTCGGCCCGTTGCGCCGGGTCCATCCCCGCCAGCGTTCTGTCACCGGGCTGGAAGCTTTCGCTCCAGGCGCCATCGCCCATCACCACCTGGTGACGCTCCATCATGAAATGCACATAGGTGACGCCCGGCGCGCGCACCTGTTTGACCCCCGGCAGGCACGTCAGCGCAATGGCGGGCACGAACAGCTCGGGCTCGCCGAACCACAGTGCCGCCTGACGCGAGCTAACCAGCATCCGGTGCTGAGGCGAGACCATCAGATCCCGTTCAGGCTGTTGCCCGCCCAGAGCCCCCTTGCGGATCAGAACGGGCCGCAAATCCGGAGCCCGCGACAATCCCCGCCGGGACAGCGCGCGCGCGCCAATCCAGGTGATCGGCTGCATCCCATTGTCACGCGTCAGGATCAGATCCCCCGGCTGCAACAGCCCCGCCGGCTTTTCGCCGCGCGCGGTCTTGATCAGCGCGGTGGGGGTAAAGCAGGGCACATAGTTCACATTTTCAATGTTTTCAAAGCTCAGCGTGGTGCCGTCGCGCCATTCGACCGTGCCATTCTCTGCATTCAGCGGATCATAGGTGATCGTCGCCGGCCCGATGATATTAAGCGTATCGCCCAGGGTTTCGCCGTCCTCGCCCCCGTCAATCGTGTTGGAGGTGCCGCCCTGCGCGCCCATGGTAAAGGTGTCATCCCCGCCGCCGCCACGCATCGTGTCATTGCCCGCGCCGCCGTCGATCGTGTCATCGCCCGCGCCCGCCTCGATCAGGTCATCATCGCCGTCCGCGCCATCCACCACATCGCCGTCGGGATCGCCGGCATAGCTGTCGTCGATCAGGTCGCCGCCGCTGGTGCCCTCAACCACCCCATCGGAATTGACCGGGGCCAGCGGAATGCCAATCGCGTGCAGAGCCGCAGGACTGCCCAAAGCCGAGGGCGCAATGCCGATCAGCGTCAGCCCCTCGCCGCCTGGAAACGACAGCACCGCATTGCCCGCACCGTCATCCGATACGGTGACATCGGCGGTATCAATCAGATCGCCATCGTCATTGATCATATCGGTCAGGTCCAGCACGTCATGGCCGGTGAAGGTTCCGTCACCATTATCCGTAGGGGCCGTGAACCCCTGCAACACATCAACCCCCGAGGTCTGCCCCAGCACGATCGTATGATCGCCCGAGCCCAGGATCAGATGCTCGACCCCTTCGAAATGCGCAGTGGACACCCCATCCGACAGCGTGCCCACCCCGGCCGAGGCCGCGCGCAGATCCACCGTCAGATCCGAGGTCACGGCGCTGGCGTCCAGCACATCGCCGGTGGTTTCGTCGATGTCCTCCATCTCGATAGTGTCATTGCCGAAATTATCCTCAAGCGAGATCGTATCGTCCTGAAACCCCGACCAGATGTAATCATCCCCAGTGCCGCCCGACATTGAATCATTGCCGACGCTGCCGCGCAGCCAGTCATTGCCCGCGCCGCCAATCAGCGTGTCATCGCCCACATCCCCCAGGATGGAATCGTCGCCCGCGCCGCCCTCGAAATAATCGCTGCCATAGTTGCCTTCGAACGTGTCATTGCCCGCGCCGCCATAGCCGACATCATCGCCGTCATTGCCATACATGCGGTCGTTACCCGCATTGCCATAGAGCGTGTCGTTCCCCTCGCCGCCCTCCAGCTGGTCATGGCCCGCGCCGCCTTCGACCAGATCATCGCCCAGCCCGGCCAGCACCGTGTCATTGCCGCCCCCGGCCTGAACGTGATCGTCATCCGACAGGTCCGGCGCATCGCCCGCGTCAATCAGATCGCCCTGCGGATCGTCTGTATAAAACGTGTCGATCCAGTCATCGCCGCCGGTGCCGGACACGATATGATCCGGCATCGGCCCATACACATGGTCCGGCAGATTGATGTTGAACCAGGTGTTGCCCTCTTCCGTCGTACCGCCCTGGATCATGCCATCCCCGTCCAGGTCCACATCCGTGTCCCTGTCCAGCGTCAGGCTGCCATAAGCGTCATTCGCGTCTGCCCCCGGTGCGACGAACATGTCCCCCAGCACCGGCGCCCCCGCATCCCCCGAGACCAGAACGCTGGCGTCGAACCGCAGGTAGGTGTCGCCCATCCCTTCAAGATCGGCCTGCGTCGGCGCATATTCCCCCGGCGTGGTCGGGCTGTAATCATACAGAACCGTGCCCGCCTGATACTCGGCCAGATTGGCGTAAACCTTGATCCCGGTGATCTGAGCGCCGGGCATAATCTCACCGTCGGCCGAGACTTCGCTGACGAAAAATTCGACGATCTTGCCGTCATCGAACAGCTGACTGCCGCCGGTCAGCGTGATCTGGCCTGCCCCGTCATTGCCCCCCCCAGGCTGCAAGACCAAAGCGGGGTCGCTGACCACGTCGATACCATATGAAACGAATGAAACACTCACCTTGCCGACTCCAATGTTTGGCAAGGCCCCTGTGTCTGGGCTGCGCTGCCCAGCACACGCGCGGACGGAATGTGTGTGCTCCGCATGTGACTTTGCCTCAATACCTGTGTCCCGGCGATGTCCGGAACTTATCGCGCATTGGTTACACAAGGGTTTCCCGGCAAGAATGGGGCGCGAATAGGGTTTTTCAGCAGAAATCCGGGGGAAATGGGGCGATTGTTTCGCCTCAAAGTTAAAAACCCTGCCCCAGGCAGTGCCCAGAGCAGGGAATTCGCAAGGAACAGAGGACAGCCCCACCCCCTATTCCCGCACCCGCCCGAACAGGCCGGGCAGGTCGCTGCAAAGAGTATAGAGAGCTTAGCCGTTCACCAGCAGACGGGCCTCATAGGACTTCAGCGAGCGGCGCGCGGCGGCATAATCCCGAATACCGTCCTGCGTGGCCAGTTCGGGGAACAGCTCCAGGATTTCCTGACGCTGCGCATCGCCGATACCGTTCAGGGTGTAATCCCCCGGCTGGAAGCTCTCGGTCCAGGCGCCATCCGACAGGACGACCTCGTGCCGGTCGAACATGAAGTGGATATAGGTGGTACCCATCACGTCCACATTATGGATGCCGTCCATCCCGACCAGATGTTTGGCTGCGGCCAGGACCTCGCGCTCTTCGAAATAGAGCGCAGCCTTGTCGCTATTCACCAGCATCCGGTGGTTGGGCGACACCATCATGTCGCGTTCCGGCAGGCCATTGCCCAGGGCGCCGGCCTTGATCAGCACGGGTTTCAGGTGCGGGGTCTGCGCCAGTTCCAGCCCTGTCAGCTGTTTCGCACCCACCCAGCGGATTTCCTGAATGCCGTTGTCACGGGTCAGAACCTTGTCGCCTTCCTTCAGATCCTGCACCAGACGCGCGCCCTGAGGCGTGGCAATCCGGGTGCCGGGGGTAAAGCAGGGCACGATTTCCTCGATATTTTCGAAGGTCGCGGTGCCGATCACATTGCCGTCGTCATCCAGATATTCGATGGTCCCGTCAAAGCCGTTGCCATCACTGTCTGTCGTGGTGGTGCCCACACGCGCATTGCCGCCCGTCAGGATCAGCGTATCCCAGTCATCGCCATCCTCGTCACCGCTGGCATGTTCGCCCGCTTCGATGCCGATGATGGTATCGCGATCCGCGCCGCCGGTCATGTTATCCACGCCCGAGCCGCCAACCAGCGTATCGTCGCCGTCGCCGCCGAACAGGGTGTCATCGCCATTGCCGCCGATCACCAGGTCTTCGTCGATCTGGCCATCCAGGAAGTCATTGCCCGCGTCGCCATACAGGGTGTCGTCGTCATCGGCCCCAAAGATGGTGTCGTCGCCGGTTTCACCGTGGATCAGATCGCGGCCGTTTTCGGGGCGCAGGTCAGAGTCATCCTCGATATTCACCGAGTCGGGATAGATCGGGTCCAGCCCGCCGTAGATGAGGTCATCGCCCGAACCCGCGTTGATCGTGTCCGAGCCCTCGCCGCCGATGATCGTGTCATGGCCCGAGCCCCCATCGATCAGGTCGGCGTCAATGCCGCCGTCAATCGTGTCAGCGCCCAGACCGCCCAGAATGGTGTCCGCGTCATCGCCGCCATAGATCTCATCCGCGCCGTCACCGCCGTCGATATAGTCACGGTTGTTATCCGGGTCCGCGTCCGAGCCATACAGCCCCGGATAGCCCAGATCGGGCAGATCGGTGGCATCCGGCACGGTATCGTCGCCATAGATGACATCGTGGTTGTCACCGCCATAGACCTCATCGGCGCCGTCACCGGCCTCGATCGTGTCTTCGCCATTGCCGCCCAGGATGGTGTCATCGCCGTCACCGGCCTGGATCACGTCATCGTCGGGGTCATTGCCGGGGAAGATATTATCGCCCGCATCCACGAAATCGCCATCGGGATCGCCGTCATACGAGGTGTCGATCAGATCGTCCCCGCCAGTACCCAGAACGATACCGTCGCGCTCGCCCGGCTCTTCGGGTTCATCGCAGTCGATGGTTTCGAAATGCACATCGGTGACATAGACGCGCTGCGCGCCGTCGCCTTCGTTGGCGTATTCGATCTCGATCCGGGCCACGGGGCCGGCGATTTCCACCAGAGCCGAGCCCTCGGCGTCCGTGGGTTCGAAATTGGCACCGCCGCCGGTCATGTCATCGCCGGTCACGCCAACGGCGCTGCCGGGGGTCAGGGTCACAGGGACCACGTTGCCATGCGCATCATAGGCGCGCACGGTCACCACATCCAGCATCGAGGTGCCGCCCTCGGTGTAGGGGTCCGCGCCGCCGTCAATATCCGAAATGCGGAAACTGACATCCTGAACTTCGTCACCATAGGCATCGTCGGCCGAAGCAAAATCCAGCGACACAACCGAGGTGGTGTCCCGGCCGCCCTCGCCGCCCGATCCCAGCAGTTTCAGCACGGAATCGCCAGCGTCGAACACCTCGCCCGGCGCAACGTAAGTGTCTGTTGCCATGACGTAGGCTTCGGCACTTTCATCAACGGGGGTAAAGCCGACGGTGACATTCACCCCGCCAGTGTCCACAGTTGACGATCCCGTTACAGCCGCGTTGGTTGCCCCAATGGCACCCCAATCCAAAAACAAATTAGCCATGACAAACCTCTTTCACCAGACTCTCGCGCCTTGCGGCCTTATCCTTAGACAAGCGGGCGCGAGGCCCATGCCCATTTCCACAATGTCGCGCAATCAGCCGTCAGCGAAGCAAACCTGTCCCGGCACCGGAAACGCATTCCGGCGTTGGTCTTTCCGATCCAGTACCTGACCTGTTTTCCCCCCCAGGATTACACAGATGTGGTACGTCAGCAGCTTCGCATCAGTGATGCGCAACGGTTCCAATGGCCGCCCCAGTGGCCATAGACTTCGCCCCCCAGTCGGGCTGTCCATTGAAATCTAGCCAAAGCCATGGCCCCAAAAAAGACAGGATTTCCACGGAATTGCCCGGTTTCGCCCCATTTTGTGACAAATTTGATCAGCCAGCACGGGGAATTTGCAATGAATGTAGACAATATGAGGCTCAAATTTAGTGACAAATTGAGATTTTACCGCAAGATACGCCCCGAACCCGCAACCCCTGCGGGAATCCTGCGCCTTATAGCTGCAAAACTGTTCCCGAATTGCGAACAATGCCACATTTCCCAATTCAGCCGCCTGGGTGACACATTTTCGCCCAATTTCAAACTTCCGCAGGGTCAATTGTCGCCAATGTCGAACCAATCTCGGGGATTTTAGGGGTTTGGCCCCTTCTCGGCCCCAGCAGGCAACGTATTTATGCCCCGCAAAGGGCGCGAATCACCCTCAGCGCGCAGCCCGGTCCGTTCGGTCTCCAGCTCACGCGCATGACGCCCCAGAATCAGCAATCCGGGCCACAGCATATAGGCCTCGATCTCGATATTCTCGCCAAAGGACAGCAGGACAAACGTCATGACAATCCCCAGAGGCAGCCGCCCGCGTGGCCCGCGCGCCGCATCCCACAGCCCCAGACCGATCTGCCACAGCAGCGGCACCAGCAGGGCGGCAAAGCCCACCAGCCCCTTGACGAACAGCAGCCCATACCAGGTGTGATGGCTGCCGATCGGCATGTATTCCACCAGATGCGGACCGGGCTGGACGGTGCCATGGCCGAACCAGTAGGCCTCATTCTGCCAGCGCTCAGAGGCAATGCGTTGCAGCGTTGCGCGCACTCGCGTGCTATCTGCCCGCGCCGAGGCAAATGCGTTCACCCCCGCCTGAAGACTGTTCCAGATCGCCCCGCCCAGCACCGCCATCGAGGCCGTCACCCCCGCCAGCACCTGCCAGGCCCAGCCGCGCAGGATCAGCGGCAGCATCCGCGGGCCGATCGTGCAGGCCACCAGCCCCACCAGCCCCATGCGCGATTTCGAGGCCAGGATCATCAGCACCCCCGCCGTCAGCCCAACCCACATCCAGCGGCGGTTCTTTTCCTCCAGCGCGAACAGCACCATCATCACCCCCAGCAAGGCCGCAAAGGGCGACCAGGGCGCAAAGAACTGCCAGCGCGGCGTCCAGCTGGCCGGATCCAGCGTATACAGATAAACCGAGAAATATTCAGGCCCCGGCCCGCCCACGGCCTTGAACGGCGAGGTAAACAGCCTGGACGGCAGCCCCACATAGGGCGCCACCAGCAGCAGCGGCGCCAGAGCCAGCGTCCACGCCCCCACCACGCATTGCGCCCGCACCAGCAGCTCGCGCCGGATCGGCAGGATGGCACCAGCCAGAATGAACAGCGCCAGCAGCGCCCAGCCCTTGGCCCATCCGATTGAGGATTTGATCGTCTTCTTCAGCCCCAGGCCCCAGTCCAGATGGCCCACCCACAGCGCCACCAGCATCACCGCCATACCCGCGATCCACGCCCAGACAACAGGCGGGATCGGGCCCGTGGCGCGCAGGTCGGTGCGGATCGCGGGGCCCAGATACAGCGACAGCACCGCCAGCCCGGCCAGCAGCCACCCCAGAACCGGCCCCACCAGATACAGCGCGCCGATGGCATAGAACGGCCATGTCCAGATCAGCGCGCGCCAGATCAGCGCCTCGGCCGGGTTGAGCGGCCTCATGACCGGGCCGCCTTTGTGCCCAGCAGCCCGTCGATCAGGCGGCGGCGGACCCAGCCCATGGCCAGCCCGATCAGCAGGAACACTGTTGCGCCTGCCCCGGCCACCAGCGCCAGTTTCCGATTAGGAGAGCTGGGGCGCTCGGCCAGGGTCGGGTCTTCCAGCACCTGCACCAGCGGATACGAGGCATAGATGTCCGATTTCGACGATTGCGCCCGCGCAATGGCAGAGGCAAAGACCGCCTCGGCCACGTCGAAATCACGCTGCATATCCTCCAGCTGCGCGGCCTGGGGGGCGGCGCGGTCCAGACGGGCGGTTTCACGCATCAGACGCCGCGCCAGGGTTTCGGTCTGCGCGTGCAGCCCCGCGCGCTCGGTTTCCTGGCGGACCAGTTCAGACAGCAAATCCGCTCGGGCCCCATCCGGAGCCAGATCCAGATGCGCCAGCGCCTGCGCGCTTAGCCCGGTCAGCGCGGTGGCGCGCGCCAGTGTCAGGCGCTGCTCGGCTTCATGCGCCGCCCGCGCACGGGTCACATCGGGATGCTGCGGGCCAAAGCGCGCCCGCAAACCGGCCAGATCCGAGGCGCTCTGGGCCATTTGCGTCATCATCGTCAGGTATTCGCGATCGGCAAAAAGCTTCAGCGCCGCAGCCGCCTGATCGGGGCTGACCCCCAGCTGTGTGGACAGTTTGGCCACGGCCCCGCTGCGCTGTTGCAGCTGAGCGCGCAGGGTTTCCAGCTGATCGCGCAGACGGTCATTGGCGGCGACTTGCTCCTTATATTGCCCCGCCGAATGCAGCCCGGTTTCCCGTTGCAGGGCAGTGATCGCGGCACGCGTCGCCTGCACCGAGGCGTAATATTCCTGAATGGCACCCTGCCCGCCGCCCTCGCGGGTTTGCTGTTCGTCCTGGCGCAGGCGGTCCAGTTCCTCGAAGAAGGCGTTCAGCAGCGCCTGCGCGCGGGCCTGCGCCTGCGCCGGGCTGGGGCCGTCCAGACGCAGGTGAATCATGCCGGTCTGATCCACCAGGGTCACGCGCGGTTTGCCAAAGGCCCGCGGCTGGACCCCCACCCGATCGGCCGCAGCCTGAACGATCCGATCCGCGGCCAGCAGGCGTTTGTAGGTTTCCGTCGGGCTGATCGCATTGCTGGCAAAGGCCGAATTAGCATAGGACGAGGCCTGCCCGATCTCATTGAGATTCACCGAGGCCGACGCGCCCGAGCCAGGCAGGATCAGCGACCCATGCGAGGCATAGCGCAGCGGCGCGGTTTTCAGATAGCCCGTGATCGGCGCCCAGATCAGCGCCGCGCCCAGCAGGAAAAACCCCAAATAGCGCGGCAGCCGGCCCAGATCGTCCAGACGCCCCCCCCGCAACACCCGCCGCACCGACAGCAGACGCAGAGGGATGCGCCACAGGCTGGGCAAGGCAGGTTTTGGGGAAATTGCGGGGTGGGGCCTGGTAACCATTGGATGTCTCCTTTGGCTACATCCCTAACGCGAAACGCGCCGCATTTGTGCCGCGCGCTTGGATGGTCCTCTTGGGGAAATGGCTAGGCCCCTATCCGATCGGATGGGTGCGTGGGCCGGTCAAAACACCCCCGCATCGCGCGCCACGATCGCCGCCTGCGTCCGGTTCGACACCTCAAGTTTGCGATAGAGCGTCTTCATATGCAGCTTGATCGTCGGCTCGGTCAGGTCCAGATCGCGGGCGATTTCCTTGTTGGATTTGCCCTCGGTCAGCCCCTTCAGAACCTGCATCTCGCGGGTTGTCAGCTTCTCGGCCAGCGGGTTGACGGCCTCTTCTTCTTCGGCGGTCATGAAGGCGATGGGGGCGTATTGTTCGCCCATGGCCATGAATTTGATCGCGTTGACCAGCGACTTGGCAGGCAGCGTTTTGGGGACGAACCCGGCCGCGCCGGCCTCCAGTGCTTCTTCGGCAATGGCGCGCGTGGCCTCGCCCGAGATCAGCGCCACCCTCAGACCATCGCGCATCTGCAGCGCCTGGCGCAGGCTGTCCAGCCCGTTCATGCCTGGCATCTTGTAGTCCAGCAGCACCAGATCATAGCTTTGACCGCCCTCGATCAGCGCACGGGCCTCATCGAACGAGCCAACGGTGTCTGTCTCCAGCCCGCCCTCGGCACTCAGGAACGCAACAAGCGTGTCGCGCAGCAATTCATGGTCATCGGCTATCAGAATACGCAATCGGTTTTTCTCTCTCTATCTATGAGCGATTAAATCCTCAGCGCCCCGCGAACTCAAGCGTTTATCCCAAAGCCCCCCCGCGCGTTCGGGCAGCCCACCTATCCGGACGGATGGGTTCCGGGGCGTCAGCGCATCTTGGGCACCCTATCGGCAGCCCCGACCAAACCAACGCCCCCCGAACCTGTCCGCCCGCCTGATTGCGCGGCGCAGGGTCAGGGCGGCACGCTCAGGGCAATCCCGAACCCATCCACACCCCCGAGGTTGCCCCATGCAGATGACCCAAGTTTTCCCCGCCGCCGATGCCCGTCCTTTCACACGCATCCCCGCCTATCCCAAACCGCGCTGCGCGGATGGGAGCCTGCCGACGCTTCCCATTCTGGGACTGCCCGTCGTTACTGCCACCACTCATGAAACGGTGCAGGCGCTGCTTAGCGGCAGCGCGGCGCGGCAGGTGTTTTTTCTCAATGCGCATTGCGCCAATATCCGTGCGCAGAATCCGGCCTATGGCGCGGCGCTGGCGCGGGCCGATTATGTCCTGCCGGACGGGATCGGCGTTGAGCTGGCCGCGCGGATGCAGGGCAATCGGCTGGCAGAGAACCTGAACGGCACCGATTTCACCCCGGCCCTGCTGGCCGAGGCGGCGCGGCGCGGCAAATCCGTGTTTCTGCTGGGCGGGCGTCCGGGCACCGCGCAGGCGGCGGCGGACCGGCTGTGCCTGACCATTCCGGGGTTGAAAATCGCGGGCACGCTGAACGGGTATCAGGATGCGCAGAACGAGGACGCCGCCATTCACACCATCAATGCCTCGGGCGCGGATATTCTGCTGGTCGCTCTGGGCGTTCCGCTGCAAGAGCTGTGGCTGGATCGCAATGGCGCGCGCCTGTCGCCGCAGCTGCGGCTGGGGGTTGGGGCCTTGTTCGATTTTCTGGCCGGCAATGTGAAACGCGCCCCCAAGCCGGTGCGCCGGGCGCGGGCCGAATGGGTCTGGCGCCTGGCAATCGAGCCCCGCCGCATGGCCCGCCGCTATCTGATCGGCAATGTCACCTTTCTGGCCCGCGCGATGCGCCATGCCCTGCCGCGCCCCAGCCCCGCCCAGATCGCCAAGCGCGCATTGGATCTGACGCTTAGCGCCTGCGGCCTGCTGGCCCTGACGCCGCTGTTCGCGCTGACCGCTCTGGCGATCAGGCTGGACAGCCGGGGCCCGGTCTTTTTTACCCAGGAACGGGTGGGGCGCGATGGGCGTCCCTTTCGGATGATCAAGTTCCGCTCGATGCATGTGGATGCGGCGGAACGGCGCGCGGCGCTTCTGGCCAGCTCGGATCGGGACGGTATCTGCTTCAAATCCCGCAACGATCCGCGGGTGACGCGTGTGGGCCGGTTGCTGCGCCGCTCGTCTCTGGATGAGCTGCCGCAGATCCTGAACATCCTGCTGGGGCATATGTCCGTGGTCGGCCCCCGCCCGGCCCTGCCCGAAGAAGTGGCCGCCTACCCCGCCCCCGCACTGGAGCGCCTGTCCGTCCGCCCCGGCCTGACCGGCGTATGGCAGGTGTCAGGCCGCGCCGACATCAGCTTTGAAAAGATGATCCAGATGGATGTGGCCTATGCGCGCTCGCGCTCGGTGCTGCTGGATCTGATCCTGATCGCGCTGACAGTCCGCACGGTGATCAGCGGGCGCGGCGCCTATTGACCCCCCAAAAGGATAGGCGCACCTATCCGACCGGGTAGGTGCGCATCCGATTGCCCAGATGCCCGGCGATCCGCTCTATGCGATAACTGGGTCCAAGCCGTTCTACGTCAAGGAGACCTCAATGTTGCCCCCCCTCTTTCGCCCGCTGCGCCCCCTGGCCCTTGGTGCGGCGCTGACGCTTTCGCTTGCACAGGTGGCACTGGCCGAGCTGGCCACGCCCGAAGGCAAGGTGGTTCTGACCGTGTCTGGCACGATCAGTGAAACCAACGCCGGCGACACCGCGCAGTTCGACATGGCCATGCTACGCGCCCTGCCCGCGCAGGAAATCACCACCTCGACAATCTGGACCGCGGGCGATCAGACATTCGTGGGCGTCGCGTTGAAGGATCTGGCCCAGGCGGTGGGCGCCGAAGGGGCGATCCTGCGCAGCTATGCGATCAATGACTATTCGGTGGACATTCCGGCCTCGGACGCGATCGAGGGCGGCCCGATCATCGCCTATCAACTGAATGGCGCGGCCATGTCCGTGCGCGACAAAGGACCACTTTGGATTGTATATCCGTACGATTCGGCCTCCTCGTATCGAACCGAGGTGATATACTCGCGCAGTATCTGGCAGCTGGATCGCATCCAGATCACCGACTAAGGCCAACCCGCACGAGGATAAATGTTACGAGCCGGAACTTTGCGCCGCCAGGGATATGCCGTTCTGTTGACCGCCGCCGTGCTTTGCATTGTGGCGATCATCTCTTTGGCGCAGGCGGTTTCGCGCGATTTGACACTGCTGGAATCGGCCAATTCCGATAACGTGCAATGGACCCTGTCGCAGGCCGAAGTCGAATATCTGGAATTCGAACGCGAGCTGGACCACGGCATCGCGCGCGGCGCGCCCGATCTGGATCAGATCCGGCAGGAATTCGACATCTTCTATAGCCGCATTGCCACGCTGCAAAATGGCGCGCTCTATCAGGATCTGCGCCAGACACGCGATTTCACCGAAGCACTGACCGGGATTCGCGCCTTTCTGGACCGACATGTGCCGCTGATCGACGGGCTGGAAGCGGCCTCGGAGCAAGAGCTTCTGGTCCTGCAACGGGAAACGGCCGAGCTGGATTCAGAGGTGCGCAAACTGGCCAATTCGGGGCTGTTCTACTTTGCCAAACTGTCGGACGAGCGGCGCAAATCCATCGCCATTTCGCTACAGCGGCTGGCCCTGGTGACGACCTCGCTGATCGCGGCGCTGGCGCTGCTGGCTTATTATTCCCACTGGATGCGGCATCAGGCGCAGCGCGGCAAGATCGAACTGCAAAAGGCCTATGCGCGGGTGAACACGGTGGTGAATGCGTCGCTGGATGCGGTGATCGTGTCGGACAATCAGGGGCGCATTCTGGATTTCAACGCCGCCGCCGAACGGATTTTCGGCTATCGGCTTGAGGACATCCGCAACCAGCCTCTGGGCGATCTGCTGGTGCCCGAACACCTGCGCGAGGCACATTTCAACGGGGTGCGCCGGATGAACCGCAACGGCGAGGCCCGCGTGATCGGCCATGGCCGCCTGCAACTGGAGGCCATGCGCGCAGGCGGCGAGGTTTTCCCCTGCGAACTGGCCCTGGAAAGCGCCGGACGCGGCGAAGACCGCCTGATCATCGGCTTTCTGCGCGACATCTCGGCCCAGGTCGCCGCCGAGCAAGAGCTGGTCGAGGCCCGCGACCGCGCCCTGGCCGGAGAGAAAGCCAAATCCGATTTCCTGGCCGTGATGACCCACGAAATCCGGACACCGCTGAACGGGGTGATCGGCAATCTGTCCCTGCTCGAAGAAACCCAATTGACCCAGCGGCAGGGGCGCTATGCGCATAACATGTCGATCTCGGCCCGGCAGCTGATGCAGCATGTGGACACGGTGCTGGACATCGCCCGTTTCGAGGCCGGACAGATCGCCAGCACCGAGGCCCCCACCCATCTGGGCCACCTGCTACAGGATATCGTGGACGGCCAGAGCGGCCACGCCGAGGCGCGGGGCAACACGCTGCAATGGGGCTGGCTGGGCCAGCAGATGACCTGGGTCCAGACCGACGCGGCCAAGCTGCAACAGGTGCTGCTGAATCTGGTGGGCAATGCGATCAAGTTCACGCGTGACGGCAAGGTCTCGCTTGAAGCCGAGCGCGTGGCGCCCGGACAGGTGGAATTTCGGGTGATCGACACCGGGATCGGAATTGCTCAGGCCGATCAGGCCCGCGTCTTCGAGGATTTCCAGACGATTGACACCTCATTTCAGCGGCAGAGCAGCGGCACCGGGCTGGGGCTGGGCATCGTGCGCCGGCTGGTCGAAACTCTGAACGGCGAAGTGGGGCTGGAAAGCGCGCCGGGGGCCGGCAGCGTGTTCTGGATTCGCCTGCCGATGACAGAATGCGCCCCCCCCGAGCCCGACGCCGCGCCGCCCACCTTGCATGACCTGCAGCGCAAGCTGGACATCCTGGCGGTCGAGGACAATGAAATCAACCTGATGCTGCTGCAAGAGCGGCTGGAGCTGATGGGCCACAGCGTCCAGACCGCGCGCAACGGGCTGCAAGGCGTCCAGGCCGCGGGCGCGCATCGGTTTGACCTGATCTTGATGGATATTTCGATGCCGGTGATGGACGGGCTTGAGGCCTGCCGGCAAATCCGCGCGGGCCAGGGGGCCTCGGCCGGGGTGCCGATTGTGGCGCTGTCGGCCAACGTGCTGCCGGATTTGCGCAGCAAAATCGACGAGGCCGGCATGTCCGGTTTCCTGGGCAAACCGCTGCAACAGAACGAATTGCTGACCCTCCTCAGCGAGGTCGAACGCGCCCCCACAGCCGCCCCCGTCCCCACAGCCGCCCCCGTCCCCACAGCCCCCGCCCCCGCGCCGCACAGCACCGTTCTGGAACGGCTGCGCGGCCGGTTCGAGGCCGAAGTCTCCGAGCTGATGGCCTGGCTGAACGCCCCCGGCACCGATCACGCCGACATCGCCGCGCGCTGTCATATGGTGGCCGGGTCCGCCGCCGCCTTTGACCGGCTGGACCTGCGCGACGCGCTTGTGCAGATTGAACATGCGGCCAAAACCGGCGCGCCCTCTGAGACCTTGCAGGCAAAGATCAAAGCCGCCCAGGCGCTTTGGCCTGTGCCGTGATCCGGCCCATCGCGCGCGCCAGGGCAGCACCGGCCCGCCATGCCCGTGGCTTTAATCGCTTCCAGAGCTTTTGTTAAACAGGGTCAGCGCGCCGATCAGCCCCAGCACGCGGGCGGCCTCGGCCAGGTTGGTGACGCTGCTGTCATAGCAGGCCAGCGCATCGCCGGGCAGCACGTAAGGATCATAATCATCGCGGTCCGCGCGGCGCAGCAGCGGCTCGATTTTGCGTTCGATCACCGTGGACACACCCGTCATCGGATTGCGCGAAGCCAAAAGCGCCGAGCGCCGCGCGCTGGTCACTTGTGCCCCGCCCACGCAGTTCGAATCCACCACCGCCTGAATATAGCGCGTGCCATACGGCACCTCGCGCACCTCGCGGCCAATCGCAGACGAAGCATTGTGCAAGGCCGGTTGGGTCAGGTTCGACAAAAACAGCGTCACCCCCGGCGGGCTAAGCGGGCCCGGTTTCATCAGATCGTCCTGAAAACAATCGCGGCTGTGGACGAAAATCTCGTCCCCGGTCAGCAACATCACATCGGCATTGGTGCGCCCGGCGAACAGATCGCGCAGGTCCAGCCGGTAGGTGCGGTTTGCCCGGCGCAGCTCGACCGCGGAGAGATCGGCATCGGGGCGCAATCCCCCCGCCGCCCGGATCGCCGCCGACAGATTGCGCGCCTCGGTCGAGGATCCCAGCGCGGTTTGGCGTTCGCTGTCGATCTGATCGCCTGGCACGCCGCCGATCTCGACCGCGTGGGGTTCGAACACGGCGCCATTCACCCCCACCGAAACCGAGGCAAAATCCGTCACCCGCACCGACAGGCGCGGCAGCGTTTCGTAAAACCCTTCGGCCAGCAGGGCGCGGCCCAGATCCGCCTCGATGTCATCCGTGGTGCGCCCCTGCGCGCGGATCGGATCCAGAAAGGGCAGCTTGAGCGTGCCATCACGCGAAATCACGTAAGATCCGTTCAGCACCTCATCGTCATCGACCCGCACATCCACCAGATCATTGCGCGTCACCCGTTCGCCCAAAAGTGGCAGCGCCGCCAGTTTTCCGCCCTTACCGCCCTGCGCCATATCGGTGAAACCGCCCCCCAGAAGCGGCTTGCAGCGCTGCGCGTTCATCGTGGCCGATTCCAGAAAGACGGGCTTTGCGATGGCCGAGGGCGGTTCGCGATATTGCGCCTGATACCCCCCCCCGCGCGAGACTTGCTCGATATTGTCGGGCATGGGCGAAACAGAGCAGCCGCCCAGAAAAACCAGGCCAAGGCCCAGAAAAGCGTTCGCTTTGGGGAAGGATGTCATCGGGGCTCCGCTCGGGTTCTTGTTTTAACCATCTTAGGGTCAGCGCCCCCTCTAAGGCAACAATCTGTTCGCGCCAATACTGCGGACAGATAGGCGGACCTACCCACCCGGATAGGCGCGCGCTGCCTTTCCCCCAACGATCCGCCCCTGTGCGCAGCGGCATGCGCCTTCGCCTTCAGATAGTCTGAGCCTATACCCAAGCACGGACACGATCATGAACAGCGCAAAGCAGACAAGCAGCACAAAGACACTGGCCCAGAACCTGGCCGCCTATGGCGCGTCCGAGGCTGCGGCCAAGCTGTCGCGCCTGTTCGTGGTCGTGGCCGTCGCACATCGTCTGGATCCGGTTCAGATCGGCCTGGCCGCCGCCGCGCTGGCCGCTGCCGACATCCTGAAGGCGCTGACGGAAAACGGGGTGATCCAACGTATTATCGCCGCGCCCGACTCGGTGCTTGCGGCCACCTGCGCCGCCGCCCACCGGATTTTCTGGGTCTGGTGTGGGGGGCTGTTCGCGCTTCAGGCCAGCGTAGCCGGAGCACTGTGGATGCTGGGCGGCAATCTGACCGTATCGCTGCTGATCCTGATCCTGGCGGCCGAGTATCTGTTCATGCCCGGCGGGCTGGTGCAGGCCGGCCTGGCCATGCGCGCCGGGAAAATGAAACGCACCGCCGCCATTGCCGGCAGCCAGGTGGTGATCGCGAATGCGATGGCCGTGGCGCTGGCGCTGATCTGGCCAAGCGCTCTGGCGCTGATCCTGCCGCGCCTGCTGACCGCCCCCTATTGGCTGATCGCCATGCGCCGCCTGCACCCCTGGCAGCGTGCCCCACAAGTGCGCCCGGCGGCCCTGCGCCCCTTTGTTTCTTATGGCGGGGCCGTGCTGGGGGTTGAGATCGTCAAGGCCCTGCGGATGCAGGCCGATAAGCTGATCGTCGGGCTGGTGCTGGGCACCGAGGCGCTGGGGATCTACTTCATGGCCTTCAACGCGGGGCTGAGCATTGCCAGCTCGTTCTCGGTGGCCTTTGCCACGGTGCTGTTCCCGCATCTGTGCGCCGCGCAGGATCGGGCCCATGCGCTGCGCAACTCGATTATCATGAGCCTGGGTCTGATAACCCCCGCCGTTCTGGCTCAGGCGCTGCTGGCGCCGGTCTATGTGCCGCTGCTGCTGGGCCAGACCTGGGCCGAACATGCGCCTGTCGTGTCCATCCTGTGCCTGGCGGCGATCCCGACCCTGCTGTGGACCTCGGCCGCCGGATGGCTGCGCGCCCAGGACCAGCCGCAAAAGGAATTCGCCGTCACCGCCCTGCTGACCACCGCCCTGGTGGCCAACACGATCCTGATGGCGCCTCATGGCCTGCTGGCCATCGCCACCGGCTATACCGCCGTCACCTTTGCGGTGCTTGGCCTGGCCTCGATCCCGGCGCTGTCCTTCGCTTTCTCCCGTCCCCTGATCCGAGTGTAACCCATGCCCCGTTTTTCCATCATCATCCCCGCCTATAACGCCGCCAACACGATCGGAGACACCCTGTCCGCCATCGTCGCGCAGACCTATACCGATTGGGAGGCGCTGGTGATTGACGATGGCTCTGTCGATGCGACGCGCGAGATCGTGGGCCAGTGGACCCGCAATGACACCCGTATCCGCCTGGCCGGCCACCCCGGCGACGGCCCCAGCGACGCGCGCAACTTTGCCGCCTTTCATCTGGCTCAGGGCGATATTCTGGCCTTTTGCGATGCCGATGACATGTGGGCCAACACCAAGCTGACGCAGATCGCGCAGGCCATGGTTTCACCGCTTGTGGATGGCACTTTCGGACGGGTGGCGTTTTTCGCCCAGAACCCGGCCGATGCGCGCAGCCTGTCGAACATGCCCAAAACCGCGCTGAGCATCCCGATTCTGATGGGGGAAAATCCGGTCTGCACCCTGTCCAACCTGTCCATCCGACGCGAGATTTTCCTGCTGTCGGGCGGGTTTGACCGCAGCTTTGTCCACAACGAGGATCTGGACTGGCTGATCCGCGCCGTCGGCTCGGGGGCCAGCCTGCGCGGCATTGACGAGGTGCAGGTGTGGTATCGGGCCTCTCCCACGGGGCTGTCCTCGGATCTGCCGGCGATGCGCGCCAGCCGGTTGCGGGTGCTGCAAACCGCGCAACGCTACGGCTACCGGCCCGACAGCGCGACCGAGGCAATTTATCTGCGCTATCTGGCCCGCCGCGCCCTGCGTCTGGATCTGGGCCGGCTCGAGGCCCTGCGCCTGTCGCTGGACGGCCTGCGCCAAAGCCCCCGCGCCTTTTGCAGCCCCGCCCGGCGCGGGATTGCCACCGCCCTGGCCGCCGCCCTGGCCCCTGTCCTGCCGCGCGCTCTGCGCCGCGCTTTGTTCAGCCACTAAGAAAGGTCCACGTCATGCCCAAAGCAACCGTTGTCGTTCCCGCCTTCAATTGCGCCAGCACGCTGAGTCAGACTCTGGAGGCGCTGATCGTCCAGACCTATACCGATTTTGAGATCGTCATCGTCGATGACGGATCCACCGATGACACCCCGCAGATCGCCCAGGCCTATGCCCGCGCGCCCAACATCCACCTGGTGCGCCAGGCGAACCGAGGCCTGGCCGGCGCGCGCAACACCGGGATTGCCGCCGCGCAGGGAGACTATATCGGCTTTTGCGATGCCGATGATCTGTGGCTGCCGGAAAAGCTGGCCCAGCATGTGGCCCATCTGGATGCCAATCCCGCGGTCGGGCTCAGCTATGCGGGCTCGCGGCTGATGACAGCCGAGGGCACGCCCACCGCGCATACTCAATCGCCCAGGCTGCGCAATGTCACCGCCGCCCATATCCTGAAACGGAACCCGGTGGGCAATGGCTCGGCCCTGGTGATGCGGCGCGCGGCGCTGCGTGACATTGCCACCCGCCCGCTGATCGAGACCCAGCGCGACTGGGTGTTTGATGAGACCTTTCGCCAGTCCGAGGACATCGAATGCTGGCTGCGCCTGGCCCTGACCACCGACTGGACGATCGAGGGCATCCCCGGTGCGCTGACCCTGTATCGCATCAATCCGGGCGGGCTGTCCGCCAATACCAGCCGCCAGCTGGCCGCATGGGAACGCATGATCACCAAGCTGCGCCCGCTGAACCCGGCGTTCTTTGACCGGCACGCCGCCCCCGCCCGCGCCTATCAGCTGCGCTATCTGGCGCGCCGCGCCATCAGCGACATGGACGGCAACACCGCCCGCAAACTGATGCAGCGCGCGCTGGCTACCTCGGGGCGGCCGCTGATCGAAGAGCCCGCCAAAACCCTGATCACCTGGGGCGCGGCTCAGGCGCTGGCCCTGCTGGGCCCGGCCGCCCTGCGCCCGCTGTCAGGCCTGTTCCGCCCCGCCCTGCCCAAAACCTGAATCCCGAAAGGAGCCGCCATGAAACGCCCTCAGATCATTCACCTGGTTGACGACACCACCGCCGGCGGCGTGATGCGCCTGCTGGAGTATATCTGCACCGACCCGGACATGGGCCGCAACGCCCACCACAGCCTGCGCGTGGTGCGCAAGGGGGCGCTGTCCATGCGGCGGATCAAGGCAGATGTCATTGTCTCGCATCTGTCGGTCAGCTGGCGCACCCTGCCCGCCCTGATTTCCCTGCGCGCGCTACATGCCGACACCCCCCTTGTCCATGTCGAGCACAGCTACACCCAGTCCTTTACCGCGCTGAACGTGGCCAAGAAGGATCGGTTTCTGACGCTGCTGCGGATCGGCTATGCGATGTTCGATCATCTGGTTGCCGTCAGCCAGGCGCAGGCGCGCTGGATGTTTCGCCACCGCCTGGCCGATCTGGGCGCGCTCAGCGTGATTTCTCCGACTGTGCCGCTGGCCTCTTTTGCCGCCCTGCCCGCGCCCAAGGGCCCCCCGCGGACCATCGGCGCCATGGGACGTCTGGACAGGCAGAAGGGCTTTGATCTGCTGATCCCGGCCTTCCGCCAGATCGCCGCGCCGGACGCACGGCTGATTTTCTATGGCGAGGGCCCCGAGCGCGCCCGGCTGACCGCCCTGGCCGAGGGCGATCCGCGTATTGTTTTTGCCGGTCACAGCGACAGCCCCGAGGCCGCAATGCAGTCCGTGGACGCCATTGCCATGCCCTCGCGATGGGAGGCCTACGGGCTGGTCGCCCTTGAAGCCCGCGCCGCCGGTCGTCCCGTTCTGGTGTCGGGAATCGACGGGCTGAAGGATCAGATCGCCGACGGGGCCACCCCCGTGCGCAACTACACCGTCGAAGGCTGGAGCGCGGCGCTGCAAAGCCTGCTGAACGGTGACATTCCCGCCGCCCCCCGCCCCGATGCGGCGCTTCAGTCGGTGGAGTTCGCCCGCCAGTGGGATCAGCTTTTTCGCGGGTTTCAACAGCAAACCCCGGTGGTTCTGAGCGCCGCCAAAGCCTAGGGTTTTTGCTGCAAAAGCCGTTGAAAGCTCATGGAAATATGCGCGCGCTGCACATCGGCCAAAGCGGCCGGATCGCCCGCGCGCAGCGCCAGCCGGATGGCCTCCAGCTCGTGGTGAAAAATGCGGAACTCGTCCTGTAAATCCAGGCGCGAGTTCAGCACGAACTGCAACCAGATCCGTTTGGTCTGATAATACAGCCGCTCCAGCACCTGCCGGAGCGGCGGATTGCCGACCAGCTCCAGCAGGGTTTCGAACACTTCGATGTCGAATTCGGTGAATTCCTGCGCAGAGCCGCCCGTGATGATCTGCCGGCTGCGCGCGATCAGCCGCTCGAACCGTTGCAAAAACGCCGCATCGGCCTGCACCGGATCCAGCCGCCCGGTCAGCGCTGTCAACTCGACCCGCAGGCGGTAGACCTCGGCCAGCTGATCAATCCCGGCATCGGTGACCAGCGTGCCGATACCGTGCTGCGACTGCACCAGCCCCTCGTCCTCAAGCCGCGCCAGAACCCGGCGCAGAGGCGTCCGGCTGATCCCGAAGTCCTGCGCCAGCTCGGTTTCGGACAGCCGCAGCCCCGGCGGATAGATCAGCAGGCAGATACGCCGCCGGATTTCCCCGTGGATCGCCCGATGCCGCCCCCGGCCCGAGACCGCCGCGTTATCCTGCTGCGATGTCATTTTCCCGCGGCGCTCAGATGTTCGGACAGCCCGTCCAGCATCCGCAGACAGGCCTTCAGCTGATCCAGCGCCAGGTATTCATCGGCCTTGTGCGCCTGCCGGATCGAGCCCGGCCCGCACACCACCACATCCATCCCCAGCGCCTGATATATCCCGCCCTCGGTGCCAAAGGCGACCTGCGCCGCGTCCTTGTGCCCGGTCAGCGCGCTGACGATCCGGCGGGCCTCGTTCCGGGTGGTGGGCATCAGCGGGCCGACCTCGGCCACCACCTGCGTGCGCACATCCGAGCCCGCGTGCACCGCCCGCATCTGCGGCAGCAATTCATGGGTGACGTAATCGCGCAGCGCAGTTGTCACGAAATGCGCATCCTTGGGATCAACCGGGCGCATTTCCCAATCCACCTGCGCCTGTCCGGCAATCACATTGCGTGCCACTCCGGCCTGAATCTGCCCGATATTGATCGTCGTCCAGGGCGGATCAAAGGGGCTGTCGGCGGGGGCCATATCGCGCAGAATGTCCCGCAGATGCAGCAACCGCGAGACATATTTCACCGCCGCCTCGGCCGCGTTCACCCCAAAATCAGGCTGCGAGCCATGCCCCTCAAGCCCCTGAAAATGCGTGCAATATTCATAACATCCCTTATGGCCTTCGATGATCTTCATCTCGGTCGGCTCGCCCACGATGGCCAGGCTGGGCCGCAGCCCCTGCGCCTTTAGCATCCCGGCCAGAGCCTGCGCGCCGAAACAGCCGGTTTCCTCATCATAGGTCATGGCGATATGCAGCGGGCGATCATGCACACGGCGCGCAAACACCGGGGCCGAGGCCAGAACGGCCGCCAAAAACCCCTTCATGTCGCAGGCCCCGCGCCCATAAAGCCGCCCCTCGCGTTCGACCATCACGAACGGGTCCGAGCCCCAGTCCTGCCCGGCCACCGGCACCACATCCGTATGCCCCGCCAGCACGATCCCCCCATCTACACGCGGGCCCAGCGTTGCGAACAGATTGGCCTTGGTGCCGCAGGGGGCGGCCTGGATGTCCACCTCGGCCCCACACAGGCGCAACAGCCCCGCCGCATAGTCGATCAGCGCCAGATTGCTGTCATCGGACAACGAAGGAAAGCCGATCAGCTCGCCCAAAATCTCTTTGCTATAGGCCAATTGCATGGCTCAGTCCTTTACGAACAGTTTCCGCGGCACATCGCACAGGGTCTGCGCGGCCCCCTCTGGCTGGATCAGGATGGTTTCGGTTGTCTCCAGCCCCCAGCTGTCCATCCATAGCGCGGGCATGAAGTGAAACACCATACCCGGCTGCAAAACCGTCTGGTCCTCGGCCCGGATCGAGGCCGTCCGTTCCCCCCAGTCGGGCGGATAGCTCAGCCCCACCGGATAGCCCGCGCGCCCCGTACGATCTATACCATAAGACCGCAGCACCTCTAAGAACGCATTATATATATCGCAGGTCCGGTTGCCGGCGCGGGCGGCTTGCAGGCCTGCCTCGATCCCCGCCATCTGCGCCTCTTCGGCGCGGCGCATGTCATCGGGCGGCGTGCCCAGAAACACCGTCCGGCATAGCGGCGCGTGATAGCGCCGGTAGCAGCCCGACAGCTCGAAAAACGTGGCCTCGCCCGCGCGCATTTCATCGCCGTTCCACGTCAGATGCGCCGCCGTCGCATCCAGCCCCGAGGGCGTCAGCGGCACGATCGCCGGGTAATCGCCCCAGATGTCGCCCACCCCGGTCAGAGCCGCATGATAGATCTCGGCCACCAATTCGTTCTTGCGCAGCCCCGGCGCGGCGCGCTGGAGTGCGGTTTCGATCACATGCTGGGAAATCCGCGCGGCCTTGCGCATAAAGCCGATCTCTTCGTCCGATTTCACCAGCCGCTGCCAGTTCACCATCCCCGAGCCATCCAGCAGGCTGGCATTCGGCAATTCCTGCGTCAGCACCGCATGGGCCCTGGCCGAGTAATAGTAGTTCTCCATCTCTACCCCGATCCGCGCGCCCGAATGGCCCAGATCCTGGATCAGCGCGGCCAGATGCTGCATCGCGTGGCGCTCGGTCGATTGGACGTAATCGTCGGGGTAGCCGTGGATGCACTCCGCGCCCATCCAGCAGGTCCGCCCGGCCCCCACCGCATCCATGTTGCGCCCCCACCAGATCGGCGTGCCCTCGGCCGGCACCAGAACCCCCTGATGCACATAGAAAGACCAGCCGTCATAGCCCGTCAGCCAGGCCTGATTGGACGGATCGGTGACAAACAGCAGATCCAGCCCCGCCTGCGCCATCGCGGCACGGGTCAGGGCCAGACGGCGGTCATACTCGGCCGGGCTAAAGGGAAGATGGCTGGCGCTCATGGCAGTTCCTTTCCGAGGGCGCCCGCGCTGTACACAACATGGGCGAAAATCCAAGTTTCAGACGGATTAACCCCCAATAACCTTGCTAAAATCAAGTCCCGCCTTAAAGGTTGTGTACAAATTCCCCGATTCCGGCCAGAACAGGAGATGCCGATGCTGAAAAATGACCAACTTGATGCCTGGGATCGCGCGGCGTTCTTTCATCCCTCGACACATCTGGCGCAGCACGCACGCGGCGACAGCCCGACCCGCGTGATAAAGACAGCCGAAGGCGCGCATATTCAGGATCGGGACGGCACCCGCCTGCTGGATGCCTTTGCCGGGCTGTATTGCGTGAACGTGGGCTACGGACGCTCCGAAATCGCCGAGGCCATCGCCCAGCAGGCGCATCAACTGGCCTATTACCACGCCTATGTCGGCCACGGCACCGAGGCCAGCATCACCCTGGCGAAAATGATTCTGGATCGCGCACCGGCCGGCATGTCCAAGGTCTATTTCGGGCAATCGGGCTCGGATGCGAATGAAACCAATATCAAGCTGGTCTGGTACTATAACAACATCCTGGGCCGCCCCGAGAAAAAGAAGATCATCAGCCGCTGGCGGGGCTATCACGGCTCGGGGTTGATGACGGGCTCGTTGACCGGGCTAGAGCTGTTTCACCGCAAGTTCGATCTGCCGCTGACGCAGGTGATCCACACCCAGGCCCCCTATTACCTGCGCCGCCCCCGCCGCGACATGTCCGAGGTCGAGTTTACCGCTCATTGCGTGGCCGAACTGGAGACGCTGCTCAAACGCGAGGGCGCGGACACTATCGCCGCCTTCATTGGCGAGCCCGTGCTGGGCACCGGCGGCATCGTCCCCCCGCCCGAAGGCTACTGGCCCGCGATTCAGGCGGTTCTGGACAAGCATGACATCCTGCTGATCGCGGATGAGGTGGTGACAGGCTTTGGCCGGCTGGGCAGCATGTTCGGCTCGGATCATTATGGGATGAAGCCCGACCTGATCACGATCGCCAAGGGGCTGACCTCGGCCTATGCGCCTTTGTCCGGGTCCATCGTCGGCGACAGAATGTGGAAAGTTCTGGAACAGGGCACCGATGAAAACGGCCCCATCGGCCATGGCTGGACCTACTCGGCCCACCCGATCGGAGCGGCCGCAGGGGTGGCGAATCTGACCCTGCTGGACGATCTGAATCTGGTGCAGAATGCGGCGCAGATCGGCACCTATCTGAAGGCCGGCCTGACGGACGCCCTGGCCGATCACCCCCATGTGGCCGAGATCCGCGGCGAAGGGCTGCTCTGCGCGGTTGAATTCGCCAAAGACCCGGAAACGCTGACATTTTTTGATCCGTCCGAGAAGATCGGCCCGCGCCTGTCCGCCGCCATGCTGGACCAGGATCAGGTCATCGCCCGCGCCATGCCCCAGGGCGACATCCTGGGATTTGCCCCGCCCTTCTGCCTGACCCAAACCGAGGCCGACACAGTGATCGCCGCCACCAAACGCGCAGTAGAAACGGTGCTGGGCTAAGCGCCTGCGGGGCATATCACCACCAGGGCTGCCCCGCAAAAACACCCCGCGTCAGGCGGTTGCATCCCTGAATATTCCAAAAAATGCGGAAGCCTTGACATTCAAGGTGGTACCCAAGGCCGGACTCGAACCGGCACGCCTTGCGGCGGGGGATTTTGAAACTCTCGATTTCCCAATAAAATCAATGACGGCGTTAGTCAAAATTCACCACTATCGCCGTCAATGTGCCAAAGTGTTAGTTGGCAATTTTGAATTGCGGGATTTTCCCGCTATTCAGCTTACCGTCTTCCGGATCGCCTCGATCTTGCCGTTGGCACAGTGACGCCCCCGCATTTCAGCGAGCGCAGCATCAGCCCATTCACCCTCTGTCTCAGGACGCGGGCCAGTCCAACCGGCACAGGCGCGCAGCAGATCGGCCGGGATCACAGGTGGCGGGGCGACAACCTCGGGCAGACTACGGCCACAGCCGCTTAGCAGCACCGCGCAGATAATCAGATAGCGGCGCATCGGCCCCCTCCATTTTGATCAGTTCGTTTCGTAGTTTGTCGAAGTCGGCTCGCTCTTTTTCGGCCTGATCCAGATAGGCGCGATGGACGCGGGCGGCTTCCTCGGCCTGAGACAATGCCGCCTGAGCAGAGGCCAGAGAGGCCTGTGTGGTGGCAAGGTCGGCTTTCAGGGCACCTCGGTCGCGCTCGACCCACCACAGCGCCACAGCAAGCCCAGCAGCGGCCACAGCGCCACCTATGGCCGCCCACCGCCAGATCATAGGAACACATCCTCTGTGGCAGCCAGAATGGCGCGAGCCAGCGCGTCAACTTCGCGCCCTTCATCCGTAGCCGCAAGTCCCTCGGGTGACGACCCGAAAAACGGCTCGATCAGTGCTGCGGGGGCCTTCCCGCTGATCAGGCTTGCCGATCCGCGTCCGGTGCGCACAATCTTTTCGCCACGGTCTTTCAGCCCCAGAGCGTCAAGCATGTGCTCTTGCAGCGCCCCTGCATAGGCCAACGACATTCGCGACCCGCTGGATAGTGTCTCCGTGCCCGTGGCGTCGGGGTTGTGGTGACTGTTGAAGTGAAGCTCTACCGTCGCGTCAGCACCCCATTCGTCGGAGCGCCGGTACACGTCCTGAATTTCCTTGGTGTAGGATCGGATCACCGGGTTGCGAAAGAACACCTTCACATCAATCGCCGCCGGAGCGAGATCATAGATCCGCATGGCCAGCTTGGAGTTCCATGACCACTCTGTTTCGCCGGTATCTTGGCGGATTGCCCCTTGGGCTCGGGCATTATGCCCAACTACAACGGCCAGCTTCATGGCTACTTCCTCCAGTTTTCACGAAAAGCGCGCCCGAGGCGCATGAAGCACCATCCACGCGGGTAGAAGGGCGACGAGACAACAGGCCAGTTGCTGCGCTCTTCCTCTGGGATCATGGCGTGGAATGCCTTCAGGACATGCCAGCACCCGATGACAAGCCCGACATTGAATGCTGCATTGATCCAGCCTGGGCCGCTCACAACCTCGGACCATGCCGACCAATGCTCAGGCCCAATCGCCAACACCGCGCCGCGCAGGACACCCCAATAGAAGGTCCGAACCAAAAAGACGCCAAGAATCCAACTCAGCCCCAACGCAAAATGGGTCAATTCAGGGGACGCGCTACGCCGCCAGTACGGCATAAGCCCTCGCAGAACCAGTCCGATCATCAGTATGGCAATGATCGAGGTTGCAACATTGGGGTCAGGCATTTTTCTTCTTCCTCTCGGCCATTTGCTCCACAATCTCTTTGAGCCTGTCCCGCGAGGTCGTCATTTCCCGCCGAATCGTCTCGGTCACGATTTTTGCGGCTGCCGCCTGATCCTCTTTGGACTTTTTCTTGGTTCGCCAGGCCTCAAGCATTGCGCCCCTCCATCACGCGGATCGCCGCATCAAGCGTCCGCGTGTTCTCCAGCATCTGAGCACTATGCTCCTTGTGGTCGGCCACGCGGGCGTCCTGCAATTCGTTGGCACGGCGTTGATTTTGCCACCCCCACCAACCCAAGGCAGCAATTACGGCAGCCGAAAGCCCCCCGCCCAACTCTCCTATGACAGCACCCCAGTCCATCACAGCAGCCCAAATACCGCATCCAGCGTAGCTGTGGCCGTAGCCTGATCGCCATCGGCATGAGCCAGCGCCAACTGCTGCAACAGATCGTCCGCGTAATGGATGCTAGTTGCCGCGGCCCAGCGAATCTGGGCATTTGTTGCATCAGACTCATTCATGGTGGCAGTGAACGCAGCAAATGTTGCTGGCCAGTCACCCCGCGCAGCCTGAATGGCCTCATATGCTGGAAGGATACCTGAAGTGTGCAACGCTGAACAAAATGCCGCGCGAGTCAGCACCGCCTCGGCGCGGGTCCGCGCCAAAACTTCATCCTCGCTGGGCGGAACGTAATCAACAACACCCCCGCCCTCGATAATGTCAGCATAGACCTCGCGGCCTTGCGCCTCCTGATCGTCAGGACTGGCCGTAAAGGGCACCCACCCCATCGACGGGTGCAGCACCTCGCAGTCGATGGTGCCTCGGGCGTTATAGGCGGGATTGCGAAACTCCATCACGAAATCCTCCGAAAGAGTGAAAGGCGGTGTGTGCTGTCGCTGTGGTGGCCGCAGCTCATCCATGTGCCGCTGGGATTGGTCCCGCTGACATTGGTGGCCCCCTCGGTCAGCGAGGCCCATTCCAGCGTCGATCCGGCAACCGTGGCGCCAACCGCCAGCGCCGCGCCGTTATAGCGAAAGAAACCATAAGCCCCGATCGCATCCACGGCCATGCCAGCCATCGCGTCCCCAATGCCGGCGATTAGGGCCTGGTTCAGGCGCAAGCCACTGACGAAACCAAAGGCGGTGCCCAGCGGATTTTCCACTTCTGCCTGCGACAGATCATAGGACAAGTTCCACCAGCCCCCCCAGGAACCAGCAATCTTTTGCCGCAGCCACACCTCATCAACGCCAGCTTGAATGGCGACCACAACACCCTCTTCCCCGTCATCATGCATCCAGGCCCAAGCATTGAAGTAATGGGCGCTGGGGGCATTGAGGGCCGTGTTTGCGGCGTAATACGCGCCTGTCTCCGAAATGGCGTAGAAATCGGTGATCGTCGTCACGCCCTTTAGCGCGGCCTCAGGGATCATGCCGGGGTGAACTGTCTGCGTCATTGCGCCCTACCTCCATTTTCCAATTGCTTCCATTCGAAGCAGCGCCGACACAAAAAGGTAGCTCGCGTCCGTAGATCGAATGTGCCATCCGGTCGTATCAGTCGCATAAGCAGCGGATGCGTAAGCCTGACAAATGGAAAGTGTCCCAGCGCCGGACGCGCCGGTCCCCGTGCCCAAGGAGAAGCTGCCAGCAACCACAGACCCAGAAGCGAACGCTTTTGGGAACCCGTAGGTGAGAATATTACCAAACGCGATGCCGCTGGTGGTTACGGTTTCCTCTCTGATGCAAACGAGAGTTCCATCGGAAAACATCCGATATTCACCATTTGCATTGCTTCCACTTTCAATAATCGTTGCAGTTGTCGAAAAGGCCATATGCTTAGCTCCACTTGTGCGAGCTCTCGCCATCAAGCGAGACTTGCAGGCGCAGATTGTCCAAATCTCCGCCGCTGCTGTTGGTGATAGAAACGGCGAGATAGGTGCCTTGCACCCCAACAGGACCGCCCGCCGTGAATGAAATATTGCCAGCCGCAGTTCCGCCGGACTGATCCGGCCGGAAATCCATATTCGTGCCGTCCCAGCGCAAATGCCCAGAAATCTCGGCGCAATTGGTGCCGTCGTCGTCCTGAATGCTTAGGGACAAGCGCCCTTCAACCTCATCCCCGATCGAAATGATATTTTGATAGGTGACACCATTCGCATAGGTTGCTCGCGGCGCGTGCCAATCCCAGCCGTCCATGATGCCGACGCCGCCTGTAACGCTGATTTCTGCGGGGTCAGGCATTCCCGATTTCGACCGGAAAAACATCTTTCCGATATTGCCGCCACGATCAAATTCAACAGCCGTATCGCAGTCAAAGATCATGACGTGGCTGTGGGCGTGGCTTGGGTCTTTTGTCCGCAAGCCAACATCCCCGGAGGTCGTCCCAACAATGATACCATTGTTGATAAAATCGCGATGCGCGCCCTGGTGTAGATCCGCGCCGTAGGCCCATCCGCTGACCGCCCAATTGGTAAAAACGCTCTCACCAACGGTTTCAGCGTCCTCCAGTCCAGACACGCTGTCATAGACCCAGAGCTTAAGACCTGCCCCCAGCGCGCTTGCCGTTGTCAGGCCGGTGTTGTCGAGCGCAACGCCGCTGAACAAACCAAGCGTGGGGCGATACACCGTCACAGCGTCGCCCGCGTGATTTGGGATCGCCTCAAAGCCGTCCTGGCCGTTCAACTCAGCGGCCATGTTGGAGACCACCCAGCCACGCGCGTCCTCTTCCATGCGCAGCGCTTCGCCGCCATCGCCAAATGCGATTACGTCAGTCCAAAGGAAATAGTGATTGTGGCCCGCGAAAGACGCGCGGTGCGGATAGCCTCTCCCCGTGCCCGGCCCAAGAGTGCCATATTTGGTTTTGTTGGCCCCAAGCAGAACTCGGTTCACCATGATCCTTTTATTGTAAGACCCAGCTGCCGGGCTGTTGAACAAAAGTGCCGGCGCGCCAAAGTCCTTGAAGGTTGTATCGGCAATGGTCAGATCAGTGACCGCAGCCGAGGTACTGTTCGATTGCAAAAACCCGTAAAAAAAGTTCTCGAAATGGCAATCTTTGATGCGGAATCCGTCAACGGTTGCGCCGTTAGACACCAAGACGACGCCTGCAAGCCCATTGCGCGCGCCAGTTGAGGGATCAACGGTGATATTGGCCGTGGCCTCTACGTGATCCAGCTCGTAATCAGACAAGGAAGATGCCCAAGGGACTAGGTAAACGCCATTGGTCGCGGCCACGTCGGCCGCAATGTCGAAATCAACCCGCGAAACAGTAAAGTTTTGCTCCGCCTCCAAGACATAAACAGGGCCAACCGCAGCCCCCGCAGCCTTGGTAATCTGCGCTCCTTTTTCACCACGAATGCGGATGTTGGATTGCGTCGAAAGCTGGTTCGAGATCAAAAATTCTTCGGGTGGCAGGGTGACATTTCCGTCCGCCATTGCGGCTTCAAGGGCCGATTCCATATCAGTCGTGCCGGGCGTTGTGTTGACGGTGTAGTGCCCTGGCTGCCCACTTCCGGCAGCTTTCCATCCCGGCATGTCGCTGATCCCGCTTGATACGCCATCGTACTCCCACACCAGCGCACCAATTCGAACCGTCGTGCCCACTTCCGGCGCCCATCCGTAAGTTCCAATGGCTGTGACCAGATCGGCCCGAGACAGGAAGGGATCAACCGTGCCACCAATGTTGAACTTCCGGCCCTGGATTGTCATATCCTCGCCGCTGCCATTTTTGTTGCCGTAGAACGTCCCGGCAAAGCTGCCCCATGTACCAGCGCCAATCGTTTCGAGCGTCACGGCTGCATCACCGCCTCCAAAGCGACAGTTTGCCAAAGTAAACTGTTCAAAGGTCTCGTTTTCGGCAGAAGCAACCAGCGTAATCATGTTGTGCGTGTACTGAGCCAGCGTCAGGCCAATAATCTTGCCGTTGCCCGACATGACCCGAATGCCGCCGTCCTGCACATCCGCGCCCAGCCAGGTGTAGCGCTGCGCGCCCGGCGTGATCAAAAAGGCGTTGATCCCCGAAGTTCTGTCAGGGCCGGAATACAGTTTGGACACAGGCGCGATTGTCGCACCGTAGCCTTCGCCCAATACAGCGCAGGGCGCACCTCGGGCGAAATGGGGCTCGACAAAAACGTCGGATGAATACACCACAACGCCAGACGAGGTGCGCCCTGTCGGCCCATAGTGGCCAGTGCCGTCATCGGTGCCGAAAACGCCGCTGGAATTTTCCAAGTAGGCGTAGTGCCAGCCTCGCACCTTGATTTTACAGTCCGTGGTCGCTGCGCTGTTGTTGCCAGGAACGCCGATAAGAACTTCGTAGTCAAGTCCCCGAACGGCCAGAGCGCTTGCGTCAACGTCTTCAAGGCCACGAAACTGAATGCAGTTTTTAATGCGCTGACCGTCCACGCGCACCCCAGGGCCAAGCGTGACGCGATACTTGTCAGTGTCGCCTGCTCGGTTCCCGACGCGCAAAACTGGCGTATTTGTTGTCCAAGGCCAGTTGTCTGGGTTTTGATCGGTTTTGGCAATTGCAGTGTCCGCAGCGCCAATCCACATGAGGCTGCAATTGTCCAGCTCGGCCGAGCCTTTTGGTGTCACCGTGGCGGTGCTGCCCCAATTCAACTCCGTGGCCGTGCCGTAGACGCGAGTTGCATCCCCCACTAGATCGTAGCCGTTCGCAACACAGAAATTGAATGCTGCCTGAATCGCCGCGTATTCGTCGGAGGCTGGGGTGGCGTGGTAGTAAAGCCCAGCCCCAATGTCAGTACCATTAACATCGAAATGCGCCAGCGTTGCACGTCCTGCGATGCGCCATCCGGGCTTGTCGGGCAGTGCTGTGTAGGCGTCATCTGCATAAAAGGCCGCGCCATTTGCAAAGGCGTAAGTCCCGTTTGCGGCCGTCCCGCCGCCAGCGATCCACGTCTCGAAATCAGCAACGGTTTCAAAAGCGCTTTGCGTACTGCCGCCACCATCTGGCAAATCCCCGGCCTGTGCGCGATAGATCTCTCCATTGCGAGTAATAAGAACGTAGTCTGCTGCGGATGGCGTGGCCAGAATATTCAGGTCATCAACATTTGTTACCGTTTCGAGTTCAGGCATCTGTTCACACCTCAGCTATAGAAAATGTTGATTTGTCCGGCGTCGAGAGTGTCCGTCCCGCCGGTTGTCGTAAGGCGAACTTCTGTCAGCGTGTCGGACAATTCTTTTTGGCCCGCGCTATTTCCGCCGCCGCTGCCAGTGGTGTCTCGGATCGTTCCGGAAGCGACCCACTTGGTCCCGTCGATTTTGGTTAAGACTACGTGGCCACAGAGGCTGTCGCCTGCATCCGTGCGGCGCGTGACAATAAAGCCAGCCGTGCTGGTATCGACGTTGCCATTTTCTTCAACCGTACTGGCATAACCTGTCGCTTCGATCCCACCAGCGTCCCCGATTTGAACAAGAAAATCGTCGGTGCCGTCGGACGAGACCCCAGCCAGCATAATGGTAATTTGCCTCGCGCTGCTGGGGATGCTGGCAAACGACGCATATGTCCCGCTTGTGGTGTCGATTGCAGCCTCTTCGCCAGAAATGGCCGCTACCTGCGCCCCCACGTAAGCAACAAGAGACTGTTGCGTCGGAACGTCCCACCGGCTGTCCGAGGACATATCGTCCTCGTCCAGAATCCCGTATAAGGTTGCGGCTTCAAGAGCGGTAAAAGCCGGGACTTCCGCAACGCGGTTCCCAGCCAAGCTTGGCGCAAGCGCTGCCACCGCGGTTAGTTGCGGGTCCAGCGGCTGCTTGCTGGCCAAGGATGTAACATTGTTTTCAATAGCCGACTGAACATCGGTCGCCGAGTTCCCCGTTACTGGCGAGAAGGTAACATTGCCAGCCGAACCAGCGCTTTCGGGCACAACATACCAGTTGTCCCCCGGAAAGCCTGAAAGGCTAGCCCCCGTGGCCGGATCCCGAATGTCAATTTTGATACCCGAAGTCGCATAGGCCGCCATTTCAAACACGCCCGCAGCGTTTGCCTCTAGCGGCTGTGCAAGCACCGTACTACCGGCTGATGTCGCGTAGACCGTCGCCTCTGTTGTGGTGCCTGCGAGGTAAAAACGCGCCTCAGCTCCGGCCACGGGGTCGCCATTCGCGTCAAGCGCGATAGGCAGGAAAATCCTGTCTGCCATTGGTCTGCTCTTTTGTGGATTGTTGGAATGGTCGCGCTAGGGTAAGGTGCGCGGCATGGAAGTTGTGATTGCCCTAATCGGCGTTTTCGCCATCGTCTTTCTCGAAGCGTATTGGCGACAGGCCCGCATCAAGCGGGACAAAAAGGTTATGCGTGATTTTCGTCGGCACATTTACGGCGACGAGGACGACTAACGAACAGCTTCCGATCCCAAGAGCCCTGCCAGAGCGTTTGCCGCCCCAGGGGAGGTTACTCTAGGCCTTGCTGGGTTGTGGCCGGACACCGTAGAAAGAAGGCGATTGCGCCCGCGCTCTACAGATTGGTCCGCCGCCTCCTTCGCCCCAGCCCCGGCGGCGGTAAACGCAAGCATAGATGGGTCTGCCGCAGCCGCACCAAGGTTCAGCGCCATCATAAGGCCGTTTCCGCTTGGGGACAGCTTCCCAATCCGACGCAGCGCGTTTTCCGACATTGACCCGCGAACAAACTTTTCCATGACTTCTATTTCGCCAGCGTTGAACCATTTGGCGCTTTTCGGATTGTTCAGAATTTTCGTAACTGCCTGGCGATATTTGTTCAGTATGTTCCCGCCAGACCCGGAAGCCGCTGTTTCGCGCTCGGCTCGTTGAAACGCATTTTCAAGCATTTCGGCCTTCTTGTAGCGGGAATTTGCCAACCGCGCCGCGTCCATCAGATCGGAGGTCCCGGCTCGGGATTCGATCAGGTCGTCCACTTCGTCAATCATATCGAGGATCAGCTTTTCGCCACCACGGCTATACCTTCCCCAAAGCGTCTGCCTCAGCTTGTCAAGACGGCCAATTGTCAGCTCCTCACCCTGCCTGCGCTCGAACATTTTGAGGGATGCCGCAGTTTGCGGGTCCGCAATGTCGTCAAAATCAGAGGCGTCGAGGTTTGCAAGTATCCGTTGATACAGGCCTTTCATATCGTCCGGGCTGAATTTCTCGCCAGAACTGTCAACCGCGTTGTATGCTGCGTTTTTCGTGGCCCGCAGGCTCTCAATTGTCGGGCGCTCGGCTGACTTGTTGAACAGGCGCTGAAACGCCTTGCTGCCAAAGTTCAGCGCCACTTTCGACCCCGCTCCGAACAGCGCGCCTGCCATGGCGGCGTCCTTGGCCGCATTGATGCGGTCCCCGCCATCAGCCGCGCCAGATGCGTCAAGCGCAGCATACGCCGCGCCCTCTGCCGCTGCACCGGCAACGGTTGAGGTCCCGGGAAGCAATGACCCGCCCAGAACCGCCCCGCCAATTTCAGAGGCCAGCGCGGTCTTTGGCCTTTGGCGATCCATTGCGCCAGCCACCTGACGAATGCCCTCGCCAGCGCCTGGCGCGATCTTGTCCGCCGCTTCGTCAATCCATTTCCCGCCGGGCAGGCCTTGAGTGGCCTTGACCACAACACCGCCAACGGCACCAGCGGGTGTTTGCTCGATCACCGCACGGTCATAGTCGCCCTGTACGAGGTTTTTTGGCGCGGCCCCTCCCATGATCTGTTTGATGCGGTTAGGATCGTTCGTGGAAAAGCCCGGCGAAGCATAAGAAAGAGACCCGTCGCCAAGGCGATACACCTTGCCGCCCTTTTCGTCTGCAAACACTTCCTCAAGCTGAGGCGTCGAAGGCTGCCCCAGCCCCGCTTTAGCTTGCGCGGCCATCCGCGCCAAGCGCTGCGCCGCCGCAGTGTCACCGGCCGCGTCTGCGTTTCGAAGCGCTTTCATGATTTGATCGTAATCAGCCATTACTCACCCCCATATTTGCGAATAAGATCGTCATCGGAAAGCTGATCTTGTACGCTCTCTGCAATGGCCATTTGGTCGACATATTCCGCCCCAGGCCCGGAGCCAACGCGCAGGCCTTTGATGGCGTTTTCGCGGTTTTGGCGCTTCTGCTTGATAACCTCTGGGCTATCGCCGGGCATTGGAAAGTATTGTTTGTCTGCGTTGTCGAATTCTTGATCCGAGATAACCGCTCCCGATTCACGGCGCAAAATGGCATTGACAAAATCTCGGCGCGCCTGGTCAAATTTCTGGAAGTCCGGATCGCGAAGGTAGTTGCCCAAGCCCATCGGAATGTTTTCAGCATTTTGCTGCCAAAAGCGCGTTCCTTGATTTTCCAGGCTGTTAAGCACCTCATTCGCAGCTTCGGTACGGATTAAAAAGCCGGAATTCTTAGCAGCATCGACCGTCATTTTGGGTGCTGGCCCGATGTTTCGCGCGCCACCCTGTGTGATTGTAACGCCATCGGGCGTTGTTACGGAAAAACCTTCACCTTTTTTTGCTTGGGCGTACTCAATCCGGGTCAGCGGCTTTCGCCCCGCCGCGGCTTCTTCCTGAACATATCGTTGATATTCATCCGCGGGCTTCGGCTCTTGCTGAGATTTCAGCACTTCGGCCATGCTCATGTATTTAGCCGCAATCATTTCTTTCTGCGCGAACCGCCCAACCAAATCAGGCGCTACCTGCGACATCATTTGGTCCCACTGCTGGGGGGATTGCGCAGCCAAGCCCATCCGAACCGAATCTTCGATTTGTTGCGCCTCAGCTTGCCGCTCTGCCGCGCTCTTGGAAGCGGCGTATTGCTCTGCTGCGCGGCGCTCTTGCGCGCTGAGTGCATCCATGCGCTGCTGCGTCGCCGCCATACTCTGCCGGTCCTTCTGGACGCTCATCGCGGCCCCTGGGTCAATCTGGGCCAAGGCATTCAGCGCGTTTTGGTTGCCCGCCATGATCTGCGGCCCCTGCTGCTGGTATAGTTGTGCAAGAGCGTTCTGGCGCTGAATTTGGTTCGCCTGCGCCCCTGCCTGCTGACCCCGCGCCATGGCATTTACCAGATCGGGGCTGTTTCCTGCCAAGATAATGTTTGGATTAAGAGCCATGTTCACACCAAAAATTGTTCGATTTTCAAGGTCGGATCATATGCTGTCAGAGCATTCAGGAACGGGCGCACGTCCTGCCTGGACATTGTGGCAAGAGCATTTTGCGGCTCTTGTTCGGGAAGGCTTGCCAGAGCGTTTCGGGGCTGATCCTGGTCGTCGCCACCAACGCGGCTCGGCAAGTCGCTGCCGCGCCGCGTGATCGTCAAGACATAGTTCCTGGTTTCAGCCGGAAGCGATGCAAGGTCACCGTCCCACCTATCAGCATTCCCTGCGCCCCAATTGTAGGCCACAAGCGCCCGAGCGGTGTCGCCCCCGTATCGTTCCAACATCTTGGAGAGGTACTCAGCGCCGAAGCGCAGGCTTTCGTCTGGATCCCGCCTGTCGGATACGGGCGCAACACCAAAGCCGGGGTCGCGGGCGGTCTCTGGCATAATTTGCGCCAAACCCTCAGCCCCAACGGGGCTTACGGCGTTCGGGTTCCATGCGCTTTCCTGTGAAATCAGCCGCTGGAAAAGCTGCGGGTCTACGCCATATTGTGCGGCGTAGCTGCTTGCCAAATCGCGCAGCATCAGCTGATCCCCCAACTCCCACCGAACAGTGTCCCGAGCGTCCCCGTGGTTCCGTTCTGCGCCGATTGGTATCCATTCCACCCGACTAGATTTTGAATGCCACCTTGCAGGGCATTCCCGACCCCGATAGCCCCAGCCGCCGACGCGTTCCCTGCCGCGGCAAGAGCGCTGCCCGCGTTCGCTCCATAGTTCTGCGCAGCAGCCCCCTGCATACCAGCGGCGTTTTGTCCGCTCGACGCAAGGCCCGATAGCCGATTCAAATAGTTGCTGTATTCGTTGGACGCGTAATCTTGGCCGTATTGCAGCGCTGATTGCATTGCATTCCCGCTAAACAGCCCCCCGCGCGCCGCAGCGCTGCCCTCCAGGGCGTCCAACCCTTCGCTTAAGCGGAATTCATAGCCCGGCGTTGCGGTATAGCCGCCGTACTCGACTCCATCGGTAGCATTCCGCGCGGCGTAGACCCCGTGCAAACGAATGGCCGAGGCGTACATGTCCGCAGGCACATCCGCGAACACGTAGCCTGCCAGTAGCGGCCGCTCGATCACGTCAGGATAACGGCGCTTGCCCTGGCGCTTTAGCGTGACCTCCATTGCCGCATCGGCATTGATGCCCATTTCGCGCAGCTGGGCGACAACGGCGCATTCACCGCGCAATCGGTCGGTGTGGCCGGGGATGCGGATTTTGCGGGTCGTGGTGCAGATCGCGTAGAGCATCAGTCAAGCACCTCGCCCGGCAACACGCCTCGCTTGACCAGCCATTTCAGCATACCCAATTCAGATTGCGACGCCCGATGCCGCTCCAAAGCCTCTAATGTGGCGACGTGTTCTTTGAAAACAGGCGACCAAGACTTCTTCGATCGCACGCTTTCCGGCATGTCCTGAATGGCGTTTTTTCTTACATAGCCATCCTCACCGTCGACAGTTCTCCAAAATAGATCGCGCACCGGACTTGGTTTGAACTCGCTGTCAGCCACAGGATCCTGAGGCGCGTCACTCTCCAAGTCCGCAAAATTTCCCGCGTCCAAAACCTCTTTCGCCGCCACTTTTGCCGCTGCGCCTGCGACCATGGGCGACCCCATCAGGGCCTTTAGGGCCATTCTTCTGCCGATACCGCTCATTTGCCGCTCTCCTTCAGCCAAATCAGAAACAGGGCGATGTGGATGGCGTAGATCGGCGCCGGGGCGAGGAGAATTATCATAACGTGGGGAAGATCACCGCCAAGAACCGCAAGCAAGGCGACAAAAATAGAAGCCGACGCAAAGCTCCGAGCGGCGATGGCCGCAATCAGCGATCCTGCCCAGCCCGGCGTCGTCACGTGTTTCCCATATTCCAAATATTTTCCGATCATCACCTCACCCCTTTCGGTTTTGTTCCAACGTGCCATGCGTTGCAGATCGGGCAGCGATAGGGCACATAAACCACCGCGCGCCCGTCCCTGCCCTCACAGCGCAGCGCGGGGCGGATCTCGGGCATCTTCGGGGTGACGGCTTTCATGATGGGTGGGCGGCCAAGAATGTCGATTTGGTGGGTCATTCTGCATCTCCCGCGGCTTCGATCACGGCCTTGATGTTAGGCCATGACGTGAGCGGAACATTTCCGCCGGTTGCGCTAGCGATGCGCTTGGCGACTCCAAGACTAGGGAGTCGAGACCCATCAAGGAGGGCGTACAGGTGAGGGCGGGAAATCCCGAAGTCCATCGCCCAAGCCGTCATGCTTTTTTCAGGGTCGCTCTTGATATGCTTGCTGAGTGTGCTCATGTCTCAAAGTATGTCACACATTGCGACAAACATTGCAAGTTCAATCGTCCCGGAATGTCGCTATTCCGGGCGGGCTTTCGATCTGTCCCGGTTTTATAAACAGCCTATGGGACTGAGAATCAGAAAGCTTAGAGAGCAGCGTGGCTGGACGCAGGCCGAGTTGGCCGACAAATCGGGCATGTCCCGGTCCCAGCTTGCAATGATCGAAGCCGAGACTAGGCCAGCCAACACTCTACGGCTGAACTCCATTGCTGCGGCCCTTGGCGTGACGACAGACGCGCTTTTTGACGGCCCTATGGTAGATACATCCCTTGTTGACCTTATTCGCCGCCTATCCCCCGAGGATCGCGCGGTCCTGGTTCGGATGGCTGAGGCGCTTGCATCGAAGCCCGACTGAGCCGAGCTGCCATATCTCGCAAAAGAGAAACGTCCTCTTCCGTCAATGATTTCATTGCCAATGTGATTCTGTGAATCGCTTCTGCGGCGGTCATGATTTCCCCCTAAGCTATGTAAACGTGTGCAAATCCCCGCCCGAATAGCCCCTTCCCATTTAGGCAGCTAACCGCCTGCGCCGCAACGCGTCACAAGTTGCGACATTTTCTTGTTGACCGCTGCGTCACTATATGCGACATTCTCCCCATACCCCGCCGAAGAGGCACCATCCCAACCCGGCCAGCGCGCCAACAGGGAGCCAATCGCGGGGCAGATGAGAGGAACCAAAATGATCTACCGCGAAGAAAGTGCCGAGTTTTCCGGCGATGCTTGCAGCCTGACCGGGGTGGCCGTCTACGATGTGGCCATTGAGGACGACTACAGCGCAGACGTTGGCGGGGTTGACGGACTGTCCGTGATGGGTGTCGAGCTGCTCTACGTTGACATGGACGGCTACCGCCTGCCCGCGTCCGCCGTTGAGCAGATCATCGGAAGTTCCGCCATGGAGCGCGTTTTGGATGGTGTGGCCGAGGCTGTTCAGGAGAACATTGCCGACTACGCCATCGCCGCCGAGTAGTCGGTATGGCCTGCCCGCTCAAGCAACTCAAAGAAATCATCGAAACGCTGCAAGCCGCTACTCACGGGGGACGCAGCGTCTGCCGAGGGGTCTCCTCTCCCCCTGGCGAGCGCGGGGGTCGCACACCACCACCGACCCCCGCGCCCAAATCAACCGAAGCCCAGATTTTTGACCACATGTACGGGAGCTTTGAAGAATGACCGATCTGAACTTCCCCACCATTTCCGAGTTGCAGGCGCGCCAAGCTGAACACGAGCGCGCGGAACATGCCGAGCGCCTGTGCCTGTTTCTGGTCGCATGTCTGCGCTGGGGCTTCGTTGCCGCTGTCGGGACTGCACTGGTCCTGACGGTTTTCAAATCAATCGCCCACCACGCCGCCACAACCTGTGGCGCTTGCTGAGAGGAGACAAGGCATGAACGCCGTTACCAAGCACGAAGAACAAGCCGTCCTGCCCGCTGATCCGATGGTTTCCATGATTGAGCGGGTTGTCATGGACCCGAACGCCGACCTGGACAAGCTGGAGCGGATGCTTGCGATGAAAGAGCGTGTGGACGCTCAAAGCGCGCGCGTTGCCTTTTCTGCGGCCTTGTCTGCTGCTCGCGCTGACATCCCCCCGATCATCAAGGATGCAACGGTTGACTTCACCTCACAGAAGGGGCGCACCCACTACAGGCACGAAACGCTGGCCGGCATCGCCAAGCAGATCGACCCCATCCTGTCCAAACATGGTTTGTCCTATCGTTTCCGTACAGATCAGGGACAGGGCGGCGTTCGCGTGACCTGCATCATCGAACACGCGCACGGCCACAGCGAAGAAACTTCTCTGGCCGGTTCGCCAGACACATCAGGCAGCAAGAACAGCTTTCAGGCCGTAGGCAGCGCAGTGACCTACTTGCAGCGCTACACGCTAAAGGCTGCGCTGGGGCTGTCTGCTGAGGTTGATGACGACGGGCAAGCCGCCGCGCCGCGCCCCAAAGAGCCTGTGAAGCAACGCCCGAGCGCGTCGCGCCAGAGCACGGCCGACCAGATGATTGCAGACCTCAAACGCCACGGCGTCGGGCCTGTCACGAGCGACAAACGATTCCAGCAAGATTTGGCGAAGCTGAAAGGTGATGCGCCTGAAAAGGCGGCGCAGGTCGAGGCGGAAATCGAAACCATGAAGAAAGCGCAGAACGCCGATCTGAACGGCGATGCGATTGAGCACTGAGAGGATTGAGAATGGAACATGTTTGCGTAGTCGATATTGAGACGATCCCGGCCCAAGGTCCCGAGTCGCTGGAATCCGCGAAGGCCGCGGTAAAACCTCCGGCCAACATCAAGAAGCCCGAGAGCATCCAGAAATGGATGGATGAAAATGCCGAGAATGCCGCGAAGGAGGCTCTTGCCAAAACAAGCTTTGACCCTGCGCGCGGCCATATCTGTACGATTTCTTGGGCTATTGACGATGATGCCCCCGTGGTCGCGCACGCCGAGACGGTGGAGCAAGAGGCTGACGTGATCCGTGCCTTTTTCTCGGCGTTCCGCAGCTTCGCAAAATACACGCTTGTCGGTCACTACATTGGTGGTTTTGATATCCGCTTCATTTTGTGCCGTGCCGTTGTTCTTGGCATTGAAATCCCACGCCAGATTCCGCGCGACCCTAAGCCTTGGGACAAGAGTATGTTCGACACGATGACCGCATGGGCTGGGGCGCGCGGATCCATCCGCATGGACAATCTTGCATCTGCCCTTGGCCTTGAAGGCAAGGGGGATTTTGACGGCTCTATGGTTGCAGAGGCGTGGGCGAATGGGGAGCATCAAAAGATAGCGGACTATTGCGTCTCAGACGTCATCGCCACCCGCGATATTTACCGCAAATTCCAAGCGGTCGGTTGGTGAAATGGCCGTCCACCCCATCAAACTCGCCACAGACACGCAGCGCCACCTAGCGCACCGATATGTTGACGCGATGCCAGAAGGTGGCGTGATCCGGTTCGAGCCGGAGCCAAAGCGCAGCCTGGAGCAGAACGCCAAACTCTGGGCCATGCTGGGCGACATTTCGAAACAGGCAGAACACAACGGGATGCGCCACAGCCCGGAGACTTGGAAGGCGCTCTTCATGCACGCTTGTGGGCACGAGGTGGCCTTTCAGATGGGCCTCAACGGGGAGCCTTTCCCGGTAGGCTTCCGCTCGTCTGCAATGACTGTTTCGCAGATGTCGGACCTGATCGAATTCATATCAGCCTGGGCCGCGCAGCACGGCGTTGCTTTTACCGAAAGGGGCTTCTGATGGCTACCACACTGCCAAAGCGCCCAATCTATCGCAAAGGCCAGCGCCCCGAGAAGTCGGCCCCAATTCGGCAAGCCGCTCGCGGTCGGGACTGCTCTTTGCAGATACCAGGCATATGCACTCACGACCCAGAGCGAACAGTAGGTTGTCACCTGCGCCTCTTCGGATTTGGCGGCATGGGCATAAAGCCTGACGATCTCTTTGTTATCGACGCCTGCGACCAGTGCCATGCCGTCCTGGATAGCCGCGACAAATGGGCAAGCGCGCCTATCGGATACGAGGACATTTTGCGAGCCCTGATGGTGACGCAAGCGCGCAGCAGGGCTGATGGGCTGATTTT
>NZ_JBNAGJ010000014.1:0-63347 GCF_049803795.1 Youngimonas ophiurae (nom. illeg.)
GGTCACGGCCTGCAGGTAGTCCATGAGCTCATCGCGCAGGTCGTCGCGTGAGAGGCCGAAGGCGATGGTGGCCTGCAAGAAGCCCGCCTTGGAGCCGCAATCGAAACGCTCGCCGTTGAAACGCAGCCCGTAGACGCCGCGGCCCTGGGTGATCTCGCGGGCGATGGCGTCGGTCAGCTGGATTTCTCCGCCCGCGCCGGTTTCCTTTTTATCCAGCGTTTTCAGCACGTTGGGCGACAGGATATAGCGGCCGATCACCGCCAGGTTGGACGGCTCGGTGCCGGCGGGGGGCTTTTCCACCATGCCGTTCACCGACACGACCGAGCCCATGTCTTCCTTCACGTCCAGCACCCCGTAGGCCGAGACTTTCTCGGGCGGGACTTCCATCGCGGCGACCATGCTGCCGCCGGTTTCCTGATAGGCCTCGACCATCTGTTGCAGGCAGGGCTTTTCCGCCGCGATCACGTCATCGGGCAGGATCACCGCGAAGGGTTCGTCATGGATCAGACGGCGCGCGCACCACACCGCATGTCCCAGACCCAGCGCCTGAGCCTGGCGGATATAGGCCACCGCGCCGCTTTCCATATTGGTGGTTTCCAGAACCTCCAGCAGCTTGGTCTTGTTCTTCTTGCGCAGCTCGTCTTCCAGATAGGGGCGCTGATCGAAATAATCCTCAAGCGCCGATTTCCCGCGCGAAGTGACAAAGATGAATTCCTCGATCCCGGCGGCGCGGGCCTCGTCGATCGCGTATTGCACCAGCGGGCGGTCCACCAGCGTCATGATCTCTTTGGGCACCGATTTCGTCGCGGGCAAAAAACGCGTCCCCAGGCCGGCAACAGGAAAAATCGCCTTCGTAACCTTACGTGTCATCATCAAGTCCTTTGGAAAATGAATTTACGTGGAATTCTACCGGAACTCGCGGTCCGGATTCCACCGCCGATTTGCCGCGATCCAGCCCAGAGCGGGGGTTTTCGCGTCCGTTGGCCGGAAAATGCTCATTCTTTTGTGCTGGTCTTTGTGCGGGCCTGCGTGTCGCGGATATAGTCCAGCAATTGCCGGGTCGAGCCGTCCTTGCCCGCGGCCTTCTGGGCGGCCTCGGGCTGGCCTTGCAGAATCGGATGCAGGGCGGTGGCCAGTTCCTTGCCCAGCTCGACCCCCCATTGATCGAAGGAATTGAGCCCCAGGATCACGCCCTCGGCAAAGACCCGGTGTTCATAAAGCGCCACGATCTGGCCCAGCCGATAGGGCGTCAGCAGATCGTAAATCAAGGTGGTCGAGGGCCGGTTGCCCGGAAATGTCCGGTGATGGGCCAGGGTTTCGGCGCTTTGGCCGCTTAGCCCGGCGGCATGGGCCTCGGCCAGGGCAGTCTCATAGGAGCGGCCCAGCATCAGCGCCTCGGACTGGGCCAGGCAATTGGCCGCCAGCAGGCTGTGGTGATGGGCCAGATCGGGTTCATGCCCGCGCGCGCCCAGCAGGAATTCGCAGGGCACAACGGAAGTGCCCTGGTGGATCAACTGGTAAAAGGCGTGCTGGCCATTGGTGCCCGGCTCGCCCCAGACAACGGGGCCGCAGGGCGTTTGCAGGGCGCTGCCATCCATGGCGACGCGCTTGCCGTTGCTCTCCATTTCCAGCTGTTGCAGATAGGCGGGCAGGCGGGTCAGGCGCTGTTCATAGGGCAGCACGGCGCGGGTGGGATAACCGCAGATCTGGTGGTGCCAGATGCCCACCAGCGCCAGCAGCACGGGCAGGTTTTCAGCCAGCGGCGCGCTGCGAAAATGCGCATCCATTGATGCGCCGCCGGCCAGGAAAGCGTCAAAATCATCCGGCCCGATGGCCAGCATCAGGCCCAGCCCGATCGGCCCCCACATGGAATAGCGCCCGCCGACCCAATCCTCAAAGCCAAAGACACGTTCGGGCGGGATGCCGAATTCAGCGGTTTTTTCCGCGCTGGTGGACAGGGCCACGAATTGCGCGGCGGGCTGATCCACCGAACCCGCCATCCAGCGCCGCGCGGTATCGGCGTTCGTCATGGTTTCAACGGTGGTGAAGGTTTTCGAGGCCACGATCACCAGCGTGGTCTGCGGATCAAGCGGCGCCAGCACGTCATGCACATGCGCCCCATCCACATTGGACACGTAATGCACCCGCGGCCCGTCGCAATAAGGCGCCAGCGCCAGCGTGCCCATCACCGGCCCCAGGTCTGACCCGCCAATGCCGATATTAACCACATCGGTAATGGCGCCGCCGGGCGCGGTGAACCGCCCCTCGCGGACATCTGCGGCAAAGGCGGCCATGCGCGCGCGGGTGGCCAGGACTTCGGGCATCACATCGCTGCCATCCACCCGGATATGCGTCCCTTCGGGCGCGCGCAGGGCCGTATGCAGCACGGCGCGCCCTTCGGTTTCGTTGATTTTTTCGCCATGGAACATGGCGGCGCGTTTTTCGGCCAGGCCGGCAGTTTCGGCCAGCGTCAGCAGGGCGTCCAGAATGGCGGTGTCGATCGCGGTCTTGCTGAAATCGAACAGCATCCCGTCAAACGAGCTTGAGAACCGCGCCGCGCGGTCAGAATCCGCAGCGAAAAGCGCCGCAATATCCAAAGGGGCCGCCCTGTCGTGCAAGCGGCGCAATTTATCCCAATGTATCATCAAATCTTTAAACATGTTGGTTGAGGCCAAGCTATCTCAGGGGGGGCAGGGGAACAACAGGGGGCAGGGCAGGCGGGCCGAAATTTCCCGCGCAATGAGTGCGGATCAGGCAGGTGGGATAAGCGTCACCCGATACGAGAACGCCCGCGCCTGACCAGAGGGCAGCAGGATCGTGTTGGGGCGGTCCTCGATGGCGGGGCCATCGGTGGTGCGGGCGGCGGTGCCGTGCCAGGGCTCGATGCACAGGAACGGCGCGCCGGGTTTGCTCCACAGGGCCAGATCGGGCAGGTTTTCAAAGGTGAATTTCATCTGCGGACCCTGATCGGGCCCATAGGTCAGGCCGGGGATACCAGCATTGGGAAACAGCATGGCGTCGGCGTCAAACAGGCTCTGATCCAGCGTCAAACGGCCCTTTTCAAAGGGCGAGGGATGCCGCTGGGGCGGCAGCAGACCATCCGCGAGGCGGGCCATTTCAGGGGCTGCGGCTCCGTCCAGGGTCACGCGGTGGGGCTGGCCTGCCGCGCCGGGCAGAGGCCAGCGAAACGCCGGATGAAAGCCCAGGCCAAAGGGCAGGGGGGCCGGGCCGGTATTCGTTACGGTGGCGGTGACGGACAGGGCGGTGCCGTCCAGGCTGTGGGTCAGCTCTAGCCGGAAATCGCGGGGGTAGGCGGCGCGGATGGCCTCATCCGGCGTCAGAACATGAGTGCAGGCGGTCTGATCGGCGTGGATCAGGGTGAAACGGCTGCGCCGGGCGAATCCGTGCTGGCCCATGTCGGCGCTGTGATCGCCGACGCGGATGCGGTCCTCTGGCGCGCGGCCGACGATGGGAAACAGGATCGGCGCGCGCCCCGTCCAGTATTGCGCATCCCCATCCCACAGGTAATCGCGGCCGGCTGCGTCTTGCAGGCTTTGCATTTCGGCCCCCAGAGCGCTGACCGTCACCGACAGCTGGCCGTTCGAAATCTGGATCAGGTCGTCAGTCATAGGGGCATTCCCGGATCAGAGGCTTTTGGCCAGGCTATCGAAATCGCGCAACATTTTTATCAAATCGGCCATCTGATCCACCTGGATCATGTTCGGCCCGTCACAAGGCGCCATATCCGGATCCTGGTGGGTTTCTATAAACAGGCCCGACACGCCAACCGCACAGGCGGCGCGGGCCAGGGCGGCGACGAATTTACGCTCGCCCCCCGAACTGTTGCCGCGCCCGCCGGGCTGCTGCACCGAGTGCGTGGCGTCGAAAATCACCGGATAGCCGGTTTCGGCCATGGTGGGCAGGCCGCGGAAATCATTGACCAGCGTGTTATACCCGAACGAGGTGCCGCGCTCGCACAGCATGATCTGGGTATTGCCGGTGCTGGCGATTTTTTCGGCGACATTGCCCATTTCCCAAGGTGCCAGGAACTGGCCCTTCTTGACGTTGATCGGCTTGCCGGTCTGGCCGGCAGCGACCAGCAGATCGGTCTGGCGACACAGGAAGGCGGGGATTTGCAGGATGTCCACCACCTGCGCCACGGGGGCGCAATGGCTGGTTTCGTGCACATCGGTGATAACCGGGCAGCCGAAGGTGTCGCGCACCTCTTGCAGGATGCGCAGGCCTTCCTCCATGCCGATGCCGCGCGACGAGCCGATCGAGGAGCGGTTCGCCTTGTCATAGCTGGATTTATAGACAAAGCGCGTATTGCTGGCCGCGCAGGCCTTGGCGATCTTTTCGGCCATCATCAGGGCGTGGTCGCGCCCCTCCATCTGGCAGGGGCCGGTGATCAGGGCGATGGGATTGCTGCCGCCAAAGGGAATGTCGCCGACAGTGACTGTTTTCGTCTCTAATATGGCCATTATTGATCCTTCAGAACCGAGTTGATACGGGCGACATCCTCGGGGTTGTTCAGCTCCCAGAAGACCCGGCCGCGCCCTTCGACCTGCACGCAGGCCACGGTGTGGCCGTTTTCCAGGAACCGCAGCTGTTCCAGCCCCTCGCGTTTTTCCAGCGCGCCTTCGGGCCAGCCGGTATAGGCGCGCAGGGCGTCGGGGCGATAGGCATAGACGCCCACGTGGTGATAGACGGGGATGTCATCGGCGGGCACTTTATCGGGGTCGATATAGGGGATGACTTCCTTAGAGAAATACAGCCCGTGCCCGGCGCGGTTGAACACAGCCGTGGTGCCGCCCACGCGGCCAGCCTGGCGGTCCTCGATGAAATGGCCATAGGTCAGCGCGTCGCATTGCAGTACGGGCGTGGCCACCTGAGCGGCCGGATCGCGTTCCATGGCGGCGATCAGGTCCTCGATGAACCATTCGGGCGTCAGGGGCGCGTCGCCTTGTAGATTGACGATCAGATCGGCCTCTACCTCGCCCGCAGCCAGCGCCTCGGCGCAGCGGGCGGTGCCGTTTTCGGCCTCGGGCGAGGTCATGATCACGCTGGCGCCAAAGCCCTGCGCATGGTCGCGAATACGGTCATCATCGGTAACCACATGCACCTCGGCCACGCCTTGGACGCGTTGCGCGGCCTCCCAGCTGAGGCGGATCAGGGATTTCTTCTCGCCCGAGGGCAGGGTCAGCTCGGCCAGCGGTTTGCCCGGATAACGGGTCGAGGCATAGCGGGCAGGGATCAGGATCACGGTTTTCATCAGGAACCTTTCAGACAACGCCCGCGCGCAGCAGGTCATGCAGATGCAGGATGCCCACGGGGGCGTTGGTGTCATCGACCACAAAGAGCGTGGTGATCTTGCGTTCATTCATCAGCGCCAAAGCCTGCGCGGCCAGCAGGCTGGGGGCCACGGTGACGGGGTGCATCGTGGCCACATCGCCAGCGGTGCTGTCCATCAGATGCGCCATGTTGCGCCGCAAATCCCCATCCGAGACGATCCCGACCAGCGCGCCGCCCTCCAGCACGCCGACGGTGCCAAACCCCTTGGAGGTCATCTCGATCAGCGCCTCTGGCATGGGGGTATTGGCCTCAACCAGCGGCAGGGCATCGGCCCCGTGCATCAATTGCGCCACGGTGGACAGCTGCGCGCCCAGCTTGCCGCCCGGATGGAAGGTGCGGAACTGATCGGGCTGGAAATTGCGCTGCTCCATCAGGGCCACGGCCAGCGCATCGCCAAGCGCCAGCGCCAGCGTGGTGGATGTGGTGGGGGCCATGCCCATCGGGCAGGCCTCGGGGGCGGGGGGCAGCAGCAGCTGGTAATCGGCCGCCTGCATCAGGGTGCTGCCCGCGCGCGAGGAAATGGCCACCAGCGGAATGGAAAATCGGCGGGTATGGGCCAGGATGTCGCCCAGTTCCTGGGTTTCGCCACTGTTCGAAATCAGGATGCAGATGTCATCAGGCGTGATCATGCCCAGATCGCCGTGGCTGGCCTCGGAGGCATGCACGAAAAACGAGGGCGTCCCGGTCGAGGCAAAAGTGGCCGAGATCTTGCGCCCCACATGCCCCGATTTGCCGATGCCGGCGACGATCACGCGGCCGCTGGTGCCCAGGATCAGGCGGATCACAGCGGCGAAATCGGCGGGCAGGTGGCTGGCCAGTAGGGCCAGGGCCTCGGATTCGGTGGTCAGAACGCGGGCGGCTGTGGCCTCGATCGTTTCGTCAGAAAGGCGATGATTGTCCATGGCTTTGCATGTGTCACAGGACAGCGCACCGTTCAACAGATATCCCGCGCCGCCCTGCGCGGGAAAACGCCGTTGAAACGAGGGGGGCAAACCTCGTATGAGGGCCGTCAAAGACGGGGTTTGGCCAGATGAGCAACGCAGAGCAGAGTGAATGGGGAAACGCAGGCCGCCTGGTGGCCGTGGTGGTCACCCATAACCGTCTGGATAAGCTGAAGGCGACGCTGGCGCGCCTGCTGGCGCAGCCCCGCCCCCTGCTACAGGCCGTGGTGGTGGTGGATAATGTCAGCACCGATGGCACGGGCGATTGGCTGGCCGCGCAGGACGATCCGCGGCTGGTGGTGCAAACCAGCGCGGGCAATATCGGCGGGGCGGGCGGCTTTGAAAACGGGATGAAACTGGCGGTGCAGCGGTTCGATCCCGACTGGCTGGTGGTGATGGATGACGATGCGCGCCCGGAACCGGATGCCTTTGCGGCCTTCCACGATCTGGCGCCCATCCAGTGGGACGGGATCGCGGCCGCGGTCTATTTCCCCGATGGGCAGATCTGCGAGATGAACCGCCCCTCGCGCAACCCGTTCTGGCATGGGCGCGAGTTTCTGCGCACGATGTTTGGCGGCGGGCGCAGCGGGTTTCACCTGGATCCCAGCGCCTATGAGGGGCCGGCGCGCGCGATTGATGTGACCTCGTTCGTGGGGTTTTTCATCAGCCGGGCGGGGGTGCAGCGGATCGGATACCCCGATGGCGGGCTGTTCCTGTATGGCGATGACGGGCTTTATACGCTGGGTCTGCGCAAGGCAGGCGGCGCGATTGGCTTTGAACCCTCGGTGCGGTTCGAACATGACTGTTCCACCTTTGGCACCCATACGCAGCGCGGCCGGTTCGTGCCCCTGTGGAAGGTCTATTTCTATCACCGCAACCTGCTGCTGCTGTATAAAATGGCGGCGGGCTGGCTGTTCTGGCCGGCGCTGATGGTGATCTTGCCCAAATGGCTGCTCAAGGCGCGGGCGCATCGGGGCGAGCGCCGCGCGTTCCTGTCCTTGCTGGGCCTTGCGGTGCTGGACGGGCTGCGCGGGGATACCACGCGCGGGCTGGACGAAATCCAGGCCCGCGCGCAAAGGGCTGACACGGCGCGTTGATCACTTCTGCAAGATCGTCCGGTGGTGCCGCCGCATCAGCAGCAGCCCAAGCAGCAACAGGGCCATGCTGACCCCCAGAACGTATTCGGGCGACACATATTGCGCGTTGTACATCGGGTAGAACCCTTGCCGCATCATGCCAACCACATGCACCAGCGGGTTCCACCACAGATAGGTCTGGGCCCCCGGGGGCAGACCATCGAAGACAAAGAACACGCAAGACGCCAGAAACAGCGGCCGGGTGGCAATGGACCAGATCATCTCCCAGGTGGGAAACAGCCCGATCAGCGCGCAATTGAGCGTCCCGATCGCCAGCCCCAGCAACATGGTCAGAGCCATGGATCCGACGATCGGCATGATCTCCACCACGGTGCGCGTATCGGTGACCAGGATCAGCCCGCTCAGAAGCAGATAGGTGACCAGCGTATTGGTCAGCGCATTCAGCAGGAACCGGGCCAGGACGGCATCAATCCAACTGATGGCGGGATAGGCCAGCAGCGGCTTGGAGAAGTTGATCGCCTTGGCGACCTGGTTCCCCAGCGAGACATACATGTTGAACGGCAGAAAGCCGGTTGCATAGAACAGCAGAAAGCTGTTGCCCAGCGGGGGCGAGCGGATGATCAGGGAAAAACCGGCCCCCAGAATCAGGATGCCTCCCAGCGGTTCCAGGATCGCCCAGAGGTACCCGCCCGGTGTCCGCCCATAGCGCGTGGACATTTCGCGTAATATCAAGGCAGCGATGGCCCGGAAGGGGGCAAAGCTGCGGTGCTGGCCAGGCGGGCTTGGTGTCTGAGGGGACGAAGGCAGCGATGCCATGGCAGGTTTCCTATACTGGTCAATGCATTTGGGTTTATGTAGACAGACATTAAGGTATTCAAAACGCTTCCGGTAGGAGCATCTTTTTCATGAGCGATAATTCCCAGACCCCGGCCGCCACCCCGGCTCCTGATCAGGCAGGGCAGGGGGCAAACAAGGGCGGTGGACAGCAAACCGTCGTGCGTATCAAGCCGATGGCCGGCCCCGCCAAGATGCGCAAACGGCACGGCCGGCTGATTCTGAGCTTTGCGCTGATGGTGCTGCTGCCCTTTGTGGTGACCGTGTCCTACCTGTGGCTGATCGCCGAAGATCAGTACAGTTCGACCACCGGCTTTACCGTGCGCCAGGACGAGGGCAATGCGGCCTCGGATCTGCTGGGGGGGCTGACGCAATTTGCCGGGGGCAGTACCTCGGGGGATAGTGATATCCTGTATGAATTCATCCAGAGCCTGGAAATCGTCAAGAACGTGAATGCAGCCCTGGATCTGCGCAGCCATTACGAAGCGCACTGGGACACCGATCCGGTTTTCGCGCTGCAGCCGGGCTCGAGCGCCGAGGATCTGCTGGGCTATTGGCAGCGCATCGTGCGGCTGTCGTATGACCAGGGCACAGGGCTGATTGAGGTTCGGGTGCTGGCCTATTCGGGCGACATGGCCCAGAAGATTGCGTCGGAAATCGTGGCGCAGAGCCAGGAAATGATCAACGAGCTGAACGATCAGGCCCGAGGGGATGCGCTGCGCTATGCTCAGCAGGATCTGCAAGAGGCCCTGGACCGGCTGAAAACCGCCCGCGAGGCGCTGACGCAATTCCGCTCGCGCACCCAGATCGTGGACCCCGAGGCCGATTTGCAGGGCCGGATGGGGGTGATGAACAACCTTCAGCAGCAACTGGCCGAGGCCCTGATCGAACATGATCTTCTGTTGCAGACCACCTCGGGGAATGACCCGCGTCTGGCGCAGGCCAAACGGCGGATCGAGGTGATTCAGGATCGTATCCGCATCGAACGCGAAACCTTTGTCAGCGAAAACACAGATACCGGCGCCGTGGGCGAGGATTATCCCAAGCTGATCGCCGAATTCGAGGCGCTGACCGTGGACCGCCAATATGCCGAGGAAAGCTATCGCGCCGCCCTGTCCGCGCTGGAACTGGCCCGCGCCAAGGCCGATCGGCAAAGCCGGTATCTGGCCACCTATGTGCGCCCGACCCTGCCCGAAACCTCGGAGTTTCCGCGCCGTTTCGTGCTGTCGGGGCTGGCCTTGCTGTTCCTGACCTTGTTCTGGTCGATCCTGGCGCTGATCTACTACAGCATTCGCGACCGTAGCTGAGGCCGCCATGATCCGGTTTGAGAACCTGACCAAGAGCTTCATGGTGCGCGGCCAGCGCAAGGTGGTGATCGACAATCTGGATCTGACCCTGCCCACGGGCAAATCGCTGGCTTTGCTGGGGCGCAACGGGGCGGGGAAATCCACCTTGCTGGAGATCATCGCCGGCACCATGCCCCCCGATAGCGGGCGGGTGGTCTCGGACGGGTCGATCTCCTGGCCGGTCGGGTTTGGCGGCTCGTTTCACCGCGAATTGACCGGCGCGCAGAACGTGCGTTTCATTGCCCGCATCTATGGCGTGGACACCGAAGAGCTGATCGAGTTCGTGCGCGACTTCGCCGGGTTGGGCCCGCATTTTCACATGCCCCTGCGCAGCTATTCCTCGGGGATGAAATCGCGCCTGGCCTTTGGCACCTCGATGGGAATCCGGTTTGACACCTATCTGGTGGACGAGGTCACGGCCGTGGGCGACGCGGCCTTCAAACGCAAAAGCCGCGCGGTCTTTATCGAGCGCATGCGCGAGTCCAGCGCGGTTCTGGTCAATCACGATATGGGCCAGCTGCGTGATTTCTGCGATGCGGGGATCGTTCTGGACAAAGGAAGCATCCAGTATTTCGACGACCTGGAAGAGGCGATCGCCGTCCACCAGGCAAACATGAGACGCGCGAAATGACCCGCGTGGGGGTGATCGGCGCGGGGGCCTTCGGGACCGCATTGGCCCTGGCGCAGGCCGTGCGCGGTGCGCCGGTGGTGCTGTGGGGGCGTGATCCCGCGGCGATGGCCGCCATGCATGCCACACGGACAGCGCCCGCCTTGCCTGTCGTGCCGCTGCCGTCCGAGATCCTGGTCACGCCCGATCTGGGTGCCGTGGCGGGCTGCGAGGTGATCCTGTTGTCGATCCCCACTCAGGCGCTGCGCGGGTTTCTGACCGATCATGGCGCGGGGCTGGGCGCTGCGGTTCTGGTGGCCTGTTGCAAAGGCGTTGAGCGCGGCACCGGCCTGCTGCCCACGCAGATCATCGCGGATGTGCTGCCCGGCGTGCGCACCGCCGTGCTGACCGGGCCCAGCTTTGCCGATGACATCGCGCGGGGCAAACCCACGGCGCTAACGCTGGCCACCGATTTGCCGGATGGCGCGGCGTTGCAGGAACAGCTGTCCACGCCCGCATTTCGGCTCTATCTCAGCGATGATCCGGTGGGGGCGCAGCTGGGAGGCGCGCTGAAAAACGTGATCGCTCTGGCCGCGGGGATGGTGATCGGCGCGGATCTGGGCGAAAGCGCGCGCGCGGCGCTGATGACGCGCGGCTTTGCGGAAATCACCCGCCTGGCCGCCGCGCAGGGCGCTCATCCCGAAACCTTGCTGGGCCTGTCGGGCTTTGGCGATCTGATCCTGACCTGTTCCTCGGAAAAATCGCGCAACTTCAGCCATGGCATCCGCGTCGCCCGCGGCGAGGCGGACACAGGCGGCAAAACCGTCGAGGGCGTGATGACCGCCCATGCCGTCAGCGAGCAGGGCGCGGATATGGACCTGCCGGTGATCCACATGGTTTCGGCCCTGCTAAAGGGGCAGGTGTCGCTGGCTCAGGCCATGGACGCGCTGCTGCAACGCCCGCTGAAATCGGAACGGTAAACCTTGATTTGATCAGGACCGTGGCTAAGCTGATCCTGACGTGTTTTCAGGAGATTTTTCATGATCAGAGCATTTGCCGTGATTGCCGCGCTGTATCTGGGGCCATGTCTGGGGCTGAGCGCCGGGGCCGCACAGGCGGGTGAGTTCCGCATTGGCTTTGACTGGTCCGGGCTGAAACTGTGTACCAGCGGGCGGCCCAACACGGTGGCCAATCCGGTCTTTACCGTCAAAGACCTGCCAGCGGGCACCAAGTTCATTCAGTTCCGCTTGGTCGATCTGGATGTGCCGGGGTACAATCATGGCGGCGGCGTGGTCGCGATTTCCAAGGATGGGAAAATCCCGCGCGGGGCTTTCAAATATCAAAGCCCCTGCCCGCCCAACGGGGCGCATACCTATGAATGGACTGCCACTGCCAAGACAAAGAAAGGCTTTGGCGGGCAGAAACTGGGCGTGGCCAAGGCGCGGCGGAAATATCCTCAATAGGCTCTGATTTCGACCCTATATAGGCTAAACCCCGACCAAGAGGCCGGGGTTTGCTTTGGCTTATTCCTCGCCGGGCAGGATGCGTACGGCGCCTTTGGCGGCCGAGGATGCAAAGGCGGCATAGGCCTTCAGTGCCTTCGATACCGCGCGCGGACGCGGGGCGGCCGGGCCCCAGGGCAGGGGGCCCTTGGCGGCGCGGCGGGCCTCTAGCGTGGCGTCATCCACGGCCAGGTTGATGCTGCGGTTCGGGATGTCAATCTCGATCATATCCCCGGTTTCCACCAGCGCGATCGCCCCGCCCTCGGCGGCCTCGGGCGAAGCATGGCCGATCGACAGGCCCGAGGTGCCCCCCGAGAACCGCCCATCTGTCAGCAGCGCGCAGGATTTGCCCAGGCCCTTGGATTTCAGATAAGACGTCGGATACAGCATTTCCTGCATCCCCGGACCGCCCTGCGGGCCCTCATAGCGGATGATCACCACCTCGCCCTCGGTCACTTTGCCGGTCAGGATGCCGCTGACCGCATCGTCCTGGGATTCGAACACCTTGGCAGGGCCGGAAAACTTCAGGATCGAGGCATCCACCCCGGCGGTTTTCACGATACACCCGTCCAGCGCGATATTGCCGAACAGCACGGCCAGACCGCCATCCTGGCTGAAGGCGTGTTCCTTGGCGCGGATCACGCCGCCTTCACGGTCGGTATCCAGTTCCTTATAGCGGTTCTGGGTCGAAAACGCCTGCGTGGTGCGCACGCCGCCGGGGGCGGCCTTGAACAGTTGCTCGGCCTCGGGGTTATTGGCGACCTTGATGTCCCATTTGGCGATGGCCTCGCCCATGGTGCTGGAATGGACGGTGCTGACCTCATCGTTCAGCAGGCCGGCGCGGCTGAGCTCCCCAAGGATCGAGAAGATGCCGCCAGCGCGGTGCACGTCCTCCATATGGACGTTGTGGATGTTGGGCGCGACCTTGCACAGGCAGGGCACCTGACGCGACAGGCGGTCCATGTCGGTCATGGTGAAGTTGACCTTGCCCTCATAGGCGATGGCCAGAAGGTGCAGCACGGTGTTGGTGGACCCGCCCATGGCGATGTCCAGCGACATGGCGTTTTCAAAGGCTGCAAAGGTGGCGATCTCGCGCGGGAGCAGGCCTTTTTCCTCGCCCTCATAATGGCGCTTGGTGATGTCCACGATGCGGCGCCCGGCCTCAAGGAACAGGTTCTTGCGATCCGCGTGGGTGGCCAGGGTCGAGCCATTGCCCGGCAGCGCCAGCCCCAGCGCCTCGGCCAGGCAGTTCATGGAATTGGCGGTGAACATGCCCGAGCAGGACCCACAGGTGGGGCAGGCGTTTTCCTCGATATGCTGGACCTGTTCGTCGGTGAATTTATCGTCGGCTGCGGCCACCATGGCATCCACCAGGTCGATCTTGGTCATCTCCAGATCAGCGATGTCGATCTTGCCGGCCTCCATCGGCCCGCCCGACACGAAGATCACCGGAATGTTCAGGCGCATGGCGGCCATCATCATGCCCGGCGTGATCTTATCGCAGTTGGAGATACAGACCATCGCATCGGCGCAATGCGCGTTGACCATATATTCCACGCTATCGGCGATCACCTCGCGCGAGGGCAGCGAATACAGCATCCCGTCATGGCCCATGGCGATGCCATCATCCACGGCGATGGTGTTGAACTCCTTGGCGACACCGCCGGCGTTTTCAATCTCGCGCGCGACCATCTGGCCCAGGTCTTTCAGGTGGACGTGACCGGGCACAAACTGCGTGAATGAATTCACCACCGCGATGATCGGCTTGCCGAAATCGCTGTCAGTCATGCCGGTGGCGCGCCAAAGGCCGCGGGCCCCTGCCATGTTACGGCCATGGGTGGAACGCCGGGAACGGTAATGCGGCATTTTCTCTTCCTTCAAGCTGCTGGCGGCGCGGCGCCGTTTCAGGCGTTAGGCATAGCCCAGATGCCGTCGGAGGGACAATGGCGAAGCGTCATTGGCGATGAAAAACGCCTTCTTGGGGCATTTGAACAGCGCCTTTCGAATTTTTTGCACGGCAGGCTCAGAAACTTGCGGTCTACACGGCAAGAGCACTGGATTATCCGAAAGAGGTATGGAATTGAAACACCGAGATTTCGAACGTATTAAAACATTGGGTCCTTGAAGATTTTTGGGAAAGGGTGGATTTGTGACGACTGCCGAAAAAGCGCAATTGCATCTTGTCTTGCAGCCTCTTGTCGCCGCCGATCGTGATCAGGTCGCGGCTTTTTTGACGCAGGTGTTGGACAAGACAGAGTGCGTGTTGCATCCCGATGTGCCGACTGCTTTGGCAGCGCGAGAGACGGGGCGTGTCTTGGTGCTCGTTGAAACCCCTATGCGTGAACTGGCCCGGCGGATGGCGGGCGGTGTCTTGCCGGCGCAGGCGCTGGCGGATTGGACCGCGCGGACCGATGTGTTGCTGGCGGCGTGCCGCAAGGACCGGCGCCATGTGCGGCTGATGACCTGGGATTCCCTGTTGGCAGGAGACCGCGCCAGCCTGGACATGCTGGCCGAAATGGTCGCGCAACCTGTGCCCGACACGATTGAGGGAATGCCCGAAGAGGGCGCGCCCGATGCCTGCCTGCAAGTGCTGGCCGGGGTGTTCCTGCAAGGCAGCGACGCGCCCGCGCGGCACCAGATCGAAGGGCTGCTGGCCGGTCCCGGAATGGAAATCGGGCCGGCATTGGTGGCTCAGGCCGTGCAGCGCAGCCTGGCCCAGGATCAGGCGGTGGCCGATCTGAACAAGCAGCTGGGCACGGCCGCGCAAGAAAGCGCCATCCTGCGTCAGGGCCTGAAGGAAATGCAAGAGCAGCTGACGGCCCAAGAGACCCGCGCCGCGCAGGACAACGCCGCCCTGACCAAGCAGACCAGGGCCGAGCTGGACGGAATGGGCGGGCAGCTTCAGCGTCTGACCGCCGAGCGCGATCTGTTGCAGGAAAGCCTGAGAGACATGTCCGCCCGCGTGCAGGGCATGCTGGAGGGCGACGCCAAGCTCCAGGCGGAACGCACGGCCTCTTTGGAACAGCAATTGACCAGCCTGCGGTCAGAGCGCGATCTGCTGACGAAAACGCTGTCGGACCTGCGCAGCCAGATGAATCAGGACGACCTGGCCCGCGCCGAGAAAGAGCGGCCCGTGCGCGAGGCGCTTGAGGCGCGGGTGATGAGCCTGGAAAACGAACGCAAACTGCTGCGCATCAGCCTGGCAGATCTTGAGGCGCAGAGCGGGACACTGGAAATGCAGCTGTCCGAACGCGAGGACCAGCTCTCTCGCAAGGGGCCGAGCGAGGAGCAGCTTGCGGCCGTGGCAAAAGAGCGAGACCTGCTGCAGGCAAGCCTGGCGCAGGCAGAGGCTCAGAAAAACACGCTAAACGAACGCGTCATGAGCCAGGGGCGGCAGATTCAGGATATGGAGGCGCAGCTGGTTGCCCTTTCGGATGTGACGGTCGAGCGGGATCTTCTGCGCGAGAGCCTGGATGGCCAGCGCCAGGAAGTGGCTGTGTCTCAGGAAGATTTCCGCCGCGCCGAAGACAGGTTGCTGGAAATGCAGATGGTGCAATCGTCGAACGAGGCCCTGTCCCGGCAAGCGGAACGAGCCGAGCAAGATCGCCTGCTGAGCGCCTCGGCGCTGGGGGCGGTGCTGCTGGACGATAGCTTGCGGATGCGTGACCTGCAGGGGCAGCTGGATCAGACCTGGGGCAAGTTGAGCCAGACCAAAACCATGCTGGACGCAACCGAACAGGCGCTGGAACAGCAAAAACAGGCCCGCGAAGCCTCGGAGGCCGAACATGGCCGTCAGAGCGCCGAAACCCAGGCCGTTCTGCAGGAGCGTGAAGCCTATATCGCCCATCTGACGGCGGAACTGGACAAGATTTACGGCTCGAAATCCTGGCGCGTCACGGCTCCGATGCGTTCGGCTCGTTCGAAATTGAGCAAGAATAAACCCTGATCGGGGCGGCCTTTTGCAGATGCACCCAGCCATGGACCCTTTTGCCGGTGGGCCTGCGCCAGACCGGCCCCGTTTGTTCGTCGATGTGCAGCATGGGCTGTGCAACCGGCTGCGGGCGCTGGTGTCAGGGGCCGCGATTGCCGCGCGCACAGGGCGGCAGCTGGTTGTGATCTGGGTGCCCGATCACCATTGCGAGGCGCGGATCGGGGATGTGTTGCGCTATCCCGGCATGGTCATCGAGGAGCGCGACACGGCCTGGCGCCTTCAGGCGCGCAGCGCGCGGGTCTATAATTACCTTGAGATCGAGCCGGGATCCCGGTTCCAGGAACCGATCCTGACCGAGGGGGACGACTGGCCCGGCGCGGATGTCTATGTGCGTTCGGCCTATACGCTCAACAGTCCGCACAGAACCGACGCGGATGAGCAGTATTTCCTGCGCAGGCTTGTGCCGTCCCTGCCGGTTCTGGATCTGGTGGATCAGGTCCCGCACCCGTCCTCGGTGGCGGTGCATATCCGTATGGCCACCGGGCAGGACTATGATCACCTGAGCTTTGAATCCCCGCAAAACTGGCCTGAAAACCGGCACCAGGAACTGACCGAATGGCGCGCCAAAAGCCATGTGTCGCATTTTATCGCGCGGCTGGATCAACTGGTTGAGGCCGGTCAGGCCGACAGCATTTTCGTGGCCACCGACCTGGAGCAGACCTATGCCCTGCTGACCGAGCGCTATGGCGCGCGGCTGCGGTTCCTGAAACGGGATCGGTTCGATCGCTCGGCCCGGCAGATTCAATACGCGTTTGCCGATCTGTTGCTGCTGACCGCCGCGCCGCTGTTTCTGGGCAGCACCTGGAGCTCGTTTTCCGATGTCGCCCAACGCCTGGCCCGCCCCGGACGGCGGTTCGAGCGCAGCGGCCATGAGTTCTGATCTGAGTTCAGATCCAGGCCCGCGGGGGTATTCGCTAGGCAGATCGGCAATGAAGCGCCCGAAGAAGGTGCGATCCGTTCACGACTGCGATGCTGTGCTGCAGAAAGGCTTGAGGAAAATAGGCGGACCTGATAGCTGATTTCTCAGCATAATCTATTCTCTTGCACACACGATTTAGACCAATCTCTAGGACCATACATGTCGTATACCGTGTTTATTACTACCCCTTGTTTGGATAGTATCTCGACCATTGATCGCACCATTTTGAGCGTTGCTACCCAGGCGGGAGATTTCTTTATCCGGTATCATATCCAGGATGGCGGATCGACCGATGGCACCCTGGACCGGCTGCTTTGGTGGCAGCGCCGCCTGGCCTCGGAAGGGTTCCCGATTCAGTGTCTGGGCATTCAGTTCACGTTTGATTCGTCCCCCGACAAGGGGATGTATGATGCGCTGTGCAAAGGATTCGACGCCATGCGCATCCCGGCCAACAGCTTCATGACCTGGATCAACGCCGACGATATGCTGGCGCAGGGGGCGTTGGCCTTTGTCATCAATGTCGAACGCCAGTTCACACCGCAACAAGTGTCCTGGATTGGTGGGGCGACGTCGGTGATCCGGGATGACACGCCGTTGCTGATGTCTGACAATCCGATCCCCAAGGCCGCGATCAAGGCGGGGCTGTGCGACGGGGTGCATTGGAATTTCCTGCAGCAAGAGGGCACGTTCTTCCGCCGCTGGCTGTGGGCCTCGATCAAGCCTGATCAGACCATCCGACCGATGAAACTGGCGGGCGACTGGAACCTGTGGCGCCTGTTTGCCGAGCGGTCCTCGTTGGTGCAGTCTAAATTCGTTCTGGGCAGTTTCCGCATCCAGGAGGGACAGCTTTCGGCCCGCCTGCGGGAAAAATACATGGCCGAGATCGACAGCGTTATCCCCGAGAAAACGCGCAAGGAAAGCCTGAAGACCCTGGGGGCCAATGCGGCCGTCATCCGCCGTGTTTTTGCCACGCGCTATGGAGATGGGCGCCTGTCCATCATCGAGGAAGATCGCGGTGGTATGCTAGAGCATAACCATATGCGGGTATTCGACAGTAAACCCAAGAAAGTGGTCCGGCTGAAAGGGCCTCGGACGGTCGCAGAGGGTGTCATCCCGACCGAGACGGCCAAGCCGCTGGAAGAGATCATCTCGTTCAAGGACAATATCCTGGCCTATGATCACGACTGGCAGTTCCCGGCCGTGACCGAGCAGCACGCCTATCACCAGCTGCGGGATCTGGGCGCGGTGCCCGATGGGGTTGTGTATGTGGCCTATCCCTGGGCCAACCTGATCGACAAGCTGCAGACCAATGCCTTTGATGCCCATGTGCATATGGCCGGTTTCCAGCATTTTTGCCGCCAGTTGCCGGCGGGCAGCAAACGGGTGACGGTGTGTCAGCACATCAAGATGAAAGATTTCATGTACCTGTTCGAAGAGGCTGGGATCGAGCACATCTTCTGGACGCATGCCACGCAGGATGACCGGGATCAGACCACCTCGGGGATCTCGTTGGAGCCCTTCCCGCTGTATCCGGTGCAGGTGACCGCGGAAACCGATGCCGATGCCTCGGCCAAGCGGCCGCATCTGTTCTCGTTTATCGGGGCAAAGTCGAACCAGTATTACCTGACCAATTCGCGTGAGCTGATTCTGGATCTGCTCAAGGATCACCCGCGCGGCATGATCATCGGGCGCGACAGCTGGCATTATAACAAGGTCGTCTACGAACATCAGATTCTGAAGACCGACAAGAAAGACGAGAAGAAAGACGAACTGGTGAACCAGTCCGCCTCGGATCAGTTCAAGGAATCGCTGGCGCAGAGCATCTTCTCGCTGTGTCCGGCCGGGTCGGGGCCGAACTCGATCCGCCTGTGGGAATCCCTGGGCGCCGGATCCATCCCGGTCATCCTGGCCGATACCTATGCCACGCCCGGCAACCAGGCGCTGTGGCAAGAGGCGGCGGTCTTCTGCAAGGAAACCCCCGAGGCCATCAAAGCGCTGCCTGCCCGTCTGGAAGCCATCGCCAAGGACCCGGCCAACCTGGCCAAGATGCGCCATGCGATGCGCCAGCTGTGGATTCTCTATGGGCCGCATTCCTTCGTGTATGATGTGCAGGTCTTGATGCTGAAACTGGCCGGTCAGGCCGAGGGCCTGTCCCCCGAGGGCGTCGCGCTGAAAAATGGGCAGGCCCTGCCGCCGCTGCGCGAGCGTCTGCTGGGGCGGGTGCCGCCCGGTGGGGCGCCGTCGGCTCCGGATGCGCAATTCCTGCTGCGGACCTGTAGCAGCGATCTGCTTCTGGACGGGGCCGATGTCCTGCCCGAGTTGAGCGATGACACCCCGCTGGGCCAGGTTGTTATCCTCTCGCAAGAGGTTCTGGGCCGCGATCACCCGGTGGTGCAGCATTACCAACGCGTCGTCAGCCATGTCCGCGCCGAGGCCAGCACAAAGCCCAAGCCAATCGAGGCCGCGCCGATGGTCAATGGCGGCAAGGGCCCCAAGATCTGTCTGTTCGGCCGCCATTCGAACCGCACCCCGCTCAGCTATGCGCCGTTCCAGCGCGTGGCCGGGGACCGGATTACCCTGGTCGATGACATGATGCAGGCCGATATGGTGATGACCGGGTTCAACCTGGACATCCGCGAAAACGCCGAAAGCTTTGAGAAACTGGCCAAGGAACGCGCCGATACCAAGGTTGTCGTCATCTCTGAGGAACCGCTGTGGGACAGCACCTGGTCGGGGGGCTTTGTCGGCCGGAACCGCAAGGCCAAATGCGGCGAGACCGACCTGGCTTATACGTTTCTCAATCACAGCAACTCGACGATTTTCGACTTCGAGAAGATCCCGTATTTCCTGCTGACCAGTGAAGATTTCCTGGCGCGCTATGGTCTGCTGATCTCGCGTCATAGCGACATCACACCGGCCAACCTGCTGAAACATTGGGAGAAAGCCGCCATTCCCGCCGCCTTCTATGCCGAGGTGCGCGATGGCGAGAATTACGCCAAGGCCTTCCCCGAACACGGGGTTTATGGGCTGAGCACCTATCGCACTCAGGTGGCCCGCAAAGTCGGAGCCAAAGGTACGCTGCGCGAGGGCAAGGGCTGGCGGACCGACGCTAAGCGCCAGGCGCTGCCCGATTGGCACCTGGACAAGCTGGCCGCGTTGGACATGCGGGTACGGGTGGCCTCATCCTTTGAGAACACCCACCAGAAGAGCTATATCTCGGAGAAAATCTTCGATGCTTTCGTGGTGGGCGGCATTCCGACCTATTACGCTGACAAGGAGCACCAGGTGCTGACCCTGGTCCCTGAGACCAGCATGATCAACACGTTCGGCCTGTCCGCCGAAGAGGCCGCCAAAAAGATCGAGACCTTCAAGCCGGACGCGGAGTTTGCCAAAAGCTGGCTGGAAACCGCCCGGTCGCTGCAGGCCACCTTTACGGATGAAGCGGCCGTCGTGCGCGAACGTCAGCGCGTGGTGGACACGATCATGGACGAGCTGGAGAAGCTCTGATCCCACTGGAACCACTGAAAATGCACAAAGCCGGCCCCGCAAAGGGCCGGCTTTGATCGTTTCGGAATGGATGCAGGCGGTCAGTCTGATCCGAACAGATCGCGGGTAAAGATCTTTGCGGCGACATCTTCCAGATCGGGGTGTTGCCGGTTGGCGATGATCACGTCGCATTCGTCCTTGAACCCGTCCAGATCATGGGTCACGCGCGAGCCATAGAAGCTCTCTTCGGCCATGGCGGGCTCATAGACGATGATCTCGATCCCCTTGGCCTTCAGGCGTTTCATCACCCCCTGGATCGAGCTTTGGCGGAAGTTGTCCGAGCCTTGCTTCATCACCAGGCGAAAAATGCCCACGCGTTCGGGTTTGCGCGCCAGGATCTGCTCCGAGATGAAATCCTTGCGGGTGCGGTTGGCCTCGACGATGGCCTTGATCAGGTTCTGCGGCACCTCGGAGTAGTTGGCCAGCAGCTGCTTGGTGTCCTTGGGCAGGCAATAGCCGCCATAGCCGAACGAGGGGTTGTTGTAATGGTTGCCGATCCGCGGATCCAGGCTCACGCCTTCGATCACCTGACGGCTGTCCAGACCATGCGCCAGGGCGTAGCTGTCCAGTTCGTTGAAAAACGCCACGCGCATGGCCAGGTAGGTGTTGGCAAAGAGCTTGATCGCCTCGGCCTCGGAGGCATCGGTGAACAGGACCTCAATGTCCTGGGCAATGGCGCCCTGGCGCAGCAGATCGGCAAAGACGCGGGCGCGCTGGGATTGCTCGCCTACGATGATCCGGCTGGGATGCAGGTTGTCATAAAGCGCCCGGCCCTCGCGCAGGAATTCAGGGCTGAAGATCACCTGATCGGTGTTCAGCTGTTTGCACAGCGATTGGGTATAGCCCACCGGGATCGTGGATTTGATCACGATCGTGGCGGTGGGGTTCAGCGCGATGGCCTTCTCGATCACCGCTTCGACACTGGAGGTGTCGAAGAAGTTGGTTTCAGGGTCATAGTTGGTGGGCGTGGCGACGATAATGTAATCGGCCCCGTCAAAGGCCACGGCCGGATCGGTGGTGGCCGTCAGGTCCAGCGTCTTCTCGGCCAGGTAGACCTCCAGCTCGGCATCCACGATTGGGCTTTGGCGCTGGTTCAGCTTGGCCACACGGTCCTCGCTGATATCCAGTGCGCAGACAGTGTTATGTTGGGCCAGCAGAACGGCATTGGACAGGCCGACATAGCCGATCCCGGCAACGGCGATTTTCATAGCAGACATGGATAGTTTCCTGTGTCGTGAAAGTTCAGGGCGCGGCGTTAGCTGCGCGCATAGACGTCTTCGTAGCGGATGATGTCGTCTTCACCCAGATACGAGCCGGTTTGCACTTCGATCAGGACCATCGGCACCTTGCCGGGGTTTTCCATGCGGTGCACGGCGCCCAGCGGGATATAGACCGACTGGTTTTCCGTCACCAGTTTCACGGTTTCATCCACGGTGACCTTGGCCGTGCCCTCGACCACGATCCAATGTTCGGAGCGGTGATGGTGCGATTGCAGCGACAGTGACGCGCCAGGGGTCACAACGATGCGTTTCACCTGAAAACGTCCGCCCACGACCAGGCTTTCGTACCAGCCCCAGGGGCGGTAATCGCGCGGCAGCTGCACGGCCTGGCTGGCGCCCTTGGCCTTCAGCGCGGCCACGGCATCCTTGACCCGTTGGGCCTGATCCTTGGGGGCCACCATGACCGCATCGCCCATGGCAACGACCATCATGTTGTCCAGCCCGATGCCCACGACCTGCTGACCGGGGGTTTCCGAGCGCAGCAGCGTATCGGTGCAATCAATCGCGGTGGCCTCGGCCGAGCAGGCATTGCCGGCGTCATCCTGCGCGCTTTCCATCCAGACGGCATCCCAGCCGCCCAGATCCGACCAGCCCGCACCATAGGGCATCACGGCCAGATTGTCGGCTTTTTCCATGATCGCATAGTCGATCGAGATGTCTTCGGCCTGGGCCCAGGCGCCCGGGTCCAGACGGGTAAAGCCCAGATCCGCGTCGGCCTTGTCCAGCGAGGCGGCAACCGCGTCGACCAGGGCGGGCGCGTGGGTGCGATAGGCGGCAATCACGGCCTTCGCGGTGAACAGGAAAATCCCTGCATTCCACAGGAAATTGCCCGCGGCCAGCATCTGGGTGGCGCTGTCCAGATCGGGTTTTTCGACGAAACGCGCCAGGCTTTGCGGCTCGGACGCGCTGGCATCGGCCCCGGCGGTCAGTTCCAGATAGCCATAGCCGGTTTCGGGACGGGTGGGGGCGATCCCGAAGGTCACCAGATCGCCGGCCAGCGCCCGCGGGGCTGCGGCCTGCACCGCCGCCCGGAAGGCAGAGGCATCGGGGATCACGTGATCCGAGGGCGCCACCAGCATCAGCGCGTCCTCGTCGGTCTTGGCCAGCCACAGGGCGGCGGCCAGAACGGCGGGGGCGGTGTTGCGCCCTTCGGGTTCGATCAGGATGCCGGCGGCGGCCATTTCCACCTGGGCCAGCTGCTCGGTCACGATGAAGCGGAACGGATCGCCCGTCACCACAACGGGGGCGGCAAAACCGGCCCCGGACAGACGCTGGGCCGAGGCCTGGAACAGGCTTTCGTCCCCCATCAGCTTGGCGAACTGCTTGGGATAGGATTTGCGCGACAGCGGCCACAGACGAGTGCCGGAACCGCCGCAGAGAAGAATGGGATGGATCGTGGTCATGAATTTAACCTTATGCGTTTGGCGTAAAATGCGTGGGAAGAACGCTATTCTTCCTCGTACAGGATGTGAGTGATGCCTCCGGTCCGGGGACCTGTGTCCTTGACCCCTTTCAGAAGTTCGGTCTCAGGAAGCTTGGCGGATTGTGCGACGACAAACTTGTCCGTGGTCACCGGCGTGAAAGAGCGCCCGCCGACACGTTCGTAGTAGCAGAACTGGTCAAAGCATTGCAGGATCTGGTTTTCCTTTCCGATCTGGAAGACCATCATGCTGCTTTTGGGGCCAATGCCGACGATCAGGGCCGTCATCTTAACCTCTTTGGGCAGGGTCACGGTGACATTCTGGCCCTCGGGCACGGCCAGCATGTCCGCAACATAGCCATGGCGCGAGAACTCGCGCATGAACCCGCCTTTGACGTCAACCTCGGGGATGGCATAGGCCGAGAATTTGCGGGCTTTGGTCAGGCCGCGGAACAGCGGCTTGGTTTTGTTGACCTTGTCCAGCAGCCCCAGCAGAGCCTTGGCGTAGACCTCTTTGCCCTCGTCGGTGGGGTGGACATTGTCCCACAGCAGCTCGGGTTTCAGATCCAGTTCCACGCGCGGGACGCGGTGTTTCTTGCAGATGGCCCGGTTCGTATCCGCCACCCAGTCGTCATCGGGGTTCACGCCGGTCAAAGGCAGGTCCAGCACGCCCAGGCGGACCTTGTTTTCCTTGCACAGCCGCAGAATGCTTTGCAGCGTGGCCTGCTGTTCCTTGATCCGGTAATCGTTGGAGTTCTGGGTGCGATAGGCCGCGGTTGAAAACTCGATGATCAGGGCGTCGGGTTTTTCCGAGCGCAGGAACGCATCCACCAGATGGCGGGCATGGTTCGGCTGCAACCCGCCGATCCCGATTTTCGTAACCTCATAGTCAGGACGGCTGTCGGCACAGATTTCGGCGCATTTTTCGACATATCCGGGGACTTCTCCGGTGACGCTAAAGCCAAAAACCAAAAACTTCATCTTTGAATCCTTTCGTCCAAGCGAGGGGCGTTCGGTGAAAATGTGACCGATCGCACCGATCCGGGAATCGGTGTTCTTTTCGCCTTTCAATAAATCTATTGTCGGGATTTCAGAGCTCTGTGTCACTGAAATCCCGTCCACTTTGGGCCCTTTAATCCCCTCATTGACGACGAAAGCGCCCATTCGCTCATAATAACAGAACTGATCATAGGACACCTGTCGGCGTTTGATCGGCCCGGCCTTGATTTCCAACGCCCCGGTACGCGGCCCCATCAGGGCGGTGAAACCACAGAATTTACGCGGCGGATCAAAGCGCACATTCACGGTTTCCCCGGCGGGCAAGCGCACCAGGTCCGTCCGGTATCCGCCGCGATCCACCGTGTGGACGGGGCGGCCGGGCAGGGCGTCGACCATGCGCAGGGCATCATATCGGGGTACATCGGCGAAATAGCTGGGGTCGATGTCCAGCTCTCTGGCCTGGGGCACCATTTCCAGCAGGATGTCGGCATAGAACCGGCTGCCATATTCCGTGGTATGGACCTCGTCGCGCAGCACGCCCTCTTTCAGGTCGACACGGCGATAGGGGACATCCAGCATGCCGCAGATCAGATCATGGCATTTGCTGACCCAGTCATTCTTGTAATCCACATCCGTCCGGGGGAAATCGATCATGGCCATGCGGATGCCGCGTTCCTGGCATTCGCGCAGAACGCTGAGCAGGGACAGCCGGTAATCTTCCTGGTCGTTGTAGAAGTTGCGAAAGGCCGGGGTGGCATGATCCAGGATCAGGATGTCGGGGTCGTGTTCGTCGATGATCTGCGGGAACAGATAGCGCGAGTGATAGGGTTGCAAACCGCCCAGCCCGGCCTTGACGACCTCGGCGTTGAAGCGGCGCTCCAGTTCTTCCTTGGCGACTCCGACAAAGCCGGGCCGTTCAGCCGTAACACTGAATCCCAGAACCAGAATCTTTTCGTCAGCCATTGGGTGTGCCTTCCTGATGTTCGATAAAGATGCTGCCAATGGCGCCCAGGCGCGGCATCGTGTTCACGGTGCCTTTGCGCAAGGGGATGTCGGGTTGTTCAGGCAACTGGTGAAAACTGGCCCAACTGGCCGTGTGGCGTTGTAAATCGTGTGGAGCGCCGAACATGACGGCCCCCATACGGGGATAGTAACAAAACTCGTTATACATCTGATGGTGGATTGTCTGATCTGCCAGGCGGATTTCAAACGCGCCGCAACGGGGCCACATCAGCCCGCTGAAACCACGCACCACATAGGGGGCGCCAAAGGGCAGGGTCAGCGTCAGACCCGAGCCGACCAGAACCATGTTTTCATCATAGCCGCCGCGTGACAGCAGATAGCGCGGCATGTGGTCTCCGACCAGATCGGTGGCCATCAGGGCATCGTAGCGCGGGGCATCGGCAAAGCGATCCGCCGGGCCCTTAAGCGGGGCCAGCCGGTCCAGCAGGGACAGCAGCGCATCCGCAAAGATCCCGCGCCCTGTTTCGGTGGGGTGGACCTCGTCGCGCAGCACGCCCTCTTGCAGGGGCACCACCACCTGCGGCACGCCATAATCCGCCGCCAGCCGGGCGTGATAATCCGCAACCCAGTCATCGGCGAAATCCACGTCGATCCGCGGCAGGTCCAGAAAACCGAATTTCAGGCCCTGGGCCTGAACATCCCGCAGCAAGGCGTGCAGCGACCGGAAATATTCCTTCCGGTCCCGCAGAAACCCACGATAGCCGGGGGTGGATTGATCCAGGATCACCGCGTCGGGTTTGTGGTGGCGCAGAATAGACGGGAACAGATGCCGGGCGTGATAGGGCTGCACCCCGCCCAGCCCGGCCTTGACCAGGGTGATTGCGGAACCGCTGCCCAGCTTCTGGGCGGCGATTTCCACAAAGCCAGGGCCTTCAGCCGTGACGCTGTAGCCGAGGACCAGAACCTTCATGAATTACATCCGCAAATCTTCAGACGCCTTGAACCACTCATAGGTTTCTTCCAGCCCTTCGCGCAGGCCGACCTTGGCTTTCCAGCCCATATCGGCCAGCCGGCTGACATCCATCAGTTTCTTCATGGTGCCGTCGGGTTTGGAGGGATCGTTGCTGATCTTGCCCTTAAAGCCCGTCACCTCGGCCACCATATGCGCCAGCTCCAGGATCGACACGTCGGTGCCGGTGCCCACGTTGATGTGGCTTAGCATCGGTTCGGTGTTGGCCTCGTAGGTGTCCTTGTCCAGTTCCAGCACGAAAAGGCTGGCCTCGGCCATGTCATCCACGTGCAGGAATTCACGCATCGGCTTGCCCGAGCCCCAGATCACCACCTCTTCGGTGCCGTTTTGCGCGGCCTCGTGGAAGCGGCGGATCAGCGCGGGCAGCACATGGCTGTTTTCGGGGTGGAAGTTATCGCCCGGCCCATACAGGTTGGTCGGCATCACCGAGCGGTAATCCACGCCATATTGCCGGTTATAGCTCTCGCACAGCTTGATGCCGGCGATTTTGGCCACGGCGTAGGGCTCGTTCGTGGGTTCCAGCGTGCCGGTCAGCAGCGCGTCTTCTTTCATGGGCTGCGGCACAGCCTTGGGATAGATGCAGCTGGATCCCAGTTGCAGCAGGGTTTTGACGCCAGCCGCATAGGCCTGATGGATCACGTTGCATTCGATCATCAGGTTTTCATAGATGAATTCAGCCGGGTAGGTGTTGTTGGCGAAAATGCCGCCCACCTTGGCCGCGGCCAGGATCACCACATCGGGCTTTTCCGTCTGGAAAAAATCGCGCACGGCGACCTGATCGGTCAGATCCAGCTCCGAGGAGGTGCGGGTGATCAGCTCGATCGCCTCGCCTGCGTCTTTACGGGCCTGTAGGCGGCGCAGAATTGCGCCCCCCACCATGCCGCGATGTCCAGCAACGTAAATCTTGCGCATTTCGTGTGCTTGGTATGATCCAGACATCCACTTAAGTCCTTACGGTTCAGAAGGCGCGCCAAACCGCTGTTTGACGCAATTATAGACTTCAAATTTCAATACGTTGTTTTTGTAAAACAAACCCCGGAGCCCATGGATGTCGTCATTTTGTTTGTCACGGCCGGGGTGCGGCACCGTACCGGGTTCAGCAGGCTGAACCATCCGCCCGAAGTGGCCCGCGATGTGCCGCATAGAGGCTATCAGGGCTTCGGTGCGACCGATATAAACAAAGACCTTATCTACTATGCCGGGATAATTGGCCTTACTTTCAAAGTTCCGTTGTCGGCTGAAAGAATGAGCGAAGAAACGCGGGCCAAACCAATCGTGGAAAACAGTACGGACACTCCGACCCGCCGTCTTAGGGACATGAATAAAGACGAGTGAGAAGTGAGGGTCGTACTGTTTGAGGCCCACGTTGAACACGCTTATCCGTCTTCCAGGGAAACCGGCACATCCATGCCGTGCTCTTTGAGCAGGGCGTGACGTTTGGCGGCCTTCAGATCGTCTGCGACCATCTCGGCGCACATTTCCTGCGCGGTGATTTCCGGCACCCAGCCCAGCACCTTCTTGGCCTTGGCCGGATCGCCCAGCAGGGTTTCCACCTCGGCGGGACGGAAGTAACGCGGATCAATGCGCATGACCACGTCGCCCACTTTCAGCGCGGGCGCGTTATCGCCCTCGATCGCGGTGACGGTGGCGATTTCATCGACGCCAGTGCCGGTGAATTCCAGGGTCACACCCAGTTCGGCGGCCGACCAGGTGATGAATTCACGCACGGAATATTGCACGCCGGTGGCGATCACGAAATCCTCGGGCTTGTCCTGCTGCAGCATCATCCACTGCATGCGGACATAGTCCTTGGCGTGGCCCCAGTCGCGCAAGGAATCGATGTTGCCCATGTACAGGCACGGCTCCAGCCCCTGGGCGATGTTGGCCATGCCGCGGGTGATTTTACGGGTCACGAAGGTTTCGCCGCGACGCGGGCTTTCGTGGTTAAAGAGGATGCCGTTACAGGCATACATGCCGTAGGCCTCGCGATAGTTCACCGCGATCCAGAACGCATACATTTTCGCCACCGCATAGGGCGAACGCGGGTGGAACGGGGTGGTTTCGGTCTGCGGGATTTCCTGGACCAGACCATAGAGTTCCGAGGTCGAGGCCTGGTAGAACTTGGTCTTTTTCTCCAGCCCCAGGAAGCGGATCGCCTCCAGCAGGCGCAGGGTGCCGATCGCATCCACGTCGGCGGTATATTCGGGCGCCTCAAAGCTGACGGCCACGTGGGATTGTGCGCCCAGGTTATAGACCTCGTCGGGCTGGACCTCTTGCAGGATGCGGGTCAGGTTCGAGGTGTCGGTCAGATCGCCGTAATGCAGCTTGAAATTGGCATTGTTGACATGGGGATCTTGGTAGATGTGGTCCACGCGCTGCGTGTTGAACAGCGAGGCCCGACGTTTAATTCCGTGAACTTCGTAGCCCTTTTCCAGCAGAAATTCTGCCAAGTAAGAGCCATCCTGGCCGGTAACGCCAGTAATCAATGCCTTTTTAGCCATGTCATATCCATCAATTGAATGTCTTGTGCCGTGAAGAAGTAGTAACGGCATGTCGTTCTCTACGCACTTCGATTAACAAAGCGATGTAGGTGCCACAAGACGGAAACCCGTCGCATGGGCTTAAAAAGGCGGCGCTCCGCCGGGAGAGTGCCTGCAAACTGAGCGCTTCATTCCGCAGGATATGCGGATGCGGCCGGATCGGGATCATATCCCAGCTGTGTGCACAGCTGTTCGTAGCAGGAACTGCCCTTTTCCAGCTCGCTTTGGGTGCGGGTGTCAATGGGTCTGCGGTCACGCGGAGAAATGCGAACACCCTTGCGGCCGCTGTCCCCGGACAGATGGATGATCGGCAGGGTGTCTTGCCAATGCGGGTTGAAATCCAGCTCAAGGATGTCTGACATTTTCTGGCAGATACCGTCCGGGTCGATCACGAAATCCTCGTAGCGGAACAGATCAACACCGGGATAACTGTTCAGAAACATCAGGTATCGCGCGGCGTATCCGTCCAGAGTCGCCACGGGGCCGGTGGCGCTGTTCATCTTGCGCAGCGACAGATAGGAATCCAGCGGGTGCCGCACGGTAATGATCTGCCGCGTCTCGAAGCCCTGCTGGATCACGGATCCCAGCAGCGGGCGTTTTTCCGGGGCCTCATCGCAAAAATGCGAATGGGTGTGGTCGCGGATGACAACATGGCGGGCTTGTTGTGCCATGGCGTTGTGAAGCTCTTGCAAGGCGGCCAGGAACATGGCCGTGATCGTCTTTTGATCGGGTGGGCAGCGGTCCAGGCGCGACAGAAAGATCAGATCGGTCGGAGCGAACTGGCCCGGCGGGCGGAACCACCTGCTGAACGGGTCCACTTCGCTCAGCACCATCGTGTTGGGCTGGCTGGCCAGGGCTCGTGACATCAGCGTGCCACCTGTACAGGCAAAATGGTGGATCATGCGCATCGGCTCGGGGGGGGCATTCAGGATGCGCTGACTGTAATCCTGACATTGCGCCAGCAGGCTTTCCAGGGGGGCCGTCGCCCCCTGATCGGGCAATAAGGCATCCTGAGAATAGGGCACCAGCAGGCCCAGGGCATCATCGACCAGCCCTTTCAGATCCGCCGCGTCGGTCATTTTGTGGCTCCGCGCTTTTTCCGGGGCGCGCTGGTTTTGCGGGCGCGGGATTTTCCGGTGGGTTTGGCTGCTGGCTGGGGCGCGGGATCCTCCTGAGATTCGGGCGAATCCAGTTCGGGCGTCGCCGTCTCGCCGGGCGCGGCATTGAGCATGTGCAGGTATCTGGACGCCGCATTCAGCCGGGTCGTCACTTGCAGCAGAAGCTTGTCCTGCGCGGTTTTCTCGGCCCGAAGCGTCTCATAATTGTTCCGGAGCGTTTGCAGATCCATTTGCAAAGCGGATTGCGATCGCAGGGCGACACCCAGGTCCATCTCCTTGCGTTCCAGAGCCTCTTCGCGTTGCGCCAGACGTTCTTTCAACGCGTTCTGTTCGGTCTGGGCCGCGGTCTTTGTCATGCTGAGGATTTCGGCCTGGGCGGCCAGATCTGCCTCGGCCTTGGTGGCGCGGGCCTGGGCGGCGGTCAGTTTGTCGGCGGTTTCACTCAGCTCCGAGGTCTTGGCCTTGAGGCTCTCGTTAACCTCTTTCCAGGCGCCCTCGGCCTTGGTGGCGCGGGCCTGGGCGGCGGTCAGCTTGTCGGCGGTTTCACTCAGCTCCGAGGTCTTGGCCTTGAGGCTCTCGTTAACCTCTTTCCAGGCGCCCTCGGCCTTGGTGGCGCGGGCCTGGGCGGCGGTCAGTTTGTCGGCGGTTTCACTCAGCTCCGAGGTCTTGGCCTTGAGGCTCTCGTTAACCTCTTTCCAGGCGCCCTCGGCCTTTGTGGCACGGGCCTGAGCGGCGGTCAGCTTGTCGGTGGTCTCAGTCAGCTCCGAGGTCTTGGCCTTGAGGCTCTCGTTAACCTCTTTCCAGGCGCCCTCGGCCTTTGTGGCACGGGCCTGAGCGGTCTTGAGTGTCCCTTCCAGTGTTTTCAGCCTGGCCTCAAGGGTGGTTTGCTTTTCCTGCAAGGCGCGGTTTTCCAGTGTCAGCGGATCCTTGACCAGCGTCGCCTGTGGGAAATCCGGGTCTTCTTCGCTGCGCCCGACAGCGCGGAACCCTGCCTGAGTGGCCATCGGAATCAGGGCGTCCAACCCCTTGTTGCCTTCATAGAAGGGCTCGATGCCAGCGCGCAGAATCACATATTCGAATCGGGTCAGTTGGTCATGGGCGATCAGGGAATGCAGGATCACCTCTTCGACGCCAGGCGCGTCCAGGATCAGCACATGGGCCCGGTCTTCGGGCAGATCCAGCTGGGAAACCAACTCGTGCGCCATATAGGTATCGACATCTGTCTGGCGGGTTTCGCGGATGCCGGGGAACAGATCGGACAGCCCGGTAAAGGGGCGCAGGCTGGAATATTCCGGCATGTTCAGAATCCGCAGCCGGCCCTGGCCGGTGAACCCGCCGACCGCGACGGACAGGATCTCGATTCCCGCCTGTCCGGCCACCTGCTTTTCCAGGGCCCTGGCCCGCGCGGGGTTGGCCTCGACCAGGAGGATCTGCTGGGGGTTCAGGTCCTGAAACTGTCCAAGGTCCTGTGCCTCACCGGCCCCGATATAGAGGATGGTTCCAAAAGGAGACGCCGCGTGCAAATCCAGGGAAGAGGGCATGAGAAAAAATCCTTTGGCGCATTAACAGGCTCTATTCATTTCTGTTTAGGCGGGTTGTGCTGGGCCTTCAACCGACTGGTGCGGGTATTCACGAAATCCGCGCAACAAACGGTCGTTTTGCGGCCCTGCCGCTATCCTGCGCCTAATTCGCGCATATTCTGCGCCCACAGCCATTTTGAAGCCAAGCAGCTTGCCTTGTATTTGTTTTCCTGCTGTAACGGCTGAAAAGATGGGAAATTTTCATGTCGCATTCTATTGAGACCTTTACCGCGGATGTCATTTCCACATGCCGCGCCAATCAAGACGATCTACTGATTGAAAACAATGCACATTTAAGCCCTGAAATCTATGTCAGCTGGGATGATGAAGACGGCCGCGTCGAGCTGACAGCCCAGACCGATGCAAACATGCTGCTGGCCCTGGAGGCCCAGGTGTCGCAAGAGCCGCGCTGGTTTTCCCTCAATATCGGGCTGGGCCAGGGGGCTCTGAAGGTCGGCGATGTGCTGGGGATCGTGTTCGAAACCGAAAGCGCCAGAGCCTTCTACAGCGCGCCGTTTTGCCGCTCGGCGCTTGAGGAAAACCATGGTGACACCTACTGGCAGGACGGCCTGGACGTAAAAGGCGAGGGCCGCCAGATCTCGACCCTGCTGCATACGGTCGAACCGGGCGATCCGCTGATCCAGGAGGCCTTTCATACCCTGGTCATTCCCCTGCCGTGCCAGGCCTTTTCCCTGACATTGCATGACATGCGCCTTTTCGTTGTCGAAGCCGGGCGCGGGTTCCGGTCTGCCTCGGCCCAGGCCGCCAGCGTAGGGTAAGGCCTGCGGATCACGATCAGCAGGTGGTACGCAGATGACAAAGACACTCTATCTCCATATCGGTCATTTCAAGACCGGCACGACGGCGCTTCAGGCGCTTTTGTCCAACAATCCCGAATTCCTGGCCAATCATGATCTGGCCTATGGTGCGCAGCGGCGCCATCTGGGCAAACACTCGATCTATGCTTTTGCGCTTTATAAGGCGGCAGGGGTGACCCGGCTGATGCATGGCTATGATAACCCCGTTGCCCCTGAAACCCTGTGGCAGGAATTGTTCGCCGAAACCCGCACCAGCCCCTCTGGCCGGATGATTGTCAGCTCCGAGGAATTCGCGCGCCTGGGTAATGTCCCCGAGGCCGCAGAACGGCTGAAATCCATCGTGACGACCTATGCTCAGGATCTGCAGATCCGGGTCATCGCCTATCTGCGCCCCCCCGCAAGCCATCTGCGGTCCTGGTATAACCAGCTGGTGAAAATGGGCGTCAGGGTGCCGGATTTCAACACGGCCGTGACCCAGGTGATCGAGCCGGTGCACTATGATTACGCCCTGGCGCTGAAACCCTGGGCCGAGATTTTCGGCCCCGAAGCGCTGATCCTGCGCTCTTATGACGAAGCCAGCCGCCATGATGACAGTCTCTATCGCGATTTCCTGTCGCTCTTCGGGGTTGAGCTGCCCGATGACGGGGTCAGTCTGCCACTGATCGATCCGAACCCGCGCATGGATGACAGCACCCTGGAGCTGGTGCGGATGATGCAGAATGCGGGCATCCCCAAGGATGTCATCGACTGGACAGTGATCCGGAGCCAGAAATTCAACGAACGGCAGCAAGAGGACGCCGGTGCGCCCGCCGGAGATTTCGCGCAGGTCCGCAGCCAGGCGGTTGCGGGGTTGGAAAATCTCCAGGCCCTGATCCCCGGCGCCGGGCCCGATCTGGTCGGGACTTTGGGCGCGGATCTGCCCCGGCCCGAACCGGAAACCGACCGCCAGATCTGGCACATGACCGGGATGTTGCTGAACGAGCTGCACGCGCTGCGCCAGCGCATGACCAAGGAAAACGCAGGTCTTCATGACAGGCTGCACCGGCTAGAGCAGCACCTGGCCCTGGACCCCAGGCCAAAGAAATGAGGATCCTCTACTATAACTGGGTCGACTATCTGGACGACGAGAACCGCGGCGGCGGGGTGACTCAGTATCAGCGCAATGTCCTGAAGGAACTGGACCGGCAGGACGGGATCAAGGCCACCTTTCTGTCCTCGGGGATTTCCTATGATCTGCTGCGGCGGGTGCCGCGCTGGGAACAGATGCGCCACGGGCCCGCCCAGGACCGCCATCGCCGCTATGAGATCGTCAACTCGGGGGTGCTGTCGCCCGCGCATCATTCCTTTGGTCAGGCCAGCCAGCTGCGCGATGACGCGACCTTGCGGGCGCTGCATGATTTCATCGACGCCACCGGCCCCTATGACGTGGTGCATTTCAACAATCTGGAAGGCCTGCCCGTTCAGGCGCTGGATCTGAAATCCATCTGGCCCGATACCCGCGTGATCCTGTCTCTGCACAATTATTATCCGTTCTGCCCGCAGGTGAACCTGTGGCATCAGGAACGCGAAACCTGCACGGATTTCGATCAGGGGCGCACATGCGTCCACTGCCTGCCCCATACGCATAATGCGCAGCAGCTGAAACTGGCCAACGGGCTGGCTTATCATCTGAAATCTGCGGGGCTGCGGCCCGGCTCCACAGCGTTCGAGGCTCTGTTCCGCCCCACGATCAAGGTGGGCCGGCGCGTGGCCATGGGGCTGAAACTGCTGCGGCGGGGGGGGAAGCCCCTGCCCAAACCCGGCCGTCTGGCCCCGCTCAGCGCCCCCGACGGCACGCCTTTTGCCGCGCGCCGCGCCCAGATGGTGCAGATGATCAACGATCATTGCGACCGGGTGCTGTGCGTCTCGGATGCGGTGGGCCATATTGCCGAGCGCTTTGGGGTGCGGCGCGATCTGCTGAAGACCTCGTATATTGGCACGGCCGAGGCCGATTGCTTCACCCGCACCCGGCCCAAGCCCAGCCTGCTGCAATCCGATGGCACGTTCAGCATGGCCTATCTGGGCTATATGCGCCGGGATAAGGGGTTCTTTTTCCTGCTGGAGGCGCTGGAATCCCTGCCCGAGCCTCTGGCCAAACGCATCCGCCTGGTGGTGGCCGCGCGCGATATCAAGGACGGCACGTTAGAGAGGCTCTCGGATCTGGGGGCGCGTCTGGGCGGGCTCAGCTATGCCGACGGCTATACCCATGACGGGCTGGATGATCTGCTGAAGAACGTGGATCTGGGCGTCATCCCGGTGCTGTGGAATGACAACCTGCCTCAGGTTGCGATTGAAATGCACGCCCGGCACATTCCGCTGCTGACCAGCGATCTGGGCGGGGCGCAGGAATTGGCGCATTGCCCGCAAATGGTGTTCCGCGCCGGCGATGTTGAGGCCTTCCACGCCCGCCTGCGCGCCATCCTGTCGGGGCAGATTGATCTGGCCGCCTACTGGGCCGGGGCCCGCGCGCCGGTGTCGATGCCGCAGCACCTGGATGAATTGCGCGCGGTTTACGCCGGATCAGAGCCTGTTTCAGACCCTATTCCTGCAGCAATGCCTTAACAAACGGCGCTTGCGTCCAGGGCACGGACAGGCCGTCCTCATAGATCACGTCGCGCCCTTCGGAAATCAGCGCCAGGTATTTGCGGTATTCCTCGGCATCGTTGAAATGCTGCCCGCGGGCGACCTCGGCCTGGGCTTTGCGGCGGAAATCGGCGTTGTATTTGAAATGGGCGAACAGCAGCTCGCGCGATGACAGCTGCACATCGGTCAGGAAATGCAGCCCGGCCGAGACCCGCATCCACGGCTGATATTTCAACAGCGCGATTTTCTGCGCCACGAACAGATCGGTGCGCGATCCGGCAATCAGCCGGTGGCGCAGGGCGCTGGTCCAGGTGGGCATATTAGAGAACGGCCCCCGCCCCGTCCAATTCGTCAGGAAGGGTTCGCGATCAACATAGCCGGCCTCGGCAAAGGGGTCGGTTTCGAATGTGGCCTCTGACAGGGACCCCTTGGGGTACATATCCAGCATGAAAATCCGCGCCGCATCCACGCCCTGGAAATCGTCGGTTTTCAGCAAATCGGGCAAGGTTTGGGTCTGATTCTCCTGCCAGACCAGCAATTCATCCGCATCGGCCACCAAAGACCATTTGCCCACACGGAACCCCGCCATCATCGCCTGCTGCCAGGCCACACCATAGTAGGACAGGTTGTAATCGGTATCCACGGAAAACAGCGCCACGTCGGGCTGATCCAGCAGGTATTCCAGCGTGCCGTCATCTGAACAGTTGTCCACGATCATGAAACTGGTCACGCCCAGCTTGCGGTAATGGGCCAGGAATTGCGGCAGCATGAACATCTCATTGCGCATGCAGGCGACCACGGCGACCTCGGCCTCGCGGGCGGCGTCCAGCCGATCCTGAGGGCTGATCAGCTCCAGCGCGTTGCTTTGGTAAACCAGTTGCACATCCTGATAGCTGGGCCAGATTTTTTTCGGCGTCAGGATCGGGGTTTTCAGGGTCTCCATCGCCGGAATTTGCGTGTCATGCGCATCCAGATGCACCAGTTTGACGGGCGCGGCGGGGCTGGCATCGAAACTGTTCACCCAGCGCGATACCGGGCGGGCCTTGCCCCAGGTGCGGCGGCGGATGGCGATGCGGTAATCCTCGTCCGCGGGGCGGATGCCGCGCAGGGCCAGCAGATCGCCCAGCATCTTATCCTCCATGAACGAAACCTGGATCAGATATTGCCCCTCGGGGCTGTTCATCGCGTCAATCGCGGCGGCCATGGCGGTGCGGCTGATCACATAACCCGAGCCCCCATCGGTATAGGTGGAGGGTTCAGGTGATTTATCCAGCTCCAGCCGCCCGCGCAGGGACGTGGATTTTTCGTTATGCCAGGCGCGATCGGTCTGGCCGGCGTTGCGCGTCAGCACCCGGCCGTAATAGTCAAACTTGCGATAGCTGAGCGAGTGGAAGAATTCCTCGACATTGAGGAAGCAATCATCGTCGATTTTCAGCATATGAGCATAGGGCGTGTGATCATGCACCCAGCGCAGCGTGGCCAGGGTTTTCTGCGGCAGCCCCTCGTAATCGTCGGGGGCGTCCACATGCAGCACGTCGCCCTCGATCCGGCCGTTCCCATTGCCCACCACGATCACATAGGGAATGTCCAGCGCGCTGAGCAGGGTCAGCCAGCCGGCGCGCATCGGCGGGATGCGGGTGGTCAGGTTCGGCACACAGGAAAACACCGTGACGATCGTATCATAAAGAGCCGATTGCCGCAGGCCGCCGGGGCAGGGGGGCAGGGCGCCAGAGCTGTCCTCTGTCTGCGGCAAAAGCCCGGCCATCAGCGCCAAGGCCCCATCCGCTTTGGGCACCTGACGCAAGGCCATCAGCGCCAGACGCGGGGCAGGGGCCTGTTGCAGGGCCTCATGATCCTGCGGGTCGATGGCCTGAACCAGATCCGCCAGAATGGACAGGGCCGCGCTATATGTCTCTGAGGGGCTGCCAAGGGTCAAAACTCCCCGTATCAGAGCCAAAATCAGACCCAGCCCCAGGAATTGATCCCGCGCCCCGGCCACAAGTTTCAGATCGTCTTGCAGAGCCCGGATTTGCGCTGGCTGGATCGGCCCGTCTTGCGTCAGCAGCGCCTGAATGCTGCGGCTGACCCGCAATTGCGCCGCATAATAGGGCGCGCGGGGCACATCGGGGTAAAGCTGGGGCACTGTCCGGGCCGACAGGGCCACCAGATCCGGCCCCACCGCCGCCGCGCCGGGAAAGGCCATGTGGCGCAGGACGGCCTCTTGCGGGTCCACCCCGGCCAGAGTCAGGCTGGCGGCATCGGGGGGGCTGTCCGGGGGCAGATATTGCGCGGCCGGGCCCAGCACCTCGCGCCGGGTGCGCAGCGTATCGGCCGTGCCGTAGCGGGTGAACAGATCCAGCGCCTGTTCGGTCTGCATATCCGCCTGCCCGGTGCTTGCCGCGCGCGCCACGATATCAAAGGCGGCTTTGGCCGGGGCCAGCGCCTCGGGGATCGGAGCCCCGGCCAGCGCCTCCTCCAGCATCTGCCAGAATTGCCGCGACAGGCCATAGGCCTCGCGCAGGACCTGTAGAATCGTGGAATGCGTGTAATCGGCAAAGCGATCCCGATGCAAAACCACCTGCACCGCCGCCCCGGTCAGCGCCACGCAATGGGCCCGTCCCCAGTAGTTCCAGGCCTGCTGGCGGATCAGTTCCAGCCCCGCATAGAGCACCGCCTCGCGGGTGTCATCGGGCAGGGATGTGTCCCAGATCACCCGGCGCAGCGCCCAGGCCATGGCGGGCGTCACGATCCAGTCCTTGGTGGGTTCGGTCAGAGGCCACAGGATGTCCTGCAGTTCCTTGTGACGCCCCTCCAGCAGCAAAAACGGCACCAGCGCCGAGTTTTTCCAAACATCACCGGGGGCAGGGGCCAGAACATTGCCATAGCCCTCTTCCAGGAATTGCGCATGGAAGGCCTCGAAATCGCGGGTCGGATCGCAGAAATATTCGCACAGCGCCAGATACAGATAGGGGCGCTTTTCACGCGGCATATCCGAGGTCAGGCTCTGGATCAGGTCCAGCGGGTCCAGAGCGGGATCCGCGTGCAGCCTGTGCCCAAAGCGCGCCTGAGCCACGACCACCGGATCGGGGTCGGCAGGCGGCGGAGGAGGAGGAGGAGGAGGAGGAGGAGGAGGAGGAGGAGGCAGATCGGGGGCTTTCTCGTCCGTGTCCAGCAGGAAATCATCCAGCTTGAAAAACCGCTGCACCGTACTGAGCCGGGTCCGCGCCTGAGCGGACAATTGCGCCCGCAGCCCGGCAAAGCGGATATGTTCCAGAACCTGCATCGCCGTCAGGGCATCATTGCGCAGATCCAGCCGGGTCAGGCTCTGATCTATACGCTGCGCCAGCGCGGCGCGGTCCAGCGACAAAGCCGGGCAGGCTGCGCGGCCATCCGCGTGCATCACCGCGATTTCCAGCGGCATATCCGCTGGCACCGTGTCCCAGACACGGCCCGGCAACAAGGCGCGCAGCTCCAGACCGCCCCCGGCAGGCTGCACGATCACCGGCAGCGCTTCTTTTGTTCCGCTTACCTGCATGTGCAATTCGGTTTCGGGGGGCAAGTCGCGCAGATGCGCGCGCAGTTCCAGCCGGCTGTTCAGATACAGGCGATTGTCCGGTGCCTGCGTCAGATCGTCGATATCCACCCCGCCCGGCGTGATCCCGCCTTGCAGATCCATATAGGCAATCCGGCCCGTCTGCGGAAACGGCCGACGCAGCCCCTTGCCGAACCGAAACACCTGGCGGCCGTCCAGCTTCACGGTGACAACGGGAGGGGTGAACAGAATATCGACCGTCACGCCTGCGGCCGGCAGCTGAACCGCCCGGCCGATCTCGCGTTTCCAGGTTTCGCCGTCGCGCCGGTTGCAGACCGCGCGGGATTCATCGTGGCGCAGCGACAGGTGGAACAGGATATTTTCCCGCTCTGCGTCATAAAATGAGATATTGGCATAAGGATGGGCCGAGAATTCCGCCCGGTAGCGCAGACGCGCGCCTTCCTGCACGGCAAAGGACAGCATGTTCGCTCCTTGCAGAGTTTGTGAAAGATCATCATCGGGGCCGGCATCCACCTGCGAGGCGCAAGCCAGAGCCGGGCGCCGCCGGAGCAGAGCCTCCAGGCTAAGCAGTTGTTCGATCCGGGGGCCCATTCCGGGGTCCAGCGGGGTGCGATGGCGCGATTTTCCCCGCCACAAGGCCGCCCAGCCTGCGCTGGCCGCAAAGACAGCCTTGCCCGGCCGGGCGCGTGCAGGTGCCGCGCGGGACCACTGCTGCCACAAAGCGCGGGCAAACAGTTGCCGCCACCAGCCTTGCGGCAATTGCGCGGCCTGATCGGGGGTCAGGCTGCGGGCCAGCCGGTCCAGGCCCCGCGCCAGCTGCCCGGCGGAGTGCCGCGCCAATGGGCGTTGGCGAATCTCGGCCCCCGCCCAGGGGAAATACAGCGCCGTTTTCGCCGCCAGAGCCGCCTTGAGCGCCATCTGCCAGCCGGGCAGGGCCCCTGTGCCGAACCGGATGCCTGCGTCTTGCACAAAGGCCCGGCGATACAGTTTGGCCGATACCTGCGGATCCAGCAAAAGCGCCTCTTTGGGGGTAAAGGCAAAGGGCCCCTCGGTCAGTTTCGCGCGCGAAACAGAGGCCTCATCGACAAAACCGCAATGGGTATCGCCCGTGCCGATCCCTTGCAGATAGGCCGAGACCACCATATCCGCCTGCGCCTCGATCGCGCCATCCACCCAGTCATGCAGCGCCATTTCGGCCAGCCGGTCCCCGGCATCCAAAAAGCAGACATAGCGCCCCTGCGCCGCGTCCAGCCCGGCATTACGCGCCGCCCCCGCGCCGCGCCCGCGCTGCACCAAAACCCGCACATTGAGGTGATTCAGAGCCTGTTTTCGAGCCTGATCCGCCAGGTTTTCACGATCGCAGACGATCAGGACTTCCCGGCCGGGCGCGCCTTGGGCGGCCAGCGCGCGCAGACTGTCCAACAGCAGATCGAGGGCCTGACCCGACCAGGGAATGATCACGCTTAGCGGGATGTCGCCGGCCATTTCCAACGCCCAGGCGCGCGAGATATGCGGATCCCAATCTGGGCGATAGCTTAGGCCGTGCTGTTCCAGATAGGCGGCACAGGCCCGGGCATAGCGCGCGCGCCGCTGGGGATCGCGCAGCGCGGTCGAGCGTTCGAACAGCAGCCGGGTGGCGATTTTCTCAAAGGCGGCGGGGCCGCCGGAATGGTGCCCCTGCATCAGGGCGCGCATATCCTCAAGCACATCGAACTGTTCGAACACCCGGTCATCGTCACGGCCGGTGATCTGTCCGGCGCGGCCTCGGGTTTGCAGATACAGCGGTTCCGCCAGATGCACGATATGATCGGTGCGCGCGGCGGCGCGATAGAAAAACCCGTGATCCTCGAACCAGGTGCCTTCAGGGAAGCGCAGCCCCTCGATCAAAGAGCGCCGGTAAAGCTTGTTCCAAGCCGAGGGGAAATGCCGGATCGCCTGGCCCCAGTCGGACAGATCAAACCGCGTCACCCGCCCCGAGCTGTGCTGCGCCGCCCGCCCGTGAATGGCCGAATGCCGCGTGCTGGCTCCATCGGGAAAACAGAACTGAATCCCGCAGGCCACCCAATCGGCCCCGCTGCCCGTCAGCGCACGCAGCATATGTTCCAGAAACTGCGGGGCGAAACGGTCATCGCTGTCCAGAAAGGCGATATACTCTCCCTGTGCCAGATCCAGACCGGCATTGCGCGCCCCTGACAGGCCCCGGTTATCCTGAGAAATCACCTGAAACCGCGGATCCTCGCCAATGGCGGCACGGGCACGGCGCGCGCTGTCATCGGTTGAACCATCGTCAATCAGCAGCACCTGAAAATCCGTCAAGGTCTGCGCCCGCAGGCTGGTGATGCAGGCCGCCACGTGATCCTGCACATTATACACAGGCAGAATGATCGAGATCAGAGGAAAGCTCACAAGAAAACGCCGTTATTATATCTATCGTCCCGTTCTAGCTGTCCCATCTCTTGGAAACCAGAGCAACAGCATCAACGCCCCGCTTTTATGCCCGTTACACAGGCGGGGCCGGACCGGGGGGACGGGGTGCAATTCAATTGTACCTCTATCCCTCTCGTTTTATACCAATCCCGATATCGCGAAATCCGTGCGGATTTCCGGGGCTTTTCCCCCGCCGACGGGCAGAGGTTCGCAACGATGCGGGCTTGGGACTCATTTTGGGAGTCATATAGAATGACAAAGACTTTTCTGTTGGGTGTGGGTGCCCAAAAAGCTGGCACAACTTGGCTGCATGAATTTCTGCGCCACCATCCCGACTGCGCCATCGGGCCGATCAAGGAACTCCACGCCTTTCCCACCCTGTCGGAACGGGCCGAGAACGCCAATATCCATCAGGAACGGTTAGAGACCCTGACACAGGCCATCGAGGCCCTGACCGGGGCGGACGCGCAGGACCGCGCCCAGGCCAACCGGGCCTTCGAACGGGCGATGGATGCGGTCTCGGCCACCATGGGGCTGCCGCACTACCTGTCCTATTTCGACCGGGTGGTCGCGCAGAATCCGAACGCATCGCTGACCGGGGAAATCACCCCCGCCTATTCGGGCCTGGAGGAAACCCGGTTCCGGCGCCTGCGCGACGCGCTGGAGGCACGGGGATACCGGATCAAGGTGGTGTTCCTGATGCGTGACCCGGTAGATCGGTGCTATTCGGCGCTGCGGATGGGGGTTCGCAATACCTTTGGCACCCCCGAGGCCTATGAGCGCGCGCGCCAGAACTTCGGCAAAAGCGCCAAGGCCGACTGGCAGGAAAAGCGCACCAAATACGATGTGATCCTGCCCAAGCTGGAGCGCGTGTTCCCCGCCGAGGACATTCACTATGGATTCTATGAGACCCTGTTCGATCAGTCTCATGTCGATGCGATTTGCGATTTCCTGGGCATTCGCCGCCAGGATGCCAATCTGAACGCGAAATCCAATGCCTCGCCCAAGACCGACAACCCCGACCCCCAGGCGCTTAGGGGCGTGGCCGAGCATTACCGCGGGGCCTATGAATATTGTGCGGATCGGTTCGGAGATGCGTTCATTCGCAAGATCTGGCCCTATGCGGCCCTGCTGGACTGATCCCGGTCAGCGGCTTTCCTCGTCCAGCGCGCGCTGCAACACCTGGCGGGCCTTGTGCAGATTGGGCACATAGTGCTGCATCCGGGCCGAGTTCTGCCCGCTCTGCACCAGGGCCGTGCGCACCTGATCCTCGAAATCGGGCAGGCCCGAGACATCGAGGCTCAGGAAGTCCAGCAGCTCTTGCAGCTTGGCCCGGCCCCGATCGTAATCGGTGTACATGTCTTCGAAACAAACGCTGAAAGGCTCTTGCTGGTATTCCGCGAACAGCGCCAGCAGATCCGCGCGTTTCTGGCGACATGTGCGCAGATGGCTAAGCGCGGATGAGGTATCAATCGGCTCCATCTGACGGTTGCCCGCGGCGATCTGCGCGTAAATATCCGTCGCGGCCTCTTTGCCCCAGGCGCCGGTCATCTTGGCCAGCTCCAGGGACAGAATGCGCGCCGCCTCGTCCTGACGTTCCAGAATGATATGGCGATAGCCCAGGTTGTTGGACACCTGCAGCAACGCCCGGTTCAGCTTGAGCGGCATCAGCTCGTAGCAATGTTTGATCGTCGGCGTTCTGGCCAGCGCCTGCCGGATCGCCCCGCGCATGGCAGGCACATCCCGATCCTGCTGCCACGCGGTCAGAACATGGCCCAAAGCCCGGTCAGCGTTGAACGGTTCGTGCTGGGTGCCCGGATGTTCGGACAGTTTCATCAGCAAAGTGGCCAGACTGGTGCCCCCGGTGCGGCGCATGGTCCAGATGATGAAAGGATGGCTCAATGGAAACTCTTCGAGATGGGATAATCCATAGGAGGTAACACCGCCCGAAAAAGCGTGCAAGCACCTGCCCCGCTTATAGCGGAGGATGCACAAAAACCGGCATATCCGTGCCCGTTTTCAAGCCCGTCAGCCAGGTCTGCGCCGTGTCCAGCGCCTCGCGGATGGTGACATCCATATCCAGATAGCGATAGGTGCCCAAGCGCCCCACGAAGGTCACGCCCGGCGTGGCCTGGGCCTGAGCGACATAGCGGCTTAGCAGCTCTTTTTCGGCGACCAGGCGGATCGGGTAATAGGGGATGTCATCCGGCCCGGCAGCGGCGCTGGTTTCGCGGTACAGCACGCTGGCGTCGTGCTCTTCCCAGGGGCTGAAGTGCTTATGCTCGGTGATGCGGGTGTGGGGCACGTCGCGATCGCCGTAATTCATCACAGCACAGCCCTGGTAATCGCCCTGCGCGGTGAAGCGTTCGAAATTCAGCGTCCGATACCCCAACCGGCCCAGATCATACCCGAAATACCCATCCAGCGGCCCCGACCAGAACACATGGTCCCAATCGCCCCCCGTCGCCGGATCATAAGCCGTGTTCAACTGCACGGTGATGCCCGGATGGTCCAGAATCCCCTGAATCAGAGCCGTATATCCGTCCCGCGGCATGCCCTGGTATTTGTGGAAAAAATAGTTGTCGTCATAGTTGAACCGCAGCGGCAGGCGTTTCAGGATCGAGGCCGGCAGATCACGCGGATCGCAGCCCCATTGTTTTTCCGTATAGCCCTTGAAGAAGGCCTCATACAATTCGCGGCCGACAAAGGCCAAGGCCTGTTCCTCAAAGTTCTGCGGGTCGGGGATGTCCTCGGCCCGCTCAGCAATAAAGGCGCGGGCCTCCTCCGGGCGCAGGGCGGTGCCGAAGAACTGGTTGATCGTGTGCAGGTTCACGGGCAGCGAATAGACCTGCCCGCCCACGGTGGATTTCACCCGGTTCTTATAGGGCTCGAACGTGGCAAAGCGGTTCACATAGTCCCACACGCCCGCATCGTCGGTATGGAAAATATGCGGCCCGTAGACATGGACCATCACGCCGGTATCCGCATCGCGCTGCGTGTGGCAATTGCCGCCCACATGATCGCGCGCATCCACGATGGTGACGGGCTGCCCGGCCTCGGCCAGTTGCCGGCCGATGACGGCCCCGGACAGGCCCGCGCCCACGATCAGAATTGCCATTTTCACACCTTTGGTGACCAGCGCTCGAAACTTCGCCCCGTTCTGTCAGAGCCGCCCGCGAAACGCAATGCAACGTGCGGTGGCTTTATCCTTGGGCAGGCTTTGCGCGCGCGCTGTTCAGCGTCCGGGAAGGACCGGCGCGCTACACCTGCCGCAATCCAATCAAAGGAGTGCGCCATGCCCCTCTCGCCCCGGCTAGAGTTGCCCTATCTGGAGCCCGCCCAGGCCCAAAAACACGTCACCCATAACGAAGCCCTGCGCAGCCTGGACATGCTGGTACAGCTAAGCGTCGAAGCATTCGATGAAAACACGCCCCCCGCGCTGCCCGTGACGGGGCAGGTTTTCGCGCTGGGGGCCGCGCCCACCGGAGACTGGGCCGGACAGGCCGGTATGCTGGCCCTGCGTGAAGAATCCGGCTGGCATTTCCTGGCCCCGCAACCGGGCTGGAGCGCGACCCTGGCCGGCAGCACGGACCTGCGGATCTGGACCGGATCGGCCTGGGTGGGGGCCAGCGGGCAAACCCAGAACCTGACCGGGCTGGGGGTGAATACCACCTCGGACCCCACCAACCGGCTGGCGGTTGCGGCCCCGGCCAGCCTGCTGACCCACGAAGGCAGCGACCATCGGCTGACCATCAACAAGGCCAGCGATACGGACACCGCCTCTTTGCTATTCCAAAGCGGCTGGACCGGCCACGCAGAGATGGGTCTGGCAGGGGATACCGGGTTTTCCGTCAAGGTCAGCCCCGATGGCAGCAGCTGGACTTCGGCCCTGGAAGTAGACCCTACAACAGGCTCTGTCTCAGCCCAAACCGGGCTGGAGGTGGCCGGGCACACCGCCCTGCATCTGGGCAATCTACTGGGCAGTGTCAGCCAAACCGGAGGGCAGCCCACCGGCGCCGTGATCGAAAGCGGCTCGAACGCCAATGGCAGCTATATTCGTCTGGCCGATGGCACGCAGATTTGCCTGGTTCAGGATTTCGACGCGGGCTCTGCCACATTTGCCGGGGCCGGTCAGTTCACGGATTTGTACCGTACGGATACGTTCTCGGTGACCTGGCCATCGGCCTTCAGCCAGGTCCCGCACTGCACCGCTCATGTGCGCATGTCTGATAACGTGGTGAATCCGAAGTCACGGGCCTTGATGCTGACGCCTGCAATCGCCCCGCTGAACACAGGCTGGAGCTATCTGACCGTCCAACGCCTGTCTTCGGACGCGCATTCCGGCAATGTCCTGGTCAACATCCTGGCCATCGGCCGCTGGTTCTAAGGAGATCCCCATGCAGATCCGCTTCACCCCCATGCGCCATGATCAGAGCCTGACTCTGGCCAAGTCCGGCGATACCCTGATCATCAATGACATCGCCTTCGATCTGTCCATCATCCCCGAAGGGGCCACCCTGCCACAAGAGGCGGTAACCTGTGACTGGCTGGCCTCGGATATCGAGCGCATCGACGGGCGTTTGCATCTTACGCTGATCCTGCCGCACGGCCCGGATGCCCCGCAAGAGGCCCTGTTTCCCGCGGCAATCACCGTAGAGGATGACGGCCCCATTGTTCTTCCCACCCCAAGCGAGGAGCCCCAGGAATGAGCCAGATAGACCTCTCGGCCCTGATTACCGCCACCCAGAAACAGGAAAGCAATCGTCTGAGCGCGCGGGATGCCCTGGCCCAATTGCGCTGGCAGCATGAAACCGCCGGTCTGATACTCGCGGATGGTCAGCACATTGCCACCACCCGCGAAAGCCAGTCCCAGATCGCCAATGCCGCGATGGGGGTGCAGGCCGGATTGATCACCGATCCGATGCCCTGGAAAACCCTGCAGGGCTGGACCGAGTTTTCCCCCGTTTCCCTGCTGGACATGGCCACCCAGGTCAGCGCCCATGTGCGCGCCTGTTTTGCTGCGGAACGCGCGATCAGCGCCCAACTTGAAATCTCAGAGGATCCCGCCGCCCTGGATCTGCAGGCCGCATTTGCCCAGGCCCTGGCGGCAGGCTCTTAAAATTCGGGCCAGTTTGAAATCGGATTGTCCGTAAGAGCCTCGGTTTCGTCCCATTCCCGCACCGCCCACGCCTGACCGCCAAAGCACCCTGATCCCGGTGGTTAAACTGGGGTTGGGTGATGTTTTTGCAATTTCAGGGCCGTGTGGGAACGGGACAACAGATACTGGATGGCGATCTGCGAGATCTGCAAATCGTGACGCTGGACACTGGCATCTATCTTTATGCGACAACGGGCGCGGGCGGCGGGCTGACGGGCTATGGCCTGGACGAAGGCGCGCTGGCCGATTGGCAGGATAGTCTCTATTATGGCGCAATTGCCCCGGATTTGATTTCCGGGTCTTTGGCGTTTCTGGGCTCGGGGCCCGAGGATCTTCTGGTCTTTGGCGGCGCGGGCACCTTGCAGGCCGTCCGTCTGGGCGCCGATGGGCAGATCGAAACCCGTGTTCAGACCGGCACCATGACAGGCGGCACCGAGGCAATCTGCGCCGTGGCCGCCGTCACTTTGGAAACCGGCATGGCCGTCTATGTCGCCGATGACGGCACGGGCGCGCTGACCACCTATGCCGCGGATGGCAACGATCTGGTGCAGCAGGCCGGCGGCGCGGTGCCAGGGCTGCAAGGCACCGTGGCCATGACCACCGTCACCGTTTCGGGCAACACGTTTTTGCTGGCTGCCGATCAGGGCGTGCAGGGGGTGTCCAGCTTTCGCATCAATCCCCAGACCGGCGCGCTGACCTCGGCCGATACGATGGGCGCCAATAACGGGCTGGGGATTTCCGTGCCCACCGCAATGGAGGTGGTCCAGGTCCATGGCGCCACCTGGGTGATCCTGGCTGGCGCCGAGAGCAGCTCGCTCAGCGTTATGCGCGTGACCGGCACCGGAGAGCTGATCGCCACCGATCATGTCATCGACACGCTGCACACCCGGTTCGGCGGGGTGCAGTCCCTGGCCGTTGTGGAAACCGAGGGGCAGGTCTTCATCGTCGCTGGCGGGGCCGATGACGGGCTGAGCCTCTTTACCCTGTTGCCCGATGGCCGTCTGGCCCATGTGCAGACCATCGCGCATTGGGGCGCAAACCAGCTGATGGATGTCAGCGAAATCGCCGCGCAGCGGGTGGGCGATGAGATCCAGATCTTTGTGGCCTCGGAGGAGGCCGCCGGCCTGTCTCAATTCACCATTTCCCTGGATAACCTGGGCGTCACCCGCACCGATGGCAGCAGCGGCGGGGCAGGGAACGATCTGCTGGTGTCCACTGGCGATGACACGATCCTGGGCCGCGCGGGCGATGATATTCTGGTGGCCGGCTGGGGCGATACCGTGATGACAGGAGGCAGCGGAGCGGATCTGTTCGTGCTGGCCTCGGGCGGGCATCACGCCACGATCACCGATTTCGACCCGAACAATGACCGGCTGGACCTGTCCGCCTGGCCAATGCTGCGCGATCCGGGCCAGCTGACGATCACCCCCACGCGCTGGGGCGCGGTGATCACCTATCATGACAATAGCCTGACGATTTATACCGCCTCGGGGCAGCCTTTGGCCAATATAGGCTCTTATTTCAGCAGTCCCGACCGGGTGCTGATCCTGGGCACGCCGGGGGGGCAGACGCTGACCGGCTCGCGCGAGAATGACCTGCTGACCGGCGATGACGGCAATGACACGATCGACGCGGGCGGCGGGCATGATCAGATCGACGCGCGCGCCGGCGACGATTCCATTCAGGCCGGGTGGGGCCACGATCATGTCTCCGCGGGCGACGGGCATGACACGGTGGATGCGGCGGGGGGCGATGACACTCTGCTGGGCGGGGCCGGCAATGACAGCCTGTGGGGCGGCGAAAACAACGACGAGATCTGGGGCGGCGATGGCAATGACACGATCAGCGGCGGCGAGGATGCCGATCTTCTGGGCGGCGGCGCGGGCAATGACATCATTCTGGGTGGCGCGGGCAGTGACACGATCTATGCCAGCAGCGGAGACGATTCCCTGGAAGGCAACGGCGGGCAGGACACGATCTGGGGCGGGCGCGGCAATGATCTGATCCGGGCGGGTGCCCAGGATGATGAAATCGGCGGCGGCGCGGGCAATGGGCGTGACAGCTTGTGGGGCGGCGATGGCAATGACACGATCTGGGGCGGCGCGGGCCACGATCTGGCCTATGGCGAGACCGGCGCGGATCTGATCGGCGGCGGTAGCGGGATGGACACGATCTGGGGCGGGGACGGCTGGGATACGCTCTATGGCGGCTACGGCGATGACAGCCTGATGGGCGAGGGCGGCGCGGACGAGGTCTGGGGCGGCAATGGCAATGACAGCCTGTCGGGCGATCTGGGCGATGACAGCCTGTCGGGCGGCGCGGGGGCGGATACGCTCAGCGGCGGCGCGGGCGATGATCTTCTGACCGGGGGCAGCAATCCGGATGTGTTCCTCTTTGAAACAGACCACGGCACCGACCGGATCACCGATTTCACCCCCGGCACGGACCGCCTGCGCCTGTTGGGCACGGCCGGGGATTTCGACGACCTGACCCTTAGCGCCACCACCGGCGGCGTGTTGATCGACACGGGTGACGGCACCATCGTGCTGGAAGGGCTAAGCCTGTCCGATCTGGGGGCTGCGGACTTTGTGTTCATCTAATAATTACCATAATCTAAGTTATAAGATTCACCTGTGCCCCACTTGCCGCAGCCAAGGCAATAATCCCCGATAAGCGGCGCGTTTTGGCGTGTAGGGAAAAAACGGGGCTGATTTCGGCCGGGCTCTTGGGTACAACCGTGCTCAGATCAAGCATTCGGGATTCCCAGACGTGACGCGTTTTTTCAAACTTACGGCCATTATTCTGGCCCTTGCCCTGCCCTCGGCCTGTAGCTCGCCCCGCGGTGTGGCGCTGACCAGCGAAATTCTCAAGGAACAGGATGCGCCCAACCCCGGTTTTGCCGTGGTGCCCGTGACCCGCGCCAATATCAAGGCGCTGCAACAATGGCCCAGCACCGGCTGGGCGGGGCACTACCACTGGATCGGCCCCTCGCGCGGGCCCGAAAGCGCCGTCATCCGCACCGGAGACCAGATCAACCTGGTGATCTGGGACAACCAGGAAAACTCGCTGCTGGCCTCGGCGCAGGAAAAATCGGTGAACATGACCGGGCTGACCGTGTCCAACACCGGCACCATCTTTGTCCCCTATCTGGACGAGGTCCAGGTCCGCGGCAAAACCCCCGGCCAGGCCCGCCAGAAAATCCAGGACGCGCTGGAGCCGATCGTGCCCCAGGCCCAGGTGCAGCTGACGCTGAATGCGGGCAAGCAGAACTCGGTTGATCTGGTGTCCGGCGTCGAAAGCCCCGGCACCTATCCCCTGCCCGACCGCAATTATACGATCCTCAGCCTGATCGCCCAGGGCGGCGGCATCAACAAGAACATGCGCAACCCGATCGTGCGTCTGCAACGCGGCGGGCGCAGCTATGAGATCCGCGCCGGAGATCTGTTCGAGGACCCGCGCAAGAACATTCCCCTGCGCGGCAATGACAAGATCATCGTCGAAGAGGATGACCGCTACTTCACCGCCATGGGCGCCGCCCGCAACGAAGAGCTGGTCTATTTCGAAAAGGAAACCATCACCGCGCTGGAATCGCTGTCGATGATCGGCGGTCTGACCGATTACCAGGCCAATCTTAAGGGCGTGCTGGTGCTGCGCGAATACCCGGCCAAGGCGGTGCGCTATAACGGCACCGGGCCCAGCTCGGATCAGATGGTGTTCACCTTCGATCTGACCTCGGCCGAGGGGCTGTTTGCTGCGCGCAAATTCCAGATCCAGCCGCAGGATACCGTGATCGCCACCGAAAGCCCGCTCAGCGCGACGCGCACGATCCTGGGGCTGATCGGCTCGGTCTTTGGGGTGGTGAACGCAGCGCCGAACATCTGATCCGCGCGTTTGCTATTTCATAGCAAAAGGCCGCCCCGTCAGGGGCGGCCTTTTTGACTCCCTCAGATCCGGAAAGCAGGCCCAGGGTCAGGCCAGCACCAGATCCTCCAGCATGTTCATCAGGTCGGGCATACCGGGCACGAATCCCTCGATCGCCCCCGAGTTCTGCCCCTCTCCGGACGCAAAAGCCTGCAATCGGCCGTCATCGGGGCCCACCTGCACCCCCAGCTGGGCCGCAATACGGATCGCATGATCCTGAATCGAGGTCTCGCCCTTGTAGATTTCTTCGAAGACCAGCCAGTCATGATCAATCCGCCGGTTGCGCAGCACCGTCAGCACCTGCCCCAGGGAAATCGCGGCCTGATGCACCGCCTTGCGGCCCTGTTCCACGGACACGGCCTGCGCCTTTTGCCGGCCGGCGCGAATCTCGGGGTAGATCCTGGCCGCCTGTTCCGGACCCCAGGCCTGCGTGGCCAGCGCCAGAAACAACGAGCGCAGCCGGCTGGCCTCGTTCCGGCGGGTCAGCACGAAAAACCGATAGCCGCGGGCGGCGCATTCCTCGATCAGGATGCGATTCAGATGCGCGGGGATGATCTCAAAGCAATGTTTGATATTGGGCCGGTCCGCCAGCTGTTCGGCCAGGGCCGCGCGCGCGGCGGCCTGATCCTGGGTGGCGGTGAAATCACGGGTGATCTGCCCCCAGACCCGATCCACGTTCAAAGGTTCGTGCTGCCGGGTCGGAAAGGATGAGATCGCGCTCATAAAGCTCATCAGCGACGTGCCGCCGGTGCGGCGCATCGTCAGGATGATATAGGGGTGCTGCATCCCTGCTCCTTTTGTTTTTGGGCTCTGCAAACACCAGAGCCATCTTGCAAACCTGCCCATGCGGCAGAGGGATCCAACAGGTCACGCAAATCCCCGCATGTCCCAATAACACCTCGTCCCGCTTAGGAAAACCCGGCCCTTTGCGGGGGCCGGGTTCAACTTGTTTTCACTGTTGCAAAGCCGCTTAGACGATATCCAGCAGCCCGGCCAGAACGCCTGCGTCATTGGCCCCCTGCACCGTGAAGATCTGGCCGCCGCCAAAATCGAACACCGTGCCCGATGCCGTGGTGGTCCCGTAAGTGGCAATCACCTGAGCCGCGGTCAGCCCGCCGCCCCACAGCGCATCGTCCAGTTGCAGGCGGTCGTTCTCGCCCGCATCGAAATCGGTGACCAGGTCCAGCCCGTCGCCCACGCCAAAGACAAAGGTATCCGCGCCGGCGCCGCCGGTCAGCGTGTCATTGCCGGTGCCGCCGATCAGCAGGTCGTTATCCGCCCCGCCATACAGCGTGTCCGAGCCGCTGCCGCCGCCCAGCGTGTCATCGCCGTCGCCGCCGTACATCTCGTCATTGTCGCCGCCACCATAGAGCGCGTCACCCGCCAGACCGCCGCCCAGCGTATCGTTGCCGGTGCCGCCATACAGCTCGTCCGCGCCTTCATCGCCGCCCAGGAAGTCATTGCCCGCGCCGCCATTGATCGTGTCACGGCCCCAGGACCCGGACAGGCTGTCATTGTCGTCATCGCCGAAGATCAGGTCACGGCCGCCGCCGCCCAGCAGGGTGTCATCGCCGGTGCCGCCATAAAGCGTGTCATTGTCGGCATTGGCGCCCATGGAATCGTTCCCGGCGTCACCGCCCAGGATGTCATTGCCGCGACCGCCCCACAGGGTGTCATTGTCGCCGCCGCCCCACAGGCGGTCATCGCCGCCGCCGCCGCCCAGCTCGTCCGCGCCGGCGCCGCCTGCAACGGTGTCATTGCCGCCCGCGGCCCAGATGGTATCGCTGCCATTGTTCCCCGAGATATTATTGGCCACCATGTTGCCGAAGATCAGATCGTTGCCCGACCCGGCCAGCAGGTTTTCAATGATGGTGCCGCGGGCGATCCCCAGGTTGCCGGTGCCGCCCAGGATGTCCGAGAATTGCTCATCGGTCATGCGGACCGTGTCATTGGTGGTCGAGGGGGTCAGGTCCAGCGTATCGGTGCCGCCCTGGTCATAGATGGTCAGCGCCACGTCCTCACCATCGTAGATCCCCGAGGTGTTGCCGCTGATCACGCTGTCCAGCAGCAGGCCCAGATAGTTGCCCAGGTTGGTGTTCGCCCCCCAGATGGTATCGCCTGCGGTGGCGCTGCTGGCCCCCGGCGCGCCATACAGGTTCTGGATCGCCACGATATCGGCCATCATCGTGGTCAGCAGCCAGGCAAAGTTGGCGTTGGTCGTGGTGTTCTCGGTCTGGCTGAAATAGGACATGATCGAGATCTGCCAGCTGTCATTGCTGAAGTCCTCGTCCACGCCATAGGTGGCCGCACCGTTATAGCCGCCCTGGTGGCCCAGACCCAGCGCATGGCCGATCTCGTGGATATAGGTCTGGAAGGAATAGCTGTCCATCGTGGTGCCATAGGCGGCGATCCAGGCCGTGGACACGTTCACATGCGAGGACACGATGGTGCCGCCCGACAGGGTCGAGGTGGAATAGGCCCCGCTGTTATTGTCATCAAAGGTGATATCGCCGCCCGAGGTCACCTCGACAAACTCGATATCGGCGACCATTTCCCAGGCCTCCAGCGCCCAGCGGGCCAGCTGCTGGCCATCGGCGGTCAGGGCGGTCAGGTTCACCGTGATCTGGTTCGAGCCCGACGTGTCAAACGCCCGGCCGCTGGCACCATTGGCGTTCCAGTAGCCATCGGTCAGGAAGTCGGCCAGCTCGTCCAGGGTGCCCGGTGCGGGCGGCACGCTTTCGACGATCGTCATGTCATAGGTGCCCGAGTAGCCATCCGCATAGGCGCCCGCGGCCAGATAGAAGGTGCCGGTATAGCTGGCGGTGAAGGCCAGGAACGAGTTATAGCCCACGCCCCCGTCATCATTGGAATAGATCAGCGTGCCGGTATCGTCATAGATCCGCAGATAGGGATCAGACAGAGAGACCCCGGTCAGGGCAACCTCATAGGTCTGGCCGGCCGTCAGGGTCACGGCCACCCAGTCGCGATCCCCCGACGCGCCCAGGTTCCCCGAGAAAGTATCGCCGACGCCGATCGTATATCCCGTGCCGGTGCCCGCGATGGCATCGGCGACTTCAAAAATGGTGGCCCCGTTGGGATCCGGCGTCAACGAGCATTCCGGGTCCGTCGGGTGCAATTGTGCGCAAATGAAACACATGTGAGAATCTCCGTAAGATGTTCCGTCTTAATTCTATTGAGGCCAGGGAAATGCAACGGCGATGCAGCCCCCGGCGCGATCCCCCCGCCTAAACGGCGGGAAGCGGCAGTTTGCTAACTTTCAGCAGCCCCTGGGCCAGTTGCTCCATCATATGCGGGCGCAGCGCCACATCGGCGGAATCCAGCGCCACATCCGGGCCCATCACCCAATCTGCGGCCTGATCGGTTTTCCACGACAGGCGGGCGGCCATGGCGTGCCGGGTCTCGCGTTCGGGCAGCAGCCGGATGGCCAGGCTGCCCGCCACGGGGGCCACGCTGTCGCCCATCCGGATCACGGCATGGGGGACGGCCTGTTGCAGCGCCTGTTGCAGCGCACCGCACAGAGCCTGCTGCATCGCGCTGTCCCCGTCCGGGCAGGACAGTTCGAACACGGGGCGCAGCCGTTGGCTCTGGGCCAGGGCGGGATCGGTCATCAGGGCTCCTCCTGTCAGGGCCATGCTGGTACACAGGCCAGCCACGATAGCGCGGCGGTTTATTTGGCGGCAGTCAATCCTGTGACGGTGTCTGCGCATCGTTACCCCCATTCCCCCTAAGGCGAATCTTATCAGGTCTTTGCCCGCCTTATCAACGCACAAGTCTTTCAAAGTTGGGCAAAGTCGGGGAAACCATACCTTGGTGCAGCCGGGGCGGGCCCGCCTTACAACCCACGCGCGAGGCGGCTGGTCAGCCAGGCCAGAAAAGCCTTATCCGGCGCGTGCAGGCGCACCCGCCCGGCGCTGGCCCAGAAGGCGCGCCATTCGGCCTCCAGCGCATAGACATCCGCGCCCGGCGCCATCTGCCGCGCGCGCTCCAGCGCGGCGGGGCTCAGCTGCGGGCCCTCGGCGGGGCCGGCCCCGGACACCACATGCCCCTGCCGGGTAAAGGCGATCAGATCGCCCGGTTCCTCGGCCATGTCGTAATCGGGCAGGGTGCCGGCGGCGATGATCTTGCGCACCGCCGCGCGAAACACCCGCAAAGGCGCGGTGGATCCGGCCTTCTTGTGCAAAGTCGCCAGGCTGACCTGCCATTCGGGCTGGCGGCCGCAATGTTTGCGCGCCAATTCGTAGATTCGCCGCTCCAGCGGTTTGCGCAGGCGGAAATAGGCGCGGTTCAGCGTCAGCACCGATTTCGACAGCACCGCCCGGTACAGCCATTCCGACAGGGTAACCGAGACGCTGACCATCCGCCCCCCGCGCGATTTGCGGATGATTTCCCAGCGCTCGATCAGGCCGAAACCGCTGGTCACCTCTTGCCCGCCGGTTTCCAGATTGGTGGTGATGCGCGTGCCGGCCAGGCGTTCAAAGGCCTCGCGCAGGCGGGCATAGCTGTCGCCGCCGGTGTCGCGATTGGTGGCCACCAGCAGATCATGCGCCTTCAGTTGCAGCGTCCGAGAGATTTCGCGCCCTGCATTCAGCGCCGCCACCAGCTGGCTGATGCAATAGATCAGGATGTCCTTATCGTGGATCGTCGCCCGCCCCCGCACCGAGGGCGTGACCTGCACCTGCACCCCATTATGGGCATAGTTCAGAATGCGCCGGTCCGGCCGCGTGGACAGTGAGAAAATCGGATGCTCCATCGAGCCCAGATCGTCCTTGGGGCTGGCCTCGAAAATATCGCAGACGAACATGTCGCCCGTTGGGTGGCGGTCGGGCAAAAGCCCCCCCTGCCCTGCTGTCATGGCCCCTGTCATGCGTGCCTGTCCTGTCGCATTTTATCTGCTCTGCTCGTGTCCCCGTTTTTCGGGGTTTCAGTGACACCCTAAAGTTATCCACAGAACGCGTCCAGCCCTCAGCGCCCCTCGCATCGGGGGATCAGAGTCGCACCTGCGTCGGATCAGAGTCGCCTTTTCGGGGTTTCAGAGTCGCACCGGGCCAAAATCAAATCCAAAACATCTTGGAAATCAGGGCCTTAAGCAAATCTCATCTTACCTGTAACTATAAACTAACAGAATCCTAACAGGAAATTTTTGCTCTTCCCCCCTATCCAGCCTGATTTTCCTGCAAAAACCGGGGCAATTATGCTAAGAAATAGCCAAGGGAGGTGAGGGTTTTGCTTCCATGTGTGACGTTTTCCCGTATGTTAAGGAAAAGAGCGCACATGAGGCCCGAGCCATGACATCCGCAGTGACATCCGCCCTGCCCCCCTACTTCAACATTGATCCCGACCAGGCCTTGTCCGCTTTGGGCAATCCTACCGGCACCGAAGGGTTTGCCGCCATTTCTCAGGCCTGTGCCCGCGGGCGTTCGGATCTGGCCAGCCGCGGATTAGAGGACGACGGCGACCGCCATCTGCGCCTGTTTTCCACATGGGAGATCACCCGCTATCTGATCCCCGTCGCCCAGGGCCATTTCCGCCGCGTGCTGAAACAGAAGCCCGATCTGCCACAGGGGCGTTCGGAAACCGCCGGGGGGGCGAAATGGTTCACTCTGGACGAGGTGCTGCGCCTGCGCGCCCATTTCGCCGCCGAAGGGTCCAAGGCGAAAAACTACCTGCCCTATCGCCCCAAGGGCCAGCCCGCCAAAATGGTCGCCGTGGCCAATTTCAAGGGCGGGGTCGGCAAGACCTCGACCGCCGCGCATCTGGCCATGTCCGCCGCGTTGGACGGCTATAAGGTGCTGGTGATTGATCTGGACAGTCAGGGGTCCATGACGTCCATTTTCGGCGGGCGGGTCGAGGATGAATGGCAGACCGTTTTCCCCCTTCTGGCGCGTCATTACGCCAGCTATCTGCGCAGCGATAATCAGCGCCGGCTGGACCGGGGCGAGCCCCCCATTCCGCTGGACGACACGCTGAGCGCCGCTTTGGATGTCACCGCCCGGTCGCTGATCCAGCCCACCCATTGGCCCAATATTGATCTGATCGGCGCGCAGCTGAATCTGTATTGGGCCGAGTTCCAGATCCCCGTTTGGCGGATGCAGGGGCGCGGCTGGAAACTGTGGGATGCGCTGACCGACAGTCTGGAGGCCGACGGCATTCTGGATCAGTATGACGTGATTTTCGTCGATACCCCCCCCGCCCTGGGCTATCTGACGATCAACGGGCTGGCGGCCAGCGATATTCTGCTGGTGCCGCTGGGGGCCTCGTTTCTGGAATTCGATTCCACGGGCCGGTTTTTCGACATGCTGCACACCACCTTTCAATCCATCGAGGACGGCGAGAACCTGGCCGCCCGCGCCCTGGGCCGGGACGAGCTGAATTTCGAATGGGACGCGGTGCGCGCGGTGATCACGCGTTATGATGGCAGCCAACAGGCCGAGCTGGCCGCGCTGATGCAGGCCTATCTGGGGCCCACCCTGTCTCCGCATCGTCAGGATTTCACCGCTCTGATCGGCCAGGCGGGCGAGCAGGTGCAAGGCATCTACGAGGCCGATTACCGCGACTTTAACCGCGAAACCTATGCCCGCGGGCGCGAGACCTTCGATGCCACCTATGCCGCGTTCAAATCCCTGCTGATCGGAGCCTGGCGGCGCGATGAGCTGGCCCAACAACAGGCGGCCGAGTGAGCCCCGCCTCAAATGTTTCGCGCGCGAAACAGCAGCGTTCGGCCGGGTTAGGCCCTGTTTATCAGACCGCCCCACCCTGCCCCGCACACGACAGGAGACCTGAGCCATGGCCAAACGCAAACGCCTTGCGCCCCCGAAAACCGATTATCTGGATACGCCGGCGCCCTCTGCGATCCTACCCGAACCGCCGCGTCGCGCGCCCCCCATTGCCGATGTCGCGGGCCATGCCAGCACCACCGCCGCGCTCGAGGAAATGTCCGACACCCTGCGCCGCGCCCGCGAAGAGGGCCGCATGGCGCTGGAGCTGCCGCTGGATCAGATCGTCACCGATTATCTGGTGCGCGACCGGATCAATGTGGATGAGGGTGAGATGGAGGTGCTGATCGCCTCGATCCGTCAACGTGGGCAGCAAACTCCGATCGAGGTCGCCCCTCTGCCAGGTGGCCGCTATGGGCTGATCTCGGGGTGGCGGCGTCTGCGCGCGATCACCCGCCTGGCTGAAACCGGCGAGGCGCAGCCGCAGATCCTGGCCTTTTTGCGCCAGCCCGAACAGGCGTCCGATGCCTATCTGGCCATGGTCGAGGAAAACGAAATCCGTGTCGGGCTGAGCTATTATGAACGCGCCCGCATCGCCGCTCGCGCGGTGGAACAAGGCGTTTACCCCGACGAGCGCAGCGCGCTACGCAGTCTCTATCATGCCGCAAGTCGCGCCAAACGGTCAAAAATCGGCAGCTTTCTGACGTTGGTCAAACATCTGGATGGCGTGCTGCATTTCCCTGAATCCATCGGTGAACGCGCCGGTCTGATCCTGGCCCGCGAGCTGGATCAAGCCCCCGCGATTGCCCGCCGGATCGCGGCGCATATCCAGGCCGATCCGCCTCAGACCCCGCTGGACGAGCTGGACCGGATCAACGCCGCCCTGTCCGAGATCGCGGCCGCTGCCAAGGCGGAGACAAAGGTTAAAAATCAGACCCAAAAACGCGGATCAGAGACGAATTTTACCCGTCAGATCCACGCGGGCCTGCATGTGGTGCGCCATGACATCACCAATCCCAAGGGCGGACGGCTGACGATCAAGGGCGCGGCGGTGGATGAGAACCTGGCCGACGATCTGATCGCCTGGCTGGCCGAGCGTTCCGCGCAAAAATAGACTCTATTCCCCAAATTAGGCCCTGTTTCGCGCGCGAAACAGTCAGGGCCTATAGAGCCCCCACAGCCCCCAGGCGGCGACGTGATGAATCACGCTGAACTGGCCGGCCTTCATCGCGGCGTTAATCTCTGCGGGGGTCATTTCCTCATAGGCGAAATCCTCAAGATCGCCGGGCGCGGGATCGGCCACGCGGCGGCACCCGGTGGCAGCAAAATAATGCCCAGTGCTGCCGGTCTGATTGCCATTGTCCACATAGGCGCCCATGGGGATCAGCTGGCCGGTTTGCAGCCCGGTTTCCTCCATCAATTCACGCGTGGCGGTCAGATCGGCGGGTTCGCCCGGATCGACATAGCCGGCGGGAAAGCCCAGCATCTCGGCCCCCGGCCCGTGTTTATACTGGCGGATCACCAGCACTTTGCCGTTTTCCAGAAACGGGATGATCAGCGCAAAGGGGCGCAGGTCGATCTTATAGAAATCGTCGATGATCTGGCCGGGGCGGACCTCGACCTGTTCTTTGCGGATGCGCAGGAACGGCGCGTGTTCGAAGACGGTTTCGTCCTTCAGGATTTTCCAGCTCATGTGTCTAAAAGCCTCATCAAATAGGCGCCGTAGCCGTTTTTCCCGAATTGCTGCGCACGGGCGCGCAGCTGATCGGCATTAATCCAGCCCTTGGCATAGGCGATTTCCTCGGGGCAGCCCACCTGCTGGCCCTGCCGTTCCGACAGGGTGCGCACGAAATTGCCCGCGTCCAGCAGGCTGGCATGGGTGCCGGTGTCCAGCCAGGCATAACCGCGCCCCATCTGCTGCACATTCAGCAAACCATCGGCCAGATAGCTTTCCAGCAGGGTCACAATCTCCAGCTCTCCGCGCGCCGAGGGCGTCACCGTCTGCGCCCGCTGCGGCGCGCTGCCATCCAGAAAATAGAGCCCGGTGACGGCATAGGGCGAGGGCGCGACCTGTGGTTTTTCGATGATCTGGCGCACGGTACCATCTTCGGCGAAATCCACCACGCCATAGCGTTCCGGATCGGCGACACGATAGCCAAAGACCGTGCCCCCCTGCCCCTGTGCATCTGCGGCGGCCAGGCGCTCGGGCAGCCCGTGACCGAAAAAGATATTGTCGCCCAGCACCATCGCGCTGGGGGCGCCGTTCAGGAAATCCTCGGCCAGGATATAGGCCTGCGCCAGCCCGTCGGGGCTGGGCTGGGTGATATAGGTCAGGCTCAGCCCCCATTGGCTGCCGTTCCCCAAAGTGCGCTGAAATTGCGCCTGATCCTGCGGCGTGGTGATCACCGCGATCTCTTGAATCCCCGACAGCATCAGCACCGACAGAGGATAGAAAATCATCGGCTTGTCATAGACCGGCAACAGCTGTTTGGACACGCCCATGGTGATCGGATAGAGCCGCGTCCCCGAGCCGCCCGCCAGAATAATGCCTTTGCGTTTCATGCGCTCACCTCGTGTATCACCTCGGCCAAAGCGGCCTTCCAATCGGGCTGTTCTATCCCGAAATCTGTCTCTATTGCGCGGCACTCCAGCCGGGAATTCAAGGGCCGCGCCGCCGGCGTCGGATAGTCCGCGCTGGGAATATCCGTCACCGTCACATCCCGCCCGGCCAAGGCAAATGTTTCGCGCGCGAAACAGGCCCAGCTGGTGGCGGGGGCCCCGGCGTAATGGTAAATTCCACCGCCCTGCCCCGCGCTCATCGCCTGGGCCATCTGCACCAAAGCCTGCGCAATCCCCCGCGCCGGCGTCGGCCCGCCGATCTGATCGGCTACCACGCTCAGCGCGTCGCGGCTCTCGGACAGGCGCAACATGGTTTTCACGAAATTCGCCCCATGGGCCGAAAACACCCAAGACGTCCGCAACACAGCCCAACGCCCCCCGGCCTGCGCAATCGCCCGCTCGCCCGCCAGCTTGGACCGCCCATAGGCATTCACCGGATGCACCGCATCCCCCGGCGCCCAAGGCCGCACCCCCGACCCATCAAACACATAATCGGTGGAGACATGCAAAAACGGTACATCCAATTCCGCACAGGCCCGCGCCATCGCGCCCGGTGCCGCGCCATTCACCACCTGCGCCAAATCCTCTTCCGCCTCAGCCCGGTCCACCGCCGTATAGGCCGCCGCATTAATCACCGCACTGGGGCGCAACGCCCGTATATGCGCCGCACATCCCGCAGGATCGCATAAATCCGCCTCGGCGCGCCCCAGAAACACCGCCTCAGGACAGGCCCGCGCCAATTCCCGCGCCACCTGCCCGGTTTTCCCAAAGACCAGGATCATCCCCCCCGCCTTTCTTTGCTCGCGAAATACTCCCGCCGGAGGCCCCGCCCCCTCATCCCGTTCCCAGCCGTGTGCCCACACCCGCACGGGCCTGCAACGGACGCCACCAGGCCTCGTTCTCCAGATACCATTGCACGGTTTTCTCCAGCCCCTGCTCCAATGTCACCGAGGGCCGCCAGCCCAGCTCAGCCCGGATCCGCGCCGGATCAATCGCATAGCGCAGATCATGGCCGGGGCGGTCCTGCACATAGCTGATCAGGCTGTCATAGGGGCGATCTGCGGGCCGCAGGCGATCCAGAATGGCACAGATCATCCGCACCAGATCAATGTTGCGGGCCTCGTTCTCGCCGCCGATATTATAGCTGCGGCCGTTTTGCCCGCGCGCCAGAACCGTTAGTAGCGCATCGGCGTGATCCTCCACATACAGCCAGTCCCGCACGTTCAGGCCTTGCCCGTAAACGGGGATCGGCTGCCCGGCCAGCGCGTTCAGGATCACCACGGGGATCAGCTTTTCGGGGAAATGATAGGGGCCGTAATTGTTGGAACAATTGGTCAGCACCACGGGCAGGCCATAGGTTTCATGCCAGGCGCGCACCAGATGGTCGCTGGCGGCTTTTGAGGCAGAATAGGGACTGTTTGGCGCATAGGGCGTGTCCTCGGTGAACTGGCCGGTGTCGCCCAGGGTGCCGTAAACCTCGTCGGTGGAAATATGGTGAAACCGGAAATCGGCGGGGCGGCCCTGCGCCTCCCACTGGGCGCGGGCGGCTTGCAGCAGGGTGTAGGTGCCGTTCACGTTGGTTTCGATGAACGCACCCGGCCCGTCGATGGACCGATCCACATGGGATTCCGCGGCCAGATGCATCACGGCGGTGGGCCGATACGCTGCGAAAATCCGGGTCATGGCCTCGGCGTCGCGGATGTCGGCCTGTTCGAAATGGTAAAGCGGGTTGTCTGCGACGCTGGCGACATTCTCCAGGCAGGCGGCATAGGTCAGCGCATCGACATTCACCACGCGCTGCCCGCGCGCGATGGCCAGGCGCACCACGGCCGATCCGATGAACCCCGCGCCGCCTGTAATCAAAAGGGTCATTGCGCGTCCTTCCAGGTAAACGGGCTGTCCAGATCGGCCAGCAGGGGGGCGGCGGCGTCTTTTTCCGACAGGATCGGATCGCCGGTCAGGCCCCACTCAATCCCCACCTGAGGATCATCGTATCGCAGCGCCCGGTCGCATTCCGGGGCGTAATAGTCACTGCATTTATAGATGATCTCGGTATCCGGCGCACGGGTGACAAAGCCATGGGCAAACCCGGCCGGGATCAGCAATTGCCGCCCGTTTTCAGCCGTCAATTCGACCCCCACCCATTGCCCATAAGTGGGGCTGGCGCGGCGAATATCCACGGCCACATCCAGCATGGCCCCACGCCCGCAGCGCACCAGCTTGGCCTGCGCATGGGGGGGCGTTTGGAAATGCAGGCCCCGCAGCGTGCCCACGGCGGCAGACAGCGAGTGATTGTCCTGCACGAAATCAATCTCCAGCCCGTGATCGGCCATGCGCTGCCGGTTCCAGCTTTCGCTGAAGAACCCGCGATGATCGCCAAACCGCTGAGGCGTCAGGATCAGCACGCCGGGCAGGGCGGTTTCCTGAATCTGCATGAACAATCTCCTTTGACCAAAGGCTTAGAGGATTGCTGCATATCCGGCAATCTTGGCATGAAAAGGCCCGCGCGGGGGCGGGCCTGTGGTGTTATTTCTCGTAATGGCCCGATTGGTGCCAGCGCCAGGCATCGGCGATCATCAGATCCAGGGTCGAGCGTTTGGGGCGCCAGCCCAGCTCTTCCTCGGCGCGGGTGGATCCGGACACCAGTTTGGTGCAATCGCCCGCCCGGCGCGGCCCTTCGGTATAGGGCACCTTGCGGCCCGTGACGGCGGCGGCGGCGTCCATGACCTCGCGCACGGAAAAACCGCTGCCCGTGCCCAGATTGAACACCCGGCTGCCTTTACCGGCCTTCAGCCAGTCCACCCCCAGAACATGCGCATCCACCAGATCGCAGACATGGACGTAATCGCGAATGCAGGTGCCATCGGGCGTGTCGTAATCGGTGCCAAAGATGGTCAGCGCGTCGCGCTTGCCGTCAATCGCATCCAGAATCAGCGGGATCAGATGGGTCTCGGGGCGGTGGAATTCGCCCACCTCGGCCTCGGGGTCGCCACCGGCCACGTTGAAATAGCGGAAGATCACCGATTTCATCCCATGAGAGGCGTCAAAGTCGCGCAGCATATCCTCGATCGCGCGTTTGGAGCCGCCATAGGCGTTGATCGGCAGCTGCACGCTGTCCTCGTTCAACACCACGTTGTCCTGTTCACCATAGGTGGCGCAGGTCGAGGAAAAGACGAAGTTCAGACAGCCGGCCTCGGCCGCGGCCTCAATGAGGTTCAGCGATCCGCCGGTGTTGTTCAGCCAGTATTTGCCGGGGTTGGACATGCTTTCGCCAACCTGAGACAGCGCGGCGAAATGCATCACCGCCACGGGCTGATATTGGGCGAACACCTGATCCAGGCGAGCGCGGTCCAGCAGATCGCCCTTCTCAAAGGGGCCGAATTTCACCGCGTCCTGCCAGCCGGTGACAAGATTATCAAAGGTCACAGGGGTGAACCCGGCCGCCTTCAGCGCCTTGCAGGCGTGGCTGCCGATGTACCCGGCCCCGCCGGTCACCAGAACATTGGTCATGGAACGTCCTTACTGGGCTGCCTTGTCGGTATGGGTCACGGCCTGCAGGTAGTCCATGAGCTCATCGCGCAGGTCGTCGCGTGAGAGGCCGAAGGCGATGGTGGCCTGCAAGAAGCCCGCCTTGGAGCCGCAATCGAAACGCTCGCCGTTGAAACGCAGCCCGTAGACGCCGCGGCCCTGGGTGATCTCGCGGGCGATGGCGTCGGTCAGCTGGATTTCTCCGCCCGCGCCGGTTTCCTTTTTATCCAGCGTTTTCAGCACGTTGGGCGACAGGATATAGCGGCCGATCACCGCCAGGTTGGACGGCTCGGTGCCGGCGGGGGGCTTTTCCACCATGCCGTTCACCGACACGACCGAGCCCATGTCTTCCTTCACGTCCAGCACCCCGTAGGCCGAGACTTTCTCGGGCGGGACTTCCATCGCGGCGACCATGCTGCCGCCGGTTTCCTGATAGGCCTCGACCATCTGTTGCAGGCAGGGCTTTTCCGCCGCGATCACGTCATCGGGCAGGATCACCGCGAAGGGTTCGTCATGGATCAGACGGCGCGCGCACCACACCGCATGTCCCAGACCCAGCGCCTGAGCCTGGCGGATATAGGCCACCGCGCCGCTTTCCATATTGGTGGTTTCCAGAACCTCCAGCAGCTTGGTCTTGTTCTTCTTGCGCAGCTCGTCTTCCAGATAGGGGCGCTGATCGAAATAATCCTCAAGCGCCGATTTCCCGCGCGAAGTGACAAAGATGAATTCCTCGATCCCGGCGGCGCGGGCCTCGTCGATCGCGTATTGCACCAGCGGGCGGTCCACCAGCGTCATGATCTCTTTGGGCACCGATTTCGTCGCGGGCAAAAAACGCGTCCCCAGGCCGGCAACAGGAAAAATCGCCTTCGTAACCTTACGTGTCATCATCAAGTCCTTTGGAA
>NZ_JBNAGJ010000015.1:0-20959 GCF_049803795.1 Youngimonas ophiurae (nom. illeg.)
TTCTGATGTTGAGAGTCGGACGTTATTGGTTGATTTTTTGCGTTTTGGTTTGGGTTTGAGTGGGACGCATGTTGGGTGTGACACGTCGCAATGTGGGGCCTGTGTTGTGCATGTTGACGGTGTTGCGATCAAAAGCTGCACGATGCTTGCGGTTGAGGCGGATGGGTCAGAAGTTTCGACGATTGAGGGCCAGGCGTCTGCGGACGGAACGCTGAGCGTTTTGCAGCAGGCGTTTCAGGATCATCACGGTTTGCAATGCGGGTTCTGCACGCCTGGGATGGTGATGTCTGCGGCGGCGTTGCTGAAGGACAACCCCAAGCCCACTGAGGCCGAGATCCGGCATCATCTGGAGGGCAACATCTGCCGCTGCACGGGCTATCACAACATCGTCAAGGCGATCATGGCGGCGTCCGGTCAGGACGTGGGTGCCGTGGCGGCAGAATGAAGAGCGCAGCATAAATCACTGATTACAGGACGATTTTCTCAGGGAGGAGAGATCATGCCCAAAGACATGCCCAAGGACATGCCCAAGGCGGGCGGCATCGGCGACAGCACGAAACGGCGCGAGGACGTCCGTTTCCTGACGGGGGCCGGCAATTACACCGATGACATCAACATTCACGGCCAGACCCACGCGTATTTCCTGCGCTCGGATGTGGCGCATGGGCGGATCGCGCGGCTGGACACGGCCGCGGCGTCGGCGCTGGAGGGGGTGGTGAAGATCTTTACCGCTGCCGATTTTGCGGCGGCGGGCGGCATCCCGTGCGGCTGGCAGGTGACGGACCGCCATGGCCAGCCGATGCAGGAACCCAAACACCCGATTCTGGCCGAGGGCAAGGTGCGCCATGTGGGCGATCCCATCGCGGTTGTGGTGGCCGAAACCCTGGAACAGGCGCGCGACGCGGCCGAGGCGATCGAGCTGGAGATCGAAGAGCTGGAGCCGGTGCTGAACATGAAGGAGGCGCTGAAGGACGGGGCCACCAAGGTGCATGAGGATCTGAGCTCAAACCTTTGTTATGACTGGGGATTTGTCGAAGAAAACCGCGAGGCCGTGGACGCGGCCATCAAGTCGGCCCATCACGTCACCACGCTGGAGCTGGTCAACAACCGCCTGGTTCCCAACCCGATGGAGCCGCGCGTGGCCGTGGGCCATTATGCGCGCGCCAATGACGAATATACGCTCTACACCACCAGCCAGAATCCGCATGTGATCCGGCTGCTGATGGGGGCCTTTGTGCTGTCCATTCCGGAACATAAACTGCGGGTCGTGGCGCCCGATGTGGGCGGGGGGTTTGGCTCGAAGATTTACCACTATGCCGAAGAGGCCTTTGTGACCTACGCGTCCAAAGTGGTGAACCGGCCGGTCAAATGGACCTGCTCGCGCTCCGAGGCGTTCATCTCGGATGCGCATGGGCGCGATCACGTCACCAAGATCGAACTGGCGATGGATGAGAACCACAAGTTCACCGCCGTGCGCACCGATACCTATGCCAATATGGGCGCGTATCTAAGCACCTTTGCGCCGTCGATTCCCACCTGGCTGCATGGCACGCTGATGGCGGGCAATTACACCACGCCGCTGATCTATGTGAACGTAAAGGCGGTGTTCACCAACACGGTGCCGGTGGATGCCTATCGCGGGGCCGGGCGCCCCGAGGCGACCTATCAGCTGGAACGCGTCATCGACAAGGCCGCGCGCGAGATCGGCATGGACCCGGCCGAGCTGCGCCGTCTGAACTTCATCAAGCCCGAGCAGTTCCCCTATGACACGCCCGTGGCGGTGACCTATGACACCGGCAATTACCACGCGACCTTGGATAAGGCGCTGGAGATGACGGATTATGCGGGGTTTGACGCGCGCGCAGCCGAATCCAAAGCGCGCGGTAAGCTGCGCGGTTACGGCCTGGCGCATTTTATCGAGGCTTGCGGGATTGCGCCGTCCAATCTGGTGGGCCAGCTGGGCGCGCGGGCGGGGCTGTATGAATCCGCCACCGTGCGGGTGAATGCGACCGGCTCCATCAGCGTCTTTACCGGGTCCCACAGCCACGGGCAGGGGCACGAGACGACCTTTGCGCAGGTCGTGTCGGAAATGATCGGGATTGATGTCAGCCAGATCGACATCGTGCATGGCGATACCTCGAAAACGCCAATGGGTATGGGGACTTACGGGTCTCGTTCCATCGCGGTGGGGGGCTCGGCCATGGTGCGCGCGACCGAGAAGATCATCAACAAGGCCAAGACCATCGCCGCGCATCTGCTGGAGGCCTCGGAGGCGGATATCGAGCTGAAAGACGGCCAGTTCAGCGTGGCGGGCACGGATAAATCCGTGGCCTGGGGCGATGTGACCCTGGCGGCCTATGTGCCGCATAACTACCCGCTGGAGAACCTGGAACCGGGGCTGGAGGAGACCGCGTTTTATGACCCCAGCAACTTCACCTATCCCTCGGGCGCCTATGTCTGCGAGGTCGAGGTGGACCCCGAGACCGGCAAGGTGGACATCCTGGCCTTCACCGCGGCGGATGATTTTGGCAATGTGATCAACCCGATGATCGTGGCCGGTCAGGTGCATGGCGGCGTGGCGCAGGGCATCGGCCAGGCGCTGCTGGAAAACACCGTCTATGATGAGAACGGCCAGCTGCTGACCGGATCCTTCATGGATTACGCGATGCCGCGGGCCTCGGATGTGCCGTTTTACGATGTGGATCATTCGTGCCAGACGCCGTGCACGCATAACCCGCTGGGGGTGAAGGGCTGCGGCGAGGCCGGGGCGATCGGCAGCCCGCCGGCGGTGGTGAATGCGGTGATCGATGCGTTGCAGCGCGGGGGGTACCGGGTGGATCACATCGACATGCCGGTCAGCCCGTCGCGGGTCTGGGAAGCGATGCAGGGGGGCTGAGGCTTTGTTTTGGGGCGGCGCGGCGGGTGCGGCGCCGCCGCAATGAGTATTTATGGAACAAAGAAGCGGGTTGGGCTGTGGCTCTGGGCGCTTTGGGAGGAGAAACGAGATGTATAATTTTGACTTTGTGGCGCCCGGATCGGTGGCCGAGGCTGTGGAGGCTTTGAAGGATGAGGAGGCGCTGGCGCTGGGGGGTGGACAGACCCTGCTGCCGACGATGAAGCAGCGGCTGGCGATGCCTTCGGCGCTGGTGCGTCTGGCGGGGATTGCCGAGATGCAGGGGGTGACCTCTGCGGACGGTGTGCTGCGCGTGGGGGGCGCGAGCACTCATGCGACTGTGGCGGCCGAGGCGGGGGCCTATCCGGCGCTGGCCGCGCTGGCGGGGGGGATCGGCGATCCGGCGGTGCGCAATCGCGGTACGATTGGCGGGTCTGTGGCGAATAACGATCCGGCGGCGTGTTATCCTTCGGCGGTTCTGGCCTCGGGGGCGGTGGTGGTGACCTCTGCGCGTGAGATCGCTGCGGATGCGTATTTTGACGGGCTGTTCGGCACCGTGCTGGAGGAGGGCGAGATCATCACCGCGGTGCGCTTTCCGATCCCGCAGGCGGCCAGCTATCAGAAGTTCGAGCAGCCGGCCTCGCGGTTTGCGCTATGCGGTGTCTTCGTGGCGAAGTTTGCCGATGGCGTGCGCGTGGCGGTGACCGGGGCGGGCAATGACGGCGTGTTCCGCTGGACCGAGGCCGAAGCGGCGCTGAGCGCCGACTTCAGCGCAGGCGCAATCGACCCGCTGAACCTGCCCGGAGAAGAGATGATCGCAGATCTGCACGGATCGGGAAAATACCGCGCCCATCTGGCAAAAATACTCACAATACGCGCCGTAAAAGCATGCTGAAGGAAAATGAAAAGGGTCCATTGGGGCCCTTTTATATCCGTTGCGTCTGCCCCTGTGAATCCATCAGGTGAAGGCGCATGGTGGGGTGCAATCGCACCCGTGCGATCAGGATGTCCGGCAGGGACATCAGCATGAACGCGGTCGAGGCCGCATCGGCCAGCGCGGCGCTGTCGGCGATCACGCTGACAGTGGACCAGCGAGGAGAGCGGGCGCCGGATGGGTCCAGAATATGGCTCTGTCCGCCGACCATCGTGGCCATGCCGCTGGAGGTGGCAATTGCGCGGTCGGTAAGTTGCACCCGCTCTTGCAACCCGTGTTCCGGGTCTGCGATTCCCAGCGTCCATGGTCCGCCAATGGCGGAGAATTCTCCGATATTTACCAATACGTTACGCAATCCGATTGCGCGCAGCCTGTGGGCAATCTGGTCGGTGACAAACCCCTGCGCGATGCCGTTCAGGGTAAGGGCTTGCCCAGGGGCAAGCTCTACCCGGTCGGGGGTGATCCGGACGCGGTTCCAGCCGATCAGGGCGATTGCACGAGAGGTGCCCCGGCGCTCTGACAGGGCCTGCCAGAGCGTTTGTACCGTGGGGTCGAAGGCTCCGCCTGTGGCGTGATGAACGCGGTCTGACAGATCCATCAGAGACAGAAAATCTGGGTGCGGCGCGGTCAGAACCCCAGTGCGGTTCAACTGACGGAGTGCAGAGTCCGGACGGTAAAGGCTGAATTGCGCCTCGGCATGGGCCAGCGTGCGCTCGACGATTGAAATCGCGCGGGCTGCCAGCGGGGCAGGGGCGTCAATCGTCAGGCTGGCCTGCGCGCCCAGGGCCTGGCCGTGCCAGCGTACAGGTGCGCGCGCCGCAGCCGGCGCAGCCGCAGCCGCAGCGGAAATGGTCAGGAAGCGGCGGCGGGAAATCATGCGGGGCTCCGGGTTTTTTGGGCCTTGCGGGCGGCCAGAATCAGGGGCACGCACCGGGCCGTGTCATCATGAATGGAAACGCAATCAAGACATTGGAAACATTCAGAGTATTGGATTTTCCCTGCGTCCGATATTGCCTGATACTGGCATTTGACGCGGCACAGTTGGCAGGGCGAGCCGCACTCTGCGCGCCGGGCGATCCAATCGCGTCCGCGCAGCAGGCCTCCGATGGCCATGAGCGCGCCCAGCGGGCAGACATAGCGGCAGAACCCCTTGAACAGGATCATCCCGGCCAGCAGCCAGAAGACAGCATAGGCGACATAGTACCATTCGCGGATAAAGAATGTGGTCACGGCAGTTTTGAAGGGTTCGATCTCGGCGGCTTTGTCGATCTGATCGGGGGCCCAGACGGTAACGCCGATCAGCCCGGCCAGCACGACGTATTTCAGCTGTTTCAGCGCTGCATCCCAGCGTCTGGACAGCCGGATTTGCGGCAGGCGCAGCCCGCGCCCCAGGTGATGCGCGAATTCCTGCATCGCGCCAAAGGGGCACAGCCAGCCGCAGAACAGCCCGCGCCCCCACAGCACGAACCCAAGGATCGCAACGGCCCAGATCAGCAACGAGAACGGATCATACAGAAGAAACGCAAAGCTGCCCCCATCCAGCCCGCTGCGCAGCGCGGCCAAGGCCGTCACGATGGACAATTGCCCCTGGCCCCACCAGCCGACAAAGCCGATGACCGCCGCCAATATCCCCAGCCTGAACGGGGTAAGCCGTCTGGGGCGGGCCAGCGGCTTTTGCCCAAGCAATAGCGCCAGAACCAGCAGGCTCAGGCCGCTGGCCAGCACGATCAAATCGGCGGCGCGATTGCGCAGGGCTTCTTGCCAGGGGGGAATTTGGCGGGGCGGCTGCGGACGGGTGAAAAAACGCGGTTGGGGCGTGACCGGCACCTCTAGCGTGACCGTGCCGGTTTCGGGCTGAAAAATCCCGTGTTCGCGCACGGCGCTGACCTGCAAAACCCACTCGGAGGCCGGATCGAACCCCAGGCGCCGGTCGGTGCGCAGGATCAGCGCGCTGCCCTCGGGCACCTCTGGGCGCAGGTCGATCAACAGATCGGAATCGCGCAGCGCAACCGGAAAACCACCCTGCTGCGCGCTTAGCCAGTTGGGCGAGGTGTTGCGCACGAAATCAGGGCTGACCAGCCCATGCCGGGCGGTCTCGATCAGCAGGATGGGTTCGTCCGTTGTGGCGATGGACAGGAAATCTTGCAGCTCTTGCATCCCGCTGTCTGTCAGCACCGCCCGCGCAACCGAGGGCGGCCCCAGATCCACCAGCCACAGATCCAGATAGGGGGCGTCGGGGGTGGTCTGGGCCTCGGGGTCGTCATCCTCCCAGATGGTGCCGGCGAACAGCGCCTGCACCTGAGCATTGCTGACAACGTGATGCGTGGCGATGCCCTGGGCAACCAGATCGTCCCAGCGCAGGGTTTCCTGCACGGCCGGATCGGGATGCGCGGGCGGTTGCAGCGACAGCCCCTGCATTCTTTCGCGCGCGACGGCCAAAGAGGCGGCCATGATCGATTCATGCGCGATCCGGACGCTGGCCGTGGCCTTGGTGACCCCATCCAGATAGACCAGCGAAGACCCGCCCCCGCCATCGCCATAGGGCGTGCCCACCACCATCGAATCCGCGATGGAATGGCCGCGATATTGCTCCATGAACTGATGAAAGGGCGCCTGACCCAGACCCGAGACAAAGATCGGCTCGTTATGATCAATCAGGCGGACATCCAGAAACTTGCCCTCAAGATCCAGAATGACCAGCATGTTGATCGGCGTTCCGGAAAACCCCGGAAGCGGTGATAAAGGTTCCGTTTCAAAGACATACCCGGCCTCGGCCCCGCCTGAATTCAGCAGGCTGTAGACCCCTTTGTCATTCAGCGGCTCGCCCAGGGAAAAGGGCGGGACGATCATCTGGGCCAGGTCTGCGCGCGGCATGGGGGCCGCAAGGGCGGCCACGGCGGAGAACAATACCCAGCAGAAAGTGAATAAAACGCGCATGGCGAAAAGCTGGGCCAATTCCCCCGCAGCGCCTATGCGACATTGGTCTAAGCCGGGGCCGGGGGGCGGGGTCTTACGACCAAAGGAGCATTTCAGCCCGCCCGCCTGCGCGGCTAGTCTGGGCAGACATAAATCCAGTACCCGGAGGAGAAACGAATGGCCTGGACTGCACCCAAAATCAAAGAAGTGAACTGCGGCATGGAAATCAACATGTACGCACCTTCGCAAGACGAAGGCGGCCGCGGCCACGAGCCCGACCTGTTCTAATCCCTGTCCGGCAAGCGGAGCCTGCTATGAAGTTTCTTGTACTGGGTGCCGCGGCCGGGGGTGGGCTGCCGCAATGGAATTGCGGCTGTGCCAACTGCAACGATGCCCGCGCCGGACGGATCCCGGCGTCGGGGCAGTCATCTCTGGCGGTGTCACTGGATGGCGCGGTGTGGGCTGTGCTGAACGCCTCGCCCGACATACGTCAGCAGATGTTATCGAGCCTGCGGATGCATCCCCGTGCCCTGCGGGATACGCCCGTGGGCTCGGTTCTTTTGACGAATGGCGATATTGATCACATCGCGGGGCTGCTGTCCTTGCGTGAACAAACGCCCTTCACGCTGTTCGCCACGGGCGAAATTCACAAGGTTCTGGCCGAAAACGCGATTTTCAATGCGGTGAACCGGGATGTGGTGCCGCGCGCAACCATCGCTCTGGATCAGCCGTTCACGCTGCTGCCTGGCCTGACGGCAACCCTGTTCGCGGTGCCGGGCAAAGTGCCCCTGTTCATGGAGGGCGCCCAGGTCCGGACCGATCTGGAGGGCGAGCAAACCGTCGGCGTGCGCCTGCATGACGGCACGAAAACCGCCTATTACATCCCCGGATGCGCGGCTGTGACGGATAAGCTTCTGTCCCAGATCGCCGATGCCGATGCGCTCTTCTTTGACGGCACGCTTTGGGATGACGATGAGATGATCCGCACCGGCACCGGGGTCAAAACCGGCCGCCGTATGGGGCATGTGCCGATCAGCGGGCCGGAGGGCTCGATTGCTGGGCTGGCGGGGCTGAAGGCGGCTAAGACCTTCATCCATATCAATAATACCAATCCGATCTGGCAACCGGACAGCCCTGAACGGGCCTTTGTCACCGGCAGTGGCTGGCAGATCGCGGCCGACGGGCAGGAGACGCAGATATGAGCCGCGACAGCCTGGAGGCCCGCCTGCGCGCCATTGGCGCGGAACGCTACCACGACAAACATCCCTTTCATCACCGGCTGCACAATGGCGAGTGCACCCCCGATCAGGTCCGCGCCTGGGTGATCAACCGCTGGGCCTATCAGGCGGCAATCCCGATGAAGGACGCGGCGTTTATGTCGCGCGTCTATGACCCGGCGGTGCGGCGCGAATGGCGCTCCAGGATCGAGGATCACGACGGTGGCCTGACCGAGGGCGGCGGCATCCGGCGCTGGCTGAAACTGGCGCAGGCCGTGGGGCTGGATCCGGACTATGTGGCCTCGGGGCGCGGCGTCCTGCCCGCCACGCAATTCGCCGTGGATGCCTATATCCGCTATGTGCGTGACATGCCGCTGTTGCAGGCGGTGGCGTCCTCGCTGACGGAACTGTTTGCCCCCAAAATCCACGAACGCCGGATCGAGGGCCTGCTGGAACATTACGATTTCGCCAACACCGACTCGCTGTCCTATTTCCGCAACCGCCTGACCGAGGCCCCCAAGGACGTGGCCTATGGTCTGGACTGGGTGCTGACCCATGCGGACACCCCGGAAAAAGAGGATATGGCCTGCGATGCGCTGATCTTTAAAACCAACGTGCTTTGGGCGCAGTTGGACGCGCTGTGGGGCGCCTATGTGGAACCGGGGCGCATTCCTCCGGGCGCGTGGCAGCCGGGCGAGGGAATGCTATGAGCCTGACCATCGCCCCGCATGAACGCCCCTATCTGCCGCGCGGCGTGCGGCTGGCGCGAGACCGGGTGCGCGATCAGACCGTGCTGCTGGCCCCCGAAAAGGCCGTGGCGCTGGACATGGTGGGCGAGGCGATCCTGACACGCGTCAATGGCACGGATACCTTGGATCAGATCATCACCGATCTGGCCGCGACGTTTCAGGCTCCGCGCGGGCAGATCGCAGGCGATGTGCAGACCTTTCTGCAAGCCCTGCGCGCCCGTGTCTTTCTTAGGGTGCACCCATGACCACGCCGCCGCCCATCGCCATGCTGGCCGAGCTGACGCATCGCTGCCCGCTGGCCTGTCCTTATTGTTCCAACCCCACGGAATTGCTGAGCAAAGACACCGAGCTGGACACGCAGACCTGGGCGGATGCCTTCCGTCAGGCGGCCGATCTGGGCGTGTTGCAGTTGCATCTCAGCGGCGGAGAGCCTGCCTCGCGCCCCGATCTGGTGGAGCTCACGCAGGCCGCCCATGACGCGGGGCTGTACACCAATCTGATCACCAGCGGCATCGGCCTGACCCCGCGCCGCCTGGACGCGCTGGAGGCCGCGGGGCTGGACCATGTGCAGCTGTCCATGCAGGGCACCACGGCCGATCTGGCCGATTGGGTGGGCGGCTACAAAGGCGGGTTCGATCGCAAACTGAAGGTGGCCGAGGAACTGAAACAGCGCGGCATCCCTCTGACCCTGAACGCCGTGATGCACCGCCACAACCTGGACGATCTGGACCGCACGATTGACATGGCGGTTGATCTGGGCGCCCGCCGGCTGGAGGTCGCCTGCGTGCAATTCCACGGCTGGGCCACGCAGAATCGCGGCATGTTGCTGCCCACCCGCGCACAGACCGAGACCACCAAGCAGAAGGTGGCCGAGGCCTCGGAGCGGCTGAAGGGCATTCTGGCCTTTGATTTCGTGCCGCCCGATTATTATGCCGATTACCCCAAGGCCTGTATGGGAGGCTGGGGCAGCGCGGGGCTGAACATCGCGCCCGATGGCAGCGTTCTGCCCTGTCACGCCGCGCAGCAGATTCCGCATCTGACGTTTGATAACGTGGCCGACAGGCCCCTGGCGGATATCTGGTACAACAGCGCAGCCTTCAACGCCTATCGCGGGACGGACTGGATGCCCGAGACCTGCAAATCCTGCGACCGTAAGGAAATCGACTTTGGCGGTTGCCGATGTCAGGCACTGATGATCGCGGGGGATGCCTGCGCGGTTGATCCGGTCTGCGGAAAATCCCCGCATCATGCCCGCGTGACCGAGCTGCTTGAGACCGCGATGCAGGGTGCGCAGACGGATTTCATCTATCGCCGGATGGCGCGCGGCTGATCAGCCCTTGGGGGTGACGGCCAGGGCGAACACATAGCCCGCGCCATAGACGGTTCGGATGATCTCGGGTGATTTTGTGTTATCTCTCAGCTTCTTACGTAGGCGGCTGATGCGTGCATCCATGCTGCGATCGAAGGGCTCGTCCGAGCGGCCGGTCGTGGCATCCAGCAGTTGCGAGCGGCTCAGAACCCGTCCGGGTGCACTGACCAGCGCGTGCAGAAGACTGGCCTCGGACGAGCTCATCTGCACCACTTCGCCATCCGCATGGGACAGGGTGCAGCCGTCGAAATCCGCGCTCCAGTCGCCAAAGCAGACCAGCGGCTTGGCCGGGGTGGGGCCTTCGGGCGTTTGCCGGACACGGCGCAGAACGGCCCGGATCCGCGCCACCAGTTCGCGCGGTTCAAACGGTTTGACGATATAGTCATCGGCCCCCACCTCCAGCCCGACAACGCGATCGGTGATATTGCCGCGCCCGGTGACGATCACCTTGGGCACCGAGGCCGGCAATAGCGAATCGCGCACCACCGACAACCCGTCGCCGTCAGGCAGGCTGAGATCGATCAGGCACAGGTCCGGCATGGTGCGCCGGATCTCGCGCTGGAATTCGGACAGGCGGCGAAAGGCCTGCACATCAATGCCCTGCTGCGTCAGCGTGCGCACGATCAGGCGCGAAATGTCAGGGTCGTCTTCCAAAAGGTAAACCAGGGTTTTCATGGGGTCGCCTTTCGATTGCGGGGACGCAGATGTATCAGCAGATCCGCGTCAGTGAAAGGTTTACGCAACAGGGGCGTGTCGGCCTGCCCGTCCGGGGGCTGCACGTTCTGGCCGCTCATCAGCACCAGATCAATATGGGGAAACTTGGCCTGAACGCGCGCGGCCAGCCCAAAGCCGTTCATCGTGCCGGGCATGTCCACATCGGACAGAACCATCCGCACCTCTTTAAGCTGCTCCAGCAGGATCATCGCCTCATCTGCATTTTCCGCCTCGACCACCGGATGCCCAAAGCCCGAGACCTGCCGGCGGATGGTGCGGCGCACATCCGGGTCGTCCTCGACCAGCAGCACGATGCGCGATTCCTGCGAGATCGGGGCCGGGCCGGGCGGCAAGGGCGCAGGCGGATCGTCCGGCGGCGCTGCGACCTCGGGCAGAAGGATGGTAAAGCTTGTCCCGCGCCCCGGCGCACTCTCGACGGTGATCGCACCGTTCGATTGCTGCACAAACCCATAGACCATGGACAGGCCCAGCCCCGATCCCGACCCGGCCACCTTAGAGGTAAAGAACGGCTCGAATATTTTTTCGACCAGGGCCGCCTCCATTCCGCAGCCATCATCGGAAAAGCGGATGCCAATATAGTTTCCGGCAGGAATGCGGAACAGCTCGGCCTCTTCCTGAGACAGCCTGCGGGCTGCGGTGTCGATGGTGATCGTGCCTTTGCCCTGGGTGGCGTCGCGCGCATTCAGCGCCAGGTTCAGGATGGCCATTTCCAGCTGCGAGCGGTCCACCAGGGCCAGCGGCAGGTCTTTTTGCTGATGCAGGCGCACAACCAGCGAGGACGGGATCGAGCTGCTGACCAGGGCGCTGATCTCGTCGATGGCCTCGCCGATCCGGGTGGGGACGGGATCAAACTGTTCGCGCCGTGCCAGGGTCAGCAACCGTTTGGTCAGGGCCGAGCCGCGCCGGGCGGCGGAAATGGCCGGCATCAGGAACTCCTCGACCAGATCGGCATCGGACAGCTGTTCGGACAAGGGGACAAGATTGCCCAGGATGATTGTCAGCAAGTTGTTGAAATCATGCGAAATCCCGCTGGCCATCCGCCCCAGGGCATCCATTTTCTGAGACCGCATCAACGCCGAAAGCGTGGATTTGCGGCGGGTGACGTCAATGGACACCAGATAGAAATCCGCGATCTCTCCGGTGGCGGGCTTACCGGGGCGCAGCAGGGTACGAACCTCTTTGAACCGCCCGCCGGGCAGTTCCAGCCGCATTTCGAAATCCACCAGCGCGCCGCGCCGGGCCTGCTCGAAAAACCGCGAGGATTCCTGCAAGGTCCGCGCATAAAGCACGTCGCTGGTGTTCATCCCGATCACATCCGCTGGCGTCTTGCGATAGGCGCGGGCGAAGCGTTTGTTGGCGTAAAGGATGTTCATATCCTTGTCGATATGAGCGATCCCGGCGGGGACTTCATCTGCGATCAGGCTCAGGCGTTCCTCGCTCAGTTGCAGGGCGCGGGTGCGGGTTTCGACCAGTTCCTCCAGCACTTCTTGATGGCGGGATTTTTCGGTGATGTCGGTATAGGTGGACACAAAACCGCCATTGGGCAGGGGCGTGCCGACCACCTCGATCCGGCTGCCATCGGCGCGGACCCGTTCAAAACGGTGCTTTTCGAATTTGCGCGCGGTGCTGACCCGTTCGGCGACCTGGCTGTCCACATCGCCGGGGCCGTAATCGCCCTTGCGCGCGTTAAAGTCGATGAACGAGGCAAAATCCGCCCCCTGAAAGGCCAGCTCGGGCGGGTAGTTATACACCTCCAGGAATTTGCGGTTCCAGACGACCAGTTTGAGATCCTGATCGAAAATCGTGATGCCCTGATCCAGATGCGCCAGCCCTTCCAGGATGTGGCGCTCGTTGCGGATCGGTGTCAAATCCTCTGTCACGGCGGCGGCTCCGGGCTGTTTCAGTGCTGTGTGGGACAGGATTGATCAGCCGGGCGCGAAACCCAAGCCAAAATCGGAGCCTGTCACAATTGGGTACATTTGCCGCGCAATTGGGCAAGAACTTTGTGGGCAATTCCACCTTCACGACGCCGGTTCAAGGGGGGACTGGTGAAAAGGGAGGGATACATGACTCATATCAGTATTTACGACGCCGGGCTTGAACAAACCGGCGCCAATCACGTCGCCTTGTCGCCGCTATCGTTCGCCGAGCGCACGGCCGCCATCTATCCCGAACAGCTGGCCGTCGTCTATGGCGACGTGCGCCGCAACTGGGGCGAAACCTATGAACGGATGCTGCGCGCCGCCAGTGCCCTGTCCAAACGCGGGATCGGCAAAGAGGACACCGTGTCCATCATCGCCGCCAACATCCCCGAGATGTTCGAGGCCCATTTCAGCGTGCCCATGTGCGGCGCGGTTCTGAACACGATCAACACCCGTCTGGATGCCGAGGCGATCGGCTTTATCCTGTCCCATGCGGAAACCAAGGCGGTTCTGGTGGACCCCGAATTTGCCGATGTGGTGGACCGGGCGGTGAAAATCTCGGGGCGCCGGGACATGCTGGTGATCGACATCGAGGATGCCAGCTTTGAGGGTGCGCATCGCGTGGGCCACATGACCTATGACGAGCTACTGGCCGAGGGCGACACCGATTTCACCCCCGTGATGCCCGATAACGAGTGGGAGGCGATCAGCCTCAACTATACTTCGGGCACGACGGGCGATCCTAAGGGCGTGGTGTACCACCACCGCGGCGCGGCACTGAACGCCATGTCGAATATCGTCACCTGGGGAATGCAGCACCATTCGCGCTATCTGTGGACGCTGCCGATGTTCCACTGCAATGGCTGGTGTTTCCCCTGGACCATCGCGGCCAATGCCGGTGTCTGCATTTGTCTGCGTGCTGTCCGGGCCGAGCCGATCTACCAGTTGATCCGCGACGAGAAAGCCACGCATTTCTGCGGCGCGCCCATCGTGCTGAACATGCTGGCCAATGCCCCCGATGAGCTGAAGGATTTCAGCCACGAGGTAAAGGTCATGACCGCCGGCGCCAGCCCGCCCGCAGCCGTCATCGCCAATATGGAATCCATGGGGGTTGAGGTCACTCATGTCTATGGGCTGACCGAAACCTACGGCCCCTCGGTTGTCTGCGCCTGGAAGGGTGAATGGAACGATCTGGACGGCGATAAGAAAGCCAAGCTGAAGGCCCGTCAGGGCGTGAAGAACCTGGCCCTGTCCGGCCTGATGGTGGCCGATCCCGACACGCTGGAGCCGGTGCCGCATGACGGCGAAACCATGGGCGAGATTTTCATGCGCGGCAACAACGTGATGAAGGGCTACCTGAAGAACCCCAGCGCGACGGAAAAATCCTTCAAGGGGGGCTGGTTCGCCTCGGGCGATCTGGGCGTCATGCACCCCGATGGCTATGTCGAGCTGAAGGACCGTTCCAAGGACATCATCATCTCGGGTGGCGAGAACATCAGTTCGGTCGAGGTCGAGGATGTGCTCTATAAACACCCCGCCGTGATGGAGGCCGCCGTGGTCGCCAGACCGGACGAAAAATGGGGCGAAACCCCCTGCGCCTTTGTCGAGCTGAAGCCGGGCAAAGAGATTTCCGAGAAGGATCTGATCGCCTTCTGCCGCCAGAACATGGCGCATTTCAAGGCGCCCAAGACCATCGTTTTTGGCGAATTGCCCAAAACCTCGACCGGCAAAGTGCAAAAATTCGTGCTGCGTGATCGCGCCCGCGCGCTGAGCTGAATTTTCCCGAAACGCCAGGGGAGTGTGGAAATCCACGCCCCCCTTGCACCCAAATGGATGCCCCACACATGAGCGATTCCGGACAGTACATTCTACAGACCCAGGGTTTGACCAAAGAATTCAAGGGCTTCACCGCCGTTGATGATGTAAACCTGAACGTCCAGCGCCACCAGATTCACGCCCTGATCGGGCCGAATGGTGCCGGCAAAACCACCGTTTTCAACCTGCTGACCAAGTTTTTGCAGCCCACGCGCGGGCAGATCAGCTTTAACGGGCGGGACATCACCCGCGCCAAATCCGCTGAAATCGCGCGGATGGGCGTGATCCGGTCGTTCCAGATTTCCGCCGTTTTCCCGCATATGACCGCGCGTGAAAACGTGCGCGTGGCGTTGCAGCGCCAGCTGGGCACCTCGTTCCATTTCTGGCGCTCGGTCAACACGCTGAACAAGCTGAACGAACGGGCCGAAGAATTGCTGTCCTCGGTCGGGCTGGAGCGGTTCGCCGACAGTCAGGTGGCCGATATGTCCTATGGCCGCAAACGCGCGCTGGAGATCGCCACCACCCTGGCGATGGAGCCCGAGCTGATGCTGCTGGACGAACCCACTCAGGGCATGGGCCGCGAGGATGTGGAACTGGTCACCCAGCTGATCCGCAAGGTCTCCAAGGGCCGCACCATTCTGATGGTCGAACATAACCTGGGCGTTGTGTCTACGCTTTGCGACACCATCACCGTCCTGCAACGCGGCGCGATCCTGACCGAGGGCGACTATGCCACCGTGTCCGCGGATCCGCGCGTGAAAGAAGCCTATATGGGGAAAGCCGCATGACCACCGCCCACGCTGACCACGAAAATCACGAACTGGGCGGGCGCCACCTGTCCGAACATATCGAAGAGCTGCGCATTCAGGATCTGCACGCTTTCTACGGCGAAAGCCACGCGCTGCACGGTATCGACATGACCGTCTATCAGGGCGAGCTGGTGACGCTGCTGGGCCGCAATGGCTCGGGGCGGACAACCACGCTGCGCGCCATCATGGGGCTGATCGGGCATCGTACCGGCTCGATCGTGATGAAGGGCGAAGAGATCATCAAATCGCAGCCCCACACCATCGCGCATATGGGGGTCGGCTACTGCCCCGAGGAACGCGGGATCTTCGCCAGCCTCAATGTCGAGGAAAACCTGATGCTGCCGCCCAACGTGGCCCCCGGTGGCATGTCGGTCGAGGAAATCTACGAGATGTTCCCCAACCTGGCCGAACGCCGCAAATCCATGGGCACGCGCCTGTCGGGCGGCGAACAGCAGATGCTGGCCATGGCGCGTATCCTGCGCACCGGCGCCAATGTGCTGCTGCTGGACGAAATCACCGAGGGCCTGGCCCCCGTCATCAACGACAAGCTGGGCGAGGTTCTGATCCAGCTAAAGGAACGCGGCTATACCATTATTCTGGTTGAACAAAACTTCCGTTTTGCCGCGCCTTTGGCTGACCGTCACCTGATCATGGACCACGGCCATATCGTTGCAACCATTCACAAAGACGAGCTGGAAGAGAAGAGCCACGTCTTTGACGAATACCTCAGTGTGTAACTGAACCCAACAATCGGAGGAGACTTCATGAAACTGTTTAAAACCCTGGCGGCCAGCGCGTCCGCACTGGCCATGCTGGCCTCGGCTGCGGCTGCGGAAATCAGCGGCGGCACCGTCAAAATCGGCCTGATGACCGACATGTCGGCCACTTATTCGGACGTGGCGGGCGAAGGCACCGTTGTGGCCGCGCAGATGGCTATCGACGAATTCGGCGGCACCGTCGCCGGCGCACCCATCGAGCTGGTCACCGCCGACCACCAGAACAAAGCCGACATCGCCGCCAACAAGGCGCGCGAATGGGGCGACACGCAGGGCGTCGATGCCTTTGCCGAACTGGTGACCACCTCGGTTGCGCTGGCTGTGTTCGAAGTGGCCAAGCAGCAGAACAAGATCGCTCTGGTATCGGGCGCGGCCTCGTCGCCGCTGACCAACGACGCCTGCATTCCCACCGGCCTGCACTGGACCTATAACACCCGCGCGCTGGCTGTGGGCACTGGCTCGGCCATCGTCAAGGAAGGCGGCGACAGCTGGTATTTCCTGACCGCGGACTATGCCTTTGGCGAAGCTCTGCAACGTGATGTGTCGGCCGTTGTCGAAGGGGCAGGCGGCCAGGTCGTGGGTGCGGCCAAACACCCGTTCCCGGCCTCGGATTTCTCGTCCTTCATTCTGCAAGCCCAGGCTTCGGGCGCGAAAATCATCGGTCTGGCCAACGCTGGCGGAGACACCGTGAACGCGATCAAGGCCGCGCATGAATTCGGCGTTGTCGCCGCCGGTCAGAAAATCGCCGGCCTGCTGGTGTTCCTGCCCAACGTCAAATCCATCGGCCAGGAAGTCGCCCAGGGTCTGCAAATGACCGTTTCCTTCTACTGGGACATGGACGATGAAACCCGTGCCTGGTCGGAACAGTTCCAGGCCAAAACCGGCAAGATGCCCACGGGCATTCAGGCTGGCACCTACTCGGCCGTGCGCCACTATCTGAAAGCCATCGAAGCCACCGGGTCGGATGACACCGATACCGTTCTGGCGAAAATGCGCGAAATGCCCGTGAACGACATGTTCGCCAAGAACGGCAAACTGCGCAGCGACGGCCGCATGGTGCATGACATGTATCTCGCCGAAGTGAAATCCCCCGCTGACTCCAATGGCGAATGGGATTTGCTGAAAATCGTCCGCACCATCCCCGGTGAAGAGGCATTCGGTCCCCTTTCCGAAAGCACCTGCCCGACGAAGTAAGGCGAGAGCACCCGCCAGGCGAAGTGATGCGCGCCTGGCGGGAACCAATTCGCGCAAACCCTCTATTCAGGAATACGGAATATGCTGACAGATCTGCTGGGTTTTCCGCCCCAGGTTCTTTTCGGGCAGCTGCTGCTGGGGCTGATTAACGGCGCCTTTTACGCGGTGCTGTCCTTGGGGCTGGCGGTCATCTTTGGCCTGCTGAACATTGTGAACTTCGCCCACGGAGCGCTGTATATGCTGGGCGCCTTTGCCACGGTCGCTCTGACCAAATGGCTGGGCATTGGATATTGGGGTGCGCTGTTTCTGGCGCCGCTGATCGTCGGCGTTTTCGGGATCGTGCTGGAACGGCTGCTGTTGCGCCGTCTGGCCGGGGTGGATCACCTGTACGGCCTGCTGCTGACCTTTGGTCTGGCGCTGGTGATCGAGGGCGTCTTTGTCAAGATTTTCGGCTCGTCCGGAACGCCCTATGCCGCGCCCAAACAGCTGATGGGCGGGGTGAATCTGGGCTTCATGTTCCTGCCCTGGTATCGCGGCTGGGTGGTTGTGGCCGCGCTGATCGTCTGTATCGGCACCTGGTTCCTGTTTGAGAAAACCAAGATCGGCGCCTATCTGCGGGCGGGCACCGAAAACCCCAAACTGTTGCAGGCCTTTGGCGTGAACGTGCCGCTGCTGACCACGCTGGCCTATGGGTATGGCGTTGCGCTGGCGGCCTTTGCCGGGGTGCTGGCCGCGCCCATTACCCAGGTGTCGCCGCTGATGGGCTCGAACCTGATCATCGTGGTGTTTGCGGTGGTTGTGATCGGCGGCATGGGCTCGATCATGGGGGCCGTCGTGACCGGCCTGGCCATGGGCATCATCGAAGGGCTGACCAAGGTCTTCTGGCCCGAGGCATCCTCTACCGTCATCTTTGTCGTCATGGCGATCGTGCTGGTTCTGCGACCGGCCGGCCTGTTCGGCAAAACCGCCTGATAGGAGCGCATCATGAATTCCAAAATCGGTTATCTCATTGCCATTGCGCTGCTGCTGGTCGCGCCGCTGGTTATCTATCCTGTGTTCCTGATGAAGCTGCTGTGCTTTGCCCTGTTTGCCAGTGCTTTCAACCTGATCCTGGGCTACGGGGGCCTGCTGTCCTTCGGTCATGCGGCGTTTTTCGGCGGGGCGGCCTATATCACGGGGCACGCGCTTAAGGTCTGGGGCCTGCCGACCGAACTGGGCATCCTGACCGGCGCTGCCGCCGCCGGTATTCTGGGCCTGCTGATCGGCATGATCGCGATCCGCCGCCAGGGCATCTATTTCGCGATGATCACGCTGGCGATGGCGCAGATGGTGTATTTCCTGTTTATCTCGGCGGATTTCACCGGCGGTGAAAACGGGCTGCAAGGCGTTCCGCGCGGCACTGCCCTGGGCATTGTCGATCTGAACGACAATCTGAACATGTACTACTTCGTTCTGGTGATCTTTGCCGCCGCCTATTTCCTGATCTCGCGCACGGTGAATTCACCCTTTGGGCAGGTGCTGTCGGCGATCCGCGATAACGAGGACCGCGCCACCTCGCTGGGTTATGATGTGGATAAGTACAAGCTGCTGGCCTTTGTGCTGTCGGCCACGCTGGCCGGTCTGGCGGGCGCGACCAAAACGGTGGTGTTCCAGCTGGCCTCACTGACCGATGCGCATTGGCACATGTCCGGCGAGGTGGTGCTGATGACCCTGCTGGGCGGTCTGGGCACCATCGTTGGCCCCTCGGTTGGGGCGGGCATCATCATCGCGCTGCAAAACTACCTGGCCTCGGGGCCGCTGGCGGCCTGGGTGCCGGTGGTGCTGGGCGTGATTTTTGTCGCCTGTGTGCTGGCCTTCCGTCGCGGTGTGGTGGGCGAGCTGCGCGAGCTGCTGAAAAAATCCTTCTGATTGGGGCGGCCCCGCTGGCCGGGGCCACCTGAATTACCCGGACTAACTGTCGGAGTTTGCTATGAAAATTCTAGTCCCAGTCAAGCGTGTGATTGACTACAACGTAAAGGTTCGCGTTAAGGCGGATGGCGGCGGAGTTGATCTTGCGAATGTAAAGATGTCGATGAACCCGTTCGACGAGATCGCGGTTGAAGAGGCGATCCGGCTGAAAGAAGCGGGCAAGGCGGACGAGATCGTCGTTGTGTCGATCGGGGTGAAACAGGCGCAGGAAACGCTGCGGACGGCTCTGGCGATGGGGGCGGACCGTGCGATTTTGGTTGTTGCGGCGGATGACGTTCACACGGATATCGAACCTCTGGCCGTTGCCAAGATTCTGAAGGCCGTGATCGACGAAGAGGCCCCCGGCCTGGTCATTGCGGGCAAGCAGGCGATCGACAACGACATGAACGCGACCGGCCAGATGCTGGCGGCGCTTTTGGGGTGGGGTCAGGCGACCTTTGCCTCTGAGGTTGGGATTGACGGCGATACGGCCGTTGTCACCCGCGAGGTGGACGGCGGTCTGCAAACGATCAGCGTGAAGCTGCCGGCGATCGTGACCGCCGATCTGCGCCTGAACGAGCCGCGCTACGCCAGCCTGCCCAACATCATGAAGGCCAAGAAGAAGCCGCTGGACGAGAAAACGGCCGCCGATTACGGCGTCGATACCGCCCCGCGTCTTGAGATCGTGAAAACTGCGGAACCTGCGGCCCGTCAGGCCGGAGAGATTGTCGGCTCGGTCGATGATCTGGTTGCGAAGCTGAAAGAAAAGGGGGTCGTGTAATGGCTGTTCTTCTCCTTGCGGAAATCTCGGGTGGGGCGCTGGCGCTGGACGCCACCGCCAAAGCTGTCACTGCCGCCACCGCCCTGGGCGATGTGACGGTTCTGGTGGCCGGGCCTGCGGGCGCGGCCGAAGAGGCCGCCACCATCGCAGGTGTGGCCAAGGTTCTGGTTGCCGATGACGCGGCCTACGCCAACGGCCTGGCCGAGCCCGTGGCCGACCTGCTGGTCAGCCTGGCAGGCAATTATGAACATATCGTTGCCCCGTCCACGGCCAGCGCAAAAAACATTCTGCCGCGGGTGGCCGCGCTGCTGGATGTGATGGTTTTGTCGGATGTGACGGCGATTGTGGACGGCGCCACGTTTGAACGCCCGGTCTATGCGGGCAACGCGGTTCAGACGGTAAAATCCAACGATTCCAAGAAGGTACTGACGGTTCGCACCTCGACTTTCGATGCGGCGGGCACTGGCGCGGCCGCCCCGGTTGAGGCAATCTCCGCCGCCGGCAACGCCGGGCTTAGCACCTGGGTCGAGGACAAGGTCGCCGAAAGCGACCGGCCGGAACTGACCTCGGCTGGCGTTGTCGTTTCGGGCGGCCGCGGTGTCGGCTCCGAGGAAAACTTCGCCCTGATCGAGGCCCTGGCCGACAAGCTGGGCGCCGCCGTCGGCGCCTCGCGCGCGGCGGTGGATTCGGGCTTTGCCCCGAACGACTGGCAAGTGGGCCAGACCGGCAAGGTCGTCGCGCCGGATCTGTATATCGCCGTCGGGATTTCCGGGGCAATTCAACACCTTGCGGGCATGAAAGACAGCAAAATCATCGTCGCCATCAACAAGGACGAAGAGGCCCCCATCTTCCAGGTCGCCGACTTCGGACTCGTCGCAGACCTCTTCGACGCATTGCCTGAA
>NZ_JBNAGJ010000016.1:0-10394 GCF_049803795.1 Youngimonas ophiurae (nom. illeg.)
TTCAGGCAATGCGTCGAAGAGGTCTGCGACGAGTCCGAAGTCGGCGACCTGGAAGATGGGGGCCTCTTCGTCCTTGTTGATGGCGACGATGATTTTGCTGTCTTTCATGCCCGCAAGGTGTTGAATTGCCCCGGAAATCCCGACGGCGATATACAGATCCGGCGCGACGACCTTGCCGGTCTGGCCCACTTGCCAGTCGTTCGGGGCAAAGCCCGAATCCACCGCCGCGCGCGAGGCGCCGACGGCGGCGCCCAGCTTGTCGGCCAGGGCCTCGATCAGGGCGAAGTTTTCCTCGGAGCCGACACCGCGGCCGCCCGAAACGACAACGCCAGCCGAGGTCAGTTCCGGCCGGTCGCTTTCGGCGACCTTGTCCTCGACCCAGGTGCTAAGCCCGGCGTTGCCGGCGGCGGAGATTGCCTCAACCGGGGCGGCCGCGCCAGTGCCCGCCGCATCGAAAGTCGAGGTGCGAACCGTCAGTACCTTCTTGGAATCGTTGGATTTTACCGTCTGAACCGCGTTGCCCGCATAGACCGGGCGTTCAAACGTGGCGCCGTCCACAATCGCCGTCACATCCGACAAAACCATCACATCCAGCAGCGCGGCCACCCGCGGCAGAATGTTTTTTGCGCTGGCCGTGGACGGGGCAACGATATGTTCATAATTGCCTGCCAGGCTGACCAGCAGGTCGGCCACGGGCTCGGCCAGGCCGTTGGCGTAGGCCGCGTCATCGGCAACCAGAACCTTGGCCACACCTGCGATGGTGGCGGCCTCTTCGGCCGCGCCCGCAGGCCCGGCCACCAGAACCGTCACATCGCCCAGGGCGGTGGCGGCAGTGACAGCTTTGGCGGTGGCGTCCAGCGCCAGCGCCCCACCCGAGATTTCCGCAAGGAGAAGAACAGCCATTACACGACCCCCTTTTCTTTCAGCTTCGCAACCAGATCATCGACCGAGCCGACAATCTCTCCGGCCTGACGGGCCGCAGGTTCCGCAGTTTTCACGATCTCAAGACGCGGGGCGGTATCGACGCCGTAATCGGCGGCCGTTTTCTCGTCCAGCGGCTTCTTCTTGGCCTTCATGATGTTGGGCAGGCTGGCGTAGCGCGGCTCGTTCAGGCGCAGATCGGCGGTCACGATCGCCGGCAGCTTCACGCTGATCGTTTGCAGACCGCCGTCCACCTCGCGGGTGACAACGGCCGTATCGCCGTCAATCCCAACCTCAGAGGCAAAGGTCGCCTGACCCCACCCCAAAAGCGCCGCCAGCATCTGGCCGGTCGCGTTCATGTCGTTGTCGATCGCCTGCTTGCCCGCAATGACCAGGCCGGGGGCCTCTTCGTCGATCACGGCCTTCAGAATCTTGGCAACGGCCAGAGGTTCGATATCCGTGTGAACGTCATCCGCCGCAACAACCAAAATCGCACGGTCCGCCCCCATCGCCAGAGCCGTCCGCAGCGTTTCCTGCGCCTGTTTCACCCCGATCGACACAACGACGATCTCGTCCGCCTTGCCCGCTTCTTTCAGCCGGATCGCCTCTTCAACCGCGATCTCGTCGAACGGGTTCATCGACATCTTTACATTCGCAAGATCAACTCCGCCGCCATCCGCCTTAACGCGAACCTTTACGTTGTAGTCAATCACACGCTTGACCGGTACGAGTACCTTCATATGTGTGGTCTCCCTTCAATGATGAGGGGCGCGAAACGACTCCCTCAGAAATGCTCAGCGCGTTGATATAATCTTGCGCGCCCATGAAACAGGTCAAAATCGTCACGTCTTGTCTATTCGACGTCGCGTTTCTTCGAAAATGGCCTTCTCTGCCAGTTGGTTCGCATGTGAAATAACGGAAGTCCAGAGGAATTTCCCTTGGGGAAAGGAAGTTCGCCCGGATCGTCGGACGGTTTGACGGTTAAGCCTGACGATTGGCGCCGGGCACCCACAGAACATCCGATTCGCCGTTGTCATTGGCGACACGCGCGGCCACGAACAGCCAGTCGCTAAGCCGGTTCAGATAGCGAACCGCAGCGGGGTTCACGGCCTCCAGGCGCGCCAGCTCGACGGCCAGGCGTTCGGCCCGGCGCGATACGGTGCGCGACAGGTGCAGATGCGCCGCCAGGGCCGAGCCTCCGGGCAGGATAAAGCTGCGCAGCGGCGACAGAGCCTGATTCATCGCGTCGATCTCGGCCTCCAGCCGGTCCACCTGAGCATCGGCCATACGCAGGGGCGGGTATTCGGCCTCGGCGTCTTTTTCCATGTCGGGGCGGCACAGATCGGCGCCCAGATCGAACAGATCGTTCTGAATGCGGGCCAGGGCGGCATCCAGATCGCCATCTGCGTGCAGGCGCGCCAACCCCAGAGTGGCATTGGTTTCATCCACGGTGCCATAGGCATTCACGCGGGCCGAGTTCTTGGCCACGCGGTCGCCATTGCCCAGGGCGGTGTCGCCCTTGTCGCCGGTGCGGGTGTAAATCTTATTCAGGACAACCATTGTCAGCCTCTCCTTAGCCAGACGAACAGCAGGATCAGAACGACGGCAATGAATTGCGCCACGATCCGCATCCGCATGATCTTGTTCGCGTGTTTCCTGTTGAAATCGCCGCCCTTGGCGAAGCCTCCGATGCCGGTCATCAGGATGACGACGACGGCCAGGCAGGCGATGGCGACGACATAGAAAAGGGGATCGTCCTTCATGACAGGCTGGTCCTTTCGTTAGGTTGGCCCTGATGTAGTCCGTGCGGAGGCAAAAGCGAACCCGCGATTTGTCGCGTATCAGCCGCGGGCCAGAATCGCGTCCAGCGCGCGCGCGGGCAGAATGCGGCGCAGCGTGCCCATGATATAGGTGGCCGTCGTCACATAGTAGCGCGGGCGCGGATTGGGCGTGTTCAGGATTTTCAGCAATTTGGCGGTGACGGCCGAGGCGGGCAGCTCGAACGGGTCTTTGCCCTCTTTTTTGGCGTAAAGCCGGGGGATCAGGTTGGCGCGATATTGTTCCGCGCGGGACGAATTTTCCCAATCGATCCATTTCTCGAAATGCGGAACCGAATTGGCGCGGATGTCCGAGGTCACCGGGCCCGGTTCCAGCAGGACGATCTGGATATTGGTGTCGCGCATTTCGATGCGCAGGGTGTCGGTCAGCCCTTCGAGCGCGAATTTCGTGGTGTTATAGGCGGCGCGCCAGGGGGCCACCACCAGCCCCAGAACCGAGCTGCAATTGATGATATGCCCATGTCCCTGCGCGCGCATCACCGGGATCACGCGGCGGGTCAGATCGTGATAGCCAAACAGGTTGACCTCGAAAATCTCGCGCAGGGCATCGCGTGGCAGATCCTCGGCCGCGCCGGGGCAGGCGAAGGCCCCGTTGTTATACAGCGCATCCAGCGTGCCGCCGGTTTGCTGCAACACCCAGTCCAGGGTCTCTTGGAGGCTGGTTTCGTCGGCATAGTCCAGGCGGATGCTTTCTAGCCCTTCGGCGCGCAGGCGTTCGACATCCTGTTGCTGCCGGCAGGTGGCAAAGACGCGCCAGCCGGCCCGTTTCAGCCCGTGTGCCGCGTCATAGCCGATACCCGAGGAACAGCCGGTGATCAGGATGGATTTCGTCATTTGCGTGTCGCCCTTTGCCCGTTGTCACAGGGCTAGGGGAAATTGGGGCGGGTTGCAATGCGGGGCCGCAGGGGCTTAGCTGGGCACCTTGGTCAGCAGACGCGAGGCCATCCAGCCGACGCGGCCATTCTCTTCGACGCGCAGCTTGACCCAGCCGTTGCCCGGCTCTTGCAGTACCTGAACACGTGTGCCGCGGGTCAGGCGCAGCACGATATTATAGCTGGTCGCCGGCCCCATGCGCATGTTCACCCGCGACCCGGCCACCTTGCGGATGTCCGGGGCCGGAGTTTCGTCGATCGTGGCGATTTCAGGGTCGTCTTTCGCTTCTGGATCCGGTGTTGCGGCGGGCTGTGCGTCGGATTGCGCGGGGGGCGTAACCTCGGCCGGATCAAAAGCCGCGCGGGTGACCATCGCGGCGGGCACCTCGATTTCGCGCTGCGCCAGGGCTGCGGCCTCGGCTTTTTCAGCGGCGTCCTGAGCGGCCTTGGCAGCGGCCAGTTCTTTCTTTGCTTGCAGGTCGGCAGTGAATTCAGTGCCGCCGCTGGCTTCGTAAAAAGCCCAGCCCAGAAACACGAAAGTCAGCAGTATATAGCGCAGCATTGCGCGTCCCCCTTTACACAAACGCATTAACGAATTGAGGCCAGTATAACATGCAAGCCCCGCAAAGCTTATGGGGAAACCCGTAAAACTGTTCCCCGGACATCAAAACACTGTACGGAATTCTTCAACGCACAGGGCGATTTAGCGACGCGGGTGCAACCTATGAGAATTGTTTCAGGCGATTTGGGCCTGTGACTTGCCGCGTTAGATTTTGGGCGGTACACAGCATTTATGAGCGATCTGCTGGATGACCCCAACATGAACCCCACTGAGCTGGCCGAGCCTTTGCGTCGGGCCATTGGTGACCGTTACCTGACCTACGCGCTAAGCACGATTATGCACCGGGCGCTGCCCGATGCGCGGGACGGATTAAAACCTGTGCACCGGCGAATCCTTTTTGCCATGCGCGAGCTGCGACTCACCTCGGGCGGGGGATTCCGTAAATCCGCGAAAATCAGCGGCGACGTGATGGGCAACTATCACCCGCATGGCGATGCCGCGATCTATGATGCGATGGCGCGTCTGGCGCAGGATTTCGCCGTGCGCTATCCGCTGGTGGACGGGCAGGGGAATTTCGGCAATATCGACGGGGATAACCCGGCCGCCAGCCGATACACCGAGGCCCGGATGACCGCCGCCGCCGAGGCTCTGCTGGAGGGGCTGAACGAAAACGCCGTCGATTTTCGCGAAAACTACGATGGCACCCTGACCGAGCCCGTGGTGCTGCCCGCCGCCTTTCCCAACCTGCTGGCCAATGGGGCCGCGGGGATTGCGGTGGGGATGGCAACGAACATCCCGCCTCATAATATCGAAGAGCTGTGCAACGCCTGCCTGCATCTGATCAAGTCCCCCGATGCGCGCGATGACACGTTGCTGCAATATGTGCCGGGCCCCGATTTTCCCACCGGCGGTGTGATCGTCGAGCCGCAGGAAAACATCGCCAAGGCGTACCGTACCGGGCGCGGCAGCTTCCGCCTGCGCTGCAAATGGGAGGTCGAGGATCTGGGCCGTGGCCAATGGCAGATCGTCGTCACGGAAATCCCCTATCAGGTGCAGAAATCCAAGCTGATCGAGAAACTGGCCGAGGTCATCCAGACCAAGAAAGTGCCGATTCTGGCCGATGTACGTGACGAATCCGCCGATGACATCCGCTTGATTCTGGAACCCAAATCCAAAAACGTGGACCCTCAGCTGCTGATGGGCGCGCTGTTCCGCAATACCGATCTTGAGGTCCGGTTCAGCCTGAACATGAACGTGCTGATTGATGGGGTGACGCCCAAGGTCTGCTCGCTCAAGGAAGTGCTGCGCGCGTTTCTGGATCACCGCCGTGACGTGCTGCAACGGCGCTCGCGTCACCGGCTGGATAAGATTGATCACCGTCTGGAAGTGCTGGAAGGTTTCATCATTGCCTTTCTGAATCTGGACCGGGTGATCGACATCATCCGGTACGATGACGACCCCAAGGCCGCGCTGATGGCGGAAAACTGGGGGCTGAAACATGCCCGCGCCACGTCCGAGACCGATTATCACTCGCCCTTGCCCAGTGGCGGCGAGGGGGAGCTGTCCGAGGTCCAGGCCGAAGCGATCCTGAACATGCGCCTGCGCAGCCTGCGCCGGCTGGAAGAGATCGAGCTGGTCAAGGAACGCGATGCCCTGATGGCCGAACGCGCGAACCTTGAGGATCTGCTGGCCGACGAGGGGCTGCAATGGGGCCGCATCGCCGAAGAACTGCGCGAGACCCGCAAGAAATTCGGCAAGGATTACGAACGCGGCAGCCGCCTGAGCCAGTTCGCCGAAGCCACCGAGGCCGAAGAGGTTCCGCTGGAGGCGATGATCGAGCGTGAACCGATCACGGTGGTCTGTTCGCAAATGGGCTGGATCCGCGCGATGACGGGCCATATTGACCTGACCCGCGAGCTGAAATTCAAGGATGGGGATGGGCCTCGGTTCATTTTCCATGCAGAGACCACGGATAAGCTGCTGATTTTTGCGTCGACCGGGCGGTTCTATACGGTGCAGGCCAGCAATCTGCCGGGCGGGCGCGGCATGGGAGAACCGCTGCGCCTGATGGTGGATCTGCCGAACGAGGCCGAGATCGTCGATCTGTTCATCCACAAACCTGGGCAGAAGCTGCTGGTGGCCTCGTCCGAGGGCAATGGGTTTGCTGTCAGCGAAGATGAGATCCTGGCGCAGACCCGGACCGGCAAACAGGTGCTGAATGTCGGCAAGGAGGCGCGGGCACAGCTGGTGCGGCCGATTGTCGGGGATCACGTGGCGATTGTCAGTCAGAACGGGAAATTCCTGGTCTTCGCGGCCTCGGAACTGCCCGAGATGGCGCGAGGCAAGGGCGTGCGTCTGCAAAAGTACAATATGGCGCGTGGCCGGCAGGGGACGCTGGAGCTGGATGGTGGCCTGAGCGATATTACCACTTTCAACTGGGCCGAGGGGCTGAGCTGGGAGATGGGCGGGGGCAAGACCCGCCACGAGCCTGACCTGACCGAGTGGCTGGGCAAGCGCGCCGGGGTGGGCAAGAAGCCGCCCTATGGGTTCCCGCGCGATTTCAAGTTCAGCTAAAAGGGGCGCGCTGTCGCGCGCGCTGGATGTCTCGTCATCGGCCTTTGGCCTCTTCCTCGGGGCGGGCCGGAGGGGCGTGGCGGTGCGCGGGCTAGGGTAGCCTTTCGGCCTGAAGCCAGACGCCGCCTTCGGGGCGCAGGGTCAGGATCATGACGGGCTTGGGGGCGCGGCCGGGAATGGCTGTGAAGCGATACTGTGCCAGAAGTGTGGCCAGGATGATCACGGCCTCTTGCAGGGCGAAGCTGGCGCCGATGCAGATGCGGGGGCCGTCTCCGAAGGGGAGGTAGGTGAACCGTGCGATGGATTTGCGATCGGCGAAGCGGTCCGGGTGAAAGGCGTCGGGGGCATCCCAGAGCAGGTGGTTTCTGTGCAGCGCATAGAAGGGCAGGATGACGGTGTCGCCGGGTTGAATTGTGCGTCCGCCCAGGATGTCCGGTTTCTGCGCGGTGCGCGAGACAAGCGCGGCGGGTGGATAGAGCCTGAGCGCCTCGTCGATGATCATGCGAATAAAGGGCAGGTCGGGCACGTCCTGGGCGGTGGCCGGCGCGCCGGGAGAGAGCACGGATTGGGCCTCTTGCCGGGCGCGGCTTTGGATGGCGGGATCATGGGCGCACAGATACAGCGCCCAGGCCAGGGTCAGGGCGGTTGTTTCATGCCCGGCGACGATAAAGGCCAGCAGGTTGTCGCGCAGCTCGGCTGTGTTCATGCGGCGTTTGGTTTCGGGGTCTTCGCCAGCCAGCAGCAGATCGAGCAGATCGGGAATGCCCGAAGGGGGCGCGTTTTTCCGGCTTTCGATGGCGTGGTCGGCCATTTTTTTCATCTGTTTCACGGCGCGGCCCGCGAACAGGCGGTTGGGGCGGGGGATCCAGTCGGGGGCGCTGAACATGTCCAGCAGGCTGACGCGGCCGGCCTCGGCGATATAGCTGTCGATGGCGGTGTGCACGGCGCTGCGATCGAAACCTTCATCGCCCGAGAAGGTGACATCGCTGATCACTTCGAACGTGGCGCGCACCATGGTGTCATACATATCGACCGCCCTGTTGCCCGCCTGGGCAATCCGATCCGAGGCACGCAGGGCGGCGGCGGTCATGATCGAGCTGAGATTCGTGATGTTGCGATGCGAAAAAACCGGGGCCGCAGCGCGTCTTTGCCAGCGCCAGTGCGCGCCTTCGGCGACGAACAGCGAGTCGCCGATCGCCGGGCGCAGCAGGTTCTTTGTGACGTTGGATTTGGGGTAATCGTCCAGTCTTTCCAGCAAAATCCGGCGCAGGGCCTGCGGGTCCATCACCATATGCCAGCGCGCGCCGGTTTTGCCTGAAACCATCGGTTGTTTGGTGGCGATGTCGGGAATGATCGACAGAATGTTGCGGCGCGCGGCGGCCAGGCTGGCCAGCAGGCCAAGCGGCTGAGTGACCAGCGGAACGCGGGCGGGCAGGGGAACAGTGTCAGACATTTCGGCCTCCGTTGTTGAAAGTATAGGCGGCGAAACCGGCCTGGCAATCTGCCCTGCCGATTGCGCGGCGCGGCGGGGTGCTTTATCTCGGGGGTATGGATCAGATCAGGAGCCGCAAATGACCCGTATCCTTGCCGTTATGACTTTGCTGATCGGGCTGGCCGCCTGCACGAACCCCAACGATCTGGATCAGGCACCCGCCGATCTGGGCGCGTTCAAGCTGGAGCATAACATCGTCGTGGCGCCGAAGATGGTCAAAGGGCCGGTCTCGCGTGAGGCAACGCCGGACGAATGGATTGCCAGCCTGACCGGAGCCATCGCCGAACGCTTTGACCGCTATGACGGCCAGCAGCTGTATCATTTCGGCGTGTCGGTCGAGGGCTATGTTCTGGCGCAGCCGGGAATTCCGGTGGTGGCCTCTCCTAAATCGGTGCTGATCATCAACCTGACGGTCTGGGACGATGCCAAGGGCAAGAAGCTGAATGAAAAGCCCCAGCAGATCACAGTGCTGGAAAGCTTCTCAACCAAATCGGTCCTGGGGTCGGGGCTGACCCAAAGCAAGGAAGAGCAGATGCTGGGCCTGTCGCGCAATGCGGCCAAGCAGATCCAGGATTTCCTGGTCAAGAAACACTCGGAGGAAGGGTGGTTCCTGCGGCAGGAAACCGCGACAGATTCGGCCAGCCAAGACGCCGATCCCGCACCCAGGGCCGACTGAGCCCCCGCTGCTGCTGAACAGGGATCCACATAGGTGCATAACTGCATCGCGTTGGGTGCATCCAAGGCTTGATTTCCGGTTCCCAAACCAATAAATCGGCCTCCGAAGATCAAACCGGGCCATTGGGGCCCCCAAATGCGAGGCGCCATAGAATGGCAAAGGAAAAGTTTGAACGTAGCAAACCGCACGTTAACATCGGCACGATTGGTCACGTTGACCACGGTAAGACGACGCTGACGGCGGCGATCACCAAGTATTTCGGTGACTTCAAAGCGTATGACCAGATTGATGGCGCGCCGGAAGAGAAAGCGCGCGGGATCACGATCTCGACGGCGCACGTGGAATACGAGACCGAGACCCGCCACTACGCGCACGTCGACTGCCCCGGCCACGCTGACTATGTGAAGAACATGATCACCGGCGCGGCGCAGATGGACGGCGGTATCCTGGTTGTGAACGCAGCCGACGGCCCGATGCCCCAAACCCGCGAGCACATCCTGCTGGCGCGTCAGGTTGGTGTGCCTGCGCTGGTCGTGTTCCTGAACAAGGTTGACCAGGTTGACGACGAAGAGCTGCTGGAGCTGGTGGAAATGGAAGTCCGCGAGCTGCTGTCCGAATACGACTTCCCCGGCGACGATATTCCGATCATCGCAGGTTCGGCCCTGGCCGCAATGGAAGGCAAGAACCCGGAAATCGGTGAAGAGAAGATCAAAGAGCTGATGGCCGCCGTGGATGCCTACATCCCCGAGCCCGAGCGCGCGATCGACCAGCCCTTCCTGATGCCGATCGAAGACGTGTTCTCGATCTCGGGTCGTGGTACCGTTGTGACCGGCCGTGTCGAGCGTGGCGTGATCAACGTTGGCGACGAGATCGAAATCGTCGGCATCAAGGACACCACCAAAACCACCTGTACCGGCGTTGAAATGTTCCGCAAGCTGCTGGACCGCGGCGAAGCGGGCGACAACATCGGCGCGCTGCTGCGCGGCATCGACCGCGAGTCGGTCGAGCGTGGCCAGGTTCTGTGTGCCCCCGGTTCGGTGAACCCGCACACCAAGTTCGAAGCCGAGGTCTACATCCTGACCAAGGAAGAGGGCGGCCGCCACACCCCGTTCTTCGCGAACTACCGTCCGCAGTTCTACTTCCGTACCACGGACGTGACCGGCACCTGCATCCTGCCCGAGGGCACCGAGATGGTGATGCCCGGCGATAACCTGAAACTGTCGGCCGAGCTGATCGCCCCGATCGCGATGGAAGAAGGCCTGCGCTTCGCCATCCGCGAAGGCGGCCGCACCGTCGGTTCGGGCGTTGTGTCCAAAATCATCGAGTAAGGGTGGCTTTGCGCAAGCAAAACGCCCGTTAGCGACAGGCGATTTCCCAACGGAAACCCCGCCGAAAGCCGACCGATAAAAACCAACAAAGGGCCGCTCAACAAAGCGGCCCTTTTGCTGTGAGTGGTTGA
>NZ_JBNAGJ010000017.1:0-5243 GCF_049803795.1 Youngimonas ophiurae (nom. illeg.)
CGCGCCAACAGGGAGCCAATCGCGGGGCAGATGAGAGGAACCAAAATGATCTACCGCGAAGAAAGTGCCGAGTTTTCCGGCGATGCTTGCAGCCTGACCGGGGTGGCCGTCTACGATGTGGCCATTGAGGACGACTACAGCGCAGACGTTGGCGGGGTTGACGGACTGTCCGTGATGGGTGTCGAGCTGCTCTACGTTGACATGGACGGCTACCGCCTGCCCGCGTCCGCCGTTGAGCAGATCATCGGAAGTTCCGCCATGGAGCGCGTTTTGGATGGTGTGGCCGAGGCTGTTCAGGAGAACATTGCCGACTACGCCATCGCCGCCGAGTAGTCGGTATGGCCTGCCCGCTCAAGCAACTCAAAGAAATCATCGAAACGCTGCAAGCCGCTACTCACGGGGGACGCAGCGTCTGCCGAGGGGTCTCCTCTCCCCCTGGCGAGCGCGGGGGTCGCACACCACCACCGACCCCCGCGCCCAAATCAACCGAAGCCCAGATTTTTGACCACATGTACGGGAGCTTTGAAGAATGACCGATCTGAACTTCCCCACCATTTCCGAGTTGCAGGCGCGCCAAGCTGAACACGAGCGCGCGGAACATGCCGAGCGCCTGTGCCTGTTTCTGGTCGCATGTCTGCGCTGGGGCTTCGTTGCCGCTGTCGGGACTGCACTGGTCCTGACGGTTTTCAAATCAATCGCCCACCACGCCGCCACAACCTGTGGCGCTTGCTGAGAGGAGACAAGGCATGAACGCCGTTACCAAGCACGAAGAACAAGCCGTCCTGCCCGCTGATCCGATGGTTTCCATGATTGAGCGGGTTGTCATGGACCCGAACGCCGACCTGGACAAGCTGGAGCGGATGCTTGCGATGAAAGAGCGTGTGGACGCTCAAAGCGCGCGCGTTGCCTTTTCTGCGGCCTTGTCTGCTGCTCGCGCTGACATCCCCCCGATCATCAAGGATGCAACGGTTGACTTCACCTCACAGAAGGGGCGCACCCACTACAGGCACGAAACGCTGGCCGGCATCGCCAAGCAGATCGACCCCATCCTGTCCAAACATGGTTTGTCCTATCGTTTCCGTACAGATCAGGGACAGGGCGGCGTTCGCGTGACCTGCATCATCGAACACGCGCACGGCCACAGCGAAGAAACTTCTCTGGCCGGTTCGCCAGACACATCAGGCAGCAAGAACAGCTTTCAGGCCGTAGGCAGCGCAGTGACCTACTTGCAGCGCTACACGCTAAAGGCTGCGCTGGGGCTGTCTGCTGAGGTTGATGACGACGGGCAAGCCGCCGCGCCGCGCCCCAAAGAGCCTGTGAAGCAACGCCCGAGCGCGTCGCGCCAGAGCACGGCCGACCAGATGATTGCAGACCTCAAACGCCACGGCGTCGGGCCTGTCACGAGCGACAAACGATTCCAGCAAGATTTGGCGAAGCTGAAAGGTGATGCGCCTGAAAAGGCGGCGCAGGTCGAGGCGGAAATCGAAACCATGAAGAAAGCGCAGAACGCCGATCTGAACGGCGATGCGATTGAGCACTGAGAGGATTGAGAATGGAACATGTTTGCGTAGTCGATATTGAGACGATCCCGGCCCAAGGTCCCGAGTCGCTGGAATCCGCGAAGGCCGCGGTAAAACCTCCGGCCAACATCAAGAAGCCCGAGAGCATCCAGAAATGGATGGATGAAAATGCCGAGAATGCCGCGAAGGAGGCTCTTGCCAAAACAAGCTTTGACCCTGCGCGCGGCCATATCTGTACGATTTCTTGGGCTATTGACGATGATGCCCCCGTGGTCGCGCACGCCGAGACGGTGGAGCAAGAGGCTGACGTGATCCGTGCCTTTTTCTCGGCGTTCCGCAGCTTCGCAAAATACACGCTTGTCGGTCACTACATTGGTGGTTTTGATATCCGCTTCATTTTGTGCCGTGCCGTTGTTCTTGGCATTGAAATCCCACGCCAGATTCCGCGCGACCCTAAGCCTTGGGACAAGAGTATGTTCGACACGATGACCGCATGGGCTGGGGCGCGCGGATCCATCCGCATGGACAATCTTGCATCTGCCCTTGGCCTTGAAGGCAAGGGGGATTTTGACGGCTCTATGGTTGCAGAGGCGTGGGCGAATGGGGAGCATCAAAAGATAGCGGACTATTGCGTCTCAGACGTCATCGCCACCCGCGATATTTACCGCAAATTCCAAGCGGTCGGTTGGTGAAATGGCCGTCCACCCCATCAAACTCGCCACAGACACGCAGCGCCACCTAGCGCACCGATATGTTGACGCGATGCCAGAAGGTGGCGTGATCCGGTTCGAGCCGGAGCCAAAGCGCAGCCTGGAGCAGAACGCCAAACTCTGGGCCATGCTGGGCGACATTTCGAAACAGGCAGAACACAACGGGATGCGCCACAGCCCGGAGACTTGGAAGGCGCTCTTCATGCACGCTTGTGGGCACGAGGTGGCCTTTCAGATGGGCCTCAACGGGGAGCCTTTCCCGGTAGGCTTCCGCTCGTCTGCAATGACTGTTTCGCAGATGTCGGACCTGATCGAATTCATATCAGCCTGGGCCGCGCAGCACGGCGTTGCTTTTACCGAAAGGGGCTTCTGATGGCTACCACACTGCCAAAGCGCCCAATCTATCGCAAAGGCCAGCGCCCCGAGAAGTCGGCCCCAATTCGGCAAGCCGCTCGCGGTCGGGACTGCTCTTTGCAGATACCAGGCATATGCACTCACGACCCAGAGCGAACAGTAGGTTGTCACCTGCGCCTCTTCGGATTTGGCGGCATGGGCATAAAGCCTGACGATCTCTTTGTTATCGACGCCTGCGACCAGTGCCATGCCGTCCTGGATAGCCGCGACAAATGGGCAAGCGCGCCTATCGGATACGAGGACATTTTGCGAGCCCTGATGGTGACGCAAGCGCGCAGCAGGGCTGATGGGCTGATTTTATTGAAGGCTGAGAAAGAATGATCCCCGCTGCCACCACTCACGATGCCCGCAGCGAGGCAATCACGGACGCGCTTATTTCAGCCCGTGCCGTGATCGCCGACCTGACGCACCAGCCCGACGAAAAGGTGATCGCCGCGGCGCGCGTGATCGCCAAACACAGCCCCATGCCCACCGAGCGGGGCGAAGCCGAGGAACTGATTTTCTGGATGGAAGGACCGAATTAATGAAGATTTACACGCAAGAAGAATTTGACGCACTTCCGGTTGTCAACGGCGTTAGGCACTGCCCGACCGGCGACTACAGCAAAATTAAGGCATTCGGCGAGGAGTGCAGCTTCGAAAGCGGGCGGGTCAAGCCGCTGAATTGGAGGAAGCCATATTTCGCCGTTGATCGGATCGGATCCGAGCATCGAAAGGCCTATTTTTTCAAGAGCGCCGACGGCGAAACTTTTATCCGTGCGGGCTGTTTTTTCGGAGATCGCGCAGCGTTTCTGAAAAAACTTCACGCCGATGCTGATCACCAAAAAACAGCCATATACGAAGCCGCGCTGGCGCTCGCTGAAATGGTTTTGGAAGAGGAATCCACCAAATGACCCACCCCATAGACACCCACGTCGGAATCCGCCTCAAAAACCTGCGCGTCCTGCGTGGCCTGACACAAACGGACGTTGCCAAGGGTTTGGGCATCTCGTTCCAGCAGGTCCAGAAATACGAGCTGGGCCGCAACCGGATCAGCGCCAGTAAGCTGTTCGACATCTCTCGCATCCTGGACGTGCCGCCCGCGTATTTCTTTGAGGACCTGACGGATGACACCCCCAGCGGCCCGGTGATCGACCCGGAAACCGCCCGGATCGCGAGCGCCGTCGCCAAGATCACGGATGAGCGCCTGAAAACACAGATCCGCGCGTTCATTGACGCCGTGGCTGACTACAAACCGGCGGGGGCGTGAGCGATGCGCATACTTCTTATCGAAGACGATCCCACCACATCGAAAAGTATCGAAATGATGCTGACCCATGCGAATCTGAACGTCTATACGACCGATTTGGGTGAGGAGGGGATCGATCTGGCCAAGCTGTATGATTATGATTTGATCCTTTTGGATCTTGGCCTGCCCGATATGGACGGGCACGATGTGCTGCGGGAGCTTCGCACGGCTCACGTAAACACCCCGATCATGGCGTTGACTGGCGACGATTCCACCGATTCCAAATTGAAATTCTTCGGGTTTGGCGGGGACGATTACATGACCAAGCCTTTCCATCGCGAAGAACTGATCGCACGCATTCACGCCATTATCCGGCGCTCAAAAGGGCATTCCCAGTCTGTTATCCGCACGGGCAAGGTGAACGTGAATCTGGATGCGAAAACGGTCGATGTCGGTGGCAAGACAGTACACCTGACCGGCAAGGAATATCAGATGTTGGAGCTGCTTAGCCTGCGCAAAGGCACCACGCTGACTAAAGAGATGTTCCTCAACCACCTATATGGTGGCATGGATGAGCCTGAATTGAAAATTATCGACGTGTTTGTTGCCAAGCTAAGAAAAAAACTCAGCCAGGCGACCGACGGCGAAAACTATATCGATACCGTTTGGGGGCGCGGCTACCGTCTTTCTGACCCCGCAGTGGAGGAACAGAAATGACCGCCACCGACCGCCTCATATCCTTCACCCTCTACGCCGCTCTGGCCTATCTGGCCATCGGCCTGATCACTGGCGCTTGGGCCTGGCTGTTCATCGCCACCGTCCAGCCCGGCAACTGCCCCGCCCTGCCCGGCCTCGGCCGCATGGCCGTTCTGTCCGCCGCACTCGCAGGCTCTCGCGATCCGATTGGCCTGCTGGACTGGATTGACGATCTGGTGCGGGAATGGGGGCGGAAGTGACTGACCTGCCCCTGCCCCAAAATCTGACACCAACACAATTGCGCATCTTCGCCCTTCTGAGAAGAGGCGGCATACGCAGCACAGACCACATCGTTGATCACATCTACAGTGACCGAGAAGATGGCGGGCCGCTGGGGTCCAAAAGGGTCATCTACACCCAAATTCGCGCACTGCGCCGAAAGCTCGAAGGCACAGGCTACACCCTGCGCACCATCGGCTGGCAGGGCTACAAGATGGAGATTCACCATGACTGACACAACCCCCAAGAAGGTCCGGTACGACGGCAAAGAATACCCCAGCATCATCGCAGCCGCGCGCGCCCTGAATACCTGGCCGGGCGTCTTGAGCCGCTCCATCGCCAAGGGCGAGTATTTCGGCAAGAAGATCGAAGCGAAAGTCACGTTCGATGACTGACC
>NZ_JBNAGJ010000018.1:0-3865 GCF_049803795.1 Youngimonas ophiurae (nom. illeg.)
GTGTCTTGAAGTTCTTCGCGAGGGGACACCCCGTCTTGACCGTCTGCCGATATGAAGCCCTTGAGGCCCGCCTTATTGGCGTCAACGTCGCCAATCTCCTGCACCCGCATAACCCGCACGTCTGTGACGATCAGGGTCAGGCGAGAGGCCCAGCGGGGCATGTGTTGGGGGCGACGGATGCGACCCCACATCGACAATGCGTCAGGCCTCCACCCCCATCGCTGCACAGTGTCGTCGCAGGTGTAAATCAGAGGCTCTTCACCCCCCATTTCTAACGGTGCAAGATCATCGTAACAGCGATCTGTTCTCCACGCCTCACGCCCCCACAGGCGGTCACCAGTGGCTCGCCGGATCGGAATCCGGCGCTCTGGACCAGCATCCTCAACGGTGAAACCATCTTTCGAAAGCTTTAGGTCGGGCTCGTCAATGATGTGTTCCGAGAAGGTGCTAAACGGCACAACGGGCTGCGGCTTGATCGGCTCCACGACCAGCGACAACCGCCCGTTCAGTGCGGCGCGGACCTGCCAGTCGGTTAGGTTGATGGGGCGGTCAGTCATGGGGCGTAAATCCTTGATGCGCGAACAACGGAGAGTGATCAGCAAAATTGCACCAAACGACTTCGGTGCGCTTGGCGGCGCGGTCTGCCAGTGCGCTGATTTCGATGCGCCGCCAATCGTGCAGGGCATCGTCATAGAGGGTTGAAGCGTATCCACTAAGGACCACTGCGCCTTTCATGGACCTCAGTGCGCTCAGGAGCGCGACGTGATCATCGCGGGTCATTTCATGGCGATAGTCCCGCCCCTTGTCCCTCGTTTCCGGGAGGTATGGCGGATCGACGTAGTGGACCGTTTGCGGCCCATCATGCGCTTGCATGACCTGAACTGCCGGGCGCTGTTCGATCACAACTCCACGCATCCGCTCGGCCGATATTTGGATTGTTTCCGGTAGTGTCGTCCAACCATGAACGGGCAACGTGCCAGCCCGCAACCCGGCGGCGCGAAACCCTGTTTTGCGGTGAATGCCAGATGATCCGTGGCCGAAATGCGACCGGATCAGGATGCGCCTAGCCCGCTCAAGATCGGTGTCGGCATGTTCGTGGGCGACCTCATGTTCAGCCCGCGCGAAGGGCGTCATTGCAATCGCAGCTGCGAGTTCGTCTGGCGCGTCCCGCACGACACGAAACAGCGTCACCATGTCGCCGTCCAGATCGTTGTAGACCTCCAAGCGTGACCGGGGCTTTGCCAAAAGAACACCCGCGCCGCCGCCAAACGGTTCAACGTAGCAATCGTGTGCAGGAAAAAGTCCGATGATCTTTTCGGCCATTCGAACTTTGCCGCCGTGGTATCTGACAAGAGCACCCATTATTTCGCCACCACATTGCGTTTCCACTTGAACAGCCCCAGCGCGCCCTTGACCGGGATGAACGGGACCGGCTGGCGGATCGACAGGGCGCGGTCGGGGAGGGTGGTGAGGTCAGTCATCGAACGTGACTTTCGCTTCGATCTTCTTGCCGAAATACTCGCCCTTGGCGATGGAGCGGCTCAAGACGCCCGGCCAGGTATTCAGGGCGCGCGCGGCTGCGATGATGCTGGGGTATTCTTTGCCGTCGTACCGGACCTTCTTGGGGGTTGTGTCAGTCATGGTGAATCTCCATCTTGTAGCCCTGCCAGCCGATGGTGCGCAGGGTGTAGCCTGTGCCTTCGAGCTTCCGGCGCAGTGCGCGAATTTGGGTGTAGATGACCCTTTTGGCCCCCAGCGGCCCGCCATCTTCTCGGTCACCGTAGATGTGATCAACGATGTGGTCTGTGCTGCGTATGCCGCCTCTTCTCAGAAGGGCGAAGATGCGCAATTGTGTTGGTGTCAGATTTTGGGGCAGGGGCAGGTCAGTCATTTCCGCCCCCATTCGCGCGCCAGATCGACAATCCAGTCCAGCAGGTTCAGCGGATCGCGAGCGCCTACCATCCCGGCGACCAGAACAGCCGTGCGGCCGAGGCCGGGCAGGGCGGGGCAGTTGCCGGGCTGGGCGGTGGCGATGAACAGCCAGGCCCAAGCGCCAGTGATCAGGCCGATGGCCAGATAGGCCAGCACGGCATAGATGGTGAAGGATATGAGGCGGTCGGTGGCGGTCATTTCTGTTCCTCCACTGCGGGGTCAGAAAGACGGTTGGGCCGACGAATGATGGCATGAATGCGCGCGATCAGTTCCTCCCGGTGGAACGGCTTGGTCAGGTAATCGTCGCCACCGAAGCCGAAGAATTTCAGCTTGGAATCGATGCTGTCGTCGCCGGTCAAGGCCATGATGGGGGTCTCCACACGGGCTAGGCGCAATCGCCGCAACACCTCGTGGCCATTAATATCCGGCAGACCCAGGTCCAAAAGGATCAAATCATAATCATACAGCTTGGCCAGATCGATCCCCTCCTCACCCAAATCGGTCGTATAGACGTTCAGATTCGCATGGGTCAGCATCATTTCGATACTTTTCGATGTGGTGGGATCGTCTTCGATAAGAAGTATGCGCATCGCTCACGCCCCCGCCGGTTTGTAGTCAGCCACGGCGTCAATGAACGCGCGGATCTGTGTTTTCAGGCGCTCATCCGTGATCTTGGCGATGACGCTCGCGATCCGGGCGGTTTCGGCGTCGATGACTGGGCCGCTTGGGCCGTCATCCGTCAGACCGTCAAAGAAATACGCGGGGGGCACGTCCAGGATGCGCGAAACCTCGAACAGTTTGCTGGCGCTGATCCGGTTGCGGCCCAGTTCGTATTTCTGGACCTGCTGGAACGAGATGTCCAAACCCTTGGCAACGTCCGTTTGTGTCAGGCCACGCAGTACGCGCAGGTTTTTCAGTTTTTTACCGACGTGTTCGTCTACGGGGTGGGTCATTTGGTGGGCTCCTCTTCCAAAACCATTTCAGCGAGCGCCAGCGCGGCTTCGTAGATGGCTGTTTTGTGGGGATCAGCATCGGCGTGAAGTTTTTTCAGAAACTCTGCGCGACCTCCAAAAAAACATCCCGCGCGGATAAAAGTTTCGTCGTTGGCGCTCTTGAAAAAGTAGGCCTTTCGATGCTCGGATCCGATCCGATCAACGGCGAAATATGGCTTCCTCCAATTCAGCGGCTTGACCCGCCCGCGCCGAAGCTGCACCCCTCGCCGAAGCTGCACCCCTCGCCGAAGCTGCACCACGCGCCGAAGTGGCACCACGCGCCGAAGCTGCACGCCTCGCCGAAGCGGCACCTCGCGCCGAAGCGGCACGCCTCGCCGAATGTCTTAATTTTGCTGTAGTCGCCGGTCGGGCAGTGCCTAACGCCGTTGACAACCGGAAGTGCGTCAAATTCTTCTTGCGTGTAAATCTTCATTCTTTCTCACCCTTCAACAAAATCAGCCCATCAGCCCTGCTGCGCGCTTGCGTCACCATCAGGGCTCGCAAAATGTCCTCGTATCCGATAGGCGCGCTTGCCCATTTATCGCGGCTATCCAGAACGGCATGGCACTGGTCACAGGCGTCGATAACAAAGAGATCGTCAGGCTTTACGCCCATGCCACCAAATCCGAAGAGGCGCAGGTGACAACCTACTGTTCGCTCTGGGTCGTGAGTGCATATGCCTGGTATCTGCAAAGAGCAGTCCCGACCGCGAGCGGCTTGCCGAATTGGGACCGACTTCTCGGGGCGCTGGCCTTTGCGATAGATTGGGCGCTTTGGCAGTGTGGTAGCCATCAGAAGCCCCTTTCGGTGAAAACAACGCCGTGCTGCGCGGCCCAGGCTGATATGAATTCGATCAGGTCCGACATCTGCGAAACAGTCATTGCAGACGAGCGGAAGCCTACCGGGAAAGGCTCCCCGTTGAGGCCCATCTGAAAGGCCAC